>JAKAJV010000102.1 GCA_021813585.1 Bacteroidota bacterium | reverse complement strand
TTGATTTGTTCGGCAATTTTAAATAGAGACACCAATCTCAGCAATCTAATACATGAACATTAGTCAAGCTGAAAGCGTTAAAGATGATATGATTGAAATGAAAACCGCTCATAAAACAAATCAGAGCAAAATAAAAGAAAATTAACTGTTTCCTTGTATCCTATCTTAAATCGAAAGTAAAGCAAAGAAAAATATTGAAAAATTAAAAATTAATTTGCTTTTTTAAAAATATCACGCTATTATTGAAATAAAAGAAAAACAAAACAAAGTAAATATAAAAAATGCAATAAATTCTAAAACAGAAGTAAAAGAAAGTTTGTTCATTTAATTTTCATTTTGTAAGAATTAAAAAGTTATTATTAAAGTATAGGAGAAGCAAATGGAAAGCAACGATCAGAAAGTATTTCAAGAAGAACGTATGAGGGGAATAATGAAGAAACTTGAAAGGGAAAATAGAGTCCTGATAGCAGATCTTACAAAAGAATTTAATACGACATCTGTAACAATAAGAAAAGATTTGGATATCCTGGAGAGCCAGGGGCTGCTGAAGCGTACACACGGCGGAGCCATATTGCATAAGCCTTTGTTCCACGGGCTAAACTTAAATGAAAAAGAAAAGCTGAATGCAGATGAAAAGCAACGAATAGCTGATGAAGCCGTAAAGCTAATATCGGACGGTGATGTTGTAATATTAGATTCCGGTTCGACTACAACGCAGCTTGCCAGAAATATGAAAAACTTGAAGGGCATTACGGTAATTACAAACGCTGTAAACATTGCGCTTGAACTCTCGGCAAGCGATTGTGAAATAATTTTAACTGGCGGTGCTTTACAGAAAAATTCTTCGACATTAGTAGGACCTTTCGCCGACGATATATTGCGTAAAGTTTCGGCTGATAAATTATTCCATGGCGTTGACGGAATTGATTATGAAACCGGTTTGACGACTCCCGATATTATTGAGGCAAACACTAGCCGTGTAATGATGCAGCGCGCAGGAGAAAATATTCTGTTGGTCGACTCATCCAAGTTCGGTAGAAGAAGTCTCGGCGTAATCTGCCAGATTAAAGAAATAAATAAAATCATAACTACCAAAAAGATGGATAAAGCCGAAATACAAAAGCTAAACGAAATGGGAGTTGAAGTTGTAATTGTCTAATAACCAAAAATAAAAAATTAAAAAAGGTATCACATATGAAGATTAAAATGTTAGGTAATTTATTAACCGTCCTTATAGTATTCTTATTAGCGTGCAAACAATATGCGCAAGAAGCGAGCTACCCGCCAATCACCAAGAGTATAGTTGTCCTGGAAGGCGACAGCGGTAAATGGGATTACAATAAGGTTCATACATTATCAGTAGTAAAAGCAAATAAAGACGGCTATAAATATTGGGGATATTACGGGCTTTCTTATTACGGTGGAGATCCACAGTTGAGAAAGGGTGGGCTTGTTAGAAGCAACGATCTGATTCATTGGGATAAATATGAAGGCAATCCGATTATCCATGGAGATTGCAGATGGCCTTCTGTTGTATTGGCTGATAACGTCTTTTACATGTTCTATGCCCAGTATAATGAAAATAACGACAGCCGTATTGTAATGCTGACAAGTAAAGACGGCATCAACTTCGGCGATACAACAGTAGTAGTAAAAAGAGAAGTAGGGACTCAAAACCAAAATCCTTTCATCTTCTTTAACAAACAGGACGGATATTTTTATTTAACCTATTACCACGGCGTTGAAAGAAGCAACGACAAGCCTTTAGTTGGGCGGCAGGATATTAACAAAAAGACAAAGTATATAAAAAAGATAAAGAATTTCTGGCAGATCAAGATTCTAAAAAGCAAGACTATCGAAGGACTGAAGAATGCAAGACCGAAAACGCTTTTAACTTCCAGCTATACAATTGCTTCGCCTTCAATAGCATATTACAATAATAAATATTACTTGCTGATTGAATCAATCAAAGAAGGTCAGTGGGACAACAAGTGGGTAACGTTAGCGTATGAAAGCAAGAATGTTGAAGGACCTTACAAGAAGTTGGCAAACAATCCTCTGCTTCCAGATGATGATGCCTGCGCATTCCAGTACGTGTTTAATAATCAATTATATATTTTCTATTCCCACTGTCTGGATTTGAATAAGTGGAATTGGGAACTAAGAGCGGTGAAAGTAAAATAATGAACAAGTTTTTATCTGAAATTTTAGGCCAGCCAAAATCTCTCGAATCGACTTTAGATTTTTATTGCAGTGAAGAAGGCATAAATAAGCTAAAGAAGATTAAAGAGCTATTAAACAAGGGGAATTATAAAAATATAATCTTTACAGGTATGGGAAGCTCGTATTTTACATCCTATGCAGCAGCTTGTTTGTTTAATAGGCTAGGTATTCATTCCTTTGCAATAAACACCAGCGAGCTTATATATTATCATTCATCAATATTAAGCAGCAAGGTGCTGGTTGTGTGCATCTCTCAATCCGGTGAAAGCTATGAAGTAGTTAAGTTTATCGAGGAACTTGCCGGTAATATTTCCTGTCTTGGAGTAAGCAACGAAAATGAAAGCTACCTTTCTAAGAATGCAGCCGAAACTTTGTTAAGCAAAGCTGGGAAGGAAGAAATGACTTCGACCAAGACTTATACAACTTTAACTCTGGTTATAGCTATACTCGGATGGTACCTGATGGGCAAATGGGGCAATGATAAGATTACCCAGGTTAAAAAACTAATTGCCGATTCCGAAGTCTTCCTTGCAAATTATGAGAGCATAATGGAAGATAAGTTTTCCTTCTTCGGTAATGTAGATTTTGTTCAATTCATCGGGCGCGGACCTTTGTTTGCCAATGCCCAGCAGAGCGAGCTTATGTTTAAAGAAGCAGCTAAGATTGCTGCTGCCGGGACGCTCGGCGGAGAGTTCAGGCACGGACCGATGGAAATGATCAAGCCCGGCTTCAAATCAATCATGTTTGCTGCAGATGGTAAAACATACAAGCAAAGTATAAGGATGGCAGCCGATATAGCAAAGTATAAAGGAAAGGTGTTTATTATTACTAACGAAGATCCTCATACATCTGATCCGAATATCAAAGTAATAGTAATGAACCAACAGGATGAATATCTGTTTGCGGTTCAGAGCATAATGCCGGTACAGTTATTGGTAAATCATCTTGCATTAGAAAACGGATTCGAGCCGGGAAATTTTGTTCACGGCGGAAAAATAACTTTAACTGAATAGAACAAATATGAGTACAATTAGAAAAAACAAATATCTGTTGACGATTACAATTCTGATGTATGTAGCATTCGGTCTGGTTACCGCAGTTATCGGAGTTATAATCGATAAATTCCAGTCTGAGTTTAATCTATCGCTTCAGATAGCAGCGCTTCTGCCTTTTGCATTTTACCTTGCCTATGGTCTTTTTTCCATCCCGTTCGGTATAGCCATGGATAGAATGGGTGCAAGGTTTGTACTGCTGCTTGGGATGGTGCTGATGACCCTTGGCAGTTTTCTTTTTTACCTAACAAACAATTACATAATAATAATACTAATGATATTCACGATTGGGATTGGGGTTACCGCTATTCAAACAGCGGGTAATCCCTTCATTCGTGAACTGGACGCTGCTTCCCGTTATACTGCAAACTTGACGGCAATAATCGGCATCGGAGCTTTAGGTTATGCAATCAGCCCTCTGTTGGTTCCGCTTGTTGAGAGCGACGGCTTATCGTGGAGCAGTGTATATCTTCTATTTGGTATTATCAACGCGGTGCTGCTTGTGCTGTTGTTCTTAGCTAAGTTCCCGGAAGTGCATATCCTTGATGAAGAGAGAATTAGAATTGCCCAGGTCGCTTCGCTTATCAAAAATCCGGTTATTCTGTTTTACAGCTTAGGAATATTTTTATACGTTGGTGCAGAAGTCGGGACTTCGTCATACATATTAATCTTCATGGACAAGATTCATAATGTTGGTGCTCAGGATTCTTTCTGGAAAACAGGTACAATCTGGAATGCAGCGTTTCCTTCAAAGTCTGCATTAGTAGTAGCGTTATTTTGGCTGTTCCAGGCTTTTGGGAGGCTCATTATTTCACCAATGATGAAGTACATAAGCGAGAAGAAGATTTTCATTTTTCACAGCCTCGGTACAATCATCTTTTTGGTAATAGCAATCTTTGGAAGCACGAATGTATCCTTAGTTGCATTTGCTCTGGTAGGCTACTTTACCTGCGCATCCTTCACTTCGATATTTAGTGCGGCGGTAAACAGCTTTGATAGCAACCACGGAACTATATCCGGAATACTAGGTACTGCAATAGTAGGTGGTGCTTTTATAGGTTGGCTTGTTGGCGCAGTAGGAGGTTTCGCAGGCATGCATTGGGCTATGGCAATTAACCTGATTGCATTCGGATACGTGTTTTCTCTTGCCGTATGGGGCAAAGGAAAATTAGATGTGGAATAAAGAATGACGAATGACGAATATGGAACACATGATATAAGCTTTCTTGGAGTAATGGAGTTTTGGAGTAATGGAACTGATCAATTTACTCCAATATTCCGACACTCCTTTACTCCAAACGTTGTTAATTACGTAATATGAATAATGAATTAAGAACTAAGAATAATGAGAATATAATGAGTGAAAAGATTTACATAGGAGTCGATTTCGGAGGGACGAAAATTCTAACCGGTGCAATGAATGATAAAGGCGAAATGGTATGCGAGCCGGTAAAAGTCTCAACTAATGCTAATGATGATTCCGGTAAAATATTTAAAAGAGTAACGGATTCAATTGAAGGAGTTTTGAAGAAAATAGATTCTTCCCGCTTAGCGGTCAATTCTGAAAAATATAAAGTTGAAGGAATCGGATTAGGAGTAACCGGTCCGATAGACATAAAAAATGGAGTTATTCTCGAATGTCCGCAGTTGCCGACGATGCATTTTTATCCTTTGAAAAAAATGGTTGAAGGATTCTTTCCGCTGCCGGTTTATATGAACAATGACGCAAACTGCTTGATATACGGCGAAGCACTTTTCGGAAGCGGCAAGGGAATGAACAGCATAGTTGGATTTACTTTAGGTACCGGCATCGGATGCGCAATTGTTATGGATAAAAAAATACTTAACGGCTCAACGGATTCGGCGGCAGAAATTTGGCCCTCGCCGTATCTTGACGGAACAATAGAAGATTACGTTTCCGGCTCCGGCGTTTCCAAAATTTATAAAGTTATTTGCAATGCTGGTAAGGCGCAGCAAACGGCTGATAAAACAGCCTTAGAGATTTCACAATTAGCAGAAAAAGGCGATCCGGATGCATTAAAAACTTGGGAAGAATTCGGCACGCATCTGGCTGTAGCGCTGTCGTGGTCGGTTAATTTAATCGATCCGGATATAGTAATATTAGGAGGCTCGATATCCAATGCCTACAAGTTTTTTTCATCCCGAATGGAAAAAGAACTGCGCAAGCATCTATGCCCAACCCCGGCTGAAAGAACGAAGGTAGTGTGTGCAAACCTTGGTGCAAATGCCGGGTTTATCGGCGCCGCTTCCCTGGCTCTTAATAATGTGTAGATTGAATAAAATATTTTGAGAACAAAATGAAAATAGCTAAAGGAATTCTTCTCTTCATTTTTATAACTGCAGGTATTCAATATTTGTTTGGACAGGAAACCGGTAGTTTAAAAGATTCCAAAATGCCGTTAAAGAACTGGCAGTTAAAGTCCACTGTTTTAGTACAAGCAAGCGGTAAAGAAATTTCTACCGGGAATTTTGTACAAAGCGGATGGTACAACGTAACAGTTCCTACCACGGTGTTAAACGGATTAGTTAAGAACGGAGTTTATCCGGATCCGAGATTAGGTATGAACAACTATTTAATACCGGATATTTCAGACAAGTTTAATGCCGAGCATAATCTTGCAAAGTACAGCTATCTGCCGAACCATGAGAACCCATGGAAGAAGCCTTATTGGTTCATAACAAAATTTGAACTTCCGGCTAATGAAATAGGTAAGCAAGTCTGGTTGAATTTTGACGGCATAAACTATCGCGGAGAATTATGGCTTAACGGAACAAGGATAGCAGACTCGGCTGAAATGGCAGGCATGTTCAGGAGATTTAAATACAACATTACAAGCTATGTTAAAAAGGAAGAGACAAATTATTTAGCCGTAAAAATTTTTCCGGTAGATCATCCCGGAATACCGGGGACGCAATTTAAGGCTTTGGGAAACAACCGCGGTCCTGCTGAAGATTTATTTAAGGATGAAACTCTTAAAATATCTGGGGGGTGGGACTGCGCACTGCCGGTTAGAGACAGAAATACGGGAATTTACCAAGACGTTTATCTTACTTTTACAGGCAACGTCAATATCGTAAATCCTTATATCGTTACAAGTCTGCCGTTACCTGATACGACTACAGCTTACCTTACAATCAGTGCAACACTTGATAATACCAGCGGCAAAGCTCAAACAGGGTTATTGAAAGGGAAAATAGACTTATTGACAAACGTGAACATGGGAGACTACGTAAAAGAATTTTCCGGCAGTATGAAAAGCATAAACTTCGAGAAGGAAGTTAATGTACCGGCTAACAGCTCAGTTACTGTGAGTTTGAGCTACAAGGATATTGCTCAGCTAACAATAAAGAATCCGCATCTCTGGTGGCCAAATGGATATGGTGAACAATACCTTCACAATCTTAAACTTACTTTTGAACAAGATGGAAAAATTTCCGATGAGAAAAATGTTTTATTCGGAATCAGACAGGTCGAAAACAAAATCCGTGAGCTTAACGGCGATTACGGAAGGGTATTCTATATAAACGGAAAAAGAATATTTTGCAAAGGCGGATGGCTGCAGCCAGACATGCTGCTCGATATGAACAAAGAAAGAATATACGATGAAGCTCGACTGCTTGCGGATGCCAACATGAACATGGTAGCGAGTGAAGACATGCCCTCACCGCCGGAAGATTTTATGGAGGCATGCGACAAGTACGGATTGATGTTGTGGGAAACTTTTTATCAATGCTGGATTACAGTGCCGGGAACAAAGTCCGCATACCTGCCGCTTGATCATCTATTAGCAATTGAAAATGAGCGCGATATAATTTTAAGATACAGGAACCATCCGAGCCTCGTAATCTGGTGCGCAGAAAATGAAAACGTACCGGGACCGGATCTTTATCTTGCTCTTAAAAGCGATTTAAAAGAGCTGGATAACTCCAGACCCTTTATTCCTTCTTCAAGCATATGGTGGGACTGGGAAAAAATTACTCCTTATATTAAACATGAACTGCCTCTCGGCGTAACTGATAAAGGTGCGCCGGGCTATTCATGGCATCCTTATTCTTACTTTTTTAATCTGATAGATACAGCCGAAGGACAAATGTTCAGAGATGAATTAGGAGTTCCGTCGGTTCCAACTTTGAGCAGCATAAAGAAGTTTATATTCAATGCGGGGAGCGACGAGTCGACTGCTTATTTTCCGCTTGACAGTGTCTGGGCAGAACACGGCGCATGGGATGTAGGCGGCTACGCTTATAAAACTTATGACGAAGCAATCAGAAATATATACGGCTACCAGACAAAGAGTGTTTCCGATTACGCACGGATAGCCCAGATTGTAAATGCAGACAGCTACCGTGCAATGTTTGAAGCGGCTAACTCAAGAATGTGGGACGTTACAAGCGGAATTATGATATGGAAATTGAATTCCAGCTACCCGGATATTTTATGGCAATTATACGATTGGTTCCTGAATCCTAATGCAAGCTATTACTGTGCAAAGAAGGCGTGCGAACCGCTGCATATTCAGTTGAATGCAAATGATTTTGAGGTATCGGTCATAAACACTTACTATAAAAATTTTAATGGCCTGACTGTAAGGGCTAAAATTATTGATTTTAATTTGAAGACAAGATGGGAACGCTCCGAAGAAATAAATGTTGACCCGAGCCGTTACCAGGATGTATTCAACATACCAAAGCTGTCCAAAATTACTCCGGTGTATTTTGTGAAGCTGGAACTGGTAAACAAAAATGGCAAGGCTCTTTCAAGCAACCTTTACTGGGAATCATCCAGCGAAGTAGCCGGTTCTGAAAAGGCTAGTGAGAATTTTTCAGAATTATCTCATTTAGAATATACCAAGCCGGAGCTGACGTATTCAGTAAAAGAAGAAGGACAGGAATACGTTGTTCGCGCAAAGGTAAAGAACTCAACAGATAAGCTTTCTTTTATGAACAGGCTTGCAATAGTGAGGAAAGATGATAACGAGGAAATACTTCCAACCTATTGGCAAGATAATTTTATAACACTCTTCCCCGGCGAAGAGAGGAATGTTGAAGCAAGATTTGCTAAAAAAGAAGCAGGCAGCGCAGGGTTTAAAGTTGTTGTTGGTAATGAGTAGTAACGGGAGATAATAATATAAATACCGGCGTGCTTGCAGTTCAATTTAAAAAAATTAAACCAGCCAAGGATGTATGAATTTTCAAATTCATTAGTACCGGTTAATTATTAGAATAAGTGCGTAAGTGAAAAGTAAAATTAGGTTAAAGGAAAAATTAAATGGAAAAATTTTACAGGATGTCGATTTATTTTCTCTTAATAATTTTTCTGCCGTTATTAAGTTATGCACAGCCTTCACAAAAATTTGCTCACCTTGGAAACTTTAAGCTTGAAAGCGGCAGTGTAATAAAAGACTGCATTATCGGCTACAGAACTTGCGGCAAGCTTAACGAAGAGAAATCAAACGTAATTCTTTTCCCGACCTGGTTCGGCGGTACATCTCATGATTTGTTAAGCTCGATGGGGCGCGGAGGTATGGCGGACACTACCAAATACTTTATCGTTGCTATCGATGCTCTCGGAAACGGCGTCTCTTCATCTCCTTCAAACAGTAAACTTCAGCCTAACGATCAATTCCCGGAATTCAATATAAGAGATATGGTAAACACCGAGTATGAACTAGCAACTAAGACGCTCGGACTTAAGCATGTCTTCTGCGTAATGGGCAGCTCAATGGGAGGAATGCAAGCGTTTCAATGGATTGTTTCTTACCCGGATTTTATGGACAAAGCCATTACAATTGTAGGCTCACCTAAAATGACTTCGAACGACCTGTTGCTGTGGAATGCAGAGCTTCTTACAATTAAGGAAGGCTTAAGCTGCAATGCCTCGGAAGAATCAATAAAGAATGCTGTGGTTGCAATTCATGCGTTGAATCTGCAGACGCCTGATTATTTTGTAAAGCACCTAACTCCCGAAGAATTTCCGAAATTTCTTAAAGCCACGGAGAGCCAATACACAAAGGTTTTTAATACTTATAACTGGATGAGCCAGCTTGTTGCTATGATCAACCAGAACGTATCCGCGCCATTTGATAATAATATGGGAAAGGCTGCGGCAGTTGTTAAAGCCAAAGTCTTGATTATTTCATCCATGCAAGATCATATGGTTAATCCGCATCCGGCTTTGGACTTTGCAAAGCTTATACTCGTAAAGCCGCTTGTGCTAAACAACGACTGCGGCCATTTCGGGGCGGGCTGTGAAGCGGAAAAGGTTGACTCCGCAATAAACAAATTTTTAAGTAGTCATTAAATATGAAGAATAGACTAAATCAAAAAAAAGGAAAATTAGATAAAATGAGCCGGTATGTTACTGTTACAAGCGTAATAATATTTGCCATTGTATTAATGGCTGTTAAGGTCTTTGCATCTTCTTCAACAATCGAAGGTCTTGTTAAAGATGCCAAAACCGGAGAGCCATTGGTTGGCGCCAACGTCATTCTTGAAGGCACAAGCATGGGCACAGCAACGGATTTAAATGGAAAATATTCAATCCATAATGTTATCCCCGGTACCTATGTTATTAGTACTACATATATAGGTTATAAATCCGAGAAAATAAGAAAGACAATTAAGGAAGGCGAAAAGCTGATACTTAATTTTAGTCTTGAGCCCGTTAGCCTTAAAGGTAAGGAAGTTGTGGTAACTGCCCAGGCAAGCGGACAAACGCAGGCAATTAACCAGCAACTTTCATCAAACCAAATTATAAATGTAGTTTCGGCTGCAAAGATTCAAGAGCTGCCGGATGCCAACGCTGCGGAATCTGTAGGAAGATTGCCCGGTGTTTCCTTGTTAAGAAGCGGGGGAGAAGCCGACTACGTTGTTATACGGGGGCTACAGCCTAAATACAACGAGATAACGATTGATGGAATTAAAATTTCCTCGGCTGATGCTAATAACCGCAGTACTGACTTAAGCATGATTTCTTCAAACATGCTTGAAGGTATACAGGTTTCGAAAACAGTTACACCGGATATGAATGCCGATGTACTTGGAGGTACCGTGAACTTTGAGCTCCGTGAAGCAAAGGTAAAAGCTCCCGGTGTTCCGGTTATTAATTTACTTGTTCAAGGAGGGTACAACAACCTGCCCGATGCATACAACAGATACAACAATTACAAGTATGTAGGCAGCGTTGAGGATAGATTCTTTAATGATAAGCTTGGAATTTTTGCTCAGGCTGACCTTGAAAGAAAAAACTTAAGCTCAAATGAATTAGGTGCAACGTACGACCACCTTGGAAACAGCACTACACAATACATTACTACCGGGCTTTCGCTTGCAGATATTCCCAGGGACAGACAGCGTTATAACGGCGCCCTTGTAATTGATTATAAATTGCCTGAAGGCAGCATTAAGCTGAGCAACTTCTTCAGCACCGGTACCACAGATGCGATAAACAGGAGCGAGTATTATGATATCGCTGCCAACGTTCATAATTATAATCTAACACATTCAAACAGTACTTTAGATATTATAACTAACGGGCTTGACCTCAAACAGCAGTTATCCATTTTCCAGCTTGATGCAAAGCTGTCGCATACTTATTCGTCGACAAAAGATCCGGCATCGTGGACTGCAAGCTTTATGCAGTCTTCGGCAGGGATAAACCAATTTAATAACATGCCCGATGTAAATCCTCAAAGTATTCCGTTGGCGGCAAAGAGTGTAGACTCTTTAACGACCTTAAACACTTTCTATTTCGACAAAAGCTTTACCAAGCAGCAGGCATATACGGCTTCGCTGGATTTGAAAACAAACTACAGCTTCTCGGATAACTTCAACACAGAAATAAAATTCGGCGGGATGTTCAGATATCAAACAAGATATTATAACACCGATGAATTCGACGGCCAGCTTGTAGGCTATTCGCTAAATAACTCAATGATATATCCTCACTTCTCGCTGCAGTCTGATGGAAGTAAGATGACATACTGGGTTGACCGAAGCTTTAGTTACGGCAAGTTCCTCAATGGAGATTACGCAATGCATTCGCCGCTTAACTACGGGATGCTTTCCGAGTTGGCCGATCTTCTTAATAATAATCTCAAGAATATTGCCGACCAGGGATTTGCCGCTTATTACGGACAAAATAATTATGCATCTACAACGAACGATTACTCCGGCTTTGAAAAAACAGGAGCTTTTTACCTAATGGCAATTGCACATATTGGGCAGGAGGTAACAATTATACCCGGCGTAAGGTATCAAAACCTGCAAACCACTTACACCGGCGCCCGCGGAATGATGAGTCCTGAATCGTACTTTGCTTATAACCACTACGATACAACTGTTACACAAAACCATGGTTACTGGCTGCCGGATATAAATATAAGATACAAGCCTGTATCCTGGTTCGATGTTAGACTTTCTTATACGAATACACTTGCTTATCCGGATTTTAACGCCATAGTTCCAAGAATAAATGTAGGCAATACTTTTATTGCCTGGAACAATTACCAGCTTGTTCCTTCGCGTTCTAAAAATTATGACGCATACTTTTCGTTTTATGATAATTCAATAGGGCTGCTTACTGCAGGCGCATTTTTAAAACAAATTGATAATCTTATTTATCCGTGGTCTTTTTACGTACCGGCAGATAAGATTTTACAATACTATCCCTATGGTCTGCTGGGCTCTTCTTCCAAGCCTAAGGGTACCTATAATTTAAGTACGTACGAAAATAATCCATACGTTGTAAACGATTACGGACTGGAGCTTGATTGGCAAACGCATTTCTGGTATCTGCCGGAACCTTTTTCTGGTTTGGTATTCAACATTAACTATACTCATATCTTTTCTAAGGCTCAATATCCGTACACGTACTTATTGATTACAAGCCGTTCCATAAAATATGTTGATACTTCTTTTACAGACCGGCTCATTTATCAGCCGGATAATATTCTTAACGTGTCTTTCGGATTTGATTATAAAGACTTCTCAATTCGCATAGCGATGCTTTACCAGTCAGATATTTTTACCGGGCCAAACTTCTGGCCGCAGTTAAGAGCACAAACATCAGCATCTACAAGATGGGACGTCTCGATAAAGCAGGGGCTGCCTTGGTACGGGGTTCAGCTGTTTGCTAACATAAATAATATTACCGGTGCAAAGGATGTAAGCATAATTCCGGTTGGCGGTGTTCCAACTTCTGAGCAGTATTACGATTTAACGGCAGAACTCGGACTTAAATGGCAATTCTAATTTAAATGAGCAAAGAATTTTGTTCTACGGGAGAAGATAGAATCCCTATTAAAAATCTATCAGCAAAAAACTTTTTCAAATTATAATATCTTAAACTCATAACAAAAGGAGCAGTTTATGAATAAAATATTAACCGCAGCAGCGTTTTTCGTCTCGGCGGTGTTATTAATCCTGTCGCCCAGCATTTACGCCGGCACGAATGATACTCTTGCAGTTTACGCAAATGGTCCAAGCCTGGATCAAATCATCAATAGCGATACTACTGCATCAGGGGCGCAGGTGCATAGCGCATACAAGCTTATTACACTTGACACGACTTATTTGGTAATGTCTCCAATAGTTGATAAATCCGAAATAACTATTGTCGGTCAGTTAGGTTCGGACGGACGTCCGCCGTGTATTCAACCTGGTGTCCTCAGCGACGGTTCCAAGCCGGCAGAATTATATTTAATACCCTCTACCGGTGCGAAGCTGACATTAAAGAACCTTTACATTTATGGTTTGGCAATCGATAACTCTTACAACGGCGGTCCAATCATCTTGCAGACTGCAGATTCAACAAGAATTACAATGGACCATGTAGTAACTAACGAAACTCACTGCGATATAATTGATTATTCCGGCAACTACGGAGATTATTTTATAACCAATTGCGATTTTAGAAACGGCGTTTGGCCAAACAACTGGTTTTCTACTATGATTATTAATACGGTTTATCCTGCCTCGCCGCCCGCAGATTCAATAGTTATGGATAACAATACTTTATTCTGCTTAAATTCCAACGCTATGTATGTTGGAGTAAACGGTCCTACTAACTACGTAGAATTTAATCATAACACATTCCTCTACAACTTCCAATTTACATTCCAGGTAAGCTATACAGTTATGGATTTCCGGGTAGAGAATAATATTTTTTACAGCGTCTATGCCGGCGGAGTAAGATATAATCAATACCACTTCTTCTATTATCAAAAAGGCTGGGCGCCGGTTTCGGCAATTGAGCTTGACACCATGCGCTTCGCTCCCAACTGGGACCCTGCCTATGCCCAGAATCCATGGCTAATCGAATCGAAGAGGGTAGCGGTCATAAAGAACAACTGCTTCTTTGAACCGAAGGCTCTTACAGATTTTTGGACTACATGGAATGATACGGCTCATGCTAAGTATGATTCGCTTATTACCTGTGAATGGATGAATCCTGAAACTCAAAACATGTTTGCAGATAAAACGCACTGGCCGAACTTTGTTGAGTCAAACAATATTGTAGGTACAGACCCCGGCTTCGGCCCTTCCATTGCAGGTGTCTTGGACGGATCGGGCCCAAACACAGGAGTTGGTTTGTTAAAATATATAACAGAAGTTAGAACGGGCGTAGAAACAACCGATGAATGGGGATATGCTAAAGAACAGGTATCCGGCGATAACTGGATTCCAACTTGGCCTTTACCCGAAGCCAAAGACATGATATACACTAATGCAACTGTAAAGAACAGCAGCAACGACGGGCTGCCGCTTGGCGATCCTACATGGTTCGGTCCGGTTACTCCTGCTTCTGTAATTACTCTGTGGCAGAAGTCTGCAGCTACCAGTAATCTTCCTGCATGGTTTAACACAACCAGTCAGATGCGCTGCTTTGCATACAATAAAGCAGGTAATAACGAACATCTTTATGCGGTGAATGCCAGCAAAGCGGGATCGGTGGTTACAATTCTTAATGCGGCAACTGGTGATTCAGTCGGGGCTCTTGACACTACCGGTGTCTCAGGCGGTATTTTCCCCCTCGATGATATTAAAGCATCTTCAGACGGAATTTTGTTTGGCGCTAACTTAACAGTAAATGCCCAGACCGCTCCATTTAAAGTTTACCGATGGGATAGCGAGACGGGCAAAGCTGCTGCAGTTATTTCCTATTCAGACAACGCGTACCGCTTAGGAGATCATATCACCGTAACTGGGGCTGCTGCGGACAACAGCCTTACCATTTGGGCCCCGGTAAGCGGACAGAATAATATTGTTAAATTTACAACTACCGACCATGGCGCAACCTTTACGGCGCAGGTTCTGCAGTTGACTGATACTCAGACTACCGGTGTTATGCCTAAAGTTTATCCCGCCGGAAATAATATTCTCGTAAGCTCTGACCTGGTGGGTGTAAGAGAATATGATGCTTCCGGAAAGTTCATCGGTGCGTTAACATCTGCACCCATTACAGCAGGCAGTATTGCTTATTATACCGGCTCTAATGCAAATTATGTCCTGGTATATGATTATAATGCCGAGTTAGTTAATATTTACGATGTTACAAACGGATTGGATAAAGCTGCTTTAGTTTTATCTACACCCGCGCTTGGAACAGCAGCAAATCTGAACGGAACAGGCGACATTGCATTAAAGACCAATACCGACGGTACTCTTACGGTATTTTTATTGGGCACCAATAACGGTTTCGGCGCTTATAAGCTTAATACAATAATTACCGATGTTGAAAAAGATAATATAAGCAGTCATCCGGATTCATATTCATTAAGCCAGAATTATCCTAATCCGTTTAACCCTTCGACAAATATCAGATTCAGCTTGGCTAAATCCGGTAACGTAAGTCTAAAGATTTACAACGTGATGGGTCAACTGGTTAAATCAATTATAAGTAATGAATATAAGAGTAGGGGCACTTACGAGTACAACATAAACATGGACAGCTTTGCCAGCGGTATATACTTCTACATACTTAACGCAGGCAATCAGCGAATAACGCGGAAAATGGTTCTTCTTAAATAATGTGCCTCCTTTCTACCTTTCCTGTGCCGGAAACTTAAAAGGCTTCCGGTTACAGGGAAAGGTTTTTATACTTTCGGCAGGTAAAGGCCGATTATTAATCTGCCGCGTTCCTTATTAACAAAAAAAGGATTCGTAATGACAGGGCTTGTTAGATTTTTTAGTAATGTATTTATATTAATTATACTTGCTCAGAGTTTGAATAGTAATTTTGTTCAAACCGGTGTAAGAGCTAAAGGCAAAATAAATGATAAGGAATTTTATTCTCAGTTTCTTAGATTATGTGATTCAGCAGTTGTAAGGGTTACCAATGAAAAAAGCACCGAGCCGTTCTTTGTAGATTCGTACGGTGTTCGCAGCCTTTGCGCAGCATACGATATGACCGGTAATTCAAAGTACCTTGATGCATGTCGTTCTTGGTCAAAGAGAATGGTTGAGTTCCAGAGAAAAATGATTCCGCCAGGCGCTTATTATATGAATTACGGGCGCAAGCCGGGTGATACGAGCGGAGACTGGTATGCCGCCGACTGTTCATCAATAGCGATGGGCGTGCTTGCAACCGCGGTCAGATGTAAAAGCCCGGAGCGTGAGGAGTTAATAAATTCTGTTGAACAGTTTGAATCCCTTGTATTAAAAAATTATGTCCGCCACCCAGGCGGCATTAGCGACGGCCTATGGCCTGCATATGATGGGGCATGGTGGTGCAGTTCAAGTCTATTCGCTTCGCTTTCGTTTTTGCTGTATGACAATACGGGCGACAAGACTTATTTAAATGCCGGATTAAATATTATAGATTGGCTTGATACTCTTGACCTGACGACCGTTCAGCCTTTGCCGTTAGAGCATCAAGGTCCTTCGCTGCCGATGTATGTAATGGAAGCTTATTCCGCCGGCTGGAAGTTTATAAGCCTAAACAAAGCAAGAGAAGAAAAAGCTGCTGCCCAGGTAAATTGGTGTTTAGATTGGATTGCCGGACAGCAGAAAATTCCAATTGATAAGAGGGAATGGGAGTTAACAAAGTGGTGGGGATCAAAATACGGCGGCTTGCCGTTTCATCAGTTCATTTTTTCGAACTACCTTAAGAGCGAAAAGACGAAAGCGACCACAGCTGATTTTGAATTAAAGCAGCTAACCAACTCTGTTATTAAAATGAATCTGGAAAAATCGCAGCTCGCTATGTTCCTGTTGATGTCTTATGCAGAGAGCCTTGATCACGGTTCTGTTTATAGAAGAATTGAAAAGAAGAATTAAAGGATTTTGTAATGGAAAAATTGTTTGGACAGTTAAATAAATCCGGATTTATTATAGTTCTATTAATGTTTTTAAGCCAGGTGTTTGCAAAAACAATCCCTTTATCTCCTGCCGGAATGATAGACCTTTCTCAGGGTAAGTCTTATACGGTAACGCCTCTTGTACCGATACAATATTCTTACGCATCAAGCGAGAAGGCTTATTACCAGCCGGGCGCATTAACCAACGGACAGCTAGGCTCATCGGCAACTTTTGGAGACGGGCAATGGCAAGGCTATCTAAGAGGCGGTGCCCGCACGGTAGTTGTAGATTTGGGTCAGGTAAATACTATTACTCAAGTACAGGAAAGATTTTTTCAGGATATTTCTTCGGGAATAACTTTCCCGAGGAAGGTTGAATACTATTTATCAATGAATGATTCTGACTGGGCAAAGATCGGTACAGTTTATTCTGCCGTTCCTTTAAACTCCACAAATGTAACGGTACAGACTTATAAAGTATCGGGAATAAATTATCAAGCACGCTATGTTAAAATGGTATTTACCGTGGATGTCTGGGTGTTTGCAGATGAGTTTCAAATATCGGGATATTTAGGAGTTGTGAATGGAGCTTCGGTTCCGCAATTAACAGCTCCGGTAACATATCCTGATGCATACTGTCCTCCAGGTGCAGCCTCTGCCGGTGGAATAAAAAATATGGTTCTGATTTATAACGGATATTATAAGACAGTTCCTGAATTTGGTGAAAATACAGTAGATGATTTAATTCCTTATGCAGGTTATGAAACAACGTCCGGTTCAATAACTGATTTTATGTTTGACGGCTTTTTATTTTTGCCTTATGCCGGTGCACCTTCCGGTGGATCATACGATTGCACGCCATCAAGTCCAACGGTAAAATCTGACTGGGATTTCTATATCAACAATTCTTTCGATTCAAAATATAATCTGGCAGCTTTAGATTCTGCCGTAGGTGTTGTGAAAAAGGCGCTAAATAATTCTAATTACAAAGCAAAGGTCGAAATCGGAATACCATATCCAACATATACTTCGACAAACTTTGGAGACGTAGACAGTGACGGTGTTTCGGAAAACTTGTCCACACTTTCCGAAAGAGAAAAAGTTCTCCACTGGTACATTAACCGGGTACTAATCAGATGGTCTGCAGCTAATTATTCGAACCTGCAGTTAGTTGGTTTTTATTGGTTTGAAGAGCAGGCTGATTATGACGTTGAAGACAGCGTAGCGGACATGATTAAGTATACCAGGGATTTTTTAAACAATAAAGGATTGGTGCTTAGCTGGATTCCTTTTTATCAAGCAGCAGGTTTTGCAGAATGGGATTCGCTTGGCTTTAATGCCGCCTTTCTTCAGCCGAATTACGCATTCAATAACTTTCCGGAAGAGGAATTAGGCGATGCAGCAGATGCAATGAAAAAATTAGGCATGGGTGTTGAGATTGAAATTCACTGGAGTGCACTTAGCAGTTCTACTTACCGTGATAAATATTATGCATATCTAGATTACGGAGTATCCAAAAGCTATATGACTGAAGCTGCACATATGTATTATCAAAACGGAGGTCCGGGTACTTTCTATCAAAGCTGCTTAAGCGCCGATCCGGGTATTCGCAACATTTATGACCAAACTTATAATTTCATTAAAGGGACGTACAAAAGCACTACTGCCGTAATTAAACAGACGGAGATGCCTGAAAGCTTTTCACTTCTGCAGAACTACCCGAACCCGTTCAATCCTACTACAGTTATTAGCTACAGTTTGGCAGTCAGCGGTGATGTATCGTTGAAGGTTTATAATGTGCTTGGACAGGTTGTTGCATCGTTGTATCAAGGCTATCAAAAAAGCGGTTCGTATAAATTAAATTTTGATGCTGCAGGATTGCCGAGCGGAGTCTATTTTTATCGTCTTCAAGCGGATGGTTATTCTTTTACGAAGAAGATGGAAATTGTAAAATAGCGCCCTCACCCTGCGAGAGTGGCCTAAAAGTTCTTCATTAAGAGGTGTTCGTTATTCGATGTTCGAAAATGAGGTCGAATAACGAACATCGATTAACGATTTATGAAGTTCGAAGTTCTTTTTAGTCAGCCTCATGCCGGGAGTGAGCGTAACCGGACGACAAAAGTTGTAATGGTAAAATGATTTTTTATTTTTTGATTTCATTTAAGTGATAAAATATGCAAACAGAAAAATCAGTTCGCTTGCCTGGGCTCTGTTAAACGTACTATTTTGGCTTGGAATATTCTGGATACTTTATGCAAAAAAAATTTTTATTAAGATTTAACAGCTCCAATAAGTCAGCCGTATGAACTTCATAATTAAAGTAATACCGGTTTTAATTTTGACAATGTTAGCGTCGTCTTCTTATGCCCGAACCAAAACTGACCGATATGCGGCAAGCGAAGATAAGTATGAACTTTCGCTGAATAACGGGTGGATGATTTGTTCATCTGAAAAAGCCGGCGAAGATGGTGTCGCAATCTCCACACATAAATATCCTGTAAAAGATTGGTTCCCGGCTTCCGTTCCATCGACTGTCTTGGGCACACTGGTTAATGACGGAATATTCAAGAATATTTTCTTGGGGGAAAATTTAAAAAATATTCCGGCAAAGCAATTTGATATGCCCTGGTGGTACCGGACCGAATTTAACATTCCCAAAGAAGCTGATGGAAAATTTATTAAATTAAAATTTGAAGGCATCAACTACAGCGCAGATATCTGGCTCAACGGAAAGCTTGTTGCAAGTAAGGACAGCATAAAAGGCGCGTTCAGGATGTTTGAAATAAATGTTACAAATTTTATAAAGCCCGGTAAAACAAATGCTCTTGCTATTGAAGTGTGTCCTCCAAAAACAGGCGATCCGACCATTGGATTTGTAGATTGGAATCCCGAATCGCCAGATAAGAATATGGGAGTCTGGCGGCCTGTCAAATTAAAAATCAGCGGAGGAGTCTCAATCGATTTTCCCTTTGTGCAGAGTAAAATAAATTTAAAAACATTGGATAGCGCAGAGCTGACAGTTTCGGCAGAACTGACGAACAACAGCAATCATAAAGTATCCGGAATTCTTTCCGGAAAAATTGGAGAGATAAGATTCTCGGAAGAAGTTACCCTTAAGCCTACGGAAAAGAAATTAGTTTCATTTTCTCCTCAAGACTTTGATCAACTGAAGATTCATAATCCTCGGTTATGGTGGACTTATAATCTTGGCAAGCCTTTTCTTTACAATCTTGAATTGACATTCAGAATTAACGGCAAGCTGTCCGATATCAGCAAAACAAAATTTGGAATCCGTGAAGTATCAGATTACATAAATAAAGAAGGCCTGCCTGCCGAATCCCGACTTTGTCGAGAGCAGGCAGTATGGCGCGGCTATAAATTGAACGGCAAAAAAATTCTTGTACTTGGCGGCGGATGGGCGGATGATATTTTCCTAAACAATAATTATGAAAATATTAAAAACCAGATTGAATATGTTAAGTCGATGGGATTGAATGCGATCCGGCTGGAAGGCTTTTGGGGAACAAGCAGCGACCTTTATAATCTTTGCGACGAAAACGGAATTTTAATCATGGCTGGATGGAGCTGCCAATGGGAGTGGAAAGAATATATTGGCAAGCCTGATGATGAGTACGGTTCAATTAAATCTCCTGAGGATATGGAATTAGTTTCGAAGTCCTGGGAAGATCAGATTAAATGGTTGAGGAACCATCCGAGTATTTTTGTTTGGCTTTACGGCAGCGATAGGATTCCGCGCCCTGAACTTGAAAAAAAGTATTTAGAGATTCTTCGTAAAGACGATCCGGCGAGACCTTTTCTTGCTTCATCGGAAAACACTACTAGTTCTTTAACCGGAAGAGCAGCTATGAAACACGGTCCGTACGATTATGTGCCTCCGGTTTACTGGTGGATTGATAAGAAAGCCGGAGGCGCATCGGCAGGCAGGTTCGGTTTTAATACTGAAGTGGGACCCGGCGCTGAAGTGCCTCCGCTGGAAAGCATAAAGAAGATGATTCCCAAGAAAGATCTTTGGCCGGTTGACAGCGTATGGAATTTTCATTGTGCGAAAAATTTATTCGGCAATCTTAACGGCTACATAAAAGCCATAAACAACCGGCTTGGAAACATTCAAGACTTGAATGACTTTTCGAGGAAGAGCCAGTTTATAAATTATGAAAATACGCGCGCGATGTTTGAGGCGGTTGAAGCCAACAAATACAAGGCAACAGGCTTAATCCATTGGATGCTTAACGCTGCATGGCCAAAGTTGTGGTGGCAGTTGTATGATTATTACCTTATGCCCGGCGGAGCGTTTTTCGGAGTTAAAAAAGCCTGCGAGCCGTTTCATGTTCTTTACAATTATGGGGATAGTTCCATAGTTGTAGTTAACAATACTTACAGCCGCCAAAACGGTCTTACAGCAAAAGTAAGGGTGCTTAATTTTGATTTAACTATCAAGTATTCAAAAAGCTTTTCGCTTAATCTTTATCCGGATACTGCAATTTCAATTTTGAAGCTGCCGCGCATTGACGGGTTAAGCAAGACTTATTTTTTGGTCTTAAAACTTTTCAGCGGGGGGAGAACTGTGAGTACAAATTTCTATTGTTTATCAACAAAGCCTGATTTACTTGATACTGCAAAGACAAATTGGTTTATAACGCCGACAAAGCAGTATGCAGGATTAGAGGAGCTAAGTAATCTTAATAAAGTTCATTTGAAAATTAACTCGAAATTTTTCAACTCAAGCAATCGAGAGGAGGTTGAAGTTGAATTAACAAACGATACCGGCAGATTAGCGTTTCAGATCGTCCTCGATGTGTACGGGAAGCAAAGCGGGAAATCTGTGCTGCCTATTTTTTGGGGCGATAATTATTTCTCGCTGCTGCCCGGCGAAAAAAGAACTATTAAAGGATACTTCGATCGAAAATATTTGAACGGAGAAGAGCCTGCTCTAAAGGTATCCGGATGGAATTTAAATTAAAGTATAGTTTAGGAATTTCAAATGAAACATTTTAATTGTCTTCTAAAGTTATGCAATCAATTGGAACATTGGAGTAATGGAGTAATGGAATTGAACAATCTACTCCATCATTCCTCCCAAAGGAGTGCTTCGGGCAAAATTCCAATACTCCATGAAGTATGTTTGCATAAAAAAGGAAACGTGATCATAACTGCCGCTGATGTTTTGTTATTATCAATTTCTCTTTTCGCGAATGGTAATAATAATCTGAACCTTATGCCTGTGCCGGTTAAAGAATTACTGAACAAGCGCTTTCTGTTCTTATTTACGTTTGTAATCTTTATTTCTCTAACGGGCTATGCTCAAAATAATTTTAACGGCATAGACGTTAACCTGGGAAACTTATACAGACTATCAAATGCCGAAAGCCGTTCAATTAGTCCGGAGAATTTTACCGGTGAAAAAGGGAAGGGAGGAATAGCGACTGAAGGAACAGGTGCAAAGTTTGCTGAAGCACTTGGACGGGGATGGAAGGTGAGTCCAAGTATAAAAATAAAACCGGGAACAACATTCACAATTGCAGATATCAAGGGACCGGGCTCAATACAGCATATCTGGATGACTCCGACCGGCAACTGGAGATTTTTGATCCTTAGGATTTATTGGGATGATGAAAAAGAACCGTCTGTTGAATGTCCCGTCGGCGACTTCTTCTGTATGGGCTGGGGGAAGTATTCGTCCTTACAATCTTTAGCTGTAGCAGTAAATCCCGGCAGCGGATTCAACTGTTACTGGCGAATGCCTTTCCATAAACACTGCAGGATTACAATAGAGAACATCGGCAGCATTGAAGCTACTTTGTATTATCAAGTTGACTATGTTCTAACTGGGGTTCCCAAAGATGCCGCATATTTCCATGCTCAATTTAGAACGGAAGACCCGGTCCCTTACGGAAAGCCGTATGTTCTTGTGGACAGCATCCGCGGCGAAGGACAATACGTAGGAACGTACATTGCTTTGGAAGCCCGCAGCAACGGCTGGTGGGGCGAAGGTGAAATAAAATTTTATATTGACGGCGACAAACAATTTCCTACAATATGCGGAACCGGAACCGAAGATTACTTTGGCGGCTCGTATGATTTTGATTCTAAGATAAAAAATTCTTCTGGAACCGGAGCGGAAGAATACACAGAGTTCAGCAGTCCTTATAGCGGGCTGCCGCAGGTAATCCGGGGCGACGGCCATTATAATGTAATGCAGAGGTTCGGCATGTACCGCTGGCATATAACCGATCCTATCCGCTTCAAAAAAAATCTTGTGGTTACAATTCAAGATTTAGGCTGGGGCGACGACGCTTACCGCCTAAGACAGGATAAAATTTCTTCGGTTGCTTTCTGGTATCAAACAGAACCGCATACGCCTTTTCCTAAGCTGCCCGGCAAGAAAGAATTGGAAATTTATTGAAAAAACAATTGGCGAAATCTTATGTCTATTTTCCGTGGGAAGAGTTCTGGGGAATGTATTCTTCAAGGGTAATAATCCAGAAGGAATACTCGTCCCGGCGAAGAGTCGTACGCTATTAAATTAAATGAGCTGCTTGAAGGCAATCTTTAAGAATAATTGAAATTGAGCCTGCTTCGGATTAGAAATTTTTAAGATATATTGACTATATGCTTTAAACAAATTACAAGGTCTATTATGTTGATGCAAGTATTGAACAAAACCCGCTGTTTAATAATTCTTTGTCTGGCTTCCAATTTTCTCTTTGGTTTTTCAAATAGAGCTTATGCTAAGCGAGGAGATGAAAAAGCTATTGATGGAAAAGTCAGGCAGCTATTATCAAAGATGACTCTTGAAGAGAAGATTGGCCAGATGACCCAGATAAATATACTGGTAGTTTCGAATAAGACAAGCTCGCAAAGAAACCAGCTTAATGCCGAAAAGCTGAGGGAGGCAATTGTAAAATATCATGTAGGCTCAATTTTAAATGTTAACGATACTGCTTATTCAATTAACTACTGGCATAGCGTAATTAAAGAGATTGAAGACGTTGCTACAAAACAAACGCGTTTAAAGATACCGGTTATATACGGTATCGATGCCATTCACGGTGCTAATTACACTAAAGATGCTACAGTTTTTCCACAGCCTATCAACATGGCTGCTACGTTCAATCCGGAATTAGTGAAGAGAGAAGGTGAAATTACTGCGCTTGAAGTAAGAGCTTCCGGAATGCCGTGGATATTTTATCCCGTTATGGATTTAGGTAGGCAGCCTTTATGGCCTAGACTGTATGAAACCTTTGGTGAGGATGTCTATCTGGCAAGCACAATGGGAAAAGAATATATTGAAGGAGTTCAAGGAAACGATATCGGCTCTCCGGATAAAGTTGCCGTATGCTTAAAGCATTTTGCGGGATACAGCTTTCCTCTTGATGGAAAAGACCGGACGCCTGCATGGATTCCCGAAAGAATGATGAAAGAATATTTCCTACCGCCGTTTCATGAAGGTGTTAAGGCAGGAGCTATGACTGTAATGGTAAATTCATCCGAAGTGAATGGGATTCCAGGTCATTCAAATTATCATCTTCTAACGGAAGTCTTGAAGAATAAATGGAAGTTTAAAGGATTTGTTGTTTCGGATTGGCAGGACATCGAACGACTTTATACACGGGATAAAGTAGCATCATCTCCCGAAGAAGCAGTTAAGATGGCGGTTATTGCTGGTGTTGATATGAGTATGGTACCGTCGGATTTCAGCTTTTATAATATTCTTCTAAAGCTTGTAAAAGAAGGGCAAGTACCGATGCGAAGAATTAATGATGCAGTCGGCAGAATATTGAAAGTAAAATATGAGCTTGGCTTGTTCGATAATTCTTATCCCGATGAAAAGCTTGAATCCCGGTTTGCATCTCCTTCCTCTGAAAAAACAAATTTACAGGCTTCCGAAGAATCAATCACGCTTGTAAAAAATGACGGGAATATTTTACCACTGAAAAGAAATATCAAGGTACTGGTAACGGGACCTGCAGCAGATAAACTTTCTTGCTTAAACGGCGGATGGACAATAACCTGGCAGGGAGATGACGATTCAGTTTACCCCAAAGATAAACCAACGGTGCTTGAAGCAATTCAGCAAAAAATCGGGGAAGATAATGTTATGTTTATCCCCGGTGCAACTTTCGATTCTCTACTTGACGTTAACGCGGCAGTAGCTGCGGCTGAAAAAGCTGATGCTGTTGTGCTTTGCCTTGGCGAAAAGGCTTACGCCGAAACGCCGGGTAATATAGATGATCTTTCATTAGATGATGCACAGATTAAGCTTGCAAGGGCAGTGATGCCTGCAGGCAAGCCGGTTGTTCTAGTAATGCTTGAGGGCAGACCGCGGGTAATAAACAAAATAGTTGAAGGGTCAAAAGCTATATTGATAGGCTTTCTGCCGGGAATGGAAGGAGGGCGAGCATTTGCAAACATTATTTTCGGGGATGCTAACCCAAGCGCAAAGCTGCCAGTTACATATCCGAGATTTCCAAATGCCCTTTACCATTATGATTATACACCGATGGAAGATGAAGATGGAAATTCCTACAATCCTCAATGGGATTTCGGCTTCGGGTTAAGCTACACGACTTTCAACTACAGCGATTTGACTTTGGATAAAGGAAAAATCAATAGAAGAGAAAGTATCACTGCTTCGGTAAAAGTAACCAACACCGGGAAGGCTGCCGGTAAAGAAGTTGTTCAGCTTTATATCAGAGACTTATATGCTTCAATTGAACTGCCGGAAAAGAGACTTGAAGGATTCGATAAAATATTTCTTGAGCCGGGTGAAACAAAGCAGGTAAAGTTTGTAATAAAGCCCGGGCAGCTTTCCTTTATAGGGAGAGACAATAAAAGAATTATTGAGCCGGGGAAGTTTAAAGTAATGATTTCAAATTTATCGCAAGAATTTGTGCTTGAATAACCAAAGGAGTAAATGTTTTATGGCAACTAAACAAAAAGGTATTTTTTATAAAAGCACTTTGTTTTTTATTATTATATTTCTAACACTTTGCCATTTTGATTTTGCTCAGAAGAAATTCATTAAGCAGAATGATGAAGCTTCGACAAGCCGGGAAGCTGCTTACGGCTTAATAAAGCGTATCCTGCCAAACGATGTTCAGCATTTTAGAATTGAGGTCATTCCTAAAATAAAAGACAAAGACGTTTTTGAAATTGAAAGCCGGGATGGTTATATAATATTGAAAGGCAGCGATGGAGTTTCAATTGCCAGCGCATTGAATTATTATCTTAAAAAATTTGCTCACTGCCAGATAAGCTGGAACGGAAACAATCTGAACATTCCTCACCCTCTGCCGATTGTGCCGGGGAAAATTCAAAAAATTTCTCCTTACAAATACCGCTACTACTTTAATTACTGCACGTTCAATTATACGGCTTCATGGTGGGATTGGCAGCGCTGGCAAAAAGAGATTGATTTTATGGCTCTCAATGGAATAAATATGCCGCTGGCACTTGTCGGACAAAATGCAATCTGGCAGCAGGTTTATAAGAGCATGGGATTTACCGAAAAAGATCTTGAAAGCTTTTTTAGTGGTCCGGCATACTTTAGCTGGTTCTGGATGGGAAACCTTGACGGCTACGGCGGACCTTTGCCGGAAAGCTGGATAAAGAGTCATGAAGAATTACAAAAGAAAATTCTTAAGCGTGAGAGAGAATTCGGAATGACTCCGGTACTTCCTTCTTTTACAGGTCATGTCCCGCCGGCTTTCAAAGAAAAGCTTCCTCAGACAAAATTAATTAAGACTCATTGGGTTGGCGGCTTCAATGATGTTTACAGCATTGATCCTACAGATACAATGTTTACATATATTGGGAAAAAGTTCATGACTGAACAGATAAAAGTATACGGAACAAACCATCTCTATTCATCGGATACTTTCAATGAAAACCGCCCTCCGACCAATGACTCAACTTTCTTAAACAATATCGGGAAAAAGGTGTATCTGTCGATGGCTGACGCCGATCCAAAGGCTGTTTGGGTAATGCAGGGCTGGTTGTTTTATAATCAATCTGATTTTTGGCAGCCGACTCAAATTAAGGCATTATTGAGCTCAGTCCCTGATGATAAGATGATTATTCTGGATTTATGGAGCGAGGTTAATCCAGTATGGAACAGAACCGAAGCATACTACGGAAAGCCGTGGATCTGGTGTATGCTTCATAACTTTGGCGGAAGGATAGATATGTTCGGCAACATGAAGGAGATTGCCGAAGGACCTTTGCAAGCATTGCATAGCTCAAAGGCTGGTAAGATGGTCGGCATTGGAATTACTGCCGAAGGGATTGAACAGAACCCTGCTGTGTATGAATTGATGCTGGATAATGTATGGCGTGATGGTCCTGCTGATCTAAGTAATTGGTTGAAGCAATATACTTTTAGCAGGTACGGCAAGCAGAATGTAATGGCAGAAAAAGCATGGGAAATACTGCTGCAAACTGTTTACGATACAAATGCATCGCAAGGAAGGGAACCTACAATCACCGAACGCCCGACATTCGATATGAAAACAAACGTAACTTTTGAAACGCTGCCTCCATCATACAATGCAAATGACCTCTTGCCGGCATGGAGCGATTTGATTTCTTCTGCAGATGAATTAAAGAACAGCGGTGGGTTTCAATACGATCTTGTAGATGTGTCAAGACAGGTACTTGCTGACTACGGAGATTATTTGTATCAAAAATTTTCCGAAGCTTATGAGCAGCAGAACCTAAACAATTTTAGAAAATACAGTAGACGATATATAAGTCTTATTGATGACCTGGATAAGCTTCTTGCAACAAGAAAAGATTTCCTGCTTGGTAGATGGCTGGATGCGGCAAAGGGATGGGCAACAGACAAGAAAGAAAAAATTCTGTACGAGAAAAATGCAAGAGATATAATCACTCTTTGGGGAGATAAAGACAGCAGGCTGTATGACTACGCTCAGAAGCAATGGTCGGGCTTATTAAAAGGGTTCTACAAAAAACGCTGGATACTATTTTTTAATTCTGTAATAAGGGATATGAAGTACAAGAAAAAAATAAATAAGATTGCAATAACTGAAAAATTAAAAAACCTGGAATGGAAATGGATAAACGGGCACGAAGCTTATACCGGAGTCCCGGCAGGCAATCCAATCTTGAGTTCCAAAGAAATGTACCGGAAATATTTCAAGGTCATTAAGGCAGCGTATTCAACTTCTGGTATGAAAGCGGAATAATAAACACTGAAAGCGGAGAGCATTTTAAAATTTAATTCGTAAGTAATCTTACACAACAATGAACTTTAGAGTAATGGAATTCTGGAACAGTGTGGAAATAGGTCAATTCCAATACTCCATTTCTCCATTACTCCCAAATAGGAATATTGGACAATAATCCAAGAGTGGTAAATGTGTGCGATTAGTGAATAAATAACATCTTCATCTGAACATTAGAAAGGTATTATGTACTTATTAGATTATCTAATTATCCTGGCTTACTTTGTCATTTCATTGAGCATTGCATTTTATTTTTCAAAGCGTGCAAGCAAAAATACAGAAGAATTTTTTCTTTCAGGGAGAAACCTGCCGTGGTATTTGGCCGGACTTTCAATGGTTGCTACAACATTTGCAGCCGATACTCCGCTTGCTGTTACCGAGCTTGTTGCCAAGAATGGTATAGCCGGCAACTGGATATGGTGGAACTTTGCTTTCGGCGGTTTGCTTACTGTATTCTTTTTCGCAAAGCTCTGGAGGCGTGCAGGAATTATGACCGAAGTCGAATTTGTTGAATTAAGGTATTCCGGTAAACCTGCTCGTTTTTTACGGGGATTCAGATCTCTTTATCTCGGCATATTCATGAACATCATTATTATGGGTTGGGTAAATGTTGCAATGGAATCTATTCTTATGGGTATGTTCGGCATTTCTCAAACGCAAGTAATGTTCTATGTGTTTGCTTGTATGGCGTTGGTTGCTTTTTATTCTGCGCTGTCGGGTTTGTGGGGCGTAGTTGTTACCGATGCTTTCCAATTTGTTTTAGCGATGGGAAGTACTATCATTTTAGCGGTGATTGTTGTTAATTCTAAACAGGTAGGGGGTATAACCGGCCTGCAACAAAAGCTACCTCATTTTGTTTTTAATTTTTTCCCGACAATCTCAAGCGTATCTTCTGCCGGAAGTGCATTTGCTTTAACGTTAGCTGCTTTTCTAGCTTATGTCGGAATTCAATGGTGGGCATCATGGTATCCGGGTGCCGAACCAGGCGGAGGCGGATATATTGCGCAGCGAATGATGTCTGCAAAGAACGAAAAGCATTCTTTGTTTGCAACTCTCTTCTTCCAGATTGCGCATTACGGAATAAGACCATGGCCATGGATTTTGGTTGGATTAAGTACGCTTGTATTATATCCGCACCTTGGACCGGAAGCAAAACGTATGGGTTATATTTATACGATGAGAGATTTTTTGCCTATCGGATTAAAAGGCTTACTCGTAGCTGCCTTCTTTGCTGCATATATGAGCTGCATAGCTTCCCAGCTTAATTGGGGAAGCTCTTATGTACTAAATGATTTTTACAGAAGGTTTATGAAACCCGGATGCAGCGAAAAGCATTATGTTAAAGCTTCCAGAATATTGACCATACTTTTAATGGTTGCATCAATAATAGTCTCAGTATTTATTCAAAGTATCTCAGGAGCGTGGGAATTCATATTAGAGACCGGAGCCGGTGTTGGTCTTGTACTGATTCTAAGATGGTTCTGGTGGAGGATAAATGCTTGGTCCGAAATATCTGCCCTCATTACTCCCTTTATTATTCTCCCGTTTATCATGATCTATAAAATTGAATTTCCAATTTCACTTTACTACCTGGTAAGCGCCACAACAATTGTCTGGCTTCTTGTTACATTTATTACAAAGCCAACCGATGAAAGTACTTTGATTTCTTTTTATAGAAAGGTACATCCGGGTGGTAAATTATGGAAAAGAATTTCGGACAAGCTGCCGGACGTAATTAGTGATACCGGGTTCGGTAAAATGTTTGTGAACTGGTTCTTCGGAGTCGTGCTTGTATATTCATTTCTGTTTGGAACAGGTAAAATAATTTTTGGCGATTATAAGACAGCTTTAGTCTATCTTGCTGCTGGTATTATTTCGGTTGTAATCATTTATAAAAATCTATCTGAAGTTAGTAATGGAAATTCGGCTTTGTAGTGCATTCGCATAACACTTCGGTATATGAATTCATAATTGTAATATGAAGAACATACTGAACTGCAGTCGATCATATTTCCCGTTGGATTAAAGAAGATTTACGGCATCTTTAAAATTCTGACTTTGCAAATGAGAATTAATTTTTGTGACGCTCAAATCCCCTTGCATAGTCGTCCATTCGGAATTACACAAAAAAAATAATCAAAAAAAAATAATCATGTATTACCCTTGACTTAAAAAAAAATAATTTATATGTTTGTCCTTAGTTAAACGTTTAACTAATTATGGCTAATCCAACAATAAAAGACGTCGCTAAAATGGCCAATGTTTCAATTGCCACTGTTTCTTTGGTTATCCACGACCATAAGAGGATTTCTAGAGTAACTAAGCAGAAAGTACTAGAGGCAATTGAAAGGCTGAATTACTATCCTTCAAGATCTGCAAGAGGATTAGTCTCACAAAAAACCGGCAATATCGGATTCATTCTAACCAACGATCACTTTTTAAGGACAGAACCTTTCTACACAAATATTTTTATCGGGACTGAGTTTGAGGCAAGGGAAAATGAATTATATGTTCTGCTGACAACTGTTGACTCAAACTTTAAAGATAGCGACCCGTTGCCAAGATTTATTTTAGAAAGAAACGTTGATGGAATTATTATTGCCGGTAAGGTACCTTCAATTCTGACTGAAAAATTATGTGATTTCAACTTGCCGCTAATATTTGTAGACTTTCAACCGGTTAAGAGAAATTGCCCTGTAGTTGTTGTAGATAATAATCTCGGCGGTAAAATGGCAACAAATCATTTAATTGAATACGGGCACAAAAATATTGGCTTCGTCGGCGGAGACATTGACCACCCTAGTATTAGCGAAAGATACAAAGGATACACAGCAGCAATGGAACAGGCTAAGTTAACGCTAAATAAAAATTTTATTGATTTTGTCGAGGATTATCCTGCCCGAACAAACGGATTCCAGGCTGCAAGCAGGTTATTTAAAAACAATAAAGATATAACTGCCGTATTTGCTTGTAACGATGCAATGGCATTAGGCATTATCGATTATTTGAAAGACAACGGTAAGAGAGTGCCGGAAGATGTTTCCGTTATCGGATTCGATGATGTGGTGTCAGAAAATTCGAACGGCCCTTCATTAAGTACTATAAGAGTTCCTAAAATGGAAATGGGCGTTGAAGCTATGAAACTAATGTCTTCATTTTTAAAAGAAGGAATTAACCATAATAAAAAAGTCTTAGTTCCTGTTGAATTAATTATTAGAAACTCAACACAAAAAATATAAAACTATTTTCTACTATGTATGCATGCTGCACTTTTTAATGCGCCTTATGAAATCGAAATAATCGATTATCCTTTGCCCGGGCTTAAACCGGATGAACTGCTGATTAAAGTTGAAGTATGCGGTTTATGCGGAACCGATTTCCATATTTACCGAGGCGAATCTTATTCCAAACCGCCTGTAATTCCGGGACATGAATACACCGGGACAATTGTTGAGAAAGGCGGCGATGTAAAAGAACTGAAAATTGGCGACCATGTGGTTATCGACCCGAATATTTACTGCGGACAATGCAGTTACTGCCGCTCGGGAAACATTAATTTCTGCACTAACCTGAAAGCTTTGGGAGTAAGCCTCAACGGCGGCTTTGCAGAATATTCAATCGTACCGGCCTCGCAAGCCTATCTTATCCCAAAAGAATTTCCATTCACATCTGCTGCTTTTGCCGAGCCCTTATCCTGCTGCGTTAGAGGAATTGACCAAGCATCAATTAAAGTAGGAGAAAGCGTTGCCATTATAGGAGGCGGTACTATCGGATTGATGATGCTTCAGCTTGCTAAAATTTCCGGTGCTGGTAAAACTATTTTAATTGAACCGAACGGGTTTAAGCGGAATCTTGCCGTACAGTGCGGTGCCGATTTTGTTTTTGATCCCGGCGCCGTGAAAATATTTAATGATATTAGCGATCTTACCAACGGCGGGCCGGATGTAATAATCGAGTGTGCAGGCAAAAGCAATGCAGCAAAATTTGCTTTCGATATTTCGAAGAGAGGCAGCAGGATCGTTATTTTTGGTCTAGCCGAAAAGGACGATACAATTACCGTTAATCTTCAAAATTTCTTTTTAAAGGAACTTTCGGTAAAAGGCTCCCTGCTTAATCCCTTTACGTTTTCTCGTGCTGTTGAATTGCTGGTAACGAAAAAAATTCAAGTTGAGAAATTACAGCCGGTAATCTCGCAGCTTGATCAGCTTAAAAAGATATTATCTCTTCCTAGAAACTTAGAAGTAACTAAATATCAAATAACACCAAATTAGAAGGAGCAATCTATGAAAAAACTTGGACTAACGTTCGGTTGTCTTCTGGCAGTTTTCCTGGCAATTACGGGGTTTAATTCTGTCTTTGCCCAGAATATGTTCAATCAAATCGGGACGTTCGAAGGTACCTTGCCCGCATATTGGCATATGGGAAATCAGCCGGCAGGCACCACACTTACGTGGGCAACCGATCAATCGCTTTCTATGGGGCATTCTATTGAAATTCAAAAAACCGCTACCGGGGATTCAGCTTCCTGGATTTCCGATAATATGTGCGATATTTGGTCGCCAACCGTTTCGCCGAATGTCGATTTACTCTTCGGCGCTTGGATTAAGACTCTTAATGTAAACACCAATCCTTCATCCAACGATCAAAGGTGGTGGCTTCAATATTCATTTTACGACAGCGCCGGTTCACTGATAGGATCTATACAGCTTCCGATCGATCAAACTGTTGCAACCAGTACCGGCTGGAAAGCTGATACAACAGCTGTCGGGCAAGTCTCTCTTCCCAAAGCAGCATGGAAATTTATTATAAGCTTTGTTGCCGGCAAAAATGCTACCGGTACTGTTTGGGCTGATAATTTTATCTTTACCGGCAGAGGTGGCTGGGCCGGTCAGGATTGGGATACGCAGCTCGGTGTGCCTACCGGCTGGTTTTATTGGCTGCCTCCTAACGGCGGAAACGACGGCTTATTAAATGACGGATTTGAAAATACTACAATTACTACAGAGGCTGCTCATTCCGGTACGCATTCGCTTAAATTTGATCTTCCTGCCAATAGAGATGCGCATGACGGCTTTGTAGGAACAGTACGAATGCCGTTCAGCCAGATTGACCCGACAATTAAACCGGGAGACGTTTTGAGAATTGCAGTATGGATTAAGGCCGACAGCCTGCAGCCGGACTCGGCAGCTAAATATCCTTCTACATGGGCAGTAGGATTAACACCCGGTTTCTTCTCTACAGTTGATAACAATGCCGGCTACAATCCCGTTGGTCAGCAAAACGATTATCAGTGGGTCTTTCCCCATGTTACATCGTTCGATTGGACACAGTATTATTTAGATGTTCAGGTGCCCAACGATACTGCTGCGCATGCGCTTGAAGTACGATTGCATGTGTATTCAACATTTACCGGAGTAATTTATTTTGACGATTTAACCGTTACCAAGCTTGAAGTACCGGCACTGTCTGACATAGGAAGCTTTGAACAAACTCTGCCTTCGTTCTGGACGATGGGCAATCAGCCTATCGGAACTACTTTATCATGGGCAACTGATCAATCTCTGTCAATGGGTCATTCACTTAAAATAGTTAAAACGGCAGTAGGAGATTCGGCATCATGGATTTCTCAAAACATGTGCGACCTTTGGTCCCCGACAATTTCTGCAAATGTCGATTTGCTTTTCGGCGCCTGGATAAAAACACTAAATGTTAATACCAATCCTACTTCCGACGATCAAAGATGGTACTTATCATATTCATTTTACGACAGTGCAGGTGCTCTAATCGGAACTATTAAGCTGCCCATTAAACAAGATGTAGCCACAAGCAGTGGTTGGGTTGCAGATACTACGGCTGTAGGACAGGTATCGCTGCCGAAGGATGCGTGGAAAATGATCATCAGTTTTGTAGGCGGCAAGAACGCAACCGGAACCGTATGGGCAGATAATTTCATCTTTACAGGAAGAGGAGGCTGGGCTGGTCAGGATTGGAACACTCAGTTAGGAGTTCCAACCGGCTGGTATTACTGGCTGCCGCCGAACGGAGGCAACGACGGCTTGTTAAACTCAGGTTTCGAAAATACTGAGGTAACCAGCGAAGCAGCGCATTCCGGAATCTACTCGCTTAAATTCAATCTTCCTATTACCCGTCAGGTTCATGATGGATTTGTCGGTACAAAAAGATTCCTTTTGAACGGCAGTGATTTTACAATGGGTAAAGTATCGGCAAACGGTCAGCAGGACATTGCTCATCTTACCAATATCCTTCCGGGAGATTCGATAAGAATTAATGTTTGGATTAAGGCAAGCGGCTTGTACCCGGATTCTGCCGCCAAATATCCTTCCACATGGGCTGTAGGATTAACACCCGGCTTCTTTGCAGGCACTGGAAATAATATCGGCTATAATCCGGTCGGTCAGCAGAACGATTACCAGTTCACTTTCCCGAATGCAACTTCGTTTGATTGGACTCCTTTCCATTTGGATATCCAGGTTCCTCAGGATACCAATGCGAAGGCGATCGAAGTTCGTCTGCATGTCTATTCAACATTTGCCGGAACTGTTTATTTTGACGACCTGACGATTCAAAAGCTTTCCGGTGTTACCGGAATAACCGACTGGAATAAATTTGTCCCCGGCAAGTTTATGGTTTACCAGAATTATCCTAATCCGTTCAACCCGACAACAACTATCAGCTACGAAATTCCCAACTCGACTCAGGTTAAGATTGTTGTTTACGATATGCTCGGCCGCCAAGTAGCAACACTTCTAAATTCAGATCAGCAGGCCGGCGTACACCAGGTTGTTTGGGACGGCAGGAACAGCTTTGGCCAGCAGGTTGCCAGCGGCTCTTATATTTACCGGATAACCGCGGGCGAAAATGTTCAGGTTAAGAAAATGGTGTTCTTAAAATAATTAGGATAATGACGGCGTTATGCAGTCTTAAATTTCATTAAGGTGTCGTCTTAATCCGCAATGTTTCTAACCGGGGCGCTTGAAAAACAGCGCCCCGTATTTTCCGGCTAAAGCTTTTATAACCTGGTCGGAAAAACTAAAGTTCAAATAAAATTATTAATTGTTAAAAGTTTTGTTAGGGTAAACCTCTTGCTTTTATTAACGAAAACCGGCAAGGGTATTTGTTATGAAAAAATTTTACTATCAATTTAAATTTATCTTAATCGCTGTTGCACTGTTCCTGCCGCAGCTTTTGTTTGCCGGAACAACCGGTAAGATTGCCGGCAGAGTTTTGGATGTTAAAACCAGGGAACCGTTAATCGGAGTTAATGTAGTTATAGTCGGAACATCTATGGGTGCAGCTACGGATGTAGACGGGAATTATTTTATCCTGAATATTCCGCCCGGGGTTTACGAAGTTAAAGCCACGGAAATTGGATACGCAGCATCGATTGTTAAAAACGTACGCGTATCGGCAGACCAGACCACAAGATTAGACTTTAATATGGGCGAGCAGGCTGTGGAAATAAAGAGCGTTGTTGTTACAGCGCAGAAGCCGATTGTTCAGAAGGACCTGACTTCAACTCAAGCAAACATCAGCGGAAGTAACATTTCGATGCTGCCTGTTGAAGATGTGCAGTCCGTTGTTAATTTACAGGCCGGTGTGGTTGACGGACATTTTAGAGGAGGCAGACTTGGAGAAGTTAAGTATTTAATTGACGGCGTTTCCGTTAACGATGTTTATTCTGGTCAAGCTACAATGGAAGCTTCCACAAACAGCATTCAGGAACTGCAGGTTATTACCGGTACGTTTAATGCGGAATACGGACAGGCTATGTCGGGAGTTGTAAATCAGATTACCAAGATTCCCGGAAACCATTACAGCGGAAGCTTCTCAACTTATACGGGTGATTATGCAACTCCCAGGACGAATCTCTTTCAATATATGGGCGGGTTCAATCCGCTTAGGACTTATAACGTTCAAGGGAGCTTAAGCGGACCGGTGCCGTACACGAACGAATTCGTAAAGTTTTTTTCTTCTGCCAGGTATTTAAGTGACGACGGCTATCTTTACGGAAAGCGTATGTTCACCCCGCAGGACTCGTCAAACTTTTCTTCCGATAACCCCGCAAACTGGTTTATAGATTCTACCGGAGATAACAAGGATGTGCCGATGAACTACTCCAGGCAATTAACACTGCAGGGCAAACTAGTATTTAAAGTAGGGCAGGGCAAAGGTATTGTTGCAGAAGGCTTATACCAGAAGCACGACTATGAAAATTATGATCATATGTTTATTCTGAATCCTGACGGCAATTATACTAACCATGATTACAGCCTTCTCGGCAGCTTAAGCTACACGCATGTTTTCAGCCCATCGGCGTATTTGGATTTGTTGGCCTCATCTTTTACTACGGATGCAAAGGAATATGTTTACGCCAATCCGCTCGATCCGCGCTATGTCTCAATAGACAGGTTCTCTCAGGTAGGCGGCAATGCGCTGTACACCGGCGGAACACAGAACTGGCATTTTACACACAATACCGGAACATACACCTTTAAAGCAGACCTTACCGACCAGGTAACCGATGTTCATGAACTGAAGGGAGGGGTCGAAGTCGATCTTAATACTCTTTCTTACGAAGACTACCAGGTGCTTGTTGATGCTTCTACCGGATATAAGCCGCAGCTTCCTAATCCGGGCGATTTTGACTTCAACGTTTATACAAACCATCCTTACCAATTAGCAGCATATTTACAGGATAAGATTGAGCTGGATTATCTTATAGTTAATGTAGGAGTAAGGTTTGATTACTTCCAGCCAGACGGCGAGGTTCTGAACGACCCGGACAACATCTCCGAGCTCGATTCGCTTTCGCCGCCTTTCCCGGCAGGTTATTTCCATAAGGCTTCTGCAAAATCCCAGATTAGCCCAAGGATAGGCATATCTTATCCGATAAGTGCTAGAGGCGCGGTTCATATTTCTTACGGACATTTTTTCCAGGTGCCGCCTTTCCAATATTTGTATACTAATCCGAACTTCAGAATTCCTCTTACCGGAAACTATCCCGATTTTGTAGGCAGCACAATAGGCAACGCAGACCTTAAGCCGCAGGAGACCGTTATGTACGAAATCGGTCTGCAGCAGGAAGTTACTCCGGAAATTGGTGTGAATGTTACCGCATACTATAAAGATATAAGGAATCTTCTCGGAGTTGCTCTTCACGTTAAAAATAATTTTAAAAAGTTTGCCGAATATATAAATACGGATTACGGCGCCGTAACCGGGTTTACCATTTCTTTTGATAAAAGGTTTGTTAACGGGTTAGGCGCCAGTGTGGATTATACTTACCAGGTAGCAAAGGGCGATGCGTCGGATCCGAACGCAGCCTACAATTTATCCCAGGCCACTCCGCCTATTGAGCCGAACAAACAGCTTGTGCCTCTGGATTGGGATAGGCGTCATTCGCTTAATTTTACAATTACCGGTGGAGTGCCGGATGATTTTATTGTTAGTGCAGTAGGACAGCTTGGTTCGGGACTGCCGTATACTCCGTCTTATCAAAACCAAAGAACCGGTTTGGAAAACAGCGCCAACAAGCCTACATTCTTTAATGTCGACCTCTATATTACCAAATATTTCAAACTGCTCGGCACAAACTTATCTATCTTTGCAAAAATTTATAATTTGTTCGATACACCCAACGAGATTGATGTTTTTACCGATACCGGCAGAGCAGGCTACACCTTGGAAGAAACAAGACCTCAGGCGCCGCCGCACGGTGTTAATACTATTCAGCAGTTCTTTACCAGGCCGGATTTTTATTCCGCACCAAGACAAATACTTGTCGGCGCTTCGGTAGATTTTTAATAAAAGAATTTAATAAGGCATACTGTCGTGAAAAATAATTGGTTACTAAAATACGCTTATATTTTTACCGGAATATTTCTGATATGCTACTCGAATATTTTTGCCCAGATAATAGTAGATAAAAACAAGGGCAACTATATTTACACAAAGATGGGATTGATGGACGGGAATTTGGTTCAAACAGTATTCTATAACTTCGGTGAAATTGCCGATTGGCAGAATCAGCCGACGCTTAGCGGGGTTTGGCCTAAAGGTACTAACCATACTTATGTAGACGGTGTAGCAGTAATTGTGCAGGCGGAGGTAAAGGATAACAAAGGCAACGTCTTTCATCCGCTTGAAACAAACTACTACGAGTATACAAGGTATAATCCTGCAACCGGCATTACTTACGGGTGGTGGCCGCTTCCGGGTTATGCTAATCCGAACCAATCCAGTGTAGCCAGAAGCGACGACCCAAGTACCTGGCCTTCAACCTGGCCGGATAGACCTGCCGACTGGAACGGGCAGTGGGACGGCTTCTTCGGAAAAGGTGTTACAAATGCCGATCTGGAATCTTATTTTGTTTTTGATGACAACATGGACCGCGATTATATAAATAAATACGGCTTCCATCCGGATGCGGATGATTCTACAAGGGGCGGGCTGGGCATGCAGGTTCACGGCAGGGGCTTCCAGTGGTCTCAGGTTCTGGCAGAGGATGTAATTTTCTGGTATTATGAAATTACAAACATGGGTACAACCGATTACCCCAAGACTCTTTTCGCGCAGTATGTAGACTGGGGAATAGGCGGCCATGACAATTCATCCAATAATGCCGGAGACTATGATCAGGTACTTAATATTTCTTATGCATGGTCTACGGTTTCTTACGGAAGTCCCGGACACTGGAGCCCAGTTGGGTATGCGGGGTACGCCTTCCTAGAAAGCCCCGGCATATCTTACGACTATATAGATAACGACCACGACGGCATGGTTGATGAAAGCAGAGACGACCCTGCGGAAACCTGGCCGCGCTACACGCAATATCACGGACCAATTTACGAAGCATCATCTCCTTATGCAGAAAAACTGCAAAAGCTTTACGGAGTTCCTCCTGTAGCTCCGGGCGGTGTTAAAGCAGCCTTTATTGCTACTCACGATACTACCTTATTTTTAAGTTACTTTAATTACCAAACGCTGGATGATGTACCCGCAATTAAAAACAAGCTCTGGTGGCCCGGCGATGAAAACGGCAACTGGGACCCGGAGACAGACGATGTAGGCAGCGACGGGCTAGGACCTTACAGCCCCAATTATCCGGGGCCGGACGCAGACGGCACCGAGGGAAATTTAAGACCTGACCAGGGTGAGCCGAACTTCGGCATTCTAGATAAAGATGAATCCGACCAGTTGGGACTAACGGGCTTTGCAATTTTTGCAGTGCATACATACGATTTGAATAACGACGAGAGAAACTGGAATGCACTTTCGGCGCTTCCTTCTCCGCACGGCCAGAGCCTGGTTGGTGTTAACCTGGGCAATTTCTTCTCAAGCTATTTATTCCACATGGACGGCAGGAATACTTATTCCGCGCAGCAGGGTAAAGTTGAAGAAACCGGCGCTACCCAGAGATTCTCAATGTCGCTTCTGTTCGGAATAGATCAGAACGATTTATTCAGAAGGAAGAAGACAATACAATCTATTTACAACGCTACATATAATTTTGCCAAGCCCCCGGCAAAGCCGCTTGTAACAGCTGTTGCCGGCGACCATAAGGTTATCCTTTACTGGGACAGCCGGGCAGAGCATACGTTCGATGCGTTCTATCAGCGCGTTAACTTCGAAGGCTACCGTATTTACAGGTCTACCGAGCCGAACTTTATTGAAGACCAGGTTATTACGGATGCATACGGCAAGCCTACTTTCAGAAAGCCTATTGCGCAGTTCGATCTTAAAGACGGCGTTACAGGCTTATTCCCCATTTCGGTTAACGGCGCTATGTTCGATCTGGGAAACGATACCGGACTTCAGCATTCGTTTATAGATACGAATGTTGTTAACGGGCAGACTTACTATTATGCCGTTGTAGCTTATGACAAGGGATTCTTAACTACAAATATCGAAGGACAGCAAGAGGGCATTCCGCCTTCGGAAACAACTGCGATAATTAAAGTTGATGTGAACGGGAAAGTGAAAACAGACGTTAACACCGCCGTTGTAACTCCTACTGCCCCAAGTGCTGGTTACGTTCCGCCCGAAGTAAGCTCGTTCAATGCAAGCGGTCCGGGTACCGGTACAGCAACGATAGATATATTGAATCCCGATTCGGTTAAAAACTTTAATACGTACAGGGTGGCTTTCAAGGAGAATACTCCGTTCCACGACGATCCCGCTCCTTCTTATTCGATTATAAATTATACAAGCGGCGATACACTTGTTCCGTACACACAGTTTATCGGGAACCATGTTCAGACATCGGTACTGCAGGGCTTAAGCGTAGGACTAACGAACGACACTTCCGTATCGATCGATTTGGCAAATACCGGATGGGAGAAAGGCAGCAGTAATTATCTTCCCGTAGTCGGTTTCGATTCAAGGTACGCTGCTTCCTACCAGGGTCAGCGGGTAAATTTCCCGGCTGATTTTGAAATCCAATTTACCGATCCCGGCAAAGGAGATACTTCTTATCCTGCTACGGTTTTCTCTCAGCCGGAAGTAACAGACGTAATCGTAAAGGATGTTACCGATAATATTCCGCACATGCAGTTCATCTTCCAGGATTTGAACAGCAACGGTATATTCGATGCGGGCGATGCTTTGTTTATTATAGCAGGCGACTCGCTAGGCGCAAGAGTAACAAGCAATGCAAACCGCCACGTAGGCTGGTCGTTTTCCTTGTTCCAGGATACTACCATCTCAGCCGACAAGCAGAAGCCGCCTCAGCCGGGTGATGTTTTCAAGATCGCAACTAAAAAGCCGTTCAGGAACGGCGAGTATTTCCAGTTTACCACCAAGTCATCATATTTTGATAAATCGAAATTTAATCAGGACCTGAATGATGTGGCTGTGGTACCAAATCCTTATCCGGCGGCGGCATCGTGGGAGCCGACCTCGCAGGAAGTAGGAAGAGGCGAGCGGAGAGTTTATTTTATCCATTTGCCTGCTGTCTGTACAATCAGGATTTACACAATCAGCGGCAACCTGGTGCAGACTATATACCATAACAGCACCTTATCCAACGGGCAGGAACCGTGGAATCTCGTCTCGAAAGACGGAATGGATATTTCGTTTGGTGTTTACATCTTCCAGGTAGATGCTGGACAGCTTGGACAAAAAATAGGAAGATTCGCAATTATTAAATGATTAACCAATGCGAATAAGAATGGATTTAGAGGTATTTATGAAAATGAAAATTTTACCGAAGCTTTGCTTTATTTTTCTAATATCAATGGCGGCGGTTTACGCGCAGACGAGCAAGAATGTTTCGAAAGTTGGAACTACCGCGGCTACATTTTTGGAAATAGGCGTAGGCGCAACTGCAAACGGCATGGGCGGAGCCTTTGTAAGCATGGCCAACGATGCAACATCGCTTTACTGGAATGTTGCAGGCGCCGCCCGGTTAACCCAGTATGAGGTTGATGTTGTGCATACGGAATGGCTGGCGCAGACTAGCCTGGATTACGCCGCTTTAGTTTTACCGCTTGATGAGTTCGGTACTATAGGATTCAGCTTCACTTCACTTTCCATGCCCGATATGAAGGTTAGAACAGTTGATCAGCCGGAAGGTACGGGTGAGTATTTCAGCGCAGGCGATATTGCTGTCGGCGTTTCCTACGCAAGAAATTTTACCGACAGGTTCTCGGTCGGCCTCACTGCAAAGTTTATTCAGGAGAGTATCTGGCATATGTCTAGCAGCGCTTTTGCGGTTGATGCCGGTACTGAATTTAGAACAGATTTGTTCGGCGGAATGGTTATAGGCGCGTCAATCTCAAACTTCGGATCGTCGATGAAACTTTCCGGAATAGATACCAGAACTTACAGCAGCGTCGATCCCGCCCAGCTTGGAACAAACGATCAAATTCCTTACAGCATCGATCTAGATTCATGGAGCCTGCCCCTGTTGTTCAGAATAGGAGTTTCGACCAATGCCGTTAAAACAGATAATTACAGGTGGACTGTTGCGGTGGATGCGCTGCATCCCAACGATAATTACGAAAGCGTTAATGTAGGCTCGGAGTTTGCATTTAAGGAATTTTTATTTTTGCGTGCCGGCTACCAGTCGTTGTTCTTACCTGACGGCGAAGGCGGGCTTTCATTCGGAGTAGGACTAAATTCCAAAATGCTTTTTAGCTCCGACGTAGTAAAGTTTGACTATGCCTACAGGGACTTCGGCAGGCTGAAGAGCGTTAATGTCTTTTCGGTCGGCATAAAATTCTAAAGCAGATGAATGATGCGCCGTTATATTAAAATTATATTGACTGTTTTATTTGTGCTGGAAGCTTTTTTTACTACTGGGTTTTCCGCAGGCCCCGGAGCCAAAAAAAATTCTTCTTCACGAATTGATTTTGATACCGCCTACCATACATCCAAGGGCGATATTGTTCTGGCAAAGGTTGGCAATAAAAAAATAACCGTGAGAGAATTTCTTGCCAGCTACGAGTTCGGTCCTTCTTTTACTAAAAGGGAAAAGGACTCGAAGCAGAAATATTTGAAGTATATGATTGATGAGAAACTGCTGGCTCTAGACGGTTATTCTCACGGCTACGCCGATTCGTCCAGAGTTAAAGACCTGCTTTCTGCAATTGAAGGCGACCTGGCGACCAATCAAATGTTTTATAAGGATATATTTGATAAAATAAAAATTCCTAACGGCCAAGTTGATACGGCGATTGCCGATAAACAGATTACTTACCAGTTAAAGTGGCTTTACGCGCCCGGCAAAGACAGTCTGGATTTTTATCTGGCCTGTCTTAAGAACGGGCTTTCCTTCGATTCGCTATTTAATGACCAGATAAAAGATTCGGTTTACAAGGACCAGCGTTCCATGCAGATGGATAAGTTCAAACTGAGGATGAGGAACCCGGAAATGCTTGCTGTGGTAGATACTCTTAAGCCTGGAGAAATTTCCAAGCCGGTTCACGGGCCCGACGGCTGGTATATTGTTAAGCTTGTAGATGTTTGGAAGAATGCAATAACTACGCAGACCGAATTTGAAAAAGAAAGGTACGATGCAGTAAAAGCTCTTAAGCTGAACAAGTCGGATATAGAATCCGATATATACGTGAGAAAGCTTATGCTGGCGAATAACCCGGTAATTCAAGGAAAGGCTTTCGACATACTCCGCTCTTATATGGGCAACTTTATTCTTCCTAAAAATAAATTTGATGCATGGAAGCTAGACGACAGGATGCAGAAGGAATTAAAAAGCATGGATTCTCTATCGCCGAAACAATTCGGTAAGATGGACCTGGTTGAGTTGAATGATAGGAGTCTTACGCTGGATGATTTTATGAACTGGTACAGGATGAGGGACGAATACTTAAAGTTTGATGAGACTAGCTTTGATAATTTTTCCGCATCGCTCGAGCGGTTGATCTGGCAGATGGTTAGGGACAATTTATTAATCAGGGAAGCTTATTCACGCGGCTTCCAGGACGTTCCTCTGGTTAAGCAGCAGGTAGACTGGTGGAGGGATAAAATTGTATATGCGGTAGTCCGGGATAATCTTGCAAAGTCGATTGGCCTGGATGTGGAGATGCCGACTTCTGTAAAAAGCAAGAATAACGATAAAAACCAGGAACTGATCGAAAAGACTTTCCGGAAGCTCCAGCAGCTTAGGAAGAAATACAAGGTGCAGGTTAATGAAAAGGTTCTGAAGGAAATTGAAGTGCAGGACTCCGATGACCCGCGCGCAGTAGATTTTTATATTGTTAAAAAAGGAGGTACATTTCCTCACCCAGCTTATCCATCGATTGATTTTTCATGGCAAGCGTGGGAGTAAAGCTTTTTTTGAAGGAAATTGCCCGGGTAGTTTTAACTAACTAACTGAAGTTACATATTAAACCCTGCCTGCCGCAGGCAAGCTTCAACATCGCTGCATTGGACGTTGAAGGTTGTATAATTAAATAAGCGAATGATAAAAAAGTTACTAAAGATATTCATTATAATCCCGTTTGTTTTGGCTCAGCTTTCCTGCAGCTCAAAGTCTGAAAGGAACCCCGACCATCTCATCTATTGGTCAAGCAATAACACACAGGAAATTGATTTTGCCAGAGTAATGGTAGCGGAATGGAATAAGGAAAATCCGCAGAGGCAAATCTCATTTCAGCCTGTGCCCGAAGGTCAATCGAGCGAGGAAATAATTTTGGCTGCCGTAGTCGGGAAGACCACGCCGGATATCTATTCAAACATGTGGCAGGGTGATGTTGAAGATTATGCGCGCGCAGGCGTACTTGTTGCACTAGATACATTGAAAGGATTTAAGAGCTTTATTTACTCAAGGTGCGACAGCAGTGTAGTAAAGGAGGTAACCAGCCCCGACGGGCATATTTACCAGGTGCCGTGGAAAATAAATCCCATAATGCTTATGTACAATAAAAGAATAATAGAGCAGTTGGGACTAAGCGGTCCGCCGGAAACCTACAGCCAATTCGATTCAGCCTCGGAAAAATTTAAGGATGAAAATATTGACAGCCACGGCTATGTAGAAAAGTGGTTCGGTTATTCCGAGGTGCTGGTTACATGGTGGCAGAGGTTTTTTGATTTTTATCCTTTATACCTTGCAGCATCCGGCGGAGCCCCGCTGGTAAAAGACAACAAGGCTGCGTTCGATAACAAGTATGCAGTAGAAGTTTTTTCTTTCCTAAGGAACCTTTACGCGCACAACTATTTCGCGAAGGAGAGGCTTTCGGTAAGGCAGGATGTTTTTCTGGCCGGTGTTATTGCTACTAGGTTTACAGGTCCTTGGGAAATTTCTCATGCAGATAAGTTCAAGCCGAAGGGCTTCAAATACGGGTTTACTCATATGCCCGTGCCGGATAATCATCAAGGGCCGGTTTATACTTACTGTGATCCTAAAAATATAGTGATATTTAAAACCTGTCCGAATGCCCAGCTCGCCTGGGATTTCATCAGGTTTATGATAGATAAGAAAAACGACCTGATGTTTTTGAAAATGACAAACCAGATTCCACGCCGGAAGAACCTCGAAACTGATTCCGTCTTTGCTGGCTATTTTAAAGATAATCCCAAGATGGTTGAGTTTGCGAAGCAGGCAAAGTACGTTAAGGGAACCGACCCGTATCCGAATCTAACGGAAGTGTTCGACATTATTTCCCAGGAGTATGAGGCTTGCGTAATCTACGGAAAGAAAACTCCGCAGGAGGCTATTGACGACGCGGCCAAGCAGGTTAACTTGTTGTATTTAAAATAAAAAATGTTTCCGATGAATTTTAAGAATAAGAAAATAGTACCGTATTTGTTAGTGCTTCCTTATATCATATACTTTTTGATGTTTGTTGCATACCCGGTAATTTTTTCAGTCATTCTAACCTTTAATAAATGGAATATCATCTCGCCGATGCAGTACGCAGGTCTGACGAATTACATCCATCTAATCCACGATGAGTTTTTCTTAAAGTCACTCGGCAACACATTAATCTTTCTGGCAATACACATACCTCTGCAAATAATAATCGCTCTCTTCCTGGCGGAGATGTTGAATCAAAAAATCAAGTTCAGAGGATTTTTCAGGGCGGCATTCTTCCTGCCGGTAATAGTATCGGGAGTGGTAGTTACTATTCTTTGGCAGCAGCTTTACGGCTTCGATACCGGACTGCTTAACAGGGTACTAACCGCCGTCGGCATAGGTCGTATCGGTTGGCTTATCGATCCTTCCTGGGCTATGCCTTCTATTGCGATTATGGCCACGTGGAAGAATGTAGGGCTATATATCATATTATTCATGGTAGGGCTACAGACAGTTCCTCAGAATTATTACGAGGCAGCCGATCTTGAAGGCGCTACTCATTGGCAGAAATTCAGAAGCATTACCTTGCCGATGATAAATCCTACAATTTTTATGGTGGTAGTCCTTTCCACTATCGGAGGATTTTCCTTATTCATTGAGCCGTATATAATGACGGGCGGCGGGCCGCTTAACAGCACTCTTTCGGCAGTGCTGTACATTTACAAGCAGGGCTTCTTTTATTATCATATGGGTTATTCGGCAACACTGGGATTGTTCTTTGCGCTGCTCATCCTGGGTGTGGTTATGATTCAGAAGAAATTTATTGAAAAAGAAAAATGAAAAGAATTTTATTCTACATATTTCTTGCAGCCGGGGCTGTAGTTTTTCTGTATCCGTTTATCTGGATGCTGCTCGCTTCTCTTTCACCGGAAAATCAGATCGGCAACCTTACCTTTCTTCCGACCTCGCTTACATTGAGCAGCTATAAGCAGATGCTGGGTAAAATTCCGATTACTAGGTCGTTTTTAAACAGCTTGTTCGTATCTTCGGCTGTAACAGCCGGCGTGCTTGTGTTCGGATCAATGGTGGGCTATGCGCTCTCCCGCCTTGAGTTTAAGGGGCGGGATTTGATTTTTTACGTAATAATTTTTACGATGACTCTACCTTTCCAGATAACTTTGATACCGCAGTATATCTTAATGGTTAAGTTCGGATGGGTTGATACATACTGGGCTTTAATCGTTCCGTATCTGATGAATGCGCTGGGAATAATTTTATTCAGGCAGTACTTTAAAAGCATACCGCAGGATTTGATAGACGCAGCCAGGATAGACGGCTGCGGCGACATACGGATTATATTCAGAATACTCTGGCCTAATTCAATCCCGTCACTTATAACAGTCGGCATACTTACATTTATGACTTCCTGGAACGATGTACTCTGGCCGTTAATTGTAATAAGGAACGATAAGCTGATGACTATGCCCCAGCTTGTTACTTTGTTTGCGGTCGGCGGTGCTGCCGAATCCCAGCTTGGAGTAAAGCTGGCCGCCGCAACTTTGCTGGCTCTGCCAATAGTTATCGCCTATTTGTTTTTCCAAAAGTATTTCATTCAAAGCATGGCGTCGTCTGGAATTAAAGAATAAATAAAAAGATGAATAATAGATTATGTACGCGTTAAAGTTGCAAAAGAAAATATTGCCCGACAAGACAAGGGTTATCTTCCAGTTTTTTAATCCGGGCGGAGAGGCCAGGATAAATAACGTTATTAACCGGGTTCTAAGCTTAAGCGAAAAAGAAGCCTGCAGTCTGATTGAAAATATTTTGAATGACTTCTCCGGCAGGCATCTGAACATAAAGCATAAGCTGCTGGAAAACTTCAACAAAGTCTATAAGTATATTAACAATCCCGGTGCATTAACGCTTGAGAGGAAGTATCTTATAGGCGCTTACTTCTCCAAGGAATATTCAATTGAAGCAGCGTCATTGTTCAACCCGTCAATCGTTCCGCATCCCGACCAGAAAAATTTAAAGCCCGGAATGCTCAGGTTTGTCTTAAGTCTGCGTGCAACCGGGGAGGGCCACCTCTCTTCGATTGAGTTTAGAACCGGAATAATCGACCAGGATAACGATGTATTTTTAGATACCCCATCCGCGCATCTTGAATTGCCGGTAAGGAATGAAAACAAATTATTCACCAGGGAGTTTATTAAGAAAAGGGTCCAACTTGAAGACGCCGGGCAAAAAAAGTTTGTGGATGATTTGCCCGATAATTTTAACCTGGGCGAATTAAAAAAAATTGCAGATAAAACTTCTTTCGAAGACGGCTCTAGCCGGATGGAAGATTTCGTCGGCAGGATTTTAGGCCTGGCAGATTCGAATTACCAGATAAAATTCCATGAGAGCTCGTCATTTTCCGAAAGGATAATTTTCCCTAACTCTGTAAACGAATCGGTAGGTATGGAAGACGCAAGGTTTGTAAAGTTTCATGATGAAGACGGCTCATCAACTTACTTTGCAACTTACACGGCTTACAACGGAAAGACATTCGGAACCCAACTGATAGAGACGAAAGATTTTTTAACATTTAACATAAGCACGCTTCACGGGCCCGGAGTGCAGGATAAAGGTATGGCCATCTTTCCAAGGAAAGTAAGCGGGAAGTACGTAATCACCTCCAGGCAGGGCGGCGAAAACCTTTATGTAATGTTTTCGGACGACCTTTACCGATGGGATGATTTCAAGCTGCTTAAGATACCCGCATTGCCGTGGGAATATATCCAGCTTGGCAACTGCGGCTCTCCTATCGAAACCGAAAAAGGCTGGCTGCTTGTTACGCATGCGGTAGGACCATTTAGAAAATATTCAATCGGCGCATGCTTATTGGATTTGCACGATCCTTCGAAAGTAATCGGCACTTTAAGATATCCTCTTATAGAGCCGGATGAAGATGAGAGGGAAGGATATGTACCGAATGTGGTTTATTCATGCGGATCGCTGGTTCATAACGGTGAGCTGTTAATTCCGTATGCGATGTCGGATTCATGCACCGGCTTTGCAAAGGTACCGTTAGAAGAGCTTCTAATGAAAATGACTTTATGAAACTAAAAATACTGTTTTGAAAATTATTATTGTATAAAAAAATATGGATGACTAAATGAGCGTTATTAAATACAGCAAGAACCCTATTATCACTAAAGAACAAGTCCCTTTTCCGGTTAACAGCATCTTTAATGCCGGCGCTGTTAAATATAAAAATGAATATCTTCTGGTTTGCAGAATAGAAATGCCGACCGGCAGGTCGTCATTCCTGCTTGCAAGAAGCAAAGACGGAATTAACTTCAGCTTGGAGAACACCCCCTGCCTTACGCCGGAAGGACATAACATCTATTATAAGTATGCAGAGTGGGGTATTGAAGATGCACGGGTAACCCAAATACAAGATAAGTTTTATTTAACATACACCGGCTACTCGCGGTATATGCCTTTGGTAATTTTGGCGGAGACAAAGGACTTTAAAAACTTTAACGTGCTCGGCCCAATTACCGAGCCTTCAAATAAAGACTGCGCTTTATTCCCCGAGAAAATAAACGGCAATTATTGGAAGATAGACAGGCCCTCGGCAGAGAACAGACATGATATATGGATTTCCAGAAGTCCCGACCTTCTGCATTGGGGCGGATTTGAGTTTTTAACCGAACCGATTGCAGGCACATGGGAAGCCGATAAAATAGGCATATCAACTCAGCCGGTTAAAACTAAAGACGGGTGGCTGGTTTTATACCACGGAGTAAGAGGATTCGGAATCAGCTATCTTTATAAGATCGGCGTAATGCTGTTAGATCTTAAAAAGCCCTGGATAATTTTGGGAAGAAGCAAAGAGCCGATAATCTCACCGGATCTCGATTACGAAAGAATAGGAGACGTGGGCAACGTGGTCTTCTCGAACGGCTGGACTATAGAGCCGGATGGGAAAGTAAATATCTATTATTCCGGCGCCGATACAAATATTTGTCTGGCTACCACTACTGTGGATTATCTGCTCTCGGTATGCAAATAGAAAAACTATAGTAATAAAAAATTTAGGAAGAAAAATATTGTAATGAGATGTAAGAGCGGCTATTTAAAATTTATTCTTCTCGTTCTCGGTTTAGTCTTAAGTACAGCAATAATTCCAAGAGCCCAGGCAAAGGAGAAACTGCCGCTGGTCAATACTTCTCACCTCGATTATCTATACCAAAAAATAAAAGTAGACGGCAGGGACATGGGGATAATCCACATTTATGCCGACTACCCTGATTATAAATATGTAGAGGCGAAGGGTGAGGGTATTGCGTGCGTAGATGACGTAGCGAGGGCAGATATTTTTTATATGAAATATTATTCGCTGAACCGCGACCCCGCAGTGCTCGAAAAGATTAAAATGCTTACGAACTTCCTTTTGCACATGCAGTCGTGGAACGGCTTCTTCAATAATTTTATCTGGAAAGATTTTACCAAAGACACGACTTATAGAACTAGCGTTGCCGAGCCCAACTGGTGGAGCTGGCGTGCCGTTTGGGCTTTGGCCGAAGCACGGAATTTTTTCCTAAATATAGATGGACAGTATGCCGGCGTAATTAAGCCCGGGCTGGATAAAGCTGTTGATGTAACAATAAAATGGCTGAATGAAAATAAATCGGATTCGACATCTAATTACGGCGGATTTAATATACCTACCTGGCTGCCATACAATACTGCTGCCGATCAGGCTGCCGTTTTGGTGAAAGGGCTCTATGAATATTATAAGACTGATAAAAGTGAAGTCGTTCGTAAAGAGATAGAGCATCTCTGCAGCGGCATAATGCTGATGCAGGCAGGAAATAAAAAGCTGCTGCCTCATTATGCATTCCTTAGCTGGGAAAATACATGGCATATGTGGGGCAACAGTCAAGCCGATGCATTAATACAAGCGGGCGGACTGCTGGGTAAAAAATCTTACATTAAAAGCGCGCTAAAGGAAATAAAATATTTCTATCCTTTCTTAATCAAGAAAGATTTTATAAACAATTTTTCGGTGATAAAGACGGCAGACAAAATTGAAATGAAAGACAGCGCGAAGTTTTCCCAAATAGCATACGGAATAAGCCCGATGGTTATGTCTTCAATTAGGGCTTATAATACTGTACATGAAATTTCCTATGCAAGGCTTGCCGGCAGACTAGGTGCGTGGTTCTTCGGTAAGAATCCGGCGGGAAAGAAAATGTACAATCCAAAGACCGGCGTTTGTTTTGACGGCATAATCAGCGGAACTGAGATAAATAAAAACTCCGGCGCCGAGTCTACCATAGAAGCTTTATTCACTATGCTCGAAATTGAGCTGAACCCGGAGGCGAAAAAAGAGATTATGAAGTTTTATAAGAATAATTAAGTCTCAGACATTAATGAATACCAAGATAAAATTTATTTTTTCCACATTCGCAATTTTTTTGATTATGGCTTCTCAGAATTTCCCTCAGCAAATAAGCATACCTAAGATCGATCAGATGCCGAATATGCCGGCGCCTTACCTGATGCGTGATTGGAAACAGGTAGCGCTTGGATACGATTCCCTGGTTTTTAACCTTAATCTTACTGGTCAATATCTTCCGCTTGTCTGGGTTGATAACAACGCGACTAATTATTCCGGTCAAAGGTTCGGCCTTCATACCGTTGTAGGTACAACAGTACCTACTTCCGCCGAGGCTATAAATTGTATTCCGGCGGTTGTTGGGGCTACTCTTGCCGGCGCAGATAAGAGCAACCAGAACGGATACAACTGGGTAGAGATGTGCCAGGAGTGGTTCAATAAGAAGAACGGGCTGATGGTTTATAAGAACAATGCCGACGACCAGACAAGCGACGACTGGTGGTACGAAACCATGCCCAATGTTTTCTTTTATCAATTGTATTCTTTATATCCAAACACAGGCGATTTCAAAAGCCAGTTTATCAGCGTCGCCGATCAATTCTTAAAATCAGTTTATGTTATGGGAGGAAGCACGACTCCCTGGCAGATTCCAAATATGAATTACCAGGGATTCGATTTTTCTTCAATGACTCCGTCTACGCTGCACGACCATAACGAGCCCGAAGCTGCAGGCGCAACTGCATGGATTTTATATAACGCTTACAAAGTAACCGGTCAACCAAAGTACCGTGTAGGTGCAGAGCTTGCAATGGAATTCTTAAACGGCTTGAACAGCAATCCGGCGTACGAGCTTCAGCTTTATTACGGCGTTTACATGGCCGCAAGAATGAATGCAGAATTAGGTACTGATTACAACGTTACGAAAATGCTGAACTGGTGCTTCAATTCGGATAATATTAGGAACTGGGGAGTAATGACCGGCAGCTGGGGAGGCTATGATGTTGACGGCTTAATCGGCGAAATAAATTCCAGTCTAGGATATGGCGGCGATTATCCTTTTACAATGAACACCTTCGAGCAAATCGGTACGCTGGTTCCGATGGTGCGGTATGATGAGAGGTTCGCCCGTGCGATAGGCAAGCTAGTACTTAATGCTGCGAATGCGGCAAGGCTTTTCTATCCGGGTTTTCTGCCGGCGGCAAACCAGGACCCCGCAAGCAAACAATGGGCCGATAAATACGATGCTAATTCCTATATTGCCCACGAGTCGATGCATCAATATTATCCCAATAACAGTTCAATTAGTCCTTATGCAACCGGTGATGCGGAAAGAGGGGGCTGGGGACTTACTAATCTGGCATTGTACGGTGCTTCGCATGTTGGAATATTAGGCGGTATAATCGACACGACAAACGTGAAGGGAATACTTCAGCTCGACTTGCTTAAGACAGATTACTTACATGATAAAGCATATCCTACTTATCTGTATTTCAATCCTTACGTTTCTGCCAAGACCGTAAATATAAATGCAGGCAATTCATCAACCGATATCTACGACGTTGTAAGCAAGGCTTTTTTGCAAAAGTCGATAACGGGGCAGACGGTTATAACCATACCTGCAAACTCGGCAGTGCTTGCAGTGTTGGCGCCGGCAGGCGGAACTCAGAGTTTTGATCAGGATAAATTTCTTATAAATAATGTAGTAGTGGATTACCATTCAGGTAAATATGCATCCAACTATCCGCCGAGGATAAAAAGCCTATCTTCGGTTAGCGACACGGTTTTAACAAAGGATTCGGTTAAGGTTTATTGTACGGCAGTAGATAAAGATGGTGACCAGTTATCGTACAACTGGCGCTCATCCGGCGGCATGTTAATAGGAGCCGGCTCCAGCGTTACATGGGCGGCGCCGGATTCAACCGGAAAATTTACTGTAAGCTGTACAGTTAGTGATAATAACGGCAATCAGGTTTCTGCGGCGGATACGCTTCTGGTCGTTAAACATATTAACCAGACCCCGGTTATTACCCGGATAACGGCAACTCCTAGAAAAATAAATCTTGGCTCGGCTTCAACCTTAATATGCTATGCAAGCGATACCGACAACGATTCCCTTCAATACAGCTGGTCGTCTTCGTCCGGGGATATTAGCGGAAGCGGATCAAAAATAATTTGGACTGCACCTGCTACCGCGGGCAATTATTTTATCTCATGCTCGGTTAACGACGGACAAGGCTCGATTGTTACCGACAGCATCGGTGTTGAAGTTAGAGATTTCTCAATCGTTCAGACCGGCGAGCTTGCTGCATATTATCCTTTTAACGGTAACGCCTACGATGCAAGCGGGAATAACAATAACGGCACAGTATACGGTGCAACTCTTACAACCGACAGGTTAGGGAATCCAAACAGCGCATATTTCTTTAACGGCCAGAACAGCTACATCCAGATACCGAGCAGCTCCAGCCTCAATTTCCAGAATTCTATTACAATAAATTTCTGGATGAAGGTGAGCACTTTATACAGCCGCGAGCAGTATGTGCTGTCGCAGGGAAGCTATGACAACAGATTGAAGATTTCGATTATACCCGACCAGAGCTTGAGGTGGACTATAAAGACGAACTCCGCTAAGAACGGCGGCATAATCGATCTCGATTCGGAAACGAAGATAGTGCAGGACAGTCTTTACAACGTTACAGTTCTTTACAGCGGATCGGATTACGAAATTTATATCAACGGCAATCTCGATGCTTTCTCTTCGTGGTCGGGACAGCTGCTGCAGACGAGTATTCCTTTAACCATCGGCCAGATGCTGCCGAGCGATAACAACTACAACTTCAGGGGGGTTCTGGATGATATCCGGATATACAATTACGCTTTACCTGTTTCAGAAATTGAAAGCCTGGCTAATATAAGTACATATGTGAATGATTCGAAGAATTCACATTTGCCCGATACGGATATGCTTTACCAAAATTATCCCAACCCGTTTAATCCGGAAACAGCTATCGGCTATCAGCTTTCGGCAGACAGCTATGTTACGCTTAAGGTTTACGATATACTCGGCAACTTGGTTAAGACTCTGGTAAATCAATATCAAACCAAGGGGGATTATAGTTTAAGCTTTAACGCTTCTGGCATTGCAAGCGGAATATATTTTTACCGGCTAAAAGCCGGGAGCTACAGTGCAATTAGAAAAATGATTTTATTGAAATGATTTTCGGCTGCAGTTCGTGGTACTCCCGTAATTGGATTAGGCAGATCCCGGATTTTATTTTAAGACTTTATTAAGGGAAGAAAATTGGAAAAGAAATATTTATTAAATACTAAGTGGCAATTTAAACTCTCGAACAAAAATTCATCGGCAAAAGACGGCGGAATAACCGTTAAGCCGGGCAGATGGTTTAATGGTTCTGTCCCCGGAACTATTCACACAGACCTGCTTAATCTGAAATTAATCGAACAGCCATTTTATTCGGATAATGAAAAAAGACTTCAATGGATAGGGGAGTGCGACTGGACTTATAAAACTAGTTTTGATTATCCCAAGGAATTTGACAAAAGCGAGAAGACATTTCTGGTTTTCGACGGATTAGATACTGCATCGGAAATTTATTTAAATGGAGAAAAAATCGGCTCTGCATGCAATATGTTTCTCCGGCTTAAATTTGATTTGTCCGGCATGATTAAGCCGAAAAACAATTCGCTGGAAATTAATTTTATTTCGCCCGTAAAATATGCGCGTGCGCTTGAAGCAGAAAAGGGTAGGCTGCCGGTTGCGTTAAACTCTGAAAGAGTTTATATAAGGAAGGCGCAATATTCATTCGGCTGGGACTGGGGGCCGTCGTTTGTAACAATGGGTATCTGGAAAGACGCTTACCTTCTTCAGCAAGATGAGTATGCAGTTGAAAGCTTAACCTTTAATACTCTGCGAATTGAGGATAGAGCAGCTATTGTAGGCCTTAAGATAAAATTGAACAAGCCTGCGGAAGATGAAGTGAGCTATAAAATAAGTCTTCGGCACGGTGAGGGAAAAACCGTCTTAAATGAAAATGCAGTTAAGAATGAATTAGAAACCGGTATTGAGCTCTCCGTACCGGAACCCGCGCTCTGGTGGCCAAACGGATTTGGAGAACAAAACCTTTACGACCTCGAGATTCAAGTTAGGCATAATGAAAGAACGATAGATGAGATAAAAAGAAGAGTCGGCATACGTACAGTTGAGCTGTTATTAAAAGACGGCGGCAAGAACACATTCAGATTTGAGGTTAACGGCAAGCCTGTATTTTTAAAAGGAGTTAATTGGATTCCCGCCGATTCGTTCCTTCCCAGAGTTGATGAGAGTAAATATAGAGAGCTGCTTACCCTGGCAAAAGACGGGAACATGAATGTAGTTAGAGTTTGGGGCGGAGGCATTTATGAGAATGATGTCTTTTATAACTTATGCGATGAGCTTGGCCTGCTTGTCTGGCAGGATTTTATGTTCGCCTGCGCCTCGTACCCCGAGTACGATGAATTCCTTAACAGCGTTAGAGAGGAAGTGGAGCAGAATGTTGCCAGGCTTCAGTACCATCCTTCAATTGCGATATGGTGCGGCAACAACGAGAACGAATGGATATTTTATCAAGAGCAGAAAAGATCGTTCAAAGAAATGTCAGGCTATAAAATTTATCACGAAATTATCCCAGGCATTTTGAAGCGGCTCGATCCGGTAAGGCCTTACTGGCCGTCTACTCCATTCAGCTTTGAAGAAGATCCCAACTCGCCTTTATCCGGCAACAGGCATCAGTGGGCGATATGGAGCTGGTGGGCAGATTATAAGGAAGTAAGAAAAGATGATAGCCTTTTTGTAACCGAGTTCGGATTCCAAAGCGCCGCCAATTATTCTACGATAACAAAAGCACTGCCGCCTGAACACCACAGCCCGCAGAGCCGGATATTTGAGTACCATAACAAACAGGTTGAAGGACCGGAGAGGCTTTTTAAATTCTTGTCGGCACATCTGCCGGTAAGGACGAAGCTGAAGGATTTCATTTATCTTGCACAGCTTAACCAGGGACTTGCCTTGAAGGAATGCGTAGAGCATTGGCAGTCAAGGTTTCCGGAATCGAACGGGTCGATTATCTGGCAGCTGAACGACTGCTGGCCTGTTTCGAGCTGGGCTTTAGTTGATTCGGATTTGATTCCGAAGCTCTCCTATTACATGGTTAAGGAATCATTTTCAAAAATTCTTATTACTGCGGTTAAAGATGAGAGTGGATATAAAATAGTAATTGTAAACAGTTCACCTTACAGTTTTACCTGCACGCTCATGCTTAATTCGGTTTCACTTCCATCCGGGAAAATTGCAAGTCCGGTAAAGAAGAAAGTTATCATAGATCAATCGGCAAAGAAGGAAATTTATCCACTACCTATGTCTGCCGGAATGGAAAACGGGGAATATGTTTGTGTAATGTCTATCTTCGATAATGAAAACAATTTAGTAAATAGGAGTTTCTTAGTCGGTACAGAATTTAAATATATTAAGATGCCGGGAGCCAACATCAAAATTAAGCAGGTAAAGAATCAAAATTCTGTTAAGGTATCTACCGATAAGCCGGCGTTTTTTGTTCACCTGGAAAGCGCAGGATTGAAGTTTGAAAGGAACGGCCTGATTATTCTGCCGGATGAAAAAATAACCGTTAAGTATTCCGGCAAAGCGAAGTATTTTAAAAAAGAACCCGAAATAACCTGCACAACGTTAAATCAATATTTAGAGTAGCCTAGTAACCAAATATCTTTATCCGGAGAGCCCGATGAAAACAAAAAATTCAATCATTGTCTTTATAATTCTATGCATCGCCGCAAATTTCAGCTCCTTTGCTCAGAGCAAAAATAATTTGCAGAATAATTCCTTAGCTGTTCACTTTGATAAGGAGGCTGAAGTATCGGCCGGCAGCCCGTACGTAGGAGTAGAGATGCACCACAGCTCCTTACTTCCGCAGAGGATTAGCTTTTATTACCCCGTTGCGAACAGTATCGACTTAAGTACCGATTATTTCAAAAGGGATACAACGTATATTATGGCAGCGGCAATTAAAGACGGCAGCAAACCTTTCCAATGGCTGGGGCTAAAGCCTTTCAGCTTTACTTGGACGCCGTACAGCATAAAGTTTATGAAAAGAGATGGTGATAAATCGATTACAGTTTCTTACCAGTTTTGTAAGGACAAGCCGGCGATGATTCTTACAATGGAAATTACCAACGAGGGCAGTTCAACAAAAGAATTCGAGCTGTATACTCACCTGGAGACTTCGTTAAAAACCTGCCATACTTATGCGCTTATCGATAAAGCATGGACGGCTTACGATAAAACAGGCTCAACCATATATGCAAATTTTAACGATATCGGCACTCAGTTTGCACAGGTATTTGTTGCAAATGCCGGCCTGGCACCGGCCAGCTTTAACACCGTCGGCAATCTGGAAGACAAAGGCTACGAAAATATTAATCTTGATTCGGTAAGCGTAAACGGCTTAGGGGAAAAAATATTAACGATGCAAAAGCCAGGCATACCTGCCGCAGAATTTATTTATAAGAAAAAACTTCCGCCTAAGGGCAAAATGGTAATAGTACAAATAATCGGGTCGAGCAAGCAAAACGAAGGCAGGGAGATTGTTAATTATCTCCTGAAAAATTATAAAGCTCAAATAAAGAAATATAAAGACTACGTATTCAAAAAAATAAAGCAGGGAAGATTTGAAACGAACGATCATTCAATAAACCATACTTATGATTGGGCAAAGGCAGTGCTGGCGGTAGACCGGCACTACATACATGGGCAGATACGCCCGATGCCTTGTCCCGCCGAATATAATTTTTATTTTACACACGATGTTCTGCTGACCGACTTGGCTGCTGTTAATTTTGATTTGAACCGCGTGAAGACGGACCTTGAATATACGATTGAGCTTGCGGATAAAAATAAAATAATTCCTCACGCATATTACTGGAAGGACAGCACATATGTTACCGAGTACGCAGACGCCGACAACTGGAACAACTTCTGGTTTGTTATCGCTTCGGCGGCATACTTAAGGCACTCGGGAGATGTTAAGCTTGCGGGTAAATTATATCCCTACGTGCAAAAGTGCATCGAGCAAACCCTGTTAAATAAGAAAGACGACTTAATCTGGGCTTACCGCCCGGATTGGTGGGACATAGGGCATAACTTTGGACCTAGAGCTTATATGACTATTCTGGAAATTAAAGCTCTAAGGGATTTTGTCTATATCTCTACTGTCCTGGATAAAAATCCTAAGGACTTAACGGGATATGAAAACACTTCATATCAGCTGCAGGAAGGCCTGGTTTCCAAACTTTGGAATAAACATGATAAGTACTTGATGAACTATTTAAACGACGGCACAATGGATCCTCATTACTATATGGGCTCACTACTGGCAGTTCATTATAATTTACTGGATAAAGAGATGAGAAACGAGCTAGTGAAAACAGTGCAGGAAAAATTATTGGATCCGAAAGTAGGAATATATGATGTCTACCCAATGGACTTTCAGCAGCTTAGTAGGCTGTGGAAGTTTGCAGGTAACGAGGAAGGGGATCAATTTCTTTATCTTAACGGCGGTATCTGGCCTCATGCCAATGCATGGTATTCGCTTGCACTCATGGCCGACGGTAAGAAGGAGAAAGCGTTTGAGTTCATTAAGAATGTAATGACTCTCGAAGGCTTGATGAGCGGCCCTAACGGTCAGCCGGCAATGTACGAAGTGCGCAACGGGAATTACCATGACGCATCTGTTTACGGTAAAGTGGACAAGCCTGAATTTATGTGGGCCGCTGCATGGTATATTTACAGCATTTATCATCTATATGGCATTGGAGAAAATAACTGGAATATCGTGTTCAATCCTTTCCTGCCGGATAATGAAAAGTCATCTTCCTTTACAATTACTGCCGGCGGAAGAGTAATAGAAGTAGATATCTCCGGCAAGGGCAGATACCTGAAAAAGATTTTATATAACGGAAAAGGATATCCTTCCGCGGTACTGCCGCAGAATATTGATGGTATAAAGAAAATTCATTTTGAACTGGGGAAACCGGAAAGCCCTTATATTGAAAATACAAATTCAATATTAACTTCAAGCTCTTACGCTAAAAATAAATTGTCGTTTTCACTAATAGCTTTCCGCGGGCACCGGAATAAAACGGTTATCATTTCGTCAGTAAAACCTAAATCGATATATGTCGATAAAACCGAATTGACCAAGGGTTGGACGGCGGAAAATGAAAACGGTATCTATAAAATTATTTTGCAGCTCAATCATAAAAGCAGCGACATGAATGTGGTTCTGAATTTTTTGTGAGACCGGGATTACACCATTTCTCGAACTGAAAAATTAATTTATACTATATCTTTTGGCTTGTGCAAATTTATTAAGGAAGAACAATGGACCAAAGGCTTATTCCTGCATATGAAATTGGAAAGGAAATATTATGCGCTTAAGGTGGGCAAAGATAAATGAAGAAGCATACAAAGCAGTACGCGGGCTGCAGGACGTAGTAGACAAAAGCAGCCTTGATCATAAACTGCTGGAACTGGTTAAGATAAGAGCATCCCAGTTAAACGGCTGTGCATACTGTCTGGATATGCATACCAAGGATGCGCGTGCAATCGGCGAAAGCGAACAGCGGATTTATTTATTACCGGCATGGAGGGAAGCATCTTACTATTCAAGTAAAGAGCGTGCGGCTTTAGCGTGGTGCGAAGCTTTGACACTCCTGCCGCAGTCCGGCGCGCCCGACAGCGTGTATTCCGAGCTTGAAAATAATTTTTCCGGTGAAGAAATAGTTGAATTGACAATTGCGATTGTTACAATTAATACCTGGAACAGATTAGCTGTCGGCTTCAGAACGGAAGCCGGGAGCTACGTCTCTAACCGGGCTTTGAAGTTGACTAAAAAGTAAAACTGAATGAACAAATATTCAAACATTAAAATTGGAGATTATCCTTAACCTCATCCCAACCCTTCTCCTAAAAGGAGAAAGGCTTATAAAAGCTAGTGACTTAATGTTAATAATTCTGACAGAATATTATCATAAATCGTTTTGTTGACAATAAGTCTCTCTCTTGGCAGGAAAGAGATTAGAGTGAGGTTTAGATATTCCAATATTCATAAAAGTTATTATTTATTCATTGAAAATTACTTCCTGGTCAGCCTCAAAGTTTGCCGGATAAACTCAACATCATTTTAAAAATTAAAGTAAAATAGTTGCCTGCCATAACCTGACGTGAGAAAAAATTATGATTCATATGCGAATATTTTTCGTTAAAGGGGAAGGTTCGAGTTAGAATGTTGAAAAGCATATAAAAATTATTACCTCCAATTACTTTCCGGATAATTACAATTGAAGCCTAATTAAGCGCATTTAAGATTTTTTGACGCATTCAGAGTAAGCTTAATTATTATAAATCCTTTATTAGCATGATAATTGAAGAACAAGGGCCTGTGCGCCAGATAATATTATTTATGGGACTAATGTGTTAGCTTAATTCCGGTTCTGCTATGCGGGGCCGGAATGTTTTAATGATCAATAAATCTTTGAACGGAGGTTATATGAAAGTATTTAAGTTTCTTGCAATATCGCTTCTTGCTTTATTTTCCGCGTGCTCTACTTTAGTATTAAAGCCGGCCGATTTTTCATGGCCGGTAGAAGCGGTGTTAAATATTGATAATAACGGTAATGTGCAGATACAGAGATACTCTACTTCTTTCAATACCAAGGATCTGTTCTTTAAAGAAACCGGGGATTCCCTTGGCTACCAAAACCAGCAGCTAAGAGTTATAAGGGATGTTAAGGGCTACTACTTTATGGCTGCCGACAATTTTAAAAATGTCTACGTCTTTAAGAACAACGGAGGCGAATTGCAGCTAGAAAAGAAAATTAAAATCTCCGACTCAACAGGAGTAACTAATCCGGCGTTTAACCAAAGGCCGCCGCTTATTGAGCTTACGTTCGGCAAAGACAACAATACGAAACTATATCTAAGCGAAAAAGGCATAACCAATCTGGAGGATAAGAAATGAAACGACAAAATATTTTCTCCGTTATAATCCTAATTTTTATTTTCAGCATATTCAGTTATGCCCAGCAGGATTACCAGATTGTGCAAAAATTCAAAGCACAATGCTCAACAATCAAAACATCTATAGCAAACGCATCTTCGCTGGACGAGTTGAACTCGATCCGGCCGCAAATAGATCAGCTTAAGAGCGACTTCGAACCTAACAAGAAACTTTTGGATAAGAGCCTTTACCCGGACGACTTTAATTCTTCAATCGGGAAATTGAACGACGCCCTTAACTTGAGAAAAGGAGACTTTACACAAATCACCACGCTTCAGACTAAAGTATCGCAAATGCAGGTTCAACTAGACTCCTTAAATGCACGGAATGCAATGTTGTTAAACCGTGTGCAGGAGCTGGTTATTCAAGGCGACAAAGACCGCCACACAATTTTAGTCCTTCAAAGGAATCTGCGTGAATTGAGATTTTCACTTAGCCAGCGCGACCTGCTTGTAATGACCATGCTGGACAGCCTGCTTCCGTCTTCATATTCGCAGAGCGGCAGTCTTTCGTCTAGTGAAAAGCAGAAAATCTATTCTAAAGCGCGCAGTATGGATATAATTACCAACATTAAAAAAGCAATCAGCGACAACATACAGTTCCTTGATGTTACCGCTCTTACTCCCGAAGATCTAAACTCGATTAAAAACCAGAAAGCTCAGTTCGAAAAAATCTGGAAGAATGTAGGGCCCGAGATTATAAAGATTTATTCTTCCAAGAAGCAAAGCGAAAAAGATATAAACGAAATAAATTCGGACTTCGATTTGTGGAACACCGCTCTAAGCAGGGAAGCATGGAACTCGATACGGCAGACGTTCAGCGACAGGGGAATAATGCTCGAAAAGTTCAGCAGCGGCGGCGAGTTCTCCAATTCAATTTCATCGTACGTGAATGATGAAATAAAAAACGCCGACTTGAATGCTCAGAACGCTGTCTCGGATTACCATACATTTATCGACAGTATTTGGCTGCCCAAGGTTGAGCCGGAGTGGATTCCATATTTAACAGACAATAATATGCTTTCAGTTTCCGATAAGGACAAAATCAATTCCAAGCTTACTGAGTGGAAAAAGGCTGTTCTGCCGGGACAATTTAACTGGCTGTTTGTAATTATCCCCGTTATTATAATTCTATTAATTGTTATTCTTCTTAAAACCAATTCAGATAAAAAGAAAAAATTAGAGCTCGAAAATTATTCACGTGATAATTAGACAATAATTCCAGATGCCGGATATAATCTTATCCGGCTTCCTTTAACCTGAGCCTTGAATTTTTTTTGTAGGATTAAATGTGTTGGCTAAAATTTACCAGGCAGGGTGCATTGAGCCTTATGTTCCAGTAATTTCTCCAATTTTCTCTTCAGTTGTTCCTTAGCCGGTTTGGCCTGTTTAATAATCGAATCTAGTTTTGTAAAATCAAAGACCCGCACATCCTTTATCTCCGGCCGTATATAAATATCCGGTTGTATAAATTTAAGCTTCTGCATGCTTATGGAATTCTGCATTATCTGGTAAGTTGTAAATACGGATTCAAAAGTCGGTGGGTAGTCTTTATCGCTGCTTGTTTTAAAAGCCGTTACGTCAACAGCAATGGTTAAGCTGCAGTCTTTTAAAAGTACATCAAAGGGCAGGGGATTAACAGCACCGCCGTCTATTAAAAATCTATTGTGAATTTTTACAGGCGTAAATAAGCCGGGCAGAGAATAGCTGGCTCTTATTGCCGGAATAAGCTTGCCTTTGTCCAGTACAACCTCTTCTTTTTTCCAGTAATCGGTTGCAATTATTTTTAATCTCGTCTTCAGCTCTTCAAAGGTATTTATCTTTAAATATGATTGAAGATAAGACTCAAGCTTATCGCCTTTAATAAATCCGGATTTTAAAAGCTGAAGATCGAACATCGTCAGCACTTTAACTATATCCGACCGCCGGAAAAAATCCGACAGCCTGCCGTTGTTCGGATAAAGCATGCTGGACAGTATTTCCTTCATTTCCTTTGAAGAAAATCCGGCGGCATAAAAAGCACCGACTATAGCCCCGATGCTTGATCCCGAGATCATATAAGGTTTCAAGCCCAGTTCCTCAAGCGCTTCAATCATCAGCAGGTGGGCAATCCCTCGCGCCCCTCCGCTTCCGAACGCAATTCCTATTTTAACCATGCATTCCTAAATTTTTATTCCTTAATCTGGAAAACCGAATCGATAACAGTTCCGTCCACCCATTTTATTACTGCAACAACTTTATTCTTATTTACTTTCGGTTTAGCCGGGGCGCCGCCGCAAATTTCATACACTTCGTCTCTAAGCTGCTTAATCGTTTTTATCGGCAGGCCGGAATTCTTTACTGCGCTCAATAAATCTTTCCTTTTTGGGTTTATTGCTATTCCTCTTTCAGTGATTATTACATCGATCAGCTCGCCAGGTCCGCACAGAGTTGTAACCTCATCAATTATTACAGGTATTCTGTCTCTAAAAGAAGGAACGGCGAGTATAGTGCACTTTGAATAAAGGCAGTTCTGCCATCCGCCGATTCCGTGCAATAGATAGCCGTCTGAGTGGCTGACGACGTTTGCATTAAAATTAATATCCACTTCAGTTGCGCCTAAAACTGCAACATCAACAATCGAAGCGAAGTTTCCTTTGCCGTGGAAGTTGTAGCTGGTAAATGGGCTTGTATTAACATGGCTGGGATTTTCCCTCATGCTTCTTACGCCTTCAAGGTCAAAGGTCTGGCCGTCAAGAATATAATCGGTCAGTCCTTCTTCAAGCATCTGAACAAGATATTTTGTACTGCCGCCTCTTACGAACCTTGCCTTTACTCCTTTAGCTTTCATTCTTTCTTTAAGGTAAAGTACGAAAGCCAGATTAGTTCCGCCGGAGCCAGCTTGGAACGAAAAGCCGTTTTTCATAATACCGGCTTCGTCTATAAAACGGGCAACGTACTCGGCAATTAAAAGTCTGTCCGGCGATTTTGTTACCTCGGTAGTACCGGAAACAATTTTAGCCGGATCGCCCAAAGAATCGATTTCCACAATGTAGTCAACATTGTTGCCCTGTATTTGCCAGGGCACGCAGGGGAAAGGGACCAAGTTATCGGTAACAACAATTACTTTATCGGCATACTCAGAATCTGCAAGCGCAAATCCGATTAAGCCCGAAGCAGATTTTCCGTTAACTCCGTTAGCATTCCCGAACGTATCTGCCGTGGGCGCAGCTATTACTGCTATATCTATATGCACCTCGCCGTCCTGCACCGCCTGGTATCTTCCGCCGTGAGATCTTAAAACTCCGACGCCCTTCATTTTACCTTGAGTTGTAAACTTTCCCAGAGGTCCGTTCATACTGCCTTCAATATGATGGATTGTACCGTCTTCCAGATATTTTATTAAGTGCTCGTGAACGGGGAAGGATGCACTAGGGAACCAGCGAATATTTTTTACACCCATTGCATGGATAGTATCGAACAAAATATTTGTAAGTACGTCGCCGTTTCTAAGATGATGATGCGTTGAAACCGTCATCCCGTCTTTTATTCCGGCTTTCTTAAGAGCTTCTTTTAAATTTTTAACAACTTTGTTCCCATCCGGTGGAAAATCTATGCACGATTTAATTGCGGGCTTTGCTTTATTTCCAGTCGGCTTATATTTATTTACGCCTTTAAATGGAATCTGTTTTTGTCCATTAACTTCATCCGGTACTAACCTGCCTGCTGCATTTTTTACTAGTTTCATTGTTTGATTATTTAAAAGTTTATTATTCTGAAATAATTTAGTTTTGATTGATTTACTATTGTCATTCGCTTCGCTGTCATTCAGTTGTCATTCGCTTCGCTGTCATTCAGTTGTCATTCGCTTCGCTGTCATTCAGTTGTCATTCGCTTCGCTGTCATTCAGTTGTCATTCGCTTCGCTGTCATTCAGTTGTATTTTATCCCAAGATTGTTTCTTTTTTCCAATCGATTTAATGTAATTATTTAATTTTACTCCAATGTTATTTATCTCTTTTTTAAATTTTTCAAAATCCTTTGTATTAATAAGTCCTCTATTTGAAGCTTTTGTTAACCAGGTTTTCGTTTCATACAAAGAGCCTCTTGAATAATAACAGAATTGTCTTTCTTCCTTGTAAAAAAACCTTCCAAAGCCTTCACTTAGATTTTCAGCAATCGAATCAGCCGCTCGAACAAGTTGCTTGCCGACAGTATCTTTTGTAAAATAATCCCACTTTTTTACAATATCCCAAATTTCTTCTGCTATCGACATTGATAACTGATAAACGTTTAGTTCTTCAAGCTTCATACACCCCTCCTACTTTATAATTATCAAAATAATTTTTAATCTTTACATCTCATTAACTACAGAATGACAACCGAATGACAGCATTCATATCATTATTTTTATCAAATAAATATTTCATAACTATTTTAGTCCTGATAAAAACAATGTCTTCTTAGCTCTTTTAACAATAGGTGCGTCAATCATCTTACTGCCGAGCGATACAACACCTAGACCTTGCTTTTCTGCTTCGCGGAATGCAGCAACAATCTTCATCGCTTTATCTATTTCATCCTTGGTCGGTGCAAAGCCTTCGTGCACTACCTGCACCTGGCGGGGATGAATGCATCCCTTGCCTTCAAATCCAAGCGACTTTGCTTCAAGCACGCTCTGTCTTAATCCTTCCATATCGCTTACATCGGAGAACACCGTATCGATTGCTTGAATGCCGGCAGCTTTTGCCGCGTTAACAATCATCGATCTGGCAAAGAAGCTCTCTCTACCATCCAACGTCCGTTGTGTGCCGATATCTGCTGTATAGTCTTCAAGTCCGATTGTAAGTGCGCAGTTGTTTTTTGATGCGGCGGCAATTTCGTAGGCTTTAATAATTCCAAGCCCGCTTTCGATTATCGGCATAAAATAAATTTCGTTTTTTATCTTATGAATCTCTTTCAGCCTGCCGACCTCTTCTTCAACATCAACAACCTGCCGGGCCGATTCGCATTTGGGAATTAATATTACGTGGACGTTATTCGGGACGATAAACTTTAAATCTTCCAGGCCCATCGGCAGCTGGTTTATTCTCACCATCCTTTCCGAACCGTAGAAATCTACGCTGCGCAGAGCATTTCTTACTATCAGCCTGGCCGCCTCTTTTTCCGAATGAGCAACGCTGTCCTCCAGGTCGAGTATTATTCCGTCCGGTTTGTGAAGCCCGGCGTTAAGGAAAAATTTCGGCTCGTTGCCGGGAAGATACAGCCTGCTTCTTCTTAACCTGTCCTTTGTGGTTTTGTAAAGATTCTTTTTATTAATAGGAAGAAGAAATTCTTTTTGATTTTCCGGGAATAGCCGTTTAACGGCTTGTTCAAAACGGGCGGCTATAACAAATGGAGGTGCGCCGTTATCTTCAAGCAGTATGTCGCTGTTTTTAATTTCAAAAAAGGCACACATATCATAAAGCTGCTGCTTAATAGAATCGCCGTACATAGAAGCTACTTTACTTTTAACCTCCAGCTTAATGCCGCCCCTTTTCTTTGGCGCTATTCCTATGTAACAATCGGAGCGGACATTATCCCCCCGTTTTCCGGCTGATGATTTGTAATTTGTTTTCATAATTAATTGTAATGTCCTAATATTGAAATTATTTGTATTTCCTTGTTTTTAATTCTGTAAACTAATCTGTTTGTTTTATAGATTCAGGAGATCAAATAACTGAAACAGCCTTTTCCAATTTCAGATTACTAAGGCTTCAAATGAGTTTAATCTTTTCCCTTTTTCCTCATCTAACTCCTTTAATCCCTTTTTTATACTTTTTACCCACCGCGGATTACCCAGGATATATAAATTTTCAACCATGTTATCATAATCTTCTTTCGAAATAATAACGGCATCTTTTCTTCCCTTACTCCCAACAACCAGGTACGGCTCATTATTTTCGTTTACCTTATCGATAATCTTATTTAGTTTATTTCTCGCTTCGGTGTATATCAATGCCTGCATCAGTTACCTCATAATGACATTATAATAACATTTTAAAATTAGTCAAGCAGAAAGCTAATCCCAAATGAACTACATTAAAGCCAAATAAATGAATAATTAAAACCATTATACAATTAATCTATCCATAAACTGGCGTACGTTCATTTGCTCGCAGTTAAAGATCATTGATTTAATGTTTTTTTGTCTTTCGGAAGATAGCAGATCACTCGAAAGTGCATTAAATTTATTCTCAATGTCTTCAACCCTCATTGGCTCTCTAGGGTCGCCTTTGGGATACTCCAGATACTCCGAGAACTCTTTGCCTTCTTTCGTTCTTACCACAACTTTCGACGGCTGCTTTTCGGGAAACATTTTTTCAAATTCAATCGACGCTTCGCCTTTAATACGGTCGATAACTTCCCATATCCTCGGGTCCTTTAATTTCTCATCTGAAAAAGACTGGGTTGTTATTTTATGATCGACCAGTGCAGCTGCTATGCAGTAGGGCAGGGAGTGGTCCGCAGTCTCCCTCGATTCCGGGCGGTACTTGTGGGGATCAAAAAGGATATCGCAGGCACGGGCAATAGTGGTTACGGTAACCGAGTCGATTTGTTCATAGCCGATATTGTTTTTTGTTACCGCTTTAAGAGTTGCAGTAATATGCGTGTGTGTTAGTGCCTCGGTCGGGAAAGCCTTCATTCCGCATTCAAGAATTTTATAATTTTCGCCGAGCCCGTCAACCAATTTCCCTATATTCCACTTCCATTCTCCCAGGGCATCCCTTCCTTTCATTTGCACAGGACTTACTTTATTTTCTTTTACATCCCAGCCGAAGAAGCAATCCATAAAACCTTCTTTACCTTCAAATACTGCTTCAGTACCTGTGTATCCTTTCTTTGCCATTAGAGCGGCAAACACGCCGGATTGCACAGCCATCGGGTCTACAGTATTCTTCATCATCGTAAGTTTTCCGGCAGTAGGACAGCCGATAGTATGGTTATGACTTCCGCTTATGCCGATTGCATTTACCATTTGATCAACTGTTAATCCCAATAGTTTTCCGGCAACCACCGGTGAAACAAACTGCGTTAAGGTTGCATGGTGCCATTTCCTTTCACGTACGCCCGGCACTGCAAACTCGCAGAGACGCTGCTCAAATTCATATGCAAGGACAATAGCCGTAATCACTTCTTTCATTGAAGCGCCGCTTAGCTCGCCGGCGGCAAGAGCGGCAGGGATTAAATCGGATGGATGCGATGGATCTTCTTTCCAGTAGATATCGTTAAAATCCAGCGACCTTATCATAAGAGAGTTTACAAGCGATGCATTTACCGCCGGTATCTTATCGCCAAACCCGAACAACGTAGCTTCCGGCTTGCCGCCCATCTCATTATAAATATCCCGCAGGATGTTTACATCCTTTGTATGGTAGCCGCCGTATGCACAGCCGACTGAATCGTACAGAAATCTTTTAACTTCGTTAACTACATTTTCAGGTAAATCTTCGTATTTAAGATTTACCGCAAATTCCGCTATTTGTCTTGATATTGATTTGTCCATTCTATCTGTTTCCGTTAATTATAAATTTTTTCTTACCCAGCTTTCAAGTCCGCCGTCCACAATTAATTCTTGCGCTGCTTTGCCCACCGGGTCGAATGAATATTTTTTCTTATTAACCGAAATTTGCGAGCTTGAGAAATCTATTTTCGCAATCATTCCGGTCTTTACCGTCAACTTATCTTTTCCTACCTTTTTCTTTAAATCCACAATCAGCTCGGGGCACTCAATTAGTAAGAAGCCGTTGTTCAGCGCATTGCGCTTGTATGTTTCATTTAACGAACCCGCAACAACAAGTTTAATTCCTTTATACTTTAGTGCGGTTGCAGCCTGTTCGCGCGAGCTGCCAGTACCGAAGTTAAAACCGCCGGCCAGTATGTCTCCTTCCTTAGCAATCTTTACGAACTCGGGGTCGTAGTTCTCCATAACCACTTTTGCCTGCTGCTCGGGAGTGTAGTCGTCAATATAAGTATACTTGCCGGGATAAATACCGTCGGTGTTAAGGTTATCCTGGTGGCAAAAAATAATCTCGCCCTCAACAGCTGCCGGAAAGCCTTTTATGATCTCAACTTTCTTTGACTGGTCCTGAGATTTTTTATTTACTCTTATATCGGCGTAGATATTATCCGGGCTGTATTCCCACGAGTAATCTATTTTGCCGGCAATAGCCGAAGCGGCAACCACTGCCGGTGAGGCCAGATAAGCCTGAGCATTAGGTGATCCCATTCTGCCCTTAAAATTTCTATTGGTTGCTGATATGCCTACTTCACCATCTTCAAGAAGACCGGTGCCAAGCCCGATGCAGGGCCCGCAGCCGGGAGGCAGAGGGATTGCGCCTGCGTGAATAAGTGTCTGCCAGTCGCCGCGCTTTTCGCTTTCTTCCTGAACTTCGCTGGAAGCTGCGGCAATATAAAACTTAACTCCCTCCGCTACTTTTTTACCGCGTACGATTGAAGCCGCCTCGGATAGATCGTTTACCCGGCTGTTGACGCAAGAAACCAGATAGGCCTTGTTTATCTTTATCTGTTTGGCTTTTATTTCGGAAAGGGATGTAATGGTCTTAACCGTGTTAGGCCCGGATACAAACGGCTGAACCGATGATAGATCGATTATAATTTCTTTGGCGTAGAACGCTCCCTCGTCTGCTTTACAGATATTCTGCTCGATCTTTGAAATTCTTTTTAAATTAAGCCTGGGGTGAGAGCCTTTGCCGTCCTCATCGGAAGGAACGCCTGCGAGCCCGCGGGTATGAATTTTATCCGCTCTATCTTTAAGCCATTTAATTGTAACTTCGTCAATCGGAAAGACTCCTGCGAGCGCGCCCCATTCGGTTGTCATGTTTGCTACGGTCAATCTCTCATCCACCGGCAAGTTTTTTACGCCTTCTCCGGTAAATTCAATTGCAAAGTTCAGAACCTCATCGTTGTTAAAGTAGCCGCACAAAGCGATAATAAGATCCTTGCCTGTTACGCCGGGTCTCAATTTACCTTTAAGCTCAACCTTGGCAATCGGCGGAACTTGCCACCAGGTTCTGCCGGTAGCCCAGATAGCTGCGGCGTCGGTTCTTACAATGGGTGTACCAAGGCAGCCTAGGCCTCCGTAAATATTTGAATGACTGTCTGATGCTACAACCAGAGTGCCGGGGAATGCATAGCCTTCCTCGCACATTATCTGGTGACCGATGCCCCGGCCTGCGGGATAGAAATCGGCACCCATCTTTTTAGAAAATTCTTCTATCTTCCTATACTTTTCAAGGTTCTTCTCGCTTGTGTCCTGCACGTTATGATCGAGCGTGTGGACTACCTGCCTCGGGTTAGCCAGTTTGGCTGCACCGATGCTTTTAAATTTCGGAATTACAGCCCCGGTATTATCGTGGGTCATTACATAAGCAGGCTTAATAGATAAATAATCGCCGCTGCGGACCTCGTGGTTTTTGTCCAGCCCTACAGCAGACTTCTGTGCTATTTTTTCGATTAATGTTTGTGACATCCTACCTCCGGTGGAGTGAGTTGTAGAAAGTTAAGACGTGTAGACGAAAAACGTGTAGACGAAAAACGTGTAGACGTAAGACGTGTAGACGTAAGACGTGTAGACGAGAGAGGTTCAAAAATGTATTTGCTCTTATTTCTTTTTTCTATTCTCACTTTGAATATTTTTTAATTAGGTTCGTCAGCATTGCAAATTCATGATTTGCAATTTCTGATAAATTTGTTATTTGGTCTTCTCTTAAATATTTTAATGATAATGAAACATCTATTTGAGTATCAATCTCAACTAACGAGGCTCTAGCAATATCTAAAAATCTTTTAGTTTCCGGCTCAGAGATTCGTGCAAAGCCCTCTGCTACATTAGACGGAATTGATACAGCTGCCCTTCTTAATTGAGAAGTAAGTATAAATAATTCCTCCTTGGGAAATAGCCTTGTTAGTTTATATATTTCAACTACAATATCCATTCCCTTCTTCCAAACATCTAAGCTTTTGTGATTGAGGTTTAACATTTTTTTCTCCTTTAAAATATATTTTTAGGTTAATATTTGTTTAAACCCTCAATTCCAATTTTATAATTTTCACCAAAATCTTTCATCTGTGCATCTTCTCGTCTTCCCGTCTTCCGTCTCCACGTTTCCCGTCTTCCCGTTTACGCTTTAAACGGATCAAAGCTAACGAAGTCCGCATGATGAACAATGATGGATTCAACTGTGCGCTTTCCCAGGTCGCCCTCTTTTGAATGCGTAGCGATAATATGCTGTACTTCGGCCGGCAGGTTAAAGCGGTCTGCAATTGCCATCCCGCTGAAGGGGTGCCTAACTAAATTACCGGCAGCACTGGTAGTAAGCTTGCCGTCTTTTAATTCATATTCAAGAAGCTTGCCTACGTCTATTAAAATTGCCCCTGCAATAAGCGTATCCATATCAATTTTAATCTCGTCGCCGAAATTTTTCATCATTATCTTAGCCATTTCCACCGAAAGATGCACTGCGGTTCTCTTGTGAGTCATAAATGAAATTTTACAATCCTTCAGCAGCAACGAGAAGGGAATAACTTTTAGGTCATCAATAGAAAGAACGCTGTTCTCAACCGCATAAATCCAGCAGTTCAGCACCTTCTCTTTAAGCTCTACGTTTTTTATCCAGTTAATTTCCGGCCATATATCTAAAACTTTATCGCGCATTATTTCCTCGCTAAAAAACAAATCCCCTCAAACAGCGAGGGGATTTCATATTTTCAATTAAAGGTTTTTAATTATTTCATCCGTCATTTCCTGAGTTGTGCAGGCGCCTTTGGCAAAAACATCGGGACCGCCTTTCAGCTTCATCATATCATAAGTCTTCACTTTGCCATCTTCCACTACTTTTGCAATAGCAGTCCTTATTTTATCGGCGCGGGTGTTTTCCCCCAAGTGGTCGAGCATCATGCAGGCGCTTAATATCATAGCGATCGGGTTGACAATCGACGGGTTTAGTTCCTGATATTTAGGAGCCGAGCCGTGTGTCGGTTCGAATATTGAAACGTTTTCTCCAATGTTTGCACTGCAAGCAAATCCTAGTCCGCCGATTAAGCCTGCGAATCCATCGGAGATAATATCGCCGAACATATTTTCAGCAACAATAACTCCGTATATTTCAGGATTCTTTGTAAGCCACATCATCTGAGCATCGATGTTGGTATCCCACAATTGGATTCCCGGATACTCCCGTGCAATAAGCTTGGCTTCCTTCAGCATCATACCGGAAGTTTCCCTCAGAACATTTGGTTTCTCGCAAACAGTTACGTTTGAATATCCGAACTTCTTTGCATATTCAAATGCTTCTCGAATAATTCTACGGCAGGCGTTTCTAGACATAATCCTTGTGGATACTGCCAGGTCTTCACCGGGCACTTCCTTAAATGCTTTCATCTTAGGGTGAGTTTCAAGGGCATCTCTAACTTGTTTTGGAGGATTGGTCCATTCCACACCTGCATACAAGCCTTCGGTGTTCTGGCGGAAAATTACAGTGTCAACCATCGGTTCTTCAAATCCATTTCCCGAACGGCGGATAAAGTTTAAGGGATTGCCTTTAAAAGATTTACATGGTCTTATACATAGATCGAGGTTGAAGAGTTGCCTTAGCCCTACGATAGGGCTGAAATAAACAAATCCCTTATCGCGGAGAGACGGCTCTAGCTCTTTTGCTGCGGCATCTTTCGGCTTGCTGGTAATAGCACCGAATAATCCTATCTTATGTTTCTCAAGCAGGTCAATAGTTCTTTGAGGCAAAGCGTTGCCTTCTTTACACCAAAAGTCCCATCCGATATCGGCATGAACATAATCAGCTTTAAACCCGGAAGCTTTTAAAACTTTTACGGCTTCCGGCAGTACAGTCTTACCAATCCCGTCTCCGGGCATTGTTACAATTGTCGTCATGATTGGATCCCCAATAATGATTAATATAAAAATAACTGACCAAAATTAAATAATATAAATTATCCAAGCAAGGAGAAGGCGGTTTGGAAATTAAGGTTAAGTTACTCATGTTACGCAAAATTATAAAGCTTGAGTGTCATACCCGCGAAAGCGGGTATCCAAGATGCGAAGATATGATAAAAAATGGATTCCCACTTTCGTGGGAATGACAATGCGGACATCAAAATGTATTCCTGCGTAACATGAGTTAAGCTAGTAAAAGCGTTAAAAGACGAATATGTTTTTAACGTGCTGATAGAATGAAATGCTGTATAGAATTCATCCTGCGGTGGTTGTATGTAATAAAGTGCATAGTTATTTATCTCCGGCTAAAATTTAAACTAAAATATTCGATTATATTAGATGAGATTGTTCACCCTATGCGGTGGATACAAATTATGTGAAATTATGATTGCAAATACAAATCAACTTAGTTATTTTCTCATTCAAAATTTTTAACATAAAGGCTTGCAGGTTTGAGCCGGACAGAAGAACAAGATATAATCTCAGGAATAAATAAAGAATTCGATGACCTCGTAAAGATCATAAAAGAATCTTATCCTATAGACAAACCTGCCGCTAGTTTAAAAAAAATTGAGAACAGCTTCGAAGAACTTATCACGCGTTTATCGGCTTCGTTCAATGACTACAAGCTTATTTCCCAAGCCTCGCTGGATACCATATTCAGAATTTCCAAGACCGGCAAGATAATTTTCATCAGCGATTCTTGTAAGGATCTGTTCGGCTACCAAGTAAGCGAGGTGCTCGGACAGTCCGTTATGAAGTTCGTACCCAGGTCCGAAATTAAAAATGTCTTTTCAATCCTTTCAAAGTTATTCAAAGAAAAAAGAGTTAGAAACGTTTATACCAAGACGCTTCATAAAAACGGTTCTTTAATACCGGTAGAGCTAAACGCCAGCATAATTGAAACAAGCAGCGGGTATATAGGCCAGGGAACACTGCACGACATACAGTCAAGGCTTAAATCGGAAGAGAAATTAAGATCCTCCGAAAATACTTTCAGAGCAATCTGGGAAAAGTCGCCTGCCGGAATGAGGCTGACTGATAAAGACGGAATAATTGTAATGTGCAGCCAGGCATATTCCGAATTGGTGGGAATGCCTAAGAACCAAATAGAAGGCAAACCGTTTTCTACAGTGTTTGAATCTGACTACGGTAACAAGGCGCTGCGATCGTACAGACTGAATTTTTATAAGGATAATTTCAGCGCACATGACGAAAAAGTTGTTCCGCTGTGGAATAATAAATTGATTCATCTGGAAATAACTAATTCCAAGCTTGAGAGCGTTGATGGAAGGAAGCTTTTATTAAGCATCTTTAAAGACATTACCGAGCAAAAGAATGCGGAAGCAATAATCCAGAAAAAAGATAAGCTGCTACAGGGTATTGCCGAGGCCACACGCGCATTAATTTCCAACAGCAATATGGAAAAGGAATTTCAGAACGCGCTTAAGCTTTTGGGAACGGCTGCAGAAATAAACAGGGTTTATATCTATCAGCATAAAAAGGTTGAAGAGACCGGCGAAATGTACGTAAGCCTTCTGTACGAATGGGCAGCAGAATCTACCGAGAAGCAAATTTTAAATCCCGCATTTCAAAAGCTGTCATATTCAAGATTCGAGTCGCTGAACTTTTACAAAAACTTTTCTAAGGGCAACACACTTAAATTCCTTATTAAAGATTTGCCTGCCGGCGAACAAAAAGTTTTTATCGACGGCAATATTAAGTCTATTATCCTTGTCCCAATTATGGTTGACAGCACCTATTGGGGCTTTATAGGATTTGACGAGTGCAAGACCGACAGGATTTGGACGGACAATGAGGAAGCTTTATTAATCTCAATGTCCTCTGCGCTAGGTGCCGCAATTAAAAGAAATAATATGCGTGAGGAACTGATTGCAAAGAACGAGGAATTGGACAAAGCGGTCATCGATGCGCAGGCGGCAGCCAAAGCTAAAAGCGAATTCCTTGCATTGATGAGCCACGAGATACGCACGCCGATGAACGGAGTAATCGGGATGACGGGACTTCTGCTAGATACAGATTTGACAGATGAGCAGAGGGAGTTCGTGGAGACCATTCGGTTGAGCGGAGACCAGCTTCTGGTTATCATAAATGACATACTGGATTTCTCCAAGATTGAATCCGAAAAGCTGGAACTCGAAATGCAGCCGTTCGACCTTAGGGACTGCATTGAGGATTCGCTCGACCTTCTTGCTTCCAAAGCAAGCGAGAAAGGCCTTGACCTGGCTTATCTTATCGAAGGCAATACTCCGCAGACAATTACCGGCGACGTTACCCGTCTTAGACAAATTTTAACCAACCTGCTTAACAATGCTCTTAAGTTTACCGAGCAAGGTGAGGTCTTTATTGCTGCCTCGGCAAATCTTTTAAAAGACAACAAGTACGAGATTTTCTTCAGAGTTAAGGATACCGGTATCGGAATACCTGCAGACAGAATGGACAGACTGTTTAAAGCCTTCAGCCAGGTAGATGCATCTACAACACGCACACACGGCGGAACGGGACTTGGACTCGTCATAAGCAAGAATTTAGCCGAGCTGATGGGCGGGCGGATGTGGGTCGAAAGCGAAGTGGGTGAGGGCTCCACTTTCTATTTTACAATTGTTGCGGAAGCGGCGCCTTCAAAATCGAAGCTGTTTCTGAAGGGGCAAACCCAGCAGCTGAAAGGCAAGAAAGTTCTTATTGTTGACGACAATAAAACAAACAGAAGAATTCTCAAAGTTCAAGTGGAGAACTGGGGGATGAATTCAGCTGTTGTGGAATCTCCTTATGAGGCCATCAAATTGTTCGACCACGGCGAGGAGTTTGATATTGCCATACTCGATTTTCAGATGCCGGTAATGGATGGTATAACCCTGGCATCGGAAATTAGAAAGTATGAAAAAGGCAAGAATGTTCCTATTGTTATTCTTACTTCCATAGGTACTAAGGAAAGCCTAAAAGAGTATAAGCATTTAAATATTGCGGCATTTATTTATAAGCCGGTAAAGCATGTTCAGTTATATGAAGCCCTGTCATCAGTAATTACAGGCAGCGGCAGGGTTAAGGTAGATAGGGGAGAACGCGATCATAAACTTGACAGCGAGCTCGGGCACAGATACCCGTTAAAAATTCTTTTAGCGGAAGATAATGTGGTTAATCAAAAAGTTGCATTAAGGATATTGAACAAGTTCGGATTCAGGGCTGATGTTGCTGCTAACGGTTACGAAGTAATAAATGCCCTGAGAAAAATAAATTATGATATCATATTTATGGATATCCTTATGCCCGAGATGGACGGATATGAAGCGACTGCGGTTATCCACAATAAATTTAAAGATTTCGTTCAGCCTAAAATTATAGCTATGACTGCCAACGCAATGCAGGGCGACAGAGAGAAATGTATTGAAGCCGGAATGGATGATTATATTAGCAAGCCGATAAGAGTGGAAGAGATACAGGAGACGCTTAAGAGATGGGCGGAAGTAATCTACGAAGAAAAAAACCGCGAGCTGGAAGAGGAAGAATTGTCCAAGGCAAAGCCGAAGCTCATTGACGAAGCGCGGGTAGCTATGGCATTAATGCAGGATATCCAGTCCGAAGAAGACCTGTCCTTCTTCATAGAACTGATTGATATTTATATTAACGATTTTCCGAATATTATCACCAATATTAAAAATAGTATCGAGAAAAAGGATGCCGCCCAGCTTCAGTTTTATTCCCACAAGCTAAAAGGCAGCAGTGTTACTCTGGGCATAGATGTAATATCCGAAATATGCATAGATATGGAGACTCAGGCTAAGGCAAATAATTTCAACAGCCATACAGAGCTGCTTATCGAGAAGCTTGTTAACAATTTTGAGATCATAATAAAAGAGCTTGAGCATCTTAAAGAGAAGTACAGTCATATATCCTATCAATAAGTTTAAGCTGGCTTTGGTACGGGGAGACTAATTTTACCGCCGGGCTTCATTAATATTTCTACCGTAAATTTTATAAATTTAAATAACCATTACTAAACAGTTTTATTTATGAATAACGCTTCACTTTCCGAAAGAGCTCCTTACAACAGGACAATTTCAGTCACTCAAAAAGAGATAGAACATTATAAAAAAGATTTACTAAAAGCCGGCAGAAAACTTTCTGCGAAAGAACTGGATGGTAAAATAATCCTCGGGAATTTATTTGAAGCGCTGGATTATCTGCCGGATAATTTTATCGATCTCCTCTTTATCGATCCGCCGTATAACCTTTCGAAAAAATTTAATACGGCATCATTTAAGGAAATGAATCCGGAGTCCTACCAGCAATGGATTGAATCATGGCTGGAAAAGATGGTAAGGCTGCTTAAGCCGGAGGCTTCAATTTATATTTGCGGCGACTGGAAATCTTCATCTTCAATTTTTAATGCAGGCAGAAAATTTTTCAAAGTTCAAAATAGAATTACTTGGGAAAGAGAAAAAGGCAGGGGCGCAAAGAAAAACTGGAAAAACTGCACGGAGGATATTTGGTTCTTTACAATGTCTAGCAACTACATCTTTAATATTGATGAAGTAAAGATGAAAAGAAAAGTGCTCGCACCTTACCGGTCTGAAGAAGGCAACCCGAAAGACTGGCAAAGCGAAGGTGAGGAAAACTATAGGATAACGCATCCTTCAAACATGTGGACGGACATTACCGTGCCTTTCTGGTCTATGCCGGAAAATACGGATCATCCAACGCAGAAGCCGGAAAAGCTGCTGGCAAAATTAATCCTGGCAAGTTCCAACAAAGGTGATTTTGTCTTCGATCCGTTCATGGGTTCGGGGTCTACTCTGGTAACTGCTAAAAAACTCGGAAGGAGATTTTCCGGAATTGATATCGATGAGTTGTACTGTATCTATGCCGCAAAAAGATTAGCGCTTGCCGAAGAAGATAAATCAATTCAGGGCTATGACGGCAAAATTTTTTGGGAAAGGAACACACTAAGCGAACAGAAAAAAAATAATAAGAATGATAAACCGAAGCACCAGCAAGTTCCTTATCAAGGAAAGATAAAACAATATAAGATCAACTTTGACGACTCTGATAAAACTAATCTTTAGTAGCGCTATCTTCCCCCTTTTTCCGCAATCAGCTTTTTAATTTCTTCAACTTTATCCTTAGAATTTTTTAAATCCGGATCTAGTTGAAGAGCTTTGTTATACTCGGCTAATGATTCATGAAGCATTCCTTTCTTCAACAGGGCTTCACCAAAACTATCATGGGCATTTGCATTTTCCGGTGCTAATTCAATTTGTCTTTTAAATTTTTGAATTGCTTCATCTACTCTGCCCCTGCTTAGCAGAAAATATCCGTATGAGTTATAGAATGTAAAATATTTTTTATCATTGCCGATTTTTTTCTCGAGGCTGATAAACTCATTCTCGGCGTCCTTAAAGTTATTTTGTTTTGTAAAAATCTGAATGAGCAAAGACTTTCCGCGCACTTCATCGAGCCTGGTTAATATCTTCGCCTGCTCAATAGCTTTATTTATGTCCCCGCCCATTATTCCCGGCGCCATCAAATAGTATTGTGCTAATGCAGCGCGGGCATTAGCATGATTAGGATCGAGCTGAATGGCTTTTAAGAATTCGTTCTTGGTTTTGGATGCAAGAAAAGGCTGGCGGAAAATACTTGCACTCTGCGCGTCCCTTCCATAACAGGCTCCAAGCCAGTAATGATATTCAGCTACGTTCCCGTTAATATCAACGGCAGTTTCGGCTTCTTCTTCCGCATCGTCAATATTTTTTTCTACATAATATAACTTTGACAGCAGATAATGAGCCTCTGCTATCTTCCCGTTCTTTTCAATTATCTTTTTGACTATTGATTTGGACTCGGAATATTTTTTCTCGTTGATTAATTCCTTTGCTTTTGAAAGATCGTCCTGGCAAAAGAGACTAATAGCGGAAATAATAATCAGCACTGCAGCAAAGAAGTAACGCTTCATAATTAACTCCCATTTAATTTTTACAATATTAATAATAAATCACTTTACATCCAATTACATATTAATCCAGTATGTAAATTTTAGGATGAAAATATTATCTGGATGAAGCGACCACATCCTTCTAAATGAATTATTAAATTGAAATTCGCCTAAAGTCTCTTGATCTGATCTTGTTTGAGTCCAGACTAAATAAAGAACCGAGCCGGGAGAATACTCCCACCGCAATACTGCATTGCCGCGCAGGGAGACAAAATTGAAATCCGGGTTGTCGATTATAAATGGCTGAGCCGGTCCGGCACCATCGGGGTCGACTTGATATGTTTGCTCATTGAATGTTGAAGCACCTTGTCCGTATTGATTAAATGAATATGAGCCCGGCTTGGCTAATTCTTTAAAGTTCCGGTAATTGCCTGCGGAAATTAATGGCTGGGCATATAATTGAAGACTTAACTTCGGTGTGAATGTCCAGTTCAATCTAATGCCGGCGGAAAGGGTAGTTTGATGGAATAATGCAAATACATACCGCCTTCCAAATGTAGCTAAAGCGGAAGGATCTGCAAAAGAATTTACCCACTGAGCATTATCATAATTTTTATCTATCTCAGGAGAAATGCTTAAAGAAATATTTGATGAAGGATTGAAGTCTAATTCGGTATTCACATACCATTGCCGTGAATATTGAGTCCAGTATGTTCCGCTGCCAGCACTTAGAACCAAATTTTTTCTATAATCGGAACTTAGATTAAGGTCTATTTGATGACCGGGCGGATTTATCATTGCCGGTCCGCCTCTTGTGGCTCTGATGTCTATGGTTTGAGGATTATATGCTGCGTCCCAATTTATGCTGAAGTAGTTTAACAACTGCACGCTCCCATTCTGAAATATACCTTCCCAGGTAATATCACCTTCATAATCATAATTTCTAAAAACCGCTCCGCCAATCGTTGCACTTCGGAACAAATCAGTGGGGTCTGTCCATTTATACCACGATGCAAAGTGCATATTGATAATATCCGACCACGGTAGAAATCCAAGATCGTTAATATCAAATCCGGGGCTGATAAAACCTAATGCGGAATTTACTCCCCAGTTTCCTTTCTGTTTGCTTAACACTATTCTGCCTGCATATCCGCTTAAAGAAGCCGCGCTGCTGTCAACATGAACAATTTTTGAGTCCGGTCTTTGGAAATAATGTCTCGAACTCGTTTGCAGGCTTATCAAGTCGGTTTTATCTCCGGAGATATAACTCGATCCAAACCAGCCGTTCATTACCCAGGTTCCTGAACTGTCGAGATAAGTCCATCCGTCTAGACCGCCTACGAATGCATTCTTATTTAATTGATCGTTTAATCTGGTGTCTTTAAAAAAACGATTTGCAAAAGTAGAAATTATTCCTAATCCCTGGTGCCCGGAATTAATTTCTTTTTGGGCACGAACGATTCCGTAATATGTAAGCGGCTCAACTTCGACTGAATATTTTTGATTGTTAAGCTGGTAGTCTGCATTTTCCCTTGAGGTGAAGGCTTGAATAGTTCCGATGTTCCAGTCGCCGTCAATCTTTCCAGTTAACTTAGCTGCGCCGAGAATATGCGTGCCAGTTGGCTCATCAACAAAGTCTGCTGACGGTATTGAACCCTGCGGTGCTCTTCCGATTCGTCTGCTGTAAAAAAAGTTTGGGCTCCACCAGTTAAAGTTCCAATAGTTTGTAACTCCGCCCCTGCCGAATTCAAAAATGGACGAGCCTTCGATGAAGAATGGGCGCTTTTCAGAAAAGTAAGTTTCAACATCGCTTAGATTAATTACAGCCGGATCAATCTCAACCTGCCCGAAGTCGGGATTTATTGTTGCATTAAGTGTAAGGTTTGAGCCGATTCCGATTTTTAAATCTGCACCTGCGTTCGGAGTATAAATTGATCCGTTGTTAAAAGGATTTCCCGAAACTGGGGGTGTGTATTCGGCTTTAGTTGTAATGTAAGGCAGTATTTCAAAATCATTCGGGGCTTTAATATCTTTTAAGCCTATCAGCTCTGCAAACCTTGAAACAAATCCGTTGCTGTTCTTCGGGATATATACCAGATAGTCGTTCTCGTGCCTTCTGGCAATGTCGCGTTCAAAATCTATTCCCCAGACATTTATATTTTTCAATTTAAAACGAAGTTGGGAAAAAGGAATCTTCATTTCAACAGTCCAGCCTTTGTCATCGATATGAGCTTTGGCTTCCCACACCCCATCCCATGAATTATCATCCCATGTATCGTTATAAAGTGTACCGTCATAAAGAGTACCCGAAGCGTTAACACCGAAATAAAATCCGCTGCGCTTATCATTATAGGGATCGAGGTAAACCAGGAACAGGTCGGAATTTATTTGCACATCCCTTCGTGCCAGGTTTTGAATTATGGAGTCGGGTGAAGTGTCATACAATCTGGCTCCGATAATAAGATCATCGTCGTCATAAAGTATTCTTACATCTGTTTTCTCCGTAGCCGCCTTTCCTTCAAGCGGGTCTCTCTGGATAAAGTTCGATACCGGTGCGGCTTTTTGCCAAACCGCTTCATCCAATATTCCGTCAACAATTATTGCTTGATTTGTACGTATTGCATTTACCTCAATCGTATTACTGCTGTCCTTTTTAAATAAACAATTTGCATAGGATAGTTCAGCGAGAGTTATCAAAAGAATAAATGGAAGAATTGTTTTCATAGCTTTTCAGTTTAGTTTGAAGATTAGACCCGGTTGGCAATTAAAAGGTTGTGGCGGTGCTGTCCCAAATAAATTTAGATTTGAAAATTTTTTTTGAAATTACAAGAACTTGTTAATTCTCAAGAAGATCAATAAAACAGATTCACTATATCGTCCCTACGGGACTTTGGTTTCCATTGGGGTATTTTTTTCTATAGATATATCGTCCCTATCGGGACTCAAAGCATTTTTCATCATTATTTGTCACCGAGTGACAAAATATTTATAAATCATTAAAAAGAATAACTAAGAAAGTCCTGTAGGGACGACATAGTAAAATTTAATTTCGGACAGATATGGGTTGGGCGGGTATTTAATAAAAAAATTATTTTTATATTAAGAGGCGAAAAAATACATCAGTAAATCGGCGGTGATTAATATGAAGAAAATTTTATTTGCTGCAATCTTACTGCTTTTTATTTTAAAAGCCTCTGCCCAGCAAAGAGTAATTAATATCTGGAATGAAAAAGTACCCGGCGCAATTGAAGATACTTCTTATAAAGAAGTAGACCTTAGCAATGCAGACGGAATTTACCAAGTTAGAAAAGTTACTACTCCAACTCTTACGGTATTTTTTGCTGCTAAGGTAAATGCTAACGGTACTGCTGTTATCGTTTGTCCCGGCGGCGGATATTCGCATCTGGCTTTTAAAAAGGAAGGTGTAAATGTAGCTGAGTGGCTCAACTCGATTGGTGTTGCAGCTTTTGTATTGAAGTACCGCCTGCCCAGCGATTCAATAATGAAGAATAAAAGCATAGGACCTTTGCAGGATGCCCAGGAGGCAATAAGAATAGTTAGAAGGAATGCAAAACAATGGAATATTGATCCGGATAAAATCGGAGTGATGGGATTTTCTGCCGGAGGGCATCTTGCTGCTTCGCTGTGCACTCTGTATAATCAAAAAGTATATGATTCGGATACAACAAGCGCCAGACCAGACTTTTCAATTCTGATTTATCCTGTCATTTCTATGGAACCTAATATTACACATAAGGGATCGAGAAGAAATTTATTAGGCAGCAATCCGCCGCCATCGGAAGTGGAACATTTCTCATGTGATCTTCAAGTAAATAAGGATACGCCTCCTGCTTTTATTGTTCAGGCTGAGGACGATAAAGTTGTACCAGTTGAGAATAGTATAAATTATTTTACATCCTTAAAGAAATTCAACATTTCTGCGGAGCTTCATATTTTTCAGAAAGGCGGGCACGGCTTTGGGCTTGCTAAGAACGGCGGAACGGAATCCGATTGGACGAGACTTTGTGAAAATTGGCTAAAAGCAATGGGTCTGTTGTAATAGCTCATCTATTTTTAAGAATTATTCCAGTTAATACTTGACAAAGACAAATCTCTAAAGTATTTTGCAATCGTTTGCGGGAACGTTTGCAAAATTAAAAACATAATGAAACATACAACAATAACGGACATAGCTAAAAAGCTCGGGATATCACCCTCCACAGTGTCCCGCGCCCTTAATGATCATCCCGATATTAAAGCATCCACAAAAACTCAGGTAAAAAAGCTAGCAAAAGAATTTAATTTCAGACCAAACCAGATAGCACAAAGCCTTAAAAACAACAGGACAACTATTATTGGCGTTATAGTTCCCGAGATTAAGCACGACTTTTTCTCCTCGGCAATTAGCGGTATTGAAGAAGTTGCATACCAATCAGGTTATACGATAATTGTATGTCAATCGAATGAAAGTTTTGAAAGGGAAGTTGTAAATACAAATTCACTTATTCAACAAAGGGTAGCCGGAATTGTTGCATCAATTTCCCAGAATACCAAAAACAGCGAACATTTTCAAAGCGTAATTGAACGCGGTATACCGTTAGTCTTTTTTGACAGAGTTTGTGAGGATGTAGATGCAAGTAAAGTAATTATTGACGATACAAAATGTGCGTTTGATGCAGTATCCCATTTAATAGAACGCGGGTATAAAAAGATTGCTCATTTTGCAGGTCCTAAGGTTCTGGAAATTTGCAGGAAAAGACTGCTTGGTTTTACCGAAGCTTTGGAACAAGGCAATCTGCCTTTGATAAAGGATTTTGTTCAGTACGGAGGTTTGGATGAAAAGGACGGTTACAATTCAATGGATAGCCTTCTTAAGCAGAATCTTATTCCCGATGCTATCTTTGCGGTAAACGACCCGGTGGCTATAGGCGCATTCCAGCGGATAAAGGAGGCGGGATTAAAAATTCCAGATGATATAGGCATAGTAGGTTTTTCAAACAATAAAATCACTTCTCTTGTCGATCCGCCGATTACAACTTTAAATCAACCTTCGTTTGACATGGGGAAAAAAGCTGCGGAAATATTAATTGAAGTTATTGAAGATGAAGAAAAATCCATAAAGCCCAAAACAGTAATATTGAATGCTGAATTAATTATAAGAAAATCGACTTAAAAAAATTTAGATGATTTTGCAAACGTTTGCGATAAGGTTTGCAAATTAAATGAGGATAAAATATAAATGAACCTGGCTACAAATGTTGCAAAAAAATATAATGAGCTCTTTAATGAAACCCCGGTACTTTTCAGATCTCCCGGAAGGATAAATTTGATAGGCGAGCATACCGATTATAATATGGGATTCGTATTGCCCGCTGCGATTGATAAATCAATTTATTTTGCCGTTAACAAAAGAAATGATGATTACTGCAAAATATATTCAATTGACATGAACGACTCATTTGAGTTTTCATTGAATGATATCCGCAAATCCGGTAAGCATTGGCCGGATTATTTAATCGGTGCTGTCGATGAGATAAAAAAATACGGCTGTTCTTTATCCGGATTCAACTGCGTTTTCGGCGGCAACATCCCGATCGGTGCGGGTTTGTCTTCCTCTGCGGCACTTGAAGCGGGACTTGCGTTTGCGCTTGATAAAATTTTTGATCTTGGTATAGGTAAACTTGACCTTGTAAAGCTCTCTCAAAAGGCGGAGAATGAATTCGTCGGCGTCCAATGCGGAATTATGGATCAGTATATTAATATTTTCGGTAAGGAAGGGAACGCACTCCGGATTGACTGCCGCTCGCTTGAATATCAATATTTCCCGTTCGAGTTTGATAATATTTCTATAGTCCTTTTCGATTCGAATGTCTCACATTCACTTTTTACATCGGAATATAACAAGCGCAGACAGGAATGCAGCGATGGAGTAAAGGTTATTTCCGGAGATCATCCGGATGTAAAAAGTCTGCGTGATGTTACCTGCGATTTAATCAGCCAATATAAATCTAAATTAAACCCTAATGTTTATAAACGCTGCAAGTATGTTGTGGAAGAGAACAGCAGACTCCTTCAAGCCTGCGATGCTTTAGTCTCGCACAATTTAAAATTATTCGGCTCTTTAATGTACAGCACTCATGAAGGATTAAGCAATGATTATGAAGTAAGCTGCAACGAGCTGGATTATTTAGTGCAGTTAGCAAAAGAATACCCTGCAGTGTACGGCTCGCGAATGATGGGGGGAGGCTTTGGAGGATGCACTATCAATCTAGTAGAGAATGATGCTATAGATTTAATAAGCACAGAAATAACTGAAAAATACAAACAGAAGTTCGGGCTGCAAGCTAAAACTTATGTAACCCAAATAAGCAGCGGCACCAATATAATTTCAATAAAAGAAAATGAAACAGTTTGAATTAAATAATCTGCCTCACAGAAGAAAAAATATTTTAACAGGCGAGTGGGTGTTGGTTTCTCCTCAGCGGACTAAACGGCCGTGGAAGGGAGAAATGGCTGAGCCTGAAGCCGAACAACGAAAGCCTTATGAGCCCGAATGTTATTTGTGCCCCGGTAACAAGCGTGCAAACGGTGAAGTTAATCCGAAATACGAAAGTATTTTTGCTTTTACTAATGATTACCCTTCCCTTGTTGAAAATGTACCGGAAAGAATTTACAATAAAAAGAGTCTCCTTGTTGCAAAGGGTGAAAGCGGAATATGCAGAGTAATAAATTTTTCACCAAGACACGATTTAACACTTGCGGAAATGGATGTAAATGACATTGCAAATGTTGTATCAGCCTGGCGCGAAGAGTTTAAAAACCTCGGCTCAAATCCGGAGATAAATTATGTGCAGATTTTCGAGAACAAAGGAGCGCTGATGGGAAACAGCAACCCTCATCCGCATTGCCAGATATGGGCGCAGAAAAGCATTCCCGTTGAGCCTGCCAAAGAATTAAAACAATTTAGAAAATATTATAGGCAAAATAGAACGACTATATTAAATGACTATTTAAAACTCGAATTAAAGCTGAACGAAAGAATTGTTTATAAAAACGATTCCTTTGTGGTTTTTGTGCCGTTCTGGGCTGTATGGCCTTTTGAATGTTTAATAGTTTCAAAAAGAAAAATTTCAACCATACTTCAATTTAAAAGGAAAGAGGAGATTGATTTTGCAGATGCTATTAAGATTTTAACAACAAAGTACGACAACCTTTTTAAAACTTCCTTCCCGTATTCTTCTGGAATTCACCAAGCGCCCACGGACGGAAAGGAATATAAGGAATGGCATTTTCACATGCATTTTTATCCGCCGCTGTTAAGGTCTGCGAGCATAAAAAAATTTATGGTAGGATACGAAATGCTTTCCGAACCGCAGAGGGATGTTACCGCGGAGCTCAGCGCTAAAGTTTTAAGAGAACTGCCGGACATCCACTATAGGACTAAAATGAAAACGGACTTAAATATTTCCTGATGAAAAGAAATTATGAAAAGAAATTTACTGACAGAGATTAATTCCATTCTTAAATTCATTTTAACGATTAGAGCGGTAGCTGTTCTCTTTGCATTCATGCCTTTTGCATTTCTGCATGCTCAAAGTTTAAATGATCAATCGATAGATACTCTTGCTGTAGTAGGAAATCATGTAATTTCGATGAATGACTTTATCAAGGCATATAAAGACAAAGTAATGAGGGTGGGACTTACCGACAACGGAGACACACGTTATAAATATTTAATGGATATGGTTAACGACCAGCTATTGATTAACCGTGCTAAAATTGAGGACATGGATAAGACTAAAGAATCGCGCAAGGAATATAAACGGACATGGATGCAGGAATTATTGAACGCATACTCAGCAAGCAACATCGAGCCGGGAATTAAAATTACCGAAAACGATTTGAAGCAATTTTACAGAATGCTTAATACGAAAATAAAAGTAAGACATCTTTACGCTTCTACAAAACAAAAGGCCGATTCTTTATACAGTGAGTTAATGAGAGGCAAGACGTTTAAAGAACTTGCGGAAACTGATTTCGAAGACCCCGAGCTTAGGAATAACGGCGGGCTGCTCGGGTATATCTCGGTAGATGAAATGGACCCGGCATTTGAAAAAGCCGCCTTTTCTATGAAGGTCGGAGAAATTTCCAAACCTGTAAAGACGGTGGAAGGATACAGCATTATAAAAGTGTTAGATATTAAATACAATCCGCTTACTACCGAGAGCGAGTATCTAAAGGCGCGGGAAAGGATAAGAGCTTTTGTCTATAAAAGAAAATATGAAGAGGCCGCCAGGGAGTTTACAAAATCGGAACATGAAAAGTTAAAAATAAAATTCAACAAGCCGTTCGTTCTGAAAATATTTAACAGCCTAAAACAGGATTCGACCGAAAATATTCTTGAAAATAGTTCTTTAATAAATAAGAATGATTTAAGTAGAGTCGTGGTTACTTCTGCCATCTGCAGCTGGGACTTCCATACCCTGGTAAAAGAAATGAGTATTACAACCGGCACACAAAGGCAGTGGATCCGGACTGAAGAAAACCTTGAGGATTTCATATCCGGATTGATAATAAGGAAGTATATTATACAATCCGCGCTGAAAGAGAAATTGGATAAAGCTCCGTCTTTCAAAAAAAATGTTGATTACAGCTTCGATACTTACCTTCTTACTCAAATGGATAATAAACTGAGAAGCGGCATAAAAATATCGGATGATTCCGTTAAAGCTTACTATGAAAAAAACAGAACGCTGTTCTATTCAAAACCGGAAATCGGATTGAGCTCAATCTTAGTTGACGATTCCCTGCTTGCCCATTCAATAAAGAGTTTATTACAACAAGGCGCCGGGTTTTCAAGTCTGGCTAGAAAATATTCAGTCCAAAAAATAACTGCCCAAAAGGGAGGAGACATAGGGTACTTTACTGAGGAAAGCCTGGGCGGCCTGGGCAAAGAAATTTTTTCTCTTAAGATAGGCGAGTGGAAGGGACCAATATCCGAATACGGTAAATTCGTATTCCTGAAGTGCACCGGGCATAAAGCGCCGGTTCTAAAACCTCTTTCGAAATGCTCAAAAGATATTGAAGAAACTCTTACAACATTTAACTGGTTCAAGATTCGCGAAGCATACACTGACAAGCTTAAAGAAGAAATCCCGGTAAAATTGTTCCCGGAAAAATTAAATGCATTAAATCTATTAACAAGAGCTGATTGAATATGAAAAAAGAAATTATACGGCTGATAATTTTTTTATTCTTTGTGGTTCCCGGCTTAGCGTATTCGCAGAATTCCGGAAAGATAACCGGCAAGGTTGTAGATGCCTCTACAGGCGAGGCGATTGTAGGAGCCAATATTTTAATAGATGGCACTTACATGGGGGCGGCAACCGATGTTGACGGGTATTATGTTATTATAAATGTTCCGCCCGGCAGCTATTCAGTTACTGCTACGTGCATCGGCTATACTAAAACGATTACAAAAAATGTACAGGTCTCTATCGACTTGACTACGCAGCTAAATTTTAGAATGGCACAAACATCTGTTAACATGAATGAGGTTGTTGTTGTTGCAAAATCTCCTCTTGTAATTAAGGATATGACTTCAACAGAGGCAAGAGTATCTGCAGACGAAATAAAAGCGCTGCCTCTGCAGGATTTAAATCAGCTGATTGATTTACAGGCCGGGGTAAGCAGGGATGCTAACGGCGGGCTTCATATTCGCGGCGGAAGATCGAGCGAGATTTCTTATCTTGTTAACGGCATAAGCATAACCGATGACTTTACGCGCACGCAGGCGCTAACGGTTGAACCGGAATCGGTGCAGGAACTTCAGGTTATTAGCGGTACATTTAACGCCGAATACGGCAACGCAATGAGCGGCGTGGTTAACGTAGTTACCAAGACCGGCGGCTCGCAGCTTAACGGCAACCTTGAACTATGGACCGGCGATTACGTTAGCGGCCACACGGATATTTTTTGGAACATAAATAAAATAAATCCGGTAGCCAATTATAATTTCCAGGGCTCTTTAAGCGGACCCATCGTAAACGATAAGCTCACTTATTTTTTTTCCGGGAGAAGATTTTATGACGGCGGCTATATATACGGTAAAAATATTTATTTGCCTCAGGGAAGATCGCAGTTTGTTAACGGAAAGCTTGTGCCTATTACGGGCGACAGCTCTTTCGTCTCGATGAATTCCAGCGACAGGTGGAGCGGACAGGGAACACTCGACTGGAGAATATCCAATAACTTTAGGTTTAAGCTGGACGCTTTCGGCAGCACGGAGTTTGACCGCGTCTATAATCATATCTATCAGCTGGACCCTTACGGCGCCAACCCCGCAAACAGCTACGGCTACAGTTTTATGACCACATTAACTCATTTTATAAGCAAGACAACTTACCAGGAATTAACGGCAGCTTATAAATTCAATGATTATTATTCCAGGCTGTACGATAGCCCGTTCGATCCCCATTATACTTCTCCTGATTCTGCGAATATTCAAGGCTATCACTTTGCTACTGCAGGTACGGACCTAAACAGATTCCAGCGGAGTACAAAAAGTACAATCATAAAATGGGATCTAACAAGCCAGCTGGACAGGATAAATCTCGGTAAAGTCGGTGCCGAACTGCAGTCCGATAATCTTTTTTATGAGAACATAAACTTGATTCCCGCATTAGGTTCAAACGGCCAGCAGATAACTCCGTTTGTACCTGCAATACCGGATATCAGCTCACCGCAGCATGACAGGTTTACACGTCATCCGTTTAGCTTTGCGGCTTACATGCAGGATAAAATTGAATTTGAGAGCGTAATAATAAATATCGGTGTGCGTTTCGATTTGTTTAACCCGAACGGACAGGTCCCGGTTGATCCTTCAGACCCGGACGTTTACAATCCTTATAAGCTTGAACATATTTATCGCGACTTGAACCACGACGGAAAAATTAGTCTTGACGAGCAAACGCCGTCCAATCAGTATACCCTGGCTGAGCGGGAAGCTTTCTGGTACAGGAAGACTACGGTTAAGACCGGACTAAGCCCGCGCTTCGGGATTGCTTACCCGATTACTGACCGCGGCATAATAAGATTTTCGTTCGGAATATTCCAGCAGATTCCCGATTACAGCGAGCTGTATCTCGGCGATCAATTTAAGCTTACTTCAACTCAGGGTATTCAGGGTCCGTTCGGTAATAACGATCTTAAGCCGCAGCGTACTACAATTTATGAAATCGGCCTCCAGCAGCAGCTTACAAACGATCTGGCTATGGATGTTACGGCATATTACCGCGACATCCGCGATTGGATTTCTTCAAGCGTTCCTATACCTACTTTTGTTGCAGGCATTTCTTATTCCGAAAGGATTAACCGCGACTTTGCGAACGTTAGAGGCTTTACTCTTTCGGTTAACAAGCGTTTCTCCGATAATTTCTCCTTCGGCCTGGATTATACTTTCCAAATTGCCGAAGGTACCAATTCATCTCCCGACCAGGAGTTCTTTGCGCTGCAGAACGGCGCTCAGCCGACTGAGTATCTTACTCCTCTTGATTGGGACCAGACACATACTATAAATGCAAACGTATATGTAGGAGGCGATGGCTGGGGAATGAGTTTAATTGGAAATTTAAATACCGGGCAGCCGTATACTCCTACCGTTACCGCCGGCGCTTATACGGGCAGGAATATTATTACGGGTCTGCCCAACAACAGCAGGCGCAAGCCCATAACCGCAAATATCGATCTTGAGCTGCATAAAGATTTTTCTTATGCCGATTACGGTTTCCAGTTCTTTATAAAAGTTTTTAACCTGCTCGATTCAAAAAATCCCACTACTGTTTACGGAGATACGGGCAGGCCTGATTACACACTTCAGGAACAAACGGTAAGGAACTATGATCTCTCGTGGTTCGTTTATCCCAACTTTTACAGTGCGCCAAGGAGCGTTTATATCGGGACTAAAATATCATTAAATAAATAACCGGTAGTTAAAATGATTAGACTAAAGTTTTATTTCCTTTGTTTGATTTTTATAATATTAGCCGCTGCAGTAAATGCACAGGTCCTAAATTATAAGCCTTCCGATTTCAGAAGCGACCCGAACTACAGGAGGTTTTCCAATATCGACGGAAATAATATCCGGGCAACCATCTTTAATTCCGGTTACAGCGGCAACCCTAACGGGCAGGCAAACTATATTGATTACGAATGGCCGAAGAACACCGGCAGAATTTATATTGCACTCATTTCCTTTTGGGCGGCGGGAGAAGTAATCGATAATAATAAAGATACAATCCATCTTGTAGAAATGCCGGTTTATAAAACTGACCCGAACGGAAATTCATGGAACTTTGAGCCTGTACCTGGATTTATAAATCCGCAGCAGCAGGAAATTGCAAGAAGCGACGATAAGAACTCTTGGCCGCAGGATTACCAGGGCGGCTGGCGCGATAAGAGGTCCGACTCGCTTGACCCCGGCTGGCCGGGTTCGTGGGACGGGTATTTCGGAAAAAACATTTTTAACGCCGACCAGGAATTTTATTACGTTACTTCCGATGATAAATACAACCGGTATCCTTACAATCCGGATACAACCGATCCTACACGGGACGGGCTTGGATTAATTGTAAATGTACGCGCGCTTGCATGGTCTCAAATTTTAATTAACGATGTTGTCTTCTTCATCCACGATGTATTGAACGATGGTACAAAGCCGATTAACAAGGCATCGTTCATGATGTTTGTTGCCGACTATGTGGGCGGCGTAGGGCCGAACAATTTCCCGTATGTCGATCTTCAGACAGCAATTACGTTTTTAACAAGCGCAGATAGAAAGGGCAATGCTGCTTTCGGTAACGACCCTGTGGGTGTTGCTGCAGTAAAGTATATTGAAACGCCCGGCAACAGCGTTGACGGAATTGATAACGACGGCGACTCCGACGATTACCCTAACCTGCTTTCTCAGATAAACGGAATTGCCGATTCGGTTTGTCCTCATTTTACCGAGCAGGATTTCCAGCCCAGGTTTATTAAACCCGGAGACAAGATAGTTTTGATTGAACCGGATACTTACAATAGAATTATTACTACTTATCCCGCCGGGGGCGGAAAAGTTTACAGCCTGGGAAAAGAATACGACCTGCCTCCGAATGGGATTACCGTTTCTGAGGATACGGTTGCCAACGGCTACGATGATAACTTGAACGGCCTGATAGACGAACGAGCTTCTATTCATCTTAACCACGTAAACCAGTACACCGGAGTAGTAAAGCCGGTCCGGTTTATAAATTATCTTTCATTTGCCGTAGGCGATACTATAAAGCGCGGCTTTATTGTGCCGGGAACAAACGCAGCATGGAATTACCAGAACGTAGCCCCGATGATAGACGAATCCAGAGACGACGGATTTGATAATGATGAAGACTGGAATCCGGTTCTGGATGATGTAGGTCTTGACGGAGTTCCGCATACAGGTGATTACGGAGAAGGAGACGGGAAGCCGACAAGCGGTGCGGGTACGGAATTTCCGGGTGAACCGGGGATTGATAAGACGGATGTAAGCGAATCAGATCAGCTCGGTGTAACGAGTGCGGTGCAAATTCCGGTGGGCGCATTGAATTTTTCAACCGCCGCCGATCAGGGGCTATGGGATTTGCTTATGGTTCCGGGAAATATAAATCTTATACGCGGAGTAGGCGATTACGATGTTTACGTCTCTTCAGGATTTTTTCCGATGCTGCCCGGGCAAAGACAGCGGATGGCGGTTGCAGTTGCAATTGCAGGCGGCGGTAAAACAAAAGACGACGACATTGCCAGCGTAACTAGTAAAATGCATCAGGCCGATCTTGCCTACGAAGCCGATTACCAGTTCGCCTCGGCTCCGCAGCAGGTTACCATGCACGCCGTGCCGGGCGATAAAAAGGTAACGCTTTACTGGGACGATTTTGCCGAGAAGTCCTTTGACAGGTACATAAATAAAATAGGAGGCAACGGACATAACTTTGAGGGATACCGTGTTTACAGGGCAACTGATGCGGCCTTTCTTGATGCTAAGGTTATTACCGACGGCCAGGGAGTTAAAACTCTGCTAAGTCCTATTGCCCAGTTCGATCTGATAGACGGTGTGCAGGGATACAGCCAGGTTGATATAAACGGAGTTAAATACTGGCTCGGCAGCGAGACGGGGCTGAAACATTCTTTTGTGGACACGAGTGTTATTGACGGCCAGAGATATTTTTATGCTGTCTGCGCATACAACTTCGGCTACCCGGCAGGAAACATCGCTCCCGCCGAAACCCCTATACAGGTAAGCGTATCACCGGACGGCACCATAACTCACGGTATAAATGTGGCGGTAGTAAGGCCTACTACAAGTGCTGCCGGTTATCTGCCGCCCGAAGTACAATACTTTACGCATACAACCGGCGGTGCTAGCGGCTCGGTAGGCATAAGCGTTATCGATCCCGGTGCAATAAAAAGCGGCAACGAATATCAAATATCTTTTACTGACACAACCTACAAAGTAAATAATAAGGACGTTACCACAACGCGTACGTATTCGTTAAAGAACGCTTCAACAAATCAGTATTTAATTTCAAACGACACTTCGCTGGCCAACGGTGCCGAACAGCCCATAACGGAAGGCTTCCAGTTAAGCTTTAATAATGTACAGACTATCTCTTTAAACAACGACAAAACCCACTGGAATAATCCCGATGTCTACTCATTTGATTTTGACCCGGTAACCTTCTTAACGGTGCACGGAGTGCAGAGCCCCAGCGATTATGAAATTGTCTTCGGCAGCGTAGGCATTGCAACATCCAAAGATACTTCCATAGGATTTATAAGGCTGCCTGCAAAGCAGGTTAATTTCAAAGTAATTAATCTAACTCAGAATAAGGAGATACCGTTTGCATTCAGCGAAGCAGACGGCAGCGACGGAAAGTTCAGTATTGATTCGTCAAACACTAATCTTGCAGATGCAATTTATTTTCTTGAGCCGGATAAGAACGGACGGCTGCAGTTTACCTGGCAGCTGGTTCTTAACATTAGGCAGGGAATAAGGAATCCGCAGCCCGGAGATACTTTAAAAATAATTCTCAACAAGCCGTTCCTATCTTACGATACTTATACTTTCAGAATGCAGGGCTCTTCAATTTCCGATTCCAAGGCGAAAAGCGATCTCAGTAAAATTAGAGTTGTTCCCAATCCTTATATAGCAGCCGAGATATGGGAGCCTCGAAACACGTATTCAAGCGGGCGCGGCCCCAGGGAGATACATTTTATAAATCTTCCCGCTAAATGCACTATAAGGATATTTAACGTAAGCGGCGTGCAAGTAAAAAAGATAGATCATAACTCCTCCTTTGAAAACGGAACCGAGATATGGGACGTATTGAGCAGCGAGAAGTTTGAAATATCTTACGGCGTTTACGTTTACTACATAGATGCGCCGGGCATAGGGCAAAAGACAGGTACGTTTGCAATAATAAAATAAATTTTACACCAGTGAATAAAATGAAATCAAAAATAGAAGCTATCCTTTCAATTGCGGTCTTTTCATTCTGTATTTATACGCAGGCTGCATTTGCCGGAGGCATTACCAAGGTCGGTACGTCGGCTGCAACTTTTTTAAGAATTCCCGTCGGTGCAAGGGCAATAGGAATGGGCAGTGCTTTCGTATCTATGGTAGACGATCCTACCGCGCTATACTGGAATCCGTCGGTCATATCCTCCGTAAAATCGGATGCGCTTGTTGTCGACCACACTCTATGGCTGCCGGGAATTTATTTTGACTTTGTGGGAATGGTTATCCCGCTCGGCGATTTAGGCACGATGGGATTGAGTACTACGATTATGCACACGAACGATATGGAAGTTACTACTCCCGATCAGCCGATGGGAACCGGAGAAACTTTTAACGCTTCAAGCTTTGCAATCGGCATTTCGTACAGCCGCTCTTTAACCGACCGCTTTTCAATCGGCGGTACCTTTAAGTATATACGCGAAACAATCTATAACGAATATGCCGATGGACTGGGCTTTGATGTTGGAACTATCTTTAATACGCCGTTTGCTGGAATAAGGCTCGGCGCCAGCATTTCAAACTTCGGAACTAAAATGCAGATGACCGGCGAGGACCTGAACATACCGGCGGTAATTTCCAACCAGCAGGGAACCAACCAGAGCATTACTGCAAAGCTTAATACGGACGCATTCGATCTGCCGCTGATAATGAGATTCGGAATCTCGGATGATATAGTACAGACCGACGACTTCCGGTTAACGCTTGCAGCCGACGGTGTGAGTCCGAATGATAATGCCCAGAGTGTGGACCTGGGCGGAGAGGTCGGTCTGCTGAAAAATAAATTCCAGCTGCGCGGCGGATATAAAGATTTGTTCCTTCCCAACGGGGAGGCAAATTATACATTCGGCTTCAGCTTGAACAGAATAAATGTTTTCGGCGATGTTTTTGTCTCCGTCGATTACGCTTACCAGAATTTTGTGCATTTGGGAAACTCGAACAGGTTCACTTTAATAATAAGATTTTAAAAATTTTTTCGGGCAGTTAAATGAAAAAGAATATCCTATTCGGAAGTCGACTTAAAAAATAATTTAATTATTTAATAAACCAAGGAGCAGTTTATGAAAGCAAAACTTACTTCCTTTTTGGCACTGACTATGTTTGCGCTTTATGCCGGTGCGAATTTAAGCCAGCTTGCTGCGCAGACTGTAAACGTTACCATGACCTTAAATACATCTACCTGCTGGGACACACTTTCTTCCAAGGGTAAGGTTATACTTTGCGGCGCATCTACTCTGGGAACCACGCCTGCAGTTACATGGGATACGACTACCGGCGTTAAGCTTACCAATATAGGCGGAGATTATTGGACGGTTACTTTTAAGGCAAAGCCGGGCGATAATATTCAATACAAGTTTGTAACTTACCTATCGGACTTTAAGCATCCGACTTTTCACTGGAGCGGCTGGGACGGGCCGTTTTCTACAGCATCCAAAAACAGAGAGATAACGATAGGAACCAAAGACACTACTCTTCCGATGCAGTACTTCAATCCTTACGAAACCAACATGTCGCAGTTCTGGCGGCCATTCCAGGATAAGCAGGATACTGTTGCCGTTTATTTCAGGGTAAACATGGGCGGTATGTCTTCGTTCGATCCTTCATCTCAAACGCCGCAGGTTTGGGGCAGCGCGCCTCTTGGCGCATCGCCTAACTGGGTTCAGATTATTCCGCTTACCCGCGAAACAGGCAGCGTTAACCAGGGTTCTTTCTGGTCAGGCGTAGCTTATGTTGCCAAATCGAATGCATCTGCCGGTACTCTTCAATCATACAAATTTGTTATTAACGGCTCTACATGGGAGAGCACCAGCGACAGGTCTTTTACATTCTCTGCAAATGTAGCAGCAAGCGGCGATACTACTATTAGCTGGGTTTATTTTAACAACCAGCCTCCTACAGGTCCGCCTTTAACCTCTAATGTAAATTTCCGGCTTAAGCTGGATGCGCTAGAAAAGGCAGGACTGTTTAACAGGGGACTCGGTGATAAGGTGGCGGTAACAGGAGCCAAAGGCTGGCCTCCTTCATCTTTTACTTTCGATACCGAACCGACAATGTTAAAGATGACTTACGTTCCTTCAATTCAGGAATGGGTTTTATCCGAGCCGTTTACTATGACTGCCGGGACCCAGATAATCTATAAATATTTTATCGCGTGGGATTCTTCGAGAGTTGATTCAACCAGTAAAAATTATATTAAGGGCCTGGCGCTTTCCGACGGGTGGGAAGAGCCCGGAGTTACCGGCGGCGGCAATAGAACTTATAACTTCCAGGCTGCATCCGATCAAACAGTGCCCGGCGATTTTGGCGCCGACCAGGAATTCTTTAACAGCCTTCATCCCAACAGCGTAATTACAACGCCTATTAAATTAACTTTCCATGTTGATATGACTCCTGCTGCGAGTGCAACTACCAATCCTACGAATACTCTTTTCAGGCCTGGTATAGATACTGTCTATATTCAATTCGACGGATGCTTAATACCGATTACCCAGGGTAAATCGATGTGGGGAACAGATAACCGGATTATGCTTACTTCGCCCAACTCCGACGGAAAATATACTGGCTCAATAAATTTAACTCCGCCAACTTTCTTTCAGGTCTGCTACAGGCTTGTTTATACATCTACCACGGGAGAGGTTGAAGACGGCGGCGGTACAAACTTCGGAAGAAGATATTACCAGTATATAGTTCCGACTAGCGTAAACAGCGGCAGTATTACCTGGCCTAGCTCATTCGACCTTGCAGAAGTTAAATGGGTTCAGAATAATCTGACTGTAGAAAATCCGCCGGACTTAGGCTCTGTGAATGCAGTCGATACTGAACCGGGCATTCCGGACAGCTATGAGTTGCTTCAGAATTATCCTAATCCGTTTAACCCGACGACAACAATTACTTATTCAATACCCAAAACCGTAAATGTAAAAATTGAGGTCTTTAACGTCCTGGGTGAAAAGGTTGCTACTCTTATAAACAGTGAACAGACTCCCGGAACGCACAGCATCCAGTGGAGTGCCAGGAATGACCATAGCATTAATGTAACTTCCGGCGTATATTTTGTAAGAATACAGGCAGGCTCTTTTATACAAGCTAAAAAAATGGTTCTGGAAAAATAGTGCCCTTACCCTGCCCTCTCCCAAAGGGAGAGGGTTCTAACCTCCTCTCTCCCTTCGGGAGAGAGGACGGGAGTGAGGGTTAGGGAACATAAACTTGTAGACGACAAGTATCGTAATAGTAAAATGAAAAGAATAATTTTTCTGTGCATAATAATTTTATCAAGCATAGCCGGTTATGCACAATCCGGAAATGATATTCAAATACGGGGAGCGGACCTGTCGTCCGCCCCCCAAATTGAAGATGCAGGCGGGCAGTTTAAAGACAGCAGCAAAGTAAAAGATGTACTTGAAATCTTTAAAGAGTACGGTGCCAATTATGTAAGGCTGCGTTTGTGGTATGCACCGGCAGGCGGTTACTGCGGACTTACAAAGACTCTGGCTTTCGCAAAAAGGATTAAAGCGAAGGGATTAAAATTATTACTCGATTTCCACTATTCCGATACTTGGGCTGATCCGGGACATCAGACCAAACCGGCAGCGTGGGCAAACCTTCCTTATAATATTTTGGAAGACAGCGTTTACCAGTATACAAAGGATGTAATAACCGCGTTTAAAGATCAGGGAACTTTACCCGATATGGTTCAGATTGGAAATGAAATTACAAACGGGATGCTTTGGCCTGACGGAAGAAATTCCGGCTCGGCAAATGCCTGGACTAATTTTGCCGACCTGGTTAAGGCGGGAATTAAAGGAGTGAAAGATGCCGCCGATACTTCTCAAGTGAAAATAATGATTCACATCGATAAAGGCGGAAGCAATTCAACTTCGCGATGGTTCTTTGATAACCTGATAAGCCAGGGAGTAGACTTTGATGTAATCGGGCTTTCGTATTATCCCTGGTGGCATGGAACTTTTTCTCAATTACAGAGTAACTTAAATGATCTTGCAACCAGGTATAATAAAGATATTGTTATTGCTGAGACAGCATACCCGTGGACTACATTAAATAAGAACGACGGCTATCCAAACGTAAGTTACGATCCTTCGAAGCTGCCTGCCGGCTATCCGGTTACCGTGCAGGGACAAAGAGATTTTATGACGTACCTTGAAGAGATTATTAAAAATACAACCAACCATAAATGCATCGGGTTCTTTTACTGGGAACCTGCATATATTTCAGTCCCGCCCATCGGCTCGCCGTGGGAAAATTATACTCTGTTTGATTTCGACGGCAACACGATGAACTCAATGAATGTTTACCGCAGCCAGAATACCGATACTCTACCAACCGTTAATGTAACCGTAAGGTTAAATACCGCAACAATGGGAGATACGATAAACAGCAAAAGTATTCTGCAGCTAAGGGGACAGGTGCAGGGAGTTAGCTCAGGATTTCTTCCCAGCGGTGAAAAAATCGCATGGGATCAGACTTCACAAGTAATCTTAAAAAATGCCGGCGGCGATTACTGGGAATATACTTTCAAAATGTACCCGGCAGACCAGCTGCAGTTTCTATTCTGGTCGGGCTTCAGCCTTACCAAACCTACATTTCGCAATCTCGGTTGGGAAAGTACGGTTACTCCTTACGACAGTTCCGGCAGCAGCTACCGGGTGTTTACCGCCGGATTAAAAGACACTACTCTTGAGCTTGAATATTACAATACCTATGAAAGTAAATTGCCGCAGTACAGGACTCCCATCGAACCTAAACAGGATTCGATAGGAATTCTCTTCAGGGTAAACGTTGCCAAGCTAATGCAGAGCGGCTTATTCGATACGACTAAAAACGGCCCAATAGCTGTCCGCGGCGATTCGGCAAATTCTGCAGGAGTGTTATCCTGGTATTCGGATAAATTGATATTGAATAAAGAATCGAAAAGCGTAGGAGGAGGAACTTTTTGGTCGGGTGTTGCTTATTTTCCTGCCGACAAAATTACAGCCGGGACGCCAGTAAGTTATAAATTTTATGTGGAGAACAGTCAGTTCGGAGGCATTGAACCGGGGATCGGCAGCAGGACGTTTAATTTTCCCGGGGAAGATACAACGCTTTCCTGGAAATTTTTCAATGATGGAATTTCGATTACGGGAATAAAAAATTATAAAGATTATGCCCCGGATAAATTTTATTTATATCAAAATTACCCGAATCCGTTTAACCCGGCAACAGCTATCAGCTATCAGCTTTCAGCTTTCAGCCATGTTACTTTAAAAGTTTATGATGTTTTGGGAAGAGAAATTGAAACGATTGTAAATGAAGAAAAGCCTGCGGGATTTTACCGGGTTTATTTCGACGGCAGCAAGCTTGCAAGCGGGATATATTTTTATAGAATTGAAGCCGTGCCTATCGGCAGGCAAGCCGGAGATTTTATACAAACTAGGAAAATGTTATTGATCAAATAAAGATGTCATCTTTTTAATGATGCCGTCCTATCTTAACACTATTGAGAATGAATATTTCTAAATTTTTTTTAACGGCTTTCTTTATATTTTCCTTTGCCTGCTATGCGCAGCAGAACGGCCATAAACAAAGCAGCGTTTATGTTGATACGAACGGAGTGCTTCGCTGGGAAGGCTCAAATAAGGAAGTCAGCCTATTCGGTATAAATTATACAACGCCGTTTGCCTATTCGTATCGCGCTCAAAAAAAGCTTGGGCTGTCTTTAAAGCAAGCTATAGATATTGATGTAGACCAATTTGCCAGGCTTGGGCTTGATGCCTTTCGTCTACACGTTTGGGACAGGGAAATTTCGGACAAGGACGGGAATATTTTTAACAACGAGCATCTTAAGCTGTTAGATTATTTGTTGTACAAGCTGGAGGCTAAAGGAATAAAAATAATTCTTACTCCCATTGCCTGGTGGGGTAACGGCTGGCCCCAGCCCGATAAGAATACAAAAGGATTTTCGCAGTTCTATTCAAAGGTTGAACTGATAACTAACCCTAATGCCAGAGCGGCGGAAAGGAATTATCTCAGGCAGTTTGCCCGTCATTATAATCCGTATACAAAGTTATCATACAAGGATGATCCTTCGATAATCGCATTGGAAATTATTAATGAGCCTTTCCACCCGGATACTGCCGGGGAAGTAACCGGTTATATAAACGAAATGGTCAGGACTTTGCGGAAGGCCGGATTTTCAAAACCGCTGTTTTACAACATAAGCCAGAATTGGAACAAGGTGCAGGCGCAGGCTGTTTGCAATGCGGATATTCAGGGCATATCTTTTCAGTGGTACCCTACCGGCCTAGTTCACAACAAGATGCTAGACGGGAATTATCTTATTAATGTTAACCATTATAAAATTCCTTCGGGCGGCATTACCGGCTATAAGCAAAAAGCCAAAATGGTTTACGAGTTTGAAGCCGCCGATATAGGTGCCTCTTACATGTATCCAGCAATTATTAGAAGCTTCCGCGAGGCCGGAATGCAGTTTGCCGCTATGTTCAGCTACGACCCCAGCCAGATTGCCTGGAGCAACACTGAGTACGGCACCCACTTTATGAATTTGTTATACACGCCTTCGAAGGCAATAAGCATGATGATTGCAGCCAGAGCGTTTCATGCGCTTACTTTATACAAATCCTACGGGGATTATCCGGCCAACAATAAATTCGGCTACTTTAGAGTTGATTATAAGGAAGACTTAAGCCTGATGAATTCCGATACGGCTTTTTATTATTCCAACTCTACAGATGATATTCCCCGGAATGCCGGTGGGGTAAAACATATTGCAGGCTGCGGCAGTTCATCATTGGTTAAATATAACGGGACTGGCGCATACTTTTTAGACAAGCTGGGTAACGGAATATGGAAGCTGGAAATTTACCCGGACTGTATGTTGCTGCGCGATCCGTTTGAGCCTGCCAGTATGAAAAGGCAGGCGGCCAGGCTTTATTGGAACAAAAGGAAAATGCAGCTTTCAATTCCGGGTCTTGGGGGTGATTTTAATGTTTTTCCGCTGTCTGGAGAGACGGCAAAAAAACAGAGTGCAGTAAAAGCCAGGTTTGATGTTAAGCCCGGCATATATTTATTGGCCTCATCTGCTTACGGAATAAATTCTATTAAGAAATATTTACCGGGAAAAGAAAATTTCTTAGAGGGGTTGTATGTGCCGCCGGCAAATACTCCGCCCGTTGCGGTTGTAAATAAGACGAGTGAGAATATGTTCTACAATGTGCCGCATCATTTCAGATTTAATATTGCTGCTGATAAGAAAATAACAGAAGCAATTTTGTTTATAAGACGCCTGGGCTGGAGAGGCTTTGAAAAATATATTCTAAAAAATACAGGCGGATTTAATTATACTGTTGAAGACTCAATAAGAATATTAAATCCCGGCAAGCTTGAATACTGCGTTGTTGTAAACTTAGGCGGCCGCAATTATACTTTCCCCGGAGGAATAAACGGCTCGCCGGATGACTGGGATTTTTACTCGAATAAATTCTGGACGGTTAATGTCTTAAATACCGGCGAGCCGGTCGTACTTTTCGATGCCGGCAGGGACAGACATGATCTGGTTTTCCCACAGTTCAGCAAGGAGATGAAATATTTTGCTGACTATAAAGACGGCAGCAATAATGAAAGTACCGCGCTGGCGGTAAAAGTAACTTTCTCCGGCGACTCTGAAATTCCTTTCGGTATTCAGTTTAGTCCGGTAGATATTATTCATCCTTTAAAAAATATTCTGAAGGATTACAAATATTTTGTCCTTAAAGCCAAATCGATAAATGACAGCGATGCTTTTATCTATTTAAGCATATTGACTGTTGACGGCAAAAGCTACCGGGTAAAAATAAAGCTAGGGAAGGATTGGGAAGATATTATAATACCAGTTGCCTCAATGGAAGGCGGCAACTCGCTTATTATGCCCGATGCATATCCACGGTTCCTTCCGGAGATTTGGAAGCCGGCTAATTATTCAGACGAAGGACGGCTGAACCCGGCAGAAATTAATTTCATTCAAATCCAGTGTGATAAAACCGGCTCTGAAAAGGTTAACGATAAATTTGAAGCTGGTTTCGAAATCCAGTCAATCACTCTAAAATAAAAATTAACCGGGCTACAAAAAAAAGTTAACAGGTTTTGTTATGAATAATTCAAGAAAAATTTTTAGGAATTTGTTCGCGTTTTTTTTAGCGGCACTCGTAAGCTTACCGGGAATTCTATTTGCACAGAACAAATACGAAGGCAGGGAGCGACTGCTTATGGATTATAACTGGAAATTTAAGATAGGTGATTTTAAAGGTGCTGAAAGTCCTTCTTTTAACGACAGCGATTGGCGTACACTTAATCTGCCTCATGACTGGAGTATAGAGGGCAAGTACGATAAAGAAGCGCCGACAGGAGGCAGCGGAGGTTACCTTCCCACAGGCACAGGATGGTACCGCAGGCATTTCCGGGTTTTAAAGAGCGACTTGAATAGAATTATCCGGATAGAATTTGACGGCGTTTATATGAACAGCGACGTCTGGATAAACGGGCATCACCTGGGCAGCCATCCTTACGGGTACACAAGCTTTTTTTATGAGCTTACCCCTTACCTTAAAGAAGGTGAAAACCTCGTTGCAGTGCGGGTAGATAATTCACTTCAGCCCAATACAAGATGGTATACCGGCTCAGGTATTTACAGACATGTCTGGTACGTTAAAATGGACCCGCTTCATATTAGGCATTGGGGAGTTACTGTTACAACTCCCAACGTTTCCAAAGTGTCTGCCGTAGTAGATATAAAAACCAATATTATAAACAAAAGTAATAAGCTTAAGACAGGCATCCTTATAGCTGTACTTTATGATAAAGAAGGCAGAGCAGCCGGAAGAACGGAGACGCCTTTTACTTTAGCTCCCGGCTTAAAGACGGAGCTGAAACAGAATATTACCGTTAAGTCTCCCGATTTATGGTCGGTTGATTCACCCGTGTTATATAATCTTCATTCAACAATCCGTGAAGGAAAAAGCCAAATTGATAATTTAAATACTGCAGTCGGTTTACGAGAAATTAAATACGATACGGATAAAGGATTTTTTCTTAACGGCGTGCATATCAAAATGAACGGAGTTTGCCTGCACCATGACGGCGGGTGTGTAGGCTCTGCCGTGCCTTTGCAGGTGTGGAAACGCCGCCTGGAAAAATTAAAAGAGATGGGATGCAATGCTATCCGTACTTCACATAATCCGCCTGCGCCCGAGTTTCTGGACCTTTGCGATGAGATGGGTTTCCTTGTTATGGACGAAGCATTTGATGAATGGGAAATAGGGAAGAAAGAATTCGGCTACCATCTTTACTTTGATAAATGGTGGAAGAAAGATTTGACCTCCATGATCGAGCGCGATAAAAACCATCCATCGCTAGTACTATGGAGTGTTGGCAACGAGGTGCCTGAGCAGAAAACAGAAAAAGGCGCAGAGCTGCTTGGCATGCTTGTAAAAGCCTGTCACCGTCTTGATCCTACCAGACCTGTTACCTCTGCATGCGACAATATTGCAGCCGACGGAGGCGCAACTACTCCGGCATTTCTAAACGGTCTTGATATTATCGGCTATAATTATGTAGATAGATGGCACGAGCGCAGAGAGCTTTACTACAGCATAGACCGTCATAATCATCCCAAATGGAAGATGATCGGGACGGAAAGCACTTCCTACAGCGGCGGCATACGCGGCGATTATTCATTCGGCAGCGATTCTTCTAATTTTTATCCAAACTATAATTATGAAATGATTGATGCCGAGCAACTGTGGAAGTTTGTCCGCATTCATGATTATGTTATAGGCGATTTTATGTGGACTGGAATAGATTACCTGGGGGAATCATTCTGGCCTTATAAAAATTGGTCTTTCGGCGTGCTGGATCTCTGCGGATTTCCAAAGGACGGCTATTACTTTTATCAAAGCCAGTGGACAGAAAAGCCGATGATACACCTTTTACCCGATTGGAACTTGAAAGTAAAACGAGGTAAGATAGTCCCCGTACTGTGTTATACAAATTGTAATTCGGTTGAGCTTTATCTTAACGGAAAATCTTTCGGTGAGAAACGTCTTGAGTTTCCGCGCCAGGGCCATTCCGGTGCGTGGAATAAATATGATAAGCCGGAAGTGCATCCTACTACTGCCGATCTTCATCTTGAATGGGATGTTCCTTTTGAACCCGGGGTGCTTAAGGCAGTAGGCAAAAAAGACGGCAAGGTTGTCTGCGTTGAAGAGGTGCGAACAACAGGCGAGCCTGTCTTATTAAAGCTAAGCATTGATAAAGATACGATTGACGCTGATGCGGAGGACGCGGCTGATATAACAGCTGAAGTACTGGACGCAAACGGGAATGTTGTGCCGTACGCAGATAATTTAATTAAATTTTCAATTGAAGGAGAAGGAAAGATCATCGGTGTTGATAACGGCAATCCGCTGGATCATAACCCTTACAAAGCAGAAGAGAGGAATGCCTTTCATGGCCTGTGCCTGGCGGTTATTCAATCAACATTTAAAGAAGGAAAAATAAAGTTTACTGCAAAATCAAACGGACTTAAAGGGGCGTCGATTACAGTCTATTCTAAAGCTAAAAGCAGTCTGTCCGCACTGCCGTAAAATATTTTAATCAATAAATGTGTTCCGGCGGTACTAAAGTTAATAACCATTATTAACGGAAGTTGACTATTTGAATAAAAAATAGCAGATTAAAACAGATAAAAAAAGGGAATAGGGTATATCAGGTTTTCTTAAAAAGCTGAATTCAATTACTGAATTTTCCGAAGCAATATAATTTTGGGTGATCATCAATAAGGAATTATGAAAAAGATTATCTTCTTAATATTAATTTCTGCAGCGGTTAATTTTGCTCAGTATAAAACGATAGTCTTCTACGGTACCAGTTTAACGGCAACCGGCAAGTGGGCTGCAAATTTAATAGAAGATTTGAGAGACGAATACCCAATCATTATTTATTTTAATGCTGCAAAGGGAGGAATGAATTCAATATGGGGAAAAAATAATCTAAAAGAATTGGTGATAGATAGAGCCCCGGATATTTTAACAATGGAATTCGCAATAAACGATTGTCTTAATATTCCCAATCCCTACTATAACAGTACTTCGGTTTCTCCGGAGCTATCAAAGCAGAACGCAGAGGACATGATTGATTCTGTAAAAAAATATAATTCTAAAATAAAAATTTTTATTCTCGGTATGAATATGCCTTTGGACAGTTTGGTGTTGGACAGAAATCCCGCTCTTGAGCGGCCTGCATGGAAAGACTATTACAAAATTTGGGAAGACGTTGCCGGCGAGAAAGGCGTAGGTTATATTGATGTTACTAGCCGCTGGGAAAGACTGGATAATGAAACATTATGGAGTTACATTCCGGACGGGCTTCATCCCAACGAACAAGGTGGAATAAATGTAATAATACCGAGCGTGCTGCCCGTAATTGAAAACGCTCTTAGAGATAAAGATTTTTTACCGGTAGAAGTAACAACCTTTTCGGTTAAAATTTTTGAAGATAAGGCATTGCTGACCTGGGAGACAGCCACTGAAACCAACAATTTGGGCTTTGATGTACTAAGAAAAACCGATGGACAGAATTTTGAAAAAATCGGTTTTGTAAAAGGGTATGGTTCCTCAGCAGATAATCATTTATATTCCTTTTCGGATAAGCCGAAAAGCAGCGGGATATATTATTATTGCCTAAGGCAGCTGGATTACAACGGCTCAGCCTATTATTCAAAGGCAGTACGGATTTCATTTCTCTTCCCGGATTCGTTTGTGCTTGAACAAAATTATCCTAACCCTTTCAATTCAACAACGAATATTAGTTATTCAATCCCGGTTAATTGCTTGGTAAAAATAAAAATTTATGATTTGCTCGGACATGAGATATTGAATCTTTTAAATGAAAACAAACCAGCCGGCAGTTATAACATAAGCTTTAATAGCAAATTGCTTCCTAGCGGCGTGTACATTTATGAATTGCAGGCGGGAGACAGTTATAAAAGAAAGAAATTAATTGTTCTTAAATAAATTAGAACTTTCTCAAGAAAACCCTTGCTGCAGTTAATTTACCTGCGAACTCAAATTATTAAAAACATTTTCTGCATATCGAAGCATTGCAGCAATGGCTTTAAGGCATTGCTTAAATTATGTTTCTTAAATATCCCGGTTATTTTATCCGCTCTTATTTGTATTCAATTTTTATTTCCTTTGAAGACGGAGGGAACCAGATGTCCCTTCCTTTAAATGATGAATAAGACTTACCGTCAATCAAAACATTTTTTATTTTAAGGTTTAACGGGGATACCAAAGTGATTTTTTTGCATGAGGAATCCAGGCTGCCGTTCAGCTTCACAAAAACTTTTTTACCGCTGCGTTTCATAGAATAAGACAAATGCCCGTAATATGTGGGTAGATTATCTATTGAAATCCCTTTAGAATTATTGAGCCATTTGCTTTTTATACCGGCACCCAAGACCAGGGTAGAATCACCCTCGTCTTCATAGACGAATAAAGACCTTACGGTATTTATATAACCGGAACCCACCCAGGAATGCGGCATATCGCCTATAAACTTGGGAGCGTTCTTATCTTTCCAAACAACCTCCGCCCATTCATTCCATCCTTCCGGTCTTTGGTCCTTAAAGAAAAAGTTAAGAAGCTTATATGTCCTGTCAATTTGATGTAAAAAAATAAATGTGCCGGCTACTCTTATTTCGTAAGGAGTGTAGTTTATCCAATTATCGTTCGGGTTTAGTCTTTTATTAAAATTAGAATAATACTTATCGAAGGTATTTTTTAACTGCGGTTCGGGAATATTTTTAAGCTCACCGCAGGGGAAGATTCCAATTGCCGTAGAAGTCGCGTCAAAATCGCCGAGCTCTGCACACCCCGGGATGTAGTTTATGCCCGCATTCTTCATTGCAAGCCGCATTGAGTTGTACAAATTAGTCCTGAATGTATCTCTTAAGACTTTGTATTCACTCTCTTCTTTTTTCATCCCAAGAATTTCCGAAATAGTAACGGCATCCTTTAAACCTTTCATCACGAAGAAATCATCCCAGTAAGAATGCATGGGCTTAGCTGAATAGCCTTCGTGGCTTATTGAAGCCGGGACTAACCCGTAAAAAGACCTTTGTTCGTTAGTACCGTTTTTATTTTTGTCAGTTGATTCTTCATTTATCTGCTGTTCGATGTAGCTTACCGTCTTCTTTATATTTTCCCATTTGTCTCTTAGTAAGGAGGTATCTTTAGTAAACTTAAAATATTGAAGCAACAAAAAGATGTATTCCCCCTGGCTGTCGTTTTCCGGAACCGGGTCGGCGCCGCGCCTATCAACCACGCACGGAATTTTGCCCGAGGGGAACTGGTACTTTGAATACCAGTTGATAAAATCCTTTACTTCTTCAGTAATGCCCATCCTCAGCAAGTCGGCAGACATCAAAGCTCCGTCCCGTATCCACGCTCTCTCGTAGCACCTGGAACCCGGCTGCAAAGCGCTGCCGTCCCTATTTATTAAGATGTATGCAAGGTTACTCTTCAACGTGTTTACAATCTTATCTGCAGAGGCAGGCAATTTGAACTTTACATTATCTAATCTGTTCTTCCAATAATTTTTATTATTGTTTAATTCTTTATTAAAGAATATATCTGCGCTGCCGGCTGATTCTTCGCTCGGCGTATTTGGGCTTGTTTTATAAAAGGGGATGGCAATTACAACATCTTTATGCTCTCCCCGTTTCAAATTGAAAGGGTATTGGAACGCGCCAGATGCATAGCCGAGCGAGTCATTTACTTGTTGATAGGGAGGTAAAATATTTTTATCAATGTAATCTATAATAGAGCCGTTGGTAAAATTAACTGCACCGAAATTTGAAGGCCTAGTTATAGATATAACTCTTTTATCGTTGTTAACAGTTGCAGTACCTCTTTCATACATTATGCTGTTTATTTCGGCAGCACCTCCGTTGAGATTTAAGAACTGCCAGGGCGGACTTACCTGGAACGGTCTTAAAGCCAGAAACAGTGAGCCCTTTTGAGTCGAAGACGAATTATTGCTTATTCTATACCTAACATACATAGAAGATGCGCCTGTATCGCCAGCAGCTAAACCTTTAATCTGCAACGACAGGCCTTTGCTTTTCCATTCAACGCTTGGAATGGGTAAGTAGTTATCTTCAAGGCTTTGTTTTGTTTCCACGTTATTCCAGTTAATAAATTTATTATTTGAAAAAACAAACGGCTCAACTGAAAAATTTTCTTTGTCGGTTTCAATCATTCCCTCTTCATTTATCAGACCTTCTTTTGCGTCTCCGTTTACTCCGATTACATCCCAGTAAGTTTGAATATTATATAGATACTTCGGAAAGAAACCTCTAGGGTAATGTTTAGCTACCTGCTCGAAGAAATAATTATCGTCTTCGGCAAATTTGTAGCTCTGTATTTCAATTTCCTTTATGGAATATCCTTTATTCCGGTTGCTTTTTAAAAGATCAAGTTTCATATAATTCGATTCATTATCGGGTAAAGGGATAAAGCTTATGTTTCTTTTTTCATTCCGTGCCTTATAGATTATTTCCCATTTATTCTTATCGTCGGATGATTCGATATTAAAATCCGTGGCATAATCCAGCGAATCCCAGACTATAATTATACCGCCGTATTCACGCATATATTTAAAATTGAGAACTATTGATTGATCGTCATTTTGTTTGCTTCGCCAGGCAGAGTTAAAATTATTATCAAGAAGATAGCCTGCTTTTCCGCTTAACGCAGAAGTTACTTCGGCAGTAGGTGTAATAATTTCTTTTAAAGGAGGAGGGAGTTTAGTAAATTCAAGATTATCCAAGCAGACCTTTCCTTTGCCTCCGGCGGCTGCGGAAATAATTATTTCAATTTTATACAGTTTATTCAATTCACCTCCGCCTTTAGGGCCCCAGGCAAAAGTAATATCCCTTTTTCTAATTGTATGCTTTGTCCATTTTGCAGGGAAGTTATAGCTTCTGTTTACATGCCACCAGACGTTATCGCCTGTAGAATCATCTAATTTGAACTCTAAGTTGTTCCTTGGCGAATTAGCTTTTAAGTAAAATGAAAATTTGTAATTTTCCGGAAGCTGCATAGGAATATCTTTAACAATTCCGCAGTAACCGGCGCCGCTGAATTCGTAATTAATTACCAAAGAATTTCCGTTTTCTCCAGGGGCAAGCGATAGTTCCATCTTAGCGCCGTCGGATACTACTTTATGCCAAGTTGAAAGGTCTTCGAAGCTATCTATTAGCTTAGTTTGAGCATCTGAAGTAAAAAAAGCAGTGATGCATAAGTAAAACACAAAAACTTTTCTTAATGATTTCATATTATTCGCCTTTCAGTGTTGTTATTCTTTAAGACTTTTAAACTTCTGGAAAAAGATTATAATAAAACCGTAATTAAAAATAAATTTAAGCCGGAAGAAGATTTTACTTGACAAACAAATATATAAATCTTAGATTATAATGTAAACGTTTTCATTTTTCTCCCTTTTTCCGATTTATAAGTTTGACGTTAATTTTGATGTAAACGTTTACAATAATTAGTCCCAATAAACAAATTTTTTAACCATTAGGAGGTTGTATGAAATATTTAATACTCTTTCTGTTCTCCATCTCTTTCTGCGCATTTGCTCAATCTACATGGGATTTTGAAACGACTGCGCAAGATACAGGTTGGACTCTCTTTGATAATACTAAAGAACAATTTTCAGTAGTACCTAATCCTGACAAATCCGGTTTAAATACTACTAATAATGTTGCGAAACTGGTCATTAATTCGACTGCCGATCCCTGGGCAGGGATTTTCAATAACAAAATAACCCCGTTTGTTGTTACGGCTCAAAACGCGCATCCCACATTACTGGTTTATAAAAGTGTAGTTTCAAGAGTCGACTTTAAATACGAAGGGGCCGGATGGAATTCAGGTGATACTTTTGATTCCAATACAGTGGCAAATACATGGCAAATGGTTACATATGATTTCTCTAAATATATTGGGAAAACGGTAACAACTATAACTGTAATTCCCGATTTTCCTCCAACAAGTAGAAATTACAGCAGTGTAAACTATTTTGATTTGATTACTTTTGTCCCTACTGTAGTTCCCGTAGAACTTACTTCATTTGCGGCCCTTGCTGTTGGTAATAAAGTTGAATTGAAATGGAGTACCGCTACCGAGGTTAACAATTCAGGCTTCGAAATTCAGAGAAGCAGCAATAATTTAAATTTTGCCAAAATAGGATTCGTTAAAGGAAATGGTACAACAACAAAGGCGAACGAATATTCCTTTGTTGATGAAAACACCAACGGCCATTTATATTATAGACTGAAACAGGTTGATCTGGACGGCAGCTACAAATATTCACAGATTGTTGAAGTAAATATTTCCAATCCCGTCAGCTTCGCGTTGAATCAGAATTATCCCAATCCTTTCAACCCATCTACAACTATCAGCTATTCGGTTCCGGAAAAATCATTTGTAACATTAAAGGTTTATGATGTTCTCGGAAATGAAGTTGCCTCGCTTGTTAACAGCCAGACGGAAGCTGGTGAACATTCGGTAAACTTTAACGCATCTAACTTAAGCAGCGGAGTTTATTATTACCAGATTACCGCGGGTAATAATGTTGCAACTAAAAAATTGATGCTGTTGAAGTAAAACTAAATTCCGGAAAACTGGAATTATATTTACAGCCGGTAATGAAATATGTACCGGCTGTCTTTTTGTCATCTAAAAAAAATTATATAATATAGGTGTCAGCTTATTAATTATATTAAAATAAGGAATCCGGTGTGAATAAAAAGTTCGAAACTAAATATGGATATTTTACAGAAGATGGAAGTGAATATGTACTAAAAACATACCGTACTCCTAAACCGTGGGTAAATGTTATCTCGAACGGCCGGTATGGTCTGGTAATATCTCAGACCGGCGGCGGTTTTAGCTGGCTTGATCATTCCGAATTTAACCGGGTTAACAGATGGCATCAGGACCTGGTGCGGGATAACTGGGGAAAATATATTTATGTAAAAGATAATAATACAGGTGAAGTCTGGAGCCCTACATTTTTGCCTGTAAAAACTCCGCTCGATAATTTTGAATGCCGGCATGGCCTGGGGTATACATTGTTTACTTCCGAGTACAAGGGGATAAAAATAATTTTAACAATATTTATACCCGTTGAAGAAACCCTTGAAATATGGGATTTGAAAATTATAAATAGTTCCGGCAAAGCCGTTGATCTATCCTTCTTTACATATTTCGAATGGTGCCTCGGCTCCTCGGCAGACCATCACCGTGAATTCCATAAGACATTTTTAGAAACAGAATTTGACGAAAGCATAAACGCCATGACGGCCGGGAAACGGCTTTGGGAAATTCCCCTTGGAGACCGCGGCCATTGGAATATAAATTATACCTATACCGGCTTTATTTCTTCAAATAAAAAAGTAAGCGGGTATGAAGGAGATAAAGAAGCATTCATAGGGCAGTATGGAGATTTGATTAATCCCGAATCGGTAAAGAGCGGAAAGCTATCACAACAGACAGGCAACTGGACTGATCCGATAGGCTGCTTAAAAGTAAATTTAAATCTGAATAACAAAGAAGAGGATAGGGTTGTATTTTTCCTCGGGCTTAAAAATTCAAAGGATGAAATACGCAAATCGTTATCAAAATTTTCTACGCCGGAAAAGATAGACTTTGCATTTAAAGATGTAAAACTCTTCTGGGAAAAAATGCTGGGCACCCTGGAAATTGAAACCCCCGATGACGGGATGAATATCCTTGTAAATAACTGGCTAAGGTACCAGGCAATTTCGGGAAGGCTCTGGGGAAGGACTGCTTATTACCAGCAGAGCGGTGCTTACGGATTTAGAGATCAACTGCAGGACAGCCTGGTTTTTCTGCCGATTGATCCTGAGTATACCAAGAGCCAGATTAAGCTTCACGCGAAACATCAATTTGCCGATGGAACCGTATTGCATTGGTGGCACCCCATTACCGAGACCGGTCTTGAAACAAAAATGACCGACGACCTTTTATGGCTGCCATTCCTGATGATTCATTATTTAAACGAGACAAACGATTATAATTTTTTTAATGAGGAAATTGAGTATTACAACGGCCCGAATTTAAAAGAGTCGTTGTACAGGCACTGCATAAAAGCAATTGACAAAGTTCTAGGCAGGATGAGCGAACGCGGTATACCTTTGATAGGTGCCGGCGACTGGAACGACGGACTAAGCGCAGTAGGACTTGAAATGAAGGGAGAATCATTCTGGCTTGCAGAATTTTTATATTATATACTCGAACATTACACCGAAATATGCAGCACATACGGAGATGCGAAAACTTCAGTAAAGTACAAAGAAAAGGCCGCACAATTAAAAGAAAATTTTATCAAGACTTCCTGGGACGGCAACTGGTATATCCGTGCGACAAAAGATAACGGAGATTTAATCGGCAGTTCGTCGTGCGAAGAAGGTAAAATATATCTCAATGCACAAACATGGTCGGTAATAAGCAGAATTGGTGAAGAGGGAAAGAATATCGAAGCAATGGAATCGGTGAAAAAAAATCTTGATAAGAAGAACGGCCCGCTGCTATTATTTCCTGCTTATAAAAAGCCTGATAAATTTATCGGCTATCTTTCCCGTTATGCAGCGGGAAGAAGGGAGAACGGCGGCGTTTATACCCATGCTGCCACCTGGTCTATTTGGGCTTTTGCCGAATTAAAGCAAGACGACATGCCGTATAAGATTTTTAGAAAGCTAGCACCGGTTTATAACGGTTTGAATGCCGATGAATACTCATGCGAGCCTTATGTAACGCCGGGTAACATTGACGGACCCGATTCGCCGCATTACGGGAGAGGCGGTTGGACGTGGTATACCGGCTCTGCAGCTTGGCTGCAGAAGGTTATTGTTGATTGGATTTTGGGAATAAGAGCGGACGAAAAAGGTTTGATAATAGACCCATGTATTCCTAAAGAATGGGAAGGTTATTCTGTAAAAAGGAAATTCAGAAATAAAGTTTACGAAATAAATTTTTATAACCCGGACCACGTTTATTCCGGCATCAACTATATTGAGGTTGATGGAGTGAAAATCTCCGGTAATTTGATAAGCAGCGACTATGGTAAGGATAAAATTAAAGTGAGTGTTTATCTGGGGAAAAAATAAAGTTAATGATGAAAAATCATCGAGCAGTAATTATCATTTCATATGAAGTTTTGCCCGATCATCAAACATATGTACTGAAAAATAATTAGATGAATATAGACTTAAACAACAAAATTTTATTGAACGGTAAATGGTCTTATGTTAAGGATGCGGAGTGTAATTTTGTTTTTGACGATGTAGTAAAGATGCTGTGCACTCAAAATGAGCTTCCGGAAATGGATTTGCCTGTAAATTGGGAACTTGCCGGTCTCCATAATTTTAACGGTTCTGTTTGGTTTGTAAAGCAGTTTAAATTTTCTATCCAAAACGACGACTTAAAATTATTAAAATTCTTCGGCGTCGATTATTTTGCTGATGTTTGGATAAACAATGTATACTTGGGGAATCACGAGGGATATTTTTCGCCGTTCTCTTTCGACGTAACAAAATTTTTAGAGCCCTCGAACACACTGATAGTAAAAGTAAATTCCCCAATCGAAATACCCGGCAAAGTATGGCCCGACAGAAAGAAATTGATTAAGGGTATTTTTAACCATCACGATTGCAGACCGGGCGCAACCAGCAAGGAATTCGGGCAGGATCAAAATACCGGCGGCATCTGGAACGATGTTTTAATTGAACACGGTCATAAAATTTCGGTTGAGGATATTAGAATTACTTCAACTATTGATTCCTCCGCAAGCAGATCGATTCTTTCGCTGCAAATTTTTTATTATTCAATAAATGATTTTGAGTTGGCCTGCCCGGTTGAATTCAAAGTAATAAGTCCATCCGGGAATGAATTTATAAATAAGATTAATATCCGGTTCAAGCCCGGTAAAAATGAAATTTTTCATTCGATAAATATTGAGCTCCCGGAATTGTGGTGGTGCTGGGATGTGGGCAGTGCCCGGCTTTACAATCTTATAATCTCTTCGACCGGATTCAGCCAGAGGGAATTTACCTTTGGCATAAGGCATGTAAGCCTGGATGACAAAAAGCAGTTCTGCCTTAACGGTAAGAAAATCTTTTTAAGAGGAACCAACATTATCCCTGCACAGTTCTTAAGCGAGCTCAACAGCGGTAAGATAAGATCACTAGTATCCGCAATGAAGGAAGCAAATATAAACATCGTAAGAGTTCATGCGCATGTGAACAGAAAAGAATTTTACGATGAGTGCGACAAGCAGGGAATTTTAGTTTGGCAGGACTTCAGCCTTCAATGGACGTACGATGAATCTCCGTCTTTTAGAGATAATGCCGTAATCCAAATTAAAGAAATGGCTGCTCTGCTGTATAATCATCCTTCGATTTCATTTTGGTGCTGCCATAACGAGCCCGGCTTCCAAATAAACTCACTCGATCCTTTTTTAGAAAAAGCAGTTTATTCAATTGATTCGTCCAGAATTATACGAAGAGCTTCCAATTATGAAGAGCATGCTTACGAAGGCTGGTACTGGGGAAAGAAAGATAATTATGCTGCGGCGCCAATGGGACCTTTGGTAACCGAGTTCGGCGCACAGGCATTGCCTGAACTGAATTCGCTGAAAAAGTTTATTGACGAAAAAGATTTATTCCCTATCAATTGGTCCAAATGGGAATACCACGATTTTCAGGCTGAACAAACATTCAATATCGCTAAAGTAGAAACCGGCGGTTCGATTGATTCGTTCATCATCAATTCGCAGGATTACCAGGCTGATCTTTTAAGAACCGCGATTGATTTTTACCGGCAAAAAAGATTCAACGGTATCAACGGCATATTCCAATTTATGTTTGTGGACTGCTGGCCATCAATAACATGGTCTGTAATAGATTATTACGGCGTGCCTAAAAAAGGATATGAAGCTTTGAAGTCTGCTTATCAGCCTGTGTACTTATCAATAAATGTAAGGCAGGATCGGTATTTCCCGGGCGGTAAATTACTTTTTGACCTGTATATTATAAACGATCTTCATAAAAGTTACGAGAATAGCATTATCAAATTCAGTCTCAACAAAAAAGAAATAAGCGAAATTGAAATTGAAATTCTCCCTGCAAACGAGATGATCTTTTTAAGTTACGAGCGGTTTAATTTTTATTTGCCGGAGAATATTGCTGCAGGCGAATATAAATTAGAGTTGGTGATGATTTGTAAGAATACTGCGGAACGGGTTTCGCAAAACTACTTCCGGTTTAAGATTGTAGACAGACTAAAATTTGAAAGGCGGATTAATTGAATAAAATTTTACTAATACTTTTTTCTGTTTTCTCCTTCTGTGGAATCTCCCAAGCTCAAAACTTTATATTTTTTATCGATAGTCCCGCAGACGGTTATTATGATCCTAGCTTTGGTTTTGCAAACAGCCCTAGTTACCTTGAATTGATTAACCAAAATAAATTTCCAGTTGATACTGCCTATGCCTTTTCGGGCTCTAATAGCCTACGGCTGCACTGGGCTTCCCAGCAGAGCGGCGATTGGGGAATGGCAGTTGCATCGAGCGGCTGGGTAGCCCATAATGTTTACCAGGTTGATTCAATTTCATTTATGGTATACTCTGCAGCCGCAATTGATTCTTCCCAACTTCCTGAAATCTTTATTGAAGATATAACCAATACAAAGACGCCAAGAGTTTTTTTATCTAATTACATGGATGGTATTAAAGCGAATACGTGGCAGCAAGTTTATGTCCCTTTATCAGTATTTAAAAATAATCCCGGCGGCGCAGACCTTACAAAAATTAAGACAATTTATTTCGGCCAGGCAAACAGCGACGGAATTGAACATACAATGTATATAGACGATGTTAAGATGATTAAATCGAATAACGGCAATACGGTAGTTTCAACTCCGGCAGGTGTTGCTGCAAAAGGATACGATAGCCATATTGAGCTTTCATGGAATGCGAACCCTGAATCGAACCTGTTGGAATACAACATTTACCGTCTTCAAGATACAACGTATAAACTGATTGGTATTTCTCAGCCCGATATAAGATATTACGAAGATTTCGTAGGCGGCCCGGGCATTACCGCCACATACAGAATTACTGCCGTCAGTTCAGACGGAATGGAATCCGCGATGAGCGATTCGGTAACAGCGGCAACGTATCAAATGACAGACGACGAGTTTTTAACCATGCTTGAGCAGGCGACCTTCAGATATTTCTGGGATTATGCTCATCCGGTTTCCGGCCTGGCAAGAGAAAGGCTCGGCTCCGGCAACACCGTAACTACCGGCGGTTCTGGATTCGGTGTAATGGCTATTCTTGTGGGAATTAAAAGAGGCTTTATAACAAGAGACGATGGAACGCAGCGCATACTGAAGATACTTAACTTCCTTTCTACCAAAGCCAACAGATTTCACGGCGCTTTCCCTCACTGGATGAACGGAAACACCGGCGATGTAATACCTTTCAGTACATATGATGACGGCGGCGATCTGGTTGAAACTGCGTTTATGACGGAAGGACTTCTTACTGCAAGACAGTTCTTCAATCAAAATACTGTTGAAGAGGACAGCATACGCAGCATGATAACAAGCATCTGGCAATCGGTGGAATGGGATTGGTACAAAGGTCCTGATGCTTCGAACTATGTTCTTTATTGGCATTGGTCTCCGGATTACGGCTGGAAAATGAATTTTCCTATCCGCGGATTTAACGAGGCGATGATTGTTTATTTGCTTGCTACTGCATCGCCTACGCATAGCGTTTCTAAGTATGATTACTTTATCGGCTGGGCCGGTTATTTATACGCCAACGGAAAATCTTTCTACGGAATTCCTCTTTATGTTGGTCAGGATTACGGAGGGCCTTTGTTCTTTACTCATTATTCATTCTTAGGTTTCGATCCGAGGAATATAAAAGATAAGTTCACAAATTATTTTGTTAATAATAGGAACCAAACTTTAATTAACAGAGCCTACTGTATTGATAATCCCCATCATTTTGCAGGATATGATTCCGTTACATGGGGGCTAACGGCAAGCGATGATCCGAATGGATATGATGCACACAGCCCGACTAACGATAACGGAACGATAACGCCTACTGCTGCGCTGTCTTCAATGCCTTATACGCCGGAAGAATCAATAGCGGCATTAAAAAATATGTACCGTAAATACGGTAAAAAAATCTGGGGCCCTTTCGGATTTACGGATGCATTTAATGTTAGTAAGAATTGGTATGCGAATAGCTATCTATCAATCGATGAAGGGCCGATAATCGACATGATTGAAAACTACCGCTCCCAGCTTTTATGGAACAACTTTATGGCCAACCCGGAAATTCAGCCGATGCTTGACAAGCTTGGCTTTGTTAAAGATGAAACCGGAATAGCTAAAGATAAAAGTATCCCAGATGAATTTGTCCTTGAGGGAAATTATCCCAATCCTTTTAATCCGGGTACGACGATAAAATTTGAACTGCCTTATCTTGCAAAAATTGAAGTCTCTGTCTATAATACACTCGGTCAGAAAATTATTACGTTGATTAATAAAGAACTGCCGGCCGGTGAAAATGAAGTAGTGTGGAACGGGATAAATAGTTCCGGTCATGAAGCGCCTTCGGGAATTTATATTTACAATATTATCACAGAGGGTAAATGGTATTCCGGAAAGATGATACTGTTAAGATAATCCTTACCTTGCTTGCAAGGTTTATTTTTATTATTCTCTTTGGAATTACTTCGCTAAGCTGTAAAAGCGGCTCTGGAAAAGTTCAAATTGATTTCTGGGCGTTCGGTGCGGAAGCCGAGCACGTTCAAAAATTAACCGATGAATTTGAAAAGCTTAATCCCGGCATCAAGGTAAAAGTCCAGGCTATTCCATGGACGGCGGCGCATGAAAAATTAATTACCGCATACGCAAGCGAGACTACTCCGGATTTAGTTCAACTGGGTAATACATGGATACCTGAGTTTGTAGCTCTTAACTCTCTTGAGGACCTGGATAAATGGATTAAGTCTTCCAGTAAAGTAGATGAGAAAAGATTTTTCCCCGGCATCTGGCAGACAAACATTATAGACGGTAAGGTTTTCGGGATTCCATGGTATGTGGATACGAGAGTATTATTTTACAGGACTGATATTTTAAGCAAAGCAGGCTATACTTTGCCGCCTAAAACCTGGCAGCAATTATACGATGTTTCTTTAAAGATAAAAAAAATGTACGGTAGTAAAGATAAGTATGCTTTTTTTATTCCTACAAATGAATGGGCGCCGTTTATTATTTTCGGGCTGCAGGCCGGCGCATCTCTTCTAAAGGATAATAATTCATACGGAAATTTCAGCGATCCGAAATTTGCCGAGGCGTTCAAGTTCTTAATTAAATTTTATAAAGAAAAGTTAGCTCCGGTTGATATGACCCAGGTTTCCAATCTTTTCCAGGCCTTTGCTACCGGATTTTTTGCGATGTACATAACCGGGCCTTGGAATGTAACCGAATTTAAAAACAGATTACCCGATTCGCTTCAGAACTCTTGGATGACTGCACCTCTGCCGGCATATAACGGCAATCAGTACCCGGGTGAATCATTGGCAGGCGGTTCCAGCCTGGTTATGTTTAAGGCTTCAAAGCACAAGCCTGAAGCCTGGAAATTGATTGAGTTTTTAACCGAGCGATCTTCTCAATTACGGTTCTTCAAGTTATCTTCGGATCTGCCTGCGGTGGATGATGCCTGGCATGATACTCTTTTAACCAACAATAAATTTCTTAAAGCATTTTATGAGCAGCTTCAAAATGTAATACCCACTCCTAAGGTTCCGGAATGGGAACATATTGTTTCCGGCAAAGTTCAACAGTATGCCGAATTTGCTGCACGAGGAATGATGAGTCCCGATGAAGCATTGAAGCTGCTTGACAGAGACGCAGATATCATACTTGCCAAGAGGAGATGGATATTAAGCAGGAAATGAATATAGTACTTATTAAATTATTTGAGTTAAAGTCTAATAAATTAAAATTTTTAAAATAGTTGAAACATCAGAATAAAATATCGGCAGCGTATCTATTTCTTACCCCGGCATTGCTGGCAATTTTTATATTCTTTTTAATACCGGTAGCCGCAGCTTTGCTGATGAGCTTTACGGATTTTGATATTTATTCGTTAGGCAATTTTAGTTATGCCAGGTTTGTGGGCCTGCAAAACTACATAGAAATTTTTAAAGACCCTCTTTTTTGGCAGTCGTTAAAAAATACATTCTACTTTGTAATTGCAGGCGGTCCGCTTTCAATTGCTGTATCGTTAGCTGCGGCGCTATTGTTAAGCTCTAAGCTGGTAAAATTTAAAGGAATATTTAGGCTTGTATATTTTATGCCGGTTGTAACTACACTTGTGGCGGTCTCTATTTTGTGGCGCTTCATTTACCATCCGCGGTTTGGAATTTTAAACTACCTGCTGGGGTTTATAGGAGTCCATCCAATTGATTGGCTAGGTAATCCTCACTGGGCCATGCCGGCAATAATACTAATGGCGGTGTGGAAAAATTTCGGATATAATATGATAATATTTATTGCCGGCCTGCAAAATATTCCCGAAGATTTGTATGAGGCCGCAAATATAGAAGGCGCATCCGGATGGAACAAATTCAAGAACATCACGCTGCCAATGCTGGCGCCTACAACCTTGTTTGTTAGCATCATTACAATGATCGGTTATTTCCAGTTGTTTGCAGAGCCTTACGTAATGACGCAGGGAGGTCCGTTAAACAGCACGCTAAGCATTGTTTTATATATGTATCAAGAGGGATTCCGCTGGTGGAATATGGGATATTCAGCCGCATTGGCTTTCATTCTGTTCTTCATAATTCTTTTAATTAGTCTTATTCAGCTAAAGTTACAGAAAGAAACTGCGGTATGAAAAAAGCATTCCTATATATAATCCTAATCGGTGCAGCGGTTCTATGCCTTATGCCTATAGTATGGATGCTTTCATCTTCGTTAATGGCAAACGGGCAATCCAATGTTTATCCGCCTAGATTTCTTCCCGATAAATTTACTTTGGTGCAGTATAAAAATTTATTCTCTCGACTGAACATTGTTAAATATTTTTTTAACAGCGTAATAGTGTCTGTAGGCGTTACAATTGTTTCTTTATTCATAAATTCAATGGCTGGATATGCTTTCGCAAAGTACAGGTTTTCAGGAGAGAAAAGTCTATTCAAATTACTTCTCAGTTTTATGATAGTCCCTGCTCAGGTAACAATGCTGCCGCTGTTTTTAATGTTGAAATATATGGGGCTAATAAACACATACATGGCTATCGTTATACCAGGAATGGCATCTGTTTTCGGAATATTTCTGATAAGACAATATTTGCTTGCAATACCGGATAGCCTGATAGAGGCTGCAAAAATGGACGGGGCAAATGATTTTCAAATATACTTTACTCTAATTCTGCCTTTGGCAAAACCGATTCTGATTACACTGGCAATATTTACATTCATGGGAACGTGGAATGATTTCCTTTGGCCGTTGATTGTTATGACTAACGACTCAATGTATACCTTGCCGGTAGCACTTGCTAATCTGATGGGTGAGCACAATCAGGATACCGAGTTAATGATGGCCGGCTCGGTTGTTACAATTATTCCTGTGGTTCTTGTCTTCCTTTCGCTTCAGAAGTATTATATAAAAGGAATAATGCTTGGCGGAGTTAAAGGATAGCGAAAAAATAATCATGTTTTGAAAAATATAACTTGACAAATAGAATTTTGTTTATTAGGTTTCGTATGAATGTAAACGTTTACATTTTTTCTCGAATTCGTCGATCTCTATTCAACCTTTACTGTTGCGGTTTTGCAGATAAACTATCTAAGAAAAAAATAAATATCGAAACAAATATTTTACTGCTTAATTAAAGATGAAAATTGATATTCACAAAGTAGCTCTTAAAGCTGGCGTTTCTATTGCTACCGTATCTAGAGCATTGAATGGGGGTGAGCTTGTTAAACCAAAAACAAAAGAAAAAATATTAAAAATAGTCGAAGAATTAAATTATATCCCCAATCCTATTGCCCGAAGCCTCTCGAAGCAGTCTACAGAAACTATTGGCGTTGTATTGCCGGACCTTGTCGGTGAGTTCTTTATGGACTTTATCCACAGCATAGACGAAGAAGCTTACAAAAACAATTGGCACGTGTTAATTTCTAGCTCCCACAGCCAGAGGAATATAATTGAAACTCTTATTGAGCTTATGGGCAGCGGAAGAGTTGACGGTGTAATTTTAATGGCCCCGCAAATGCAAAACGAAGTTTCTGAAATAATTCAAAAAAGCAAAACCCCGGTTATTCTTGTTAACACATGCGGCGAATTTAGTAAAATCGACCAGATAAAAGTTGATAACTACAAAGGAGCTTACGAAGTAGTAGAGCATTTTATAAAAGTGCATAACTACAAAAGGATAGGAATTATAAACGGACCGAAAGGGAACTGCGATGCGGAGGAAAGATTTTCAGGATATTTAAGCGCATTAAAAAAGTATAAAATAGCAAAAGACAGTTCATTAATTATTAACGGAAATTTCGACGTTGAGTCCGGTGTAATTGGATTCACTACTTTGATGAATCAGGAAATTCGGCCTGAAGCAATTTTTGCAGCTAACGATATGATGGCTGTAGGTGCATACGAAGCGGCTAAAGAGCTCGGGTTTAAAATTCCCAACGATGTTGCTATAGCCGGCTTTGACGATATCTACCTAAGCCAGTTTCTTCTGCCTAGATTAACGACGATTCATGTACCGATTACCGAACTAGGAATTAAAGCCGTTAAATTTCTTTTAAATAGGATTACAAAAAAGAAAAGAAACTCCGAAGCACATTTTGAAGTCCTTCCGATTGAACTTGTTATAGGAGGTTCTTGCGGCTGCAGATACAGCTGAACCGGTTGATGTTCTATCCAAAAGATGATTGCAGAAATTCTAAACATAATTAAACCATAAAGAAAGACAGGAGGATATATGTCCAAGTATATAAAGTATACTTTTTATTCTTTACTGCTATTATTCGTCTTTAAGCCTGCAGTAAATGCCCAGAGCATTCCGCCGACAAGGCAGGATGCGGTTTGGGCAAGAGAAACTACGGAGCCAATTGTTTTGGATGGAAAGCTTAATGAAGCATCCTGGGCAAAAGCCGATTCGATTCATATTACTTATGGCGCAAGCTCAGGCTTGCCAACTAGCGGGTGGAATACAGATGGCTATCCAAATCCAGACGGTTACTTCGATACAGTTAGAGCCACAGTAAAGTTCCTATCCCATAATAATCAACTTTACATTGCTTTTATAGTTCCCGATTCTTCAATTGGCGGTCACGATTGGCCTGGTCCTATTTGGTGGGATGGCGTTTTGATGAATGTTAAAGATGTAAGGACTAGACCAGTAGGGCGCAAAGAAATTTTTCCTAGTTTTTTGTTCACAGATACTTCATCGAGTTATACCGGCGGCAGAGGAAAAGGCGCTGGTCCAAGATACGGTTATATGGGTCCATATCAAGATCAGTTAACCGATTCAGCTATTAAAGCTATGGGCTGGAATATGGGTTATACCGTGCAAGGAACGACTAATGACGACAGCTCACCGGATACAGGATACGTTTTTGAAATGCAGATAAATCTCGATTCGTTAGGGTACAATACAACGCAAACTAACGGCGATGTTGTCGGGACTAATATTCAAATTTGTGATGTTGATTGGTATTGGCAACCTGATCCAGCAAAAAGAGCTGTTGGTAAAGCCTGGTGGCAGCATCCCTGGAGCGACCAAAACGAGAACGCTGCAAGAATATATATACGCCCTGATGTAACTGTTAATTCAGGGCCAGCGCCGGAAATACCTCCGGATCTTGTTATTCCTAATGGAGCCAAGGATACAGACCCTGCCATTGACGGAAATTTAAATGAAGCAGTTTGGAACGGCGCTGCAACTTTTAAAATTAAATACGGCGATCTTGCTACGGTAAACAGCTACACTGGTCTTGGAAAGAGTATGAGTGCATGGTACGAAGTAAGTACATCAAATCCGCCAACCGATCCTCCACCACAGGTATTAGACCCGGCAGATGCTACTGTTAAAATGTTCTTCAAAGGAAACTACTTATATCTCGGTGCTAATGTTGCGGATCAGTTAATTGAAGGCGGCGCTACCAATCAAGATCAGAAAGATGGGGTTCGTTTCGTATTGGGATTAAGAGATTCCGTTAATTCCGATCATGTAATGCAGTTCTTAAACTTGTTAGCAGATTTTGATTCTAGTGGAAATCCAAATGCTGATGAGGACCTCGATACGCTTGTTAAGCAAGGAATTGCCACATTAGGAATGCAGGTCCACGGTACGGTTAATGACAATACAGATATAGATACCGGATACACAGTTGAATTGAAGATTGATCTTACCAAGCTTGGCTATGCAAATGGTTTGGGAGATCATTTATTATTCGGCGGTGTTGATGTATTAGACGCGGATGTTTTCGATAACCCTGCCAACAATTATGGTACAAGGACATGGTTCTTTAAAGAAAATAAAGGCACCGGTCCAACTGCATGGATGTACATGGATCCTAATGTCCTGACTGATGTAAAGAATAATTCTGCCAAAACTGTTCCGGAAAATCTAGTTCTGTTTGGAAATTATCCTAATCCATTCAATCCTTCTACTACAATAAGTTATTCAATTCCCAAAACTGGAGAAGTAACTCTTTCAATTTATAATACGCTGGGTCAGCTGGTTTCCAGTTTGAACTTGTATCATCAAACAGCCGGCACGCACGTTTTTGAATTCAATGCCAATAAGCTTGCATCCGGTGTGTATTTTTATCGAATGACTTTGAAAGCAAACCAGGGCGGAAGTTATCTCAGTAAAACTTCAAAGATGATCTTATTGAAGTAATTTTATTATTAGGAACGGATGGGATGAAAAACTTTCATCCGTTCTCTTTTTATTTTGAAGCTTAATGCAGGCTTAAATAATTATTTTCAAATTTCTTTCTCGTAGTTTAAGATTCTGCGAGCGAGGTGATCTTATCATTGAAAAAATATGCGAGGAGTTATTAATATTTGATAAAAATTTCTAGGTTTAAATTATGTTAATCAAGGAGCGCACAAGAAGAATAATCTTTTCTAAATTTTTGCCGGCTGCATTTATAATTTTTTTATCAGGTTATCCGGTCTTTGCACAAACGAGCGGAAAGCTTGCCGGAAGAATTACCGACCCCAAAGGCGAGCCGCTTATTGGAGCCAATATTTTAGTGCAAGGCACCAATATGGGTACTACCGGCGATCTGAACGGTTATTATTCTATTCTTAATCTCAGAACCGGTACCTACTCCGTAGAGTATCGCTATATCGGATATCAATCTAAAATTGTAAAAGACATCAAGATTATACCGGACCAGACAACAACAATTAATGTTGTTTTAAGCGAGCAGGCAATTCAAGGTCAAACAGTTACTGTTGTTGCGCAAAAGCCGCTTGTTGAATTCAATCAGACAAGCTCTGTCGTTTCTGTTAGCCGGGAAGCAATGCAGAATCTTCCCGTCCAAAGCTTAACCGATATTGTAAATCTTCAGGCTGGCGTGGTTGACGGGCATTTTAGAGGCGGAAGAATTGGCGAGGTTCAGTATCAGGTTGACGGTGTAACGGTTAATAACCCATATGATAACTCATCGACTTTGCAGCTTGATAAATCAATTCTGCAGGAAGTCCAGGTAATCAGCGGAACGTTCGATGCAAAGTACGGTCAGGCTATGAGCGGCGTGGTTAATGCTGTGCTGCGAACCGGGACAGAAAATTTTCAGTACTCCGGCGAAGTGTATATTGGAGATTATTATACAACCGATGTTATTCGCTATCCGTTTGATAACACTTACAGGCCTGCGCAAATTCAAAATTATCAATTAACAATAAGCGGACCGGCGATATTAAACAACACTACTTTTTTTGTTAGCGGCAGAAGATACTTAAACGACGGTTACCTGTTCGGTATAAACAGATTTCTACCGACTGACTCCAGCGATTTTGAGAAAAAAATTTTCAACCCGACCGGTGACAATAAATTAGTTCCGATGCAGACTCATCATGAGTGGAGCGGACAGTTTAAGATTGCAAACCATTCAATACCTAAATTACAATTAAGCTACGTAGCTATTTTTAACAGCTTCGATGAGACTCAATATAATAACGCATACAGATTTCTTCCCGAAGGAATTCCGACTCAAACAACTTTTTCGCTCACTCAAGGTTTGGATGTTACCCACACAATTAGCGATAAGATGTTTTACAAGCTTAATTTCAGATACAATTATTTTGATTATAGGAATTATAAGTACTCAAGTGTTTACGATCCAAGATACCTTCAGGATGGAATACCGCAGAGCGATGCCAGCTACGAATACGGCGCAATAATTCAGGGCGTTGACCTGACAAGATTTATTCAAAAGACAAACGACGGCATAGTTAAGCTCGATTACAGCTGGCAAGCAAACAGAGAAAATTTGATTGAAGCAGGACTGGAAGGCGAAGTCTCAAAAATTTCTTTCGGAAGTCCTGGATTTTTAAGCGAGACGAATGTAAACGGCGTTCAAACTCTTCAGCCGCATTACAGCACCAATCCTAAAGATCCAAAAGTAGAAACTTATTATCCGAGGCAAGGTGTTGCTTATCTGCAGGACCGTGTTGAGCTCGGCGATCTGGTTGTCCGCGGCGGATTAAGACTTCAAGTATTCGATGCCAACGCTTTTGTGCCGAGCGACCTTCAAAACCCGGCTAATTCAATTAAAGGCGCTCCCCTTTCTTATTTAAAAAAGACGACCATAAAATATGCATTGGCCCCAAGAGTCGGCTTAAGCTTTCCACTAACTTCTACCGCATCAATTTATTTTTCTTACGGGCATTTTTACCAGATGCCGGGCTTAGGCGATCTTTATAACAATTCCAATTATCTTGTGCTCGATCAATTGCAGGCTGGCGGAATTGATTACGGCGTTCTGGGCAACCCCGATCTTAACCCGCAGTTCACTGTTCAATACGAAGTTGGATTGAAGCAGGCGATAACTGAAAACCTCGGGACCCAGCTTACATTCTTCAGCAAAGACATTCGCGATCTTCTCGGAACAGAGTTCGTCAGCACTTACACCGCGGCTGAATATGCAAGATTAACCAACGTGGACTTTGGCAACGTTTACGGAATTACTCTTTCATTAGATCAGCGCAGCATTGGTCCGATTAGCGCAAGCCTTGATTATACATTACAATTCGCAAACGGAAATTCAAGCGATCCACGAGAGACCGCAAATAGAGCTGCTGCCGGTCAGGACCCCCGTCCGCGCGATATTCCGTTCAACTGGGACCAAAGACATACTTTGAATCTGCAGGTAATTTATTATGTGCAAGATCAGCTATCGCTTAGTGCAATTGTTAGATACGGAAGCGGCGAGCCATACACTCCGCAAATTGGTCCGGCAAGCTTTACGGCAAACTTGCAAACAAACTCCGGAAGAAAGCCCAGCTATGTTTTGGTAGACCTGCGCGCCGAAAAGTTTTTCCAGTTAGGTTTTCTCAACTTCAGCGTGTTTGCGCGCGTGTATAATTTGTTTAATGAAGACATGGTTAACGGCTTCGTATTTGCCGGCACGGGAAGCCCCGATTATTCGCTTACTCCGGCCACCGATGCCTCTCAGCTTTTAAATCCATCGAGGTTTTACGAGCCGAGGAGAATTGAAATTGGAATTTCGTTTAATTCTAAATAGTACATTTTAATAAAAATTTAATACAAGCGACTCACATGAAAAAGTTGTTACGATTAGAATTATTTTCTCTTGTAATTCTATTATTGTTCTCAAGCAAAAACTTTGCGCAGCTTATGCCGGTTGTCCCGGATTCTTTGAGAGGTACGGCAGATGCAGAACGCGAGGGAACGCTCGATGCAAATAATATAAGGACAGTATATTATAATTACGGGATGGTCGGCGATTACCCTCCGGATCCTATAAATGTTGATGTTTCTGTTTTCCACTCGATTGAAGTTCCTAAAGGCTCGGGACAAAATAACAGCGACGGATATACTCCCTACGTTCTAGCAAAAATTAATCAGCTTAACGGAACGCCCGGCTACATTATGGAAACAGGCTACAGAGAAAGACAAGGACAAAGCCCTTTTCATACAAACAGAGTTATGCGCTTTGAACCAAGACCTCCTTATAACTGGGGAGGGAAATGGGTCGGATATTTCCAGCCTAACCCGGATATCAATAAAGGTCGTTCGCCGGCAATCAGCAACGACCCGCGCACATGGCCTGATTACTGGATTAATAAAATGGATGACCCTGTAGACCCGGGATGGCCCGGCTCATGGGATGGATATTTCGGCAAAGCTCAGGTAGCCGATGAGGAAACTTATTACGTTTATGACGATCAATATTATGATGCTTGGGATTTTTATCCCGACAGCAGAGATCATACAAGAAAGGGATTGGGCTTAAGAGTTGAGCAGAGAAATTTTCAGTGGTCGAATATTCAATCGGAAAACGTAATCTTCTCACATTATGATATTTCAAACGAAAGCACAACCGACTACGATGAAAATATTATCTTCGGTATTTATAATGATACCGGCGTAGGCGGCGAAGGATTTGCACCCAACGGCATAATTCCGAACGACGATAACAACGCTTTCTACACAAAGGATATCGGAATAAATATTGTTTATAACTGGGAGAACCATGGAATTGGAATGAGAGGCCCTACCGGCTATTTAGGTTATTCATATCTTGAAACCCCCGGCAACCAGTATGATGGGATAGATAATGATAATGACGGAATAACAGACGAGAGCCGCCATAGTGGTCCGGGCGAAAAAATTGTCGGACAGAATAATATCATGAACTACATACAGAATCATCCTGAAAAATATAACATTGCCAAGTTTGAAGCTTTCTATGGTCCTATCACTCAAAGACCTGCTTATAAGGAAGGTGTTTGGTGGACTGGAGATGAAAACATGAATTGGGTTGCAAGATATTGCGATACCGGCGCCGACGGCGTTTTCGGAACTCACGATGTTGGCGAAGGCGACGGCATTCCGACCGAAGGCGAGCCTAATTTTGATATTACAGATATTGATGAATCGGATATGATTGGTCTTACCGGATTTAAGTTTAATAGAATCAGAGCCGGAGATGGTATCGGTCCGGTAGATAACATTGTATTTTTTGATGACGGACATCATTGGCCTGAACGGCTCTATGACTTTTTCACTACACCTGGTTCGGGATTTGATAATCCACTTGTTCAGAATTATAACATTGCCTTTTTATTTGCATCAGGTCCATTTATATTACCAGCAGGCGACAGAGAAAGATTTAGCCTGGCACTCGGCTGGGGCGCAAATTTAAGAGAGCTGGAAACTACGATAAGAGTGGTTGCCCAAATTTATAAAGGCAATTACAAGTTTGCAGTTCCGCCGCCGCTTCCTGCAGTACACGCTTACGCCGGAGACAAGTATATTACAATAACCTGGGATAATACTGCTGAGCAGGCAATCAACCCGATAACCGGCACTGATGATTTTGAAGGGTATAAAGTTTATCGCAGCACCGATCCCACATTCCTCGATCCGAGGGTTGTAACAACAGCAACGGGTTCTGGCCCAATTGGCAACGGCAAGCCAATTGCCCAATTTGATTTGAAAGACGGCATTGCCGGGTTCTCAAAATTTACAGTTGAGGGAGTTGCCTACTACCTTGGAGATGAGACCGGTCTCTCGCACTCTTTTACTGATACAACTGTAACAAACGGTCAAACTTATTATTATGCAGTTTGCGCTTATAATACCGGTATAGATTCATTATCAGTATATCCATCTGAAAATCCAATCACAGTAAGTCAAACACTTAGAGGCGGAACTATTCTTCCAAAGAATGTTGCAGTAGTAACTCCAAACGCGCCATCGCTTGGTTTAACGCCTGCGCAAGCAATTCAGCTTCAACATAATGAGGGCTCAGGAGTCGGAGATGTAAGTATCAAAATTTTAAATTCTGATTTAGTTCCGGATAACCACATTTTTAAATTAGTATTCTTTAATCTGAGCGATTCGGTGCGTGCAAATTACTATTCGCTTGTTGACGAAACTGCTCATGATACTTTATTCAGTTACGGTTACGATCTTGATGGACTTGGAATTGGTCCTGTTGCAGATGGAATCTTACCTGTTGTTACTACGCCGACGACAATTTCAATTGATTCTGCAAATACTGGATTTGCTTCTGGCAGCAAAACTAACTTAAAATTAAAATCCGTCTATGCGCCTTCATTCCCAATTACGCTGCGTAGACGTGGGTTCCCCAATAATCTTCAGGTAATTTTTGGAAGCCAGGTAATGGACACTTCTGTTGCCGGAATAGGAATGCCGTCTCAGCGTGTGAAGTTTAAAGTAATCGCAAAGGATCCGTCCGGCGATATCAAATTAAAATTCCGGTTTAGAAATATTCAACAGTCCGGAACTATTACCAGACCAACAGACTATATTGAAGTCCTAACGGCAGCTAACAGTGCGCCTCAAAAGCTGCTGCCAACGTGGGAAATTCAAGTAGATACAACCGCAACTGGCGGAACTTTCCAGCCGCCGACAGACGGAGATGTTTATAATTTGAATTTAAAAATTCCGTATTCAAATTCGGATGCATTTACATTTACAACCGTGCAGCAGAAGTTTGATCAGCAGGAGGCAAAGCAGCAATTTAAAGAAGCGTATGTTGTTCCAAATCCTTACATCGGTCAGGCAAGCTTTGAGCCGCAGAGGTTTGCTGTTTCTGGCCGCGGTGAAAGAAGGATTGAGTTCCGCGGGCTTCCGCAAACTTGCACCATCAGAATTTATACTGTAAACGGCGAACTGGTACAAACAATTGAACACAACGGCTTGCAAGGATTCGAACCATGGGGTTTGCGTTCGAGAGATAATTTATCAGTTGCGCCTGGGCGGTACATATTTCATGTGGATGCACCCGGAGTTGGAACCTATATAGGAAAATTTGCGATAGTAAAATAAAACTTACGGTATTTTAATATGAAAAAAATATTTTTAAATCTTAAGACTATATTAATTTTGTCGGTAATTTTTCCTTTCCAGGTTACGACAAATGCCCAAAGCAAAGTTGGAACGACTATCGCACAGTTCTTAAAGATAGATCAAGGCTCAAGGGCTTCCGGCATGGGCAGTGCAGGTACCGCTCTCTACGGCGAAGCGTCGGCAATGTATTATAATCCGGCAAGCATGGGAAGATTAACCCAGACAGATGCGCAGTTTACTTATACCGAATGGCTGGCAGGAATTAATTTTAATTATGCCGCTCTTGGAGTAAAGGTAGAAAACATTGGAACATTTGCGCTTCAAGCCATTTCAATGAATTCGGGAGACATTGCTGTAAGAACAGTTGCTCAACCATTGGGAACAGGTGAGTATTATTCTGTTCAAGACTTTGCTTTAGGATTTGGTTATGGTATAATGCTCACCGATCGCGTCTCCGTCGGCTTCATGATAAATTATATTCAAGAATCTATTTGGCACGACAACTTAATTGACTTCGGAATTAATCTCGGCGTTCAGTATCAGGTTGAGCCCGGCGGGCTTACAATCGGTGCGAGCTTATTAAATTTTGGGCCGCGTGCAAACTACAGCGGAAGAGATTTGTATATTGATTACAATCAGGATCCTTCAAAGCACGGCGGCAACGATCAGCTGCCGGGTGAATTAAGGACTGATTTATTTCCGCTGCCGACGTTATTCCGGATCGGAGTTTCTTATCCGTACAAATTTAATGACGATAATAAAATTACGCTTGCTGTTGATGCACTTCATCCGAACGACAACAACGAAAGCATGAACGCAGGCGCAGAGCTGACTTTGATGAAGAACTTTTCAATTAGAGGCGGCTACAGGAATCTTTTCCTGCCTAATTCCGAAGGCGGACTTGAACTTGGCGCCGGTGTAAATTATTCCTTTGCAGAAGGCTATACTCTGCGCTTTGATTATGCCTGGGCAGATTACGGACGCTTGCTTAAAGTGAATAGGTTCACGGTCAGTGTTGGATTTTAATCCCTTAAATAATGGTGATGGAATAGTGGAGTAATGGAATTTTGAATTCCTGTTTATTCCAATTCTCCACTACTCCAATATTCCAGTGATTGCACAGCTTCGACTAATGATTTATATTACTCGAAATCATTCAAGACCCTTAACACATAAATTATAAAACGTAATCATGTTTAATAAATATTTATTAGTTATCGCTGCAATCTTCTTGCAGGCGTTTGGCAGCTTTTGTCAAAGTAATAAACCAAAGGAAAACAATTTAATTAATAAGTCATCTTACACAGTCCTTGGAACAATGGAGTATTGGAATAATGGAATTGACCAATTTACTCCACTATTCCATCATTCCGGTACTCCAAAGAGAATAGCTTGCGTAAGGTGCGTGAATAATTACAGACTTACCTCGGAAGAGTCGACATTCCTGGATACTCTCGAATATAGAACTTTTCTTTATTTTATAGGTGAATCTAATCGTGCTAACGGATTGGTTAAAGACCGCTCGACAAAGGATTCGCCGGCAAGTATTGCGGCTGTTGGTTTTGCTTTGCCTGCTTATGCGGTCGGCGTAGAGCACCGCTGGATTAAGAGAGAGGAAGCTGCTGAACGTACTTTAAACACTTTAAATTTTTTCCTGAACAGCAAACAAAGCCCCGATGCCGTTTCAACCGGTTACAAAGGATTTTATTATCACTTCCTCGATATGAAAACCGGTTTGCGGTACTGGAACTGTGAGCTTTCATCCATCGACACAGGCTTGCTTTTGGCGGGAATAATTTTTTCGCGGCAGTACTTCAACAAAAATTCAAAAATAGAAAAAGAGATCAGAAAGAAAGCTAACGCCATTTTAGAAAAAGTTGACTGGAAGTTTTTTACTCTGCCGGGAGACAGCAAATTTCCGTACGATATTGCCATGGGCTGGGAACCTGAGCACGGCATGTCAAATGACGGCTGGAGCGGTTATAACGAAGCTCAAATTATGTTTGTAATTGCTGCCGGCGATGGGATGGAAAACGCAGCTAAAGGATATGAAACATGGACTAAAACTTATAAGTGGGAAGAACCATACAAAGGTTTAGCTCATGTAGTTTTTCCTCCATTGTTCGGTCATCAATTTACAAACTTGTTTATTGATTTAAGAGGGATTGCCGACAAGTATATGCTGGCGAAAGGAATTGATTATTTTGAAAATTCGAGACGCGCAACGTTGACGCAGAGATTGTACGCGATTGAAAATCCGCACGGGTGGAAAGGCTACGACTCATTGAACTGGGGAATAAGCGCTTGCGACGGACCTGGAGACAGTTATAATTTTGGCGACAAGAAATTTATTGGATATGCCGGCAGAGGAACTTCCGGTCCGCAGTACAATTATTTCGACGACGGAACAATCGCGCCGTATGCGGCTGGAAGCTCGATTGTATTTGCGCCGGAGGTTGTAATTCCGACTCTGATGAATTTTTATGATAAGTACAAAGACAAAGGCATTTGGGGCGAGTATGGTTTTGTCGATGCCTTTAACTTGACCGCCAATTGGTTTGATAAAGACGATCTTGGAATTGATGAAGGTCCGTTGGTTTTAATGCTGGAAAATTTCAGATCGGGTTTAATCTGGAAATACATGATGCGCGACCCGGTCATTAAAAAAGGATTGAAAGTTTTAGGATTCAAGAAGGTGAAATAATGCGGATAAAAATTTTTTCCTTCACGCTTTTAGTAATTAGTTTTTTTTCTTTTCAGAATTATGCTCAACAGAATTCATATTTAAGAAAAGATCCGGTTATCGAGAAGAAAGTTGACGAACTTCTTTCCAAAATGACTTTGGAAGAAAAGATCGGGCAGCTTGTTAGAAAAACTGAAGTCAATTCCGAAACTGGAGAAATGATCAGAGAAGGTAAATTCGGAATGATGGGAAATCCGGGACGGCAGGTAAGAGACAGCTTGCAAAAAATTGCTGTCGAACAATCGCGTCTTCATATTCCATTAGCTTTTGCTGCGGATGTAATTCACGGATATCATACTATCTTTCCCGTTCCGCTCGCGCAGTCGTGCAGTTGGGATCCGGCACTAGTAACCAAGGCTGCAAGAATAGCAGCGCTGGAAGCTTCATCCGACGGATTGAACTGGACATTTTCGCCGATGGTTGACATAGCACGCGATCCGCGGTGGGGAAGAATTGTAGAAGGCGCGGGCGAAGACCCTTACCTTGGAAGCGTAATGGCGGCGGCTTATGTAAAAGGCTATCAAGGAAAATCTTTAAGCGATGAAGGATCAATTTCGGCAACGGCAAAGCACTACGTCGCTTACGGCGCGGCTCAAGCCGGAAGAGATTATAACACCGTTGATATTTCGGTTAGAACGCTGCGAGAAATTTATCTTCCGCCTTTTCACGCGGCTGTTAATGCCGGTGCGGGATCGATCATGAGCGCATTCAACGATTTGAACGGCGTGCCGGCATCCGGGAATTATTTTACCTTAACAAAAATTTTAAGAGACGAGTGGAAATTTAAAGGCGTGGTGATAAGCGATTACAATTCAATCGGCGAGCTTGTTAATCACGGAATTGCGAAGGATAAATCAGATGCCGCGAGAGTAGGGATCACTGCCGGAGTTGATGTTGACCTTGCAGGCGATACAGTGATGGGGAATATTTACGCGCCGTATCTTGAAGGCTTAGTTAAGAATCGAATCGTTCCGGAAAAATTAATTGACCGCTCCGTACGAAGAGTGCTTAGATTAAAATATGAACTCGGCTTGTTCGATCATCCTTATGTTGATACCCCTTTCTTCAGAAAAAATTTGCCGCCGCAGGAGGAGAGGAATAAAGTTGCACGTCGACTTGCGGATGAATCAATTGTGCTTTTGAAGAACGAGAAAAATATTCTTCCGCTGAAAAAAGATATTCATTCAATTGCATTGATCGGTCCGCTAGCAGATGATCAAGAGGACTTGATTGGTCCGTGGGCGCCGGATGGAATTCCTAAAAATGTTGTAACGGTTCTTGATGGAATAGAAAATAAAATTCCGTCTGAGACGAAAATAAATTACGTGAAAGGCTGCGACTTCCTCGATTCAAGCCGAGCGGAATTTAACGAAGCGGTAAACGCAGCCAAAGAATCCGATGTTGCGGTTTTAGTCGTAGGCGAATCGCGGGAGATGAGCGGAGAAGCCTCCAGCCGCGCTTTTATTGATATTCCCGGAGTTCAAGAAGATCTTATAAAAGAAATATACAAAACAGGAACGCCGGTAGTTGTAGTTTTGATGAACGGCAGACCGTTGACAATAAATTGGGAATCTGAAAACATCCCGGCAATTTTAGAAACATGGTTTTTAGGAAATCAAACCGGAAATGCAATTGCCGATGTTTTGTTCGGCGATTACAATCCATCCGGAAAATTAACCGCAACGTTCCCGCGGGCGGTTGGACAGATACCGATTTTTTACAACCACATGAACACCGGCAGACCGCCGTCTCCGACCGATCATTACACTTCTAAATATCTCGATTGTCCTGTTACTCCGCTTTATCCATTCGGTTACGGATTGAGCTATACAAATTTTTCTTATTCGGATTTAACGATCGACAAAAAAAATATTTCTGAAAAGGATTCTTTGACCACTTCGATAAAGGTTACAAACAGCGGAAGCGTCGGCGGAACCGAAATTGTTCAGCTTTACACGCATGATCATTACGCCGATGTAACTCCTCCTGTAAAAGAGCTGAAGGGATTTAAGAGAATTTATTTGCAGCCCGGCGAATCAAAGATCGTTAAGTTCGTGATCAAACCGAAGATGCTTGCGTTCTACAATATTGATATGAAGAAAGTTGTTGAGCCCGGAATTTACGACGTGATGATCGGAAGAAATTCCGATGATTATTTGAAGACATCTTTTGAACTAAAGAAATAATAATGAAGCCGATAATTGCTGTTATATTTTTTTTGATTTTCAGTTTACAGGTTTTTTGTCAAACAGAAAATTTTTCCGGCAGCGATGTTGTTGCAAAAGCGGGCGGCGTCAAAATAACGGCGCGAGAATTCCGCGAACGATTTGATTTCAGTCCGCATCCACGCACCACGGAATCGCTCGATACAGCGATAGTTAAAAAGGAATATCTTTATACTTTGCTCGCCGAAAAACTTCTTGCACAAAAGGCAAAAGAATTAAAGCTGGACACAACACAGTTCATTCAAAACATGCTGACATACATGGGGAGACTTTTTGTTAGAGATGCTTTGTACAAGAAAGAAATCTCAAGCAAAGTTAAAGTAACACAGAAAGAAATTTCCGAAGCAAAAGAAAGAATGAAGAAGCTTCTTGTGATGAAGTATTTATATTCGACGGACATTAATGAAATTCAAAAATTGTATTCCGAACTGAAAAATGGAACGCCGATCGATTCTCTACTTGCCGGAAGACCGGAAGCAGAAGGACAAAAAACTCCCGGAACAATAACCTTCGGAACGCTTGATGAAAATGTTGAGGATGCTGTTTACGGTTTGAAAGTCGGACAGTTTACCAAGCCGATTTATACCGGTTACCGTTGGTACATTTTTAAACTGGGGAAAATTATTGAACAGCCTTACTTCAATACTCCGGATAATTTGCTTAAGATTAAGCAGACGGTTGAGAAAAGACAAGCAACAGTTTTGGAAGACGATTATCTAAATAATTTTCTTCAGCAATTTCAGATAAGCGTTGACCGGGCGCTGTTTACGAAGATCTTAAATCAGATGCAGAAGTATCTTTACGAAAGACAGGAAAGTTATAAGAAAGCGGACAAGCCGAAATATTATTATTTAGTCAAAGAAGATTTCAGCAGGATAGAAGATTCGCTTAGTGCTGAAGTGTTGGGATCAAACTTTATTAAGTACAAAAAGAATCCGGAAACCGTCAAACAGTTTTTAGATCAGTTGAAGATCAACGGCTTTAGAGTCGATACGACGGATTATCAAACCGTTGCGCAGGCTTTCAATAATTATGTGAAAAATTATCTTGAAAGCGAACTGTTGGCGCGCGAAGGTCTGAGGCAAAATCTTGAAAGAGAACCGGCGGTGAGAAATGATCTGGGTCTTTGGGAAGATTATTATCTTTCCCAGCGGTTGATGAAAAGAATTCAAGACTCAATTAAGATCAATGACGCTGATGCTTATGAATTTTATTCAAAGAACCATAAGATCATGTTTCCGCAGGAAAGATTTAATGTGCAGGAAATTCTTGTTGACAGCCTGGAAACAATTCAGAAAGCATTAGATGAATTGAATAAGCACGTTTCATTTGAAACTGTGTCAGGAAAATATTCTATAATTGATTCGCTGCGTGAAAGAGGAGGCAATCTTGGATATTTACCGCCGACTCAAACGGGAACTATCGGGGAGATCAAAAATATTGTGAAGAATATGAAAGCCGGAGTAGTTTACGGTCCGGTTAAGCTTAGCGATGGTTTTGCTTTGCTGAAGCTATTGGATATTCAAAATGCCGAAGACAGCAAAGACACTTCTTTCGTTAAAATTAAAGATGAGCTGAAGGATGTTATGAGAAATATTGAATTCGAAAAAAAATTAAAATCCTACGTTGCTGATCTTGCACTTAAATACGGAGTGGAAATTAATAAGGACGTTTATGATTCGGTTCCGGTTTTTCAATTTAATACCGTAACGATTAGACTGATCGGCTTCGGCGGAAGAATTTATGCCTTTCCATACGAGCCGTTGTTTGCCGGTTGGTATAGCTTATATTTGCAGAAAAAATCTGAGCTGCCGCAGTAATAATTTTTTAGATAAACACTTTATGTCTTTGAATGAAAGGGTGTTGTATGAAAGGTTTTAAGAGTCTGCTTGTTTGTGTGTTCGTTCTTTTTAACGCTGCTGGTTTTGCTCAGACAATTCTACTTCCGGAACGCTGGCATTTTACAACGGGAGACAATCCTGAATATTTAAATCCAAAATTCGATGACAAAAAATGGGCGCTGATTGACGTTCCGGATTATTGGGAGAATCAAGGCTTTGACGGCTACGATGGGATTGCTTGGTATCGGGTTCATTTCACTTTAAACAAAAAATTTACCGGTGATAGTGCCTATGTAATTTTAGGAAAGATTGATGATGCTGATGAATCATATCTAAACGGAGTTCGCATTGGCGGAATGGGAGTTTTTCCGCCGCATGCCGCAACTGCTTACGACAAGATGCGGTTTTATAAAATTCCGATTAAACTTTTAAAGAAGGAAAATGTAATCGCTGTCCGGGTATTTGACATGGGCGGTCCCGGTGGAATAGTTTATGGCCCGGTTGGAATTTATGATGAGAAAGATTATCAAAAAGAATTTAATCCTCCTCGCGGGCCAAAGAAATCTTTTTACCAGCTTGTCACGACAAATGGATTGATAGCTGCTGTTTACGATGCCCGGCGCAAGCACATTGAAAATATTAGTCCGTTTATTTTTAAAGCTTATTATTCCGCAAATTATGTCCATCCGTTTTTAAGGATGGTTTCACTTTCAATAAATTCAAAACCGTTAGGGACATATTATAAAGACAACACGCATGTAATCACAGTAAAATATCCTGACGTCGAAGTGAATTACTTTGCTTCATTCACAAATGAAGATAAAGTTTTTTATATCGATGTTCGCGGTAAGCGATCAAAAGTTTATAAGTGCTATTTAAATTATTTATTGCAGAAGACGAAGGTACTGGTCGACTCGGTTGAATTTAAAAGACCGGATGATCAGGCGGAGAAATATTATTTGCTAAGCTATACCGATTCGCTTCAGACCGATGATCAAATTGTTGCGGAAGCTAAATCGAGATTGATTGCAAACAACGGCAATTTATTGAACGATGAAATTAAATTCATGAAAAAAGTTTTTGCGCGTGCAAAATTTCCGAAAGGAATTTCATCCAAGCAGCGCAGTCTTCTTGAGCAATCCATTTCGGTATTGAAAATGGCGCAGGTTCCTCCGCAGGAAGTTTTTCCAAAGGCAAGCGGACAAATTCTTGCTTCGCTTCCACCCGGCGGTTGGAATATTGCCTGGGTTCGCGACGGATGTTACTCAACTTTAGGATTAAGCAGACTTGGTCTATATGATGAGGCTCGACGCGTCCTTTCATTTATGCTTCATACTGAATCGAGTCATTACGTTCATTTTGTTTTTAAAGACGGTAAAGATTATGGAGTTGGAGTAGCGTATCAAATTTCTGTCTGCCGTTATTTTGGCGATGGGAAAGAGGAATCGGATTATAACGATGATGGTCCGAACATTGAGCTGGACGGCTTCGGTCTTTCTCTAATTGCACTCTGCGATTATGTACATCGCAGCGGCGACACTGCGTTCTTCCGAAAAAATTATGAACTGCTTTCTTCAAAAGTTGCAGATCCAATTATTCATTGTATCGACACGAATAATGTAATTAGAATTGATTCCGGTCCGTGGGAGCGTCATCTTCCCGGGAAACAATTTGCATACACTTCAATTGCGTGCGCTGCAGGATTAAGAGATTTTGCTGAGCTTTCATCTAAATTGAAAATTGGTGATTCTGAAAAATATAATAAAGCTTATATGCGATTACTCGCCGGAATCCGCAAAGAATTGGTTGTCAATAATAAATTCATAAAAGGAAATGTTGAGGCTGCAGACTCTAATGCTTACGATTATTTTGACGGCGGAACTTTTGAAGCTTTTGGTTTCGGATTATTCAAGAACAAAAACTTTTTCCGTTCCCAGCTTAACGAGTATCAAAAAATTTTAGGAGTCCAGGGCGGAATACACGGCTTCTCGCGCATCAACAAAGGTGACTGGTACGAAACCGCAGAATGGATCCTTTTGGATTTACGGGTTGCATCTTCAATGCATAGATTCGGCGATCAAAAAGGCGCGCTACGTTTGGTCAACTGGGTTACCGACCAGGCGGCGCTAAACTACAATTTGATTCCAGAATTATATGATAAGAAAACATCTTTTTATGATGGCGCGGTGCCTATGGTCGGCTTTGGTGCCGGCGCTTATGCAGTTGCGTTGTGGGATGCGTATTCGAAGAATCCCTGACTTGAGCAAGTAAGAAAAAGTGGCAAAAAAAGTGGAAATTTCCTTTTAGTTTGGCTTAATTTGGCAGCCCAAAATCTGCGCCGCACTAATTTGCACAAGTCAGGAAAACTAAACTTCTCCTAAATCATTTCGATAATAGATAAAAACATTATTTTTATGTCTATCGACTGCCGCAAGTGCATCTTTTTTAAAATTACCTGGGAAAAGGAAAATCCCTATGCATGTAAAGTATTCGGATTTAAAAGCAATGAAATTCCTTCCGTTAAAATTTTATTTGTCGATGGAAAAAACTGCTTAAAATTTTCGCCAAAGACTTATCCGAAAAAGCAAAATGTAAATTGGGTTGGTTAGAGCATTGGGAACTTTTTCAGATTTTTCGGAACGGACTTGAATTTGCATCGTGAATGGATTTAATGCCCGTAAGTACCAACCCTTTTACAAATTCATAGTTGAAATTAATATAAGGAATAACTTTTTCCGCATTCCCGCCGGTAATATACAATTTAACTTTTTTTACCTGAGAATTGGCTCGTAAATAATTAATTGACTTTTCGATAAGCCCGGCAGTAGAATTAATAACGCCGCTGGCAATTGAAGATTTTGTATCGTGCCCGATAAAGTTCTTGTAATAACTTTCGTCTGTCTCAGGCAACTGAGCGGTATTTTTGTTAAGCGAACTGAACATAATACCAACCCCGGGAGCTATTAAGCCGCCGGTAAACTCTCCCGGGAATTGGACAAAATTTATGGTAGTGGCAGTTCCCAAATCGGCGCAAATAAGTAAAGTTTCGGAATTATAACCGTCGAATTCTGCAGAGTTGCGGAATAAATAAAACGCACCTTCAGCCGCGCATATCCTGTCTATTCCCAGTGTTTCAATAGAATTGTATTTAATTTTCAAATTGAATTTAACTGATTTATCAATAACGAAATATTCGGCGGCCGGCAGTTTGGATAAATGCTCAATCAATTTATCAGTTATCTGCGGCACTACAGATGAGATGGCAATTTTAGGTAGAGTAATTGTTTCGCTATATTCAATAAACTGCCGGTAAGAACTGAAAATCTTAAATTCCTTAAGACTGCCGGATTCAAAAATTCCGGTTTTAATATTTGTGTTCCCTATATCGCAGGCTAAAAGCATTAACGTACGCTCACATCGCCGAAATGAATTTTTTCTATTTTGCCTTTAGTTCTAAGCAGCAGGAATCCGTCGCTGTCAAGGTCATCAAATATTCCGTACTTTACGTTTTCTCCTTCGATGATAGATATTTTCTCACCAATCAACCTACACCTTGTTTTCCAGTCTTCAAGCAGTGCTTTGGGATCGGCAGACATCCTTTCGAAAATTTCTTCAAAATTATTCAGCACCTCTGCCAGAATTCTTTCCCTGTCGATATTCTCGCCGGTTTCCAGCCTCAATGAAGTCGGCGGAATATTAAAGGTTCCCTGGAAAAGCTGCTGGTTTACATTTAAGCCTATTCCAACTACAAGCCTTTCAATTTTATTCCCTTGCGAGACGGATTCTAGTAATATACCAGCAACCTTTTTACCGTTGATAAGGACATCGTTAGGCCACTTCAGCTCTGTTTTTAACTGGTACAAGTTTTCTATGGAGACTGCAACCGACAGCGACGCCACAAAATTTATCAGATTAAAATTCTTTTGAAAACTTTTTTTGTTTGTCAGAAGGATAGAGAATGTAAGGTTCTGCCCTTTGGCGCTGTACCAAATTCTGTCCTTTCTTCCTTTGCCTTTATTTTGTTTTTCTGCCAACAGCACGGTGCCGTCTGTATTAAACTTGTTGCCTTTGTTTAACAGGAAAGTATTTGTAGAGTCAATCTCTTCACTATAGATGAAATTTCTTCCGATGTACTCTGTGTTTAATTTAATATCAAAATTTTCCAGACTGAACAATGATAACCTCAAAAATTTATGGGCGAAAAATAATTAAAATTCGTAAAACTGTCAGATTAATTGTCATGATATTTAATCTGTGCGACATAAAGTCCTATGGCCTGCCAGATTGAGGATGCCGGCAATTTTTTGATCTTTCCCTTAATTCAATTACTTGTAACAACTTAGCACCGAGCTTATCTTCTGGCATAATGCTTGTTGGATATAAAACAAATAAAATTTAATGTAGGAGATAAAAATGACATTCGTAAAATTTGGACCTGTAAAAGATTTTGAGGAATTGAACAGTAAGATACATAGCTTTGTTAACGACTTGCCGAATGTAAAATTTAATATCGATTTTTCATTCAAGCCTAAGACAGACATCTATCTAGATGATGAACATCTGTTTGTTGAGCTGGAGATTCCGGGAGTTTCCAAAGATGATCTGAAGATATCGTTAAAGAATAATGTATTAACAATTAGCGGCGAAAAGAAAAATTTGAATGCGGGAAATGAAAAGGTAAATTATTTTAAGAATGAAAGAGCCTTCGGCGCTTTTTCAAAAGAAATTAATTTACCTGCGGAAATAAATCCTGATAAGGTTGACGCGTCTTTCGAAAACGGCGTTCTTAAAATTTCTATAGCTATTGCCGAAAAGGTAGACACAAAGAAAGAAATTAAAATTAATTAAAATATATTTATCATTGGGCAGGAGGTATTCCTGCCTAAATTTTCATTAAGGAGTGATTTATAATGGGAAAAATAATTGGAATAGACTTAGGAACAACTAATTCCTGTGTTGCGGTAATGGAAGGGAACGACCCGGTTGTTATACCGAATTCAGAAGGCGGAAGAACAACTCCGTCTGTTGTTGCTTTTACCAAATCGGGAGAAAGACTGGTTGGTCAGCCTGCAAAGCGACAGGCAATTACAAATCCTAAGAACACGATTTTTTCTATCAAAAGGTTTATGGGTAGACTAATAGGCGAAGTTCAGGATGAGAAAACTAAAGTTCCATACGAGGTAATCTCCGGCGACAACAATTCTGCGCGTGTTAAAATAAGCGACAGAGTTTACTCACCGCCGGAAATAAGCGCAATGATACTTCAAAAAATGAAGAAGACAGCGGAAGAATATCTGGGACAGGAAGTATCCGAAGCGGTAATTACGGTGCCGGCATATTTTAACGATTCTCAGCGGCAGGCTACAAAGGATGCCGGTGAGATTGCAGGATTAAAAGTAAGAAGAATAATTAATGAACCTACGGCTGCTGCTTTGGCTTACGGCTTGGATAAGAAAACAAAGGACCACACTGTAGCAGTTTACGATTTGGGCGGCGGTACATTCGATATTTCAATTCTGCAGCTGGGCGAAGGTGTATTTGAAGTTAAATCTACAAACGGCGATACGCACCTGGGCGGCGATGACTTTGACCAGAGAATAATAGATTATTTAGCGGACGAATTTAAGAGACAGGAAGGAATAGACCTGCGCAAAGATCCCATGGCGCTGCAGAGGTTAAAAGAAGCAGCGGAGAAAGCTAAAATAGAGCTTTCATCTTCTGCAACTACCGATGTTAACCTACCGTTTGTTACAGCTACTCAGGACGGACCGAAACATCTTAACATAAGCCTGTCCAGAGCTAAGTTTGAACAGCTTATTGACGACCTTGTACAAAGGACAAAAATACCATGCGAACAAGCAATTAGAGATGCAGGGGTTTCACCTTCTCAAATTGATGAAGTTATCCTTGTCGGAGGTTCTACCAGAATTCCTATGGTTCAGGAACTTGTTAAAAAATTATTCGGCAAGGAGCCTCATAAAGGTGTTAATCCCGATGAAGTAGTTGCCGTTGGTGCTGCCATTCAAGGCGGCGTTCTTACAGGAGACGTAAAGGACGTGCTGCTGCTTGATGTTACTCCGCTATCCCTGGGCATTGAAACTCTAGGCGGAGTTATGACCAAATTGATTGACGCGAATACAACTATCCCCACCAAGAAGAGCGAAATATTCTCGACAGCTTCGGATAGCCAACCATCGGTTGAGATTCATATTCTTCAAGGCGAAAGACCTATGGCGGCGGATAACAGGACTCTAGGCAGATTCCATCTGGACGGGATTCCGCCTGCACCGAGAGGAGTTCCGCAGATTGAAGTTACTTTCGATATCGATGCTAACGGAATTATGCACGTATCGGCTAAGGATAAAGCTACAAATAAAGAGCAAAGCATAAGAATTACTTCGTCAAGCGGTTTATCTTCGGATGAAATTGACAAAATGAAAAGCGATGCTAAAGAACATGCTGCCGATGATAAGAAAAAGAAGGAAGCCGTGGAAGTTAAAAATCAGGCAGACAGCCTGGTCTTTCAGACTAAAAAGCAAATCGAAGAGTTGAAGGATAAAATTTCACCGGATGCAAAGTCAAAGCTTGAGTCGGAGATTAAGAAGGTAGAAGATGCAATAGCCGCAAATAATACCGATCAGATTAAAGCAGCCACCGAATCGTTAAGCAAGGTATGGAATGAACTGGCATCCCAGCTTTATTCCCAGGCAAACGCCGGTCAACAGCCGGGCGGCGGTGCGGGCGCGCAGGGCAGCCAGCAGCAGGCAACAGGTGAAAAACCGAAAGGCGACGATAAAGATGTACAGGATGCATCGTACGAAGTGGTTGACGACGACAAGAAATAATTATTTTTCTGAATTAAATTAATTAGGAGCGATAAAATGACAGAATATAACGAAAACACAACAGCAGAAGTAAAAGAACAAAGTTCATGGCAAAGTCTGGTAGAAACGGAAAGAAGTGTAATGCCTCCGGCAGATATTTATGAAACCGATAACGAATATATTCTTGTGGCTAATATGCCCGGCGTAGATAAAGATGATGTTCATGTAAAGCTTGATGAAAAGACTATCGCCATCTTCGGTAAAGTAAATTTCGATTCGGCATTAAATAAAAAAGTTATTCTGAATGAAAATGTAACGGCGAACTATTATAGGAAATTCAAAATAGCAGACAGTATTGATGTAAATAAGATTGATGCAAAGTATGAAAACGGTCAGTTGATTGTTAATTTGCCGAAGAACGATAAATTCAAACCGAGAATTATCAATATTAACTAATAGATTATCAATCACTTCTTAAACCCGCCGTTAAAAGCGGGTTTTTTGTTTTAAAAGCCAAGGGAAATTAAAATCGCATCTTTTGTAAATTATTTAACTCATGTTACGCAGGAATACATTTTGATGTCCGCATTGTCATTCCCACGAAAGTGGGAATCC
>JAKAJV010000014.1 GCA_021813585.1 Bacteroidota bacterium | reverse complement strand
ATTATATATACCATAAAAGGAAACATAAATCCGCTCTTCTTTTTATAGGCGGAGAATGCGTCTTTAAAATTTTTCTCGAGAAGCTTTTCTTCCAGCAGTGCCCTTAGGATAAGCAGGGGTATTTCAATTAAAGCCAGCGGAACAACAATATAGCTTAGAGTTGCAACGCCGCCGCCAAGGTCCACTAAAATTTGCGAAAGATACTGCGGGTGCCTTATTAAACAGAACGGACCTTTGGTTATAAGCCTGTGGTTCCGAAGGATCATAACATCCTGGGAATAGCTTTCTCCCAGAGTTTTAAAAGCCCATATCTGAACCCATGAAAAAACAAGATAGACAGCCAGCCCCCACAGCCGCACTGCATATAATGCGTCGGTATAAGGCAAAGTACCTGCCCGGAACACGCCCGCGATAAGAGCAAGCAGTGTTAATGTGGATAATACAACCGGCAGGGACTGAAGGTATGTTTTGGGCTTTTCTTTAGGTGCTATAACTGCAGCCTTAAAGCCCTTGCGCGCGCCTCCTAAATTTGCGCCGAAGGTAGCAATAATATTTATACCTACTATTATATTAATCGGATCCATGCTTTACAGAACTATTCAACCTTTCTGCCGTGCTTCTCCATAATCGATTTCCATTCTTCTATGCCCAGCTGCTCGGAATCCTCAATCAGCATAATCGGGATGTCGTCTTCTATCCTATAGCGGCGGCGTGTGTTCTTATCAACCGATACCAGTGTATTGCCGTCTAAAATAAGATCGGCCTTTGTTTCCGGGCAGCATAATATGTCGAGTAATTCTTTGCTAATCATGTCTTCCTCATATAATTAATTTGCCATGCAAAGATACAACAATATGAATTAATGTAATCTTTAGTTACGTTATTTTAATAAAGAAACGTAAAAACGGAAAACGAAAAACATAGCTACACCGGAATAGCGTAAAGACTCTCTTACTCCGTCTTTTGTCTTTCGTTTAACATTTACTGCGTTACAAGTATTTAATGTCCGCTATATAAATTAAAACTATTAAATGATTATGACAAGATGTGCGCTTAGAGTAATTCCGTATGCCGGTAGCAGTCAACAGTATGGTCGTTAACCATACCTACTGCCTGCATAAACGCATAGCAGATAGTAGAGCCGACAAACTTGAATCCGCGCTTTTTCAAATCCTTGCTCATCAAGTCCGATTCTTTTGTAAAGGAAGGCACTCCCTTTATGCTTTCCCAGTTATTTTGTTTAACTGCGCCGCCGGTAAACTGCCAGATATATTTATCGAAGCTGCCGAATTCCTTTTGTACCTTTAAGAAGGCCTGTGCATTTATTACTGCTGCATAAATCTTTAATCTATTTCTAATTATTCCCTCATTTTTCATCAGCTTATCAATTTTTGTTTTATTATAAGCAGCAATTATTACAGGGTCAAAGTTATCAAAAGCCAGCCTGAAATTTTCTCTTTTCTTTAATATCGTAATCCAGCTTAAGCCTGCCTGCGCGCCCTCTAGAATTAAAAACTCAAATAATATCCTGTCGTCGTGAACAGGCGTTCCCCATTCTTTATCGTGGTAGTCTAAATAAAGCGGATCGTTCGTCGTCCATGCGCAGCGCTGTACCATCTAATTCCTTTTGAAGTTATTTAAATTGGAAATTATTATCCGTGCAAAAAAATTTTTTGTGCTAAAATAGTGAAATATTTTTTTAAATATAAAAAGAGCATTTATGTTCTTCGTTATTTGCTGCTTGTGCCGATATAACTGTTTTTGTAATATTTTACTCTTTGCGGCTTTGCGGTAAATCTTTTTTCACCGCCAAGACGCTAAGACGCAAAGACTTTTAATAAATCTTTTAAAGCAGAGAGAACTTATATATTATAATCTTTTGACGGGTATTGGTTTACTAAGAAGATTTTAGCTAAGCTGGCCGAGGGAATAAGGGAATCATTTGTATTTGAAGGAAATTTCTTCGGCGGGGACGTAAAATACTCTGGTATTATAAAATTTCCCCTGCGGGTAAAAGAATGTTATGCTGTATGCGCCGAAGCGCGGAAGGGATTCCCTTTCCTTATCGGTTAAGGATATAAGGAACGGAAGCTTTGCCGACTGGGCGTCCGCTTCGTTTAATGGTCCGTCTACAACGGCCTGTTCCAACACTGCGCTTACTTTGTTCTGAGCCATGACGGACCTCCACTTTCTTGTTTGTTTTTAGTTATGATAATTGCGTTCGAATCTTGAAAATTATCAGGTTAATTTTACTTAAATAGACCAAACGACATTTTTACCTTTTTGCCAAACTCGTTTGGCGACGGATTCCGGTTTGGCTTCCTTTCTGCTCCGTCTATATTAAATAAGCCCGTAGAATACAATGTTCCTATTATATCCGGCTTTTTATCTATTGCGCAACCAGCTTTTTCCCATTGGTTTGTCATTATCTTTATATATGCTGCGGCATATAAAATATTTAGCGAATCATTATTCAGCTTTCTAATAATTTCTTCCGGCGAATTACTAACACACAATATATGTTTGTATTTTTCTCCGCAATAAAATTTACTTTGTGTATAGTTCAATTGATTTTCTATCCAGTATGCGGTCTTTATCTTAACCTGGCAAAATCCAATTGAACTATTTAGTCCGACCTCGGCCAATACATTATCCAGGGCTTTATCTTCCCAGTTATAATTCAGCGTTCTCTCGGTGTAGATAACTGCACATAAAGCTTTATAATCAATTTTAAATTTACTTGACGCCGATTTAATCAATCTGATTCGATTTTTTATTTTAATAATAGCAGTGCCGGGATTTTCAGCAAATAAGTTGAGTGAAAATAAGAATAACATTGCCGGGATTAATATATAACCCCAGTCAAAATATTTTTTCATAACAGCTCTATTTTAGAATTAATAATTTCCCGGATTTCTCAAATACTTCACTTTCCCCTTCGAGTGATTTAGCCTTAAAATGATATAGGTACGTACCGCTGGAAACATGATTACTGTTTAAATCTTTACCATCCCAGGTTAATTGCTGTATGCCAGCAGATTGAGACGGAATATTGAAACTCCTAACTTTATTGCCTAGTATATTATAAATAGTTATTTCAACCAGTGAACTTCGCGGCAGATTGTAAACAATATTTGTTGTAGGATTAAACGGGTTGGGGTAATTGCCCAGCAAGGAATATTCTTTCGGAGTATTTATCACTTCATCTTTTTCTGCTTCTTTATTGATACCCTGTTTTGCAATATTATTTTTCAAGCTAATTTCATTTGAACCGTTTAATAAATGTTCTACTAAGGCTATACTAATTAAATATTCGTCATCTTTTAAATTAAGCGATTTTATTACTGATAGAAGCTGTCCGGCTATTAAATTATCCTTTTTTATATTTAAGTATGCAAATAATTCTGCAAATCTGGAATTTACCGCTTGACGATTATCCGGATAGTTCTTAATAATCTTATAATACAAGTTTATTGCTTCATTAAAGCGGCTGTTTTGTAAATACATGTCGGCAACGAGCTTTGCTGCAAACAAAGAATATTTTGATTTTGCGGACAAGCCTTGCAGATAATTCAGTATTTCATTTTTTGAATATTTGTTTTTGATATAGGCAAGCTGTGTGATTGCAAAATTAACCAGTTTATCATTACTTATTAAATTTTTATAAAAGGAAATTGCACCGTCAATTTTACCTTCATTCTCAAGCATAATCCCGGAATAAATAAGCTGAGAATTTATGTCTGTGGCAGAAATAGATGAGGATAAATCAGTTGTATTTGCTGCTAAAGAACGGCCCTGGGCCCACGGATCATAGATAATATATGGGTGGTATCTAAGGTTGATGTAACAGTAAGACAAAATGTTTCATGGTATCCCTTTCTTTTAGTTAAAAATTAAGAATTATCTTAAAAGTACCATCTTTTTAGATTCAGCATAACCATTAGTCTCAAGTCGGTAAAAATAAATACCTGAACTCAGGGGTAACTCTGCATCTTCAAAGTTAAATTCAACTGAATGATTCCCTTCAGACAAATAGGAATTTATCAATGTTTTTATTTTTTGGCCTAAAGAATTATATATTATGAGCTTAACAAAAGCTCTCTGTGAAGTTGTAAATTTAATTATTGTACCCGGGTTAAAAGGATTTGGATAATTTTGTTCTAAATTAAAATTGTACTGATTTTTTATAGTGGCTTTTAATTCTGAACTATATTCAAATGTGCCATTAAAATCAATTTGCTTTAAACGATAAAAATATTCACCGGACTTTAGATTTTCATCTTTATATTTATAAATATGTTTTTCAGTAGATGTCCCTTTCCCCTTAACAAAACCAACAGTTTTCCAGTCTTTGTTGCTTTCTTTTCTTTCAATCTCAAACCCATAATTATTTTTTTCGGTTGATGTAATCCATGTTAATTTTACTTTATCATTTTCAATTTCCGAAGTAAAAAAAATTAATTCAACCGGCGTAGTACGTCCTGCAGTCCGAAATAGTCCATCTCCGCGAGTTCCAACATAAACGTATCCGCTAGAATCAACAGCAAGACAATGCAGACTGCTGGCATAATCAGATAAGCCATAATATACCCATGATTTGCCTGTGTCAGCAGAAAAATAAACTCCTTTATAATCTCCACTAACAATCGCATAAAAATCATTATTCTTATCTAATTCTAAATCATGAAAATTTTGATTTGTCTGACTAAATACATTAGTAGGATTCCAGGTAAGTCCATTGTCTGTTGACTTATATATATCGGAATAAAAAAGCGGATTGTCTCCAACGCCTGCAAAAACATCCCCGTTTTTGGAAAAAAGGAGTTCATTTCCCGGAAGTCTGCTTGAAAAAATCCAATTCTTTCCAAAATTTGTAGACCGAAATATTGAAAACCATGAAGCAGTAAAATTACCAACGAACATAACTCCTCTTGTGTTAATCCCTATTTCCGTTGCACCCCAATAGGTATAATCGGTTGAATCCCACGTTAGTCCATAGTCGGTAGAACGAAAAATTCCATCGAAATTGCTTACAAAAATATAATCATTTGGTATTACCTTAACAAGATAGAATTCAAGATTTGTCAACTCCTGGGCTATTCTAAACCAATTATCACCCCCGTTGGTTGATTTAAAAACACCGCCAAACGCAGTTAAATAAATGTTGCCTTTAGAATCAATGTCTATTGATGTACCATCCCATTTGTCTATACCATTACTTTTAGGTTCCCAGCTTTTTCCATTATCGGTTGATTTATACACGGGCGGTTGGGAAACAAGTTCTGTTACAATATAGATATTTCCACTATCATCGAATGCTATATCCGAAATTACTGTATCCTTGAGACCTAAAAATTCCCACTCAGGTACTTGTGAATAAAGTGAACAACTCAATAAAAGAATTAGGAGATAAATAAATAATATTTTCATATTACAACCCTTTTATTTATGTAATTGAGTTTAACAAAAATCTAATTTAACCGCAAACATTATTATAACTATTCTTATTGTTATCCGCTCCCTGCCTTAAACCTACTGTGTGTGTAACTCCATCAATAGTTATATTAGCATCAGTTAAATTATCTAAGTGCATTATATTTAATGAGGGTATTCCTCTTACGTTTTTGTAATAATTTGCAATTATTCCTGAGCTATCTATTTGAGAATTGTAAACAACGAGAACATTTTCTGGACCCGGTATGTTCGCATTGGTTTGGGCTTTTGCTGTTAGTAAGCAAAGAAAACAGATAAACAAGAAGAACAGAATTTGTTTCATACGTTACTCACATTTTTATTTTAAGATGATTAGTTTTTTAACAGCAGTGTATCCGCTGCTTGTTGTAAGCCTGTAGAAATATACACCCGAACTTATTTCACCTCCTTTAAATTTTATGGTATACTTCCCGGGCTGTTTTCTTTCGTTTACTAATACTTTTACTTCTCTACCTATTACATCGTATAGCTTTATTGTTACATTTGTCTCCTCCGGTATTGAATAATTTATATTTGTTTCCGGATTAAATGGATTAGGAAAGTTTTGTGATAATGAAAATTCTGAAGGAAAATTTATGTCAACTTCAATTTCATTTGAATATTCAAATGAACCGTCATAATCAATTTGTTTCAAACGGTAATAGTACTTACAAGTCTCTACGTTATTATCAATAAATAAGTAAGAATTTTGTTTTGTCGTCGTCCCGTTTCCTTTAACAAAGCCAATCTTTTCCCATTCTGTCTGCGTTATCCCTTCTCCGGCCAGCCAGCCGGTTTTCCTTCTTTGAATGTCAAATCCGTAATTATTTATCTCAGTAGCAGTTTCCCAGGTTAACTCCACCTTGCTACCATTATATTTCCCATTAAAACTTACTAGCTCTACCGGAGTTATTGTCGTATCTGTATATTTATATATTAAACCAACCTTCCCGATAGAATAAGCTGCATAAGGCGACGGACTTTGAAGTTTTCTCAACCCTATATTTCTTAAATCAAGAATTTCATTCCATGTATTGCCGGTATCAACCGTTTCATATATTCCATCACCAATAATTAATCCATGAGATTTTGAGAGCCATCCGAATGTTTTAATTATATATTTGGAATTTAATTGAATGGACCAATCAAGACCTGAATTTGTAGTTTTATATAGATTAAGGTTAAAGTCATCTATCAACCAACCAGTATCTATATTTAAGAAATAAACATCTTTGCTTTCCCAAATATCCAAATCAGATTGTTCTATCCAGTTCTTCCCCCCATCTGTTGTCTTATAAGGTCTGGAATTTCCATTTGTTGTCCAACCATACAAAGAATCAACGAAATAAATACTATTAAAAATAATGGAAATTCCTGCATTTAATTGTGCAAACCAATTCTCCCCGCTATCAGTTGTTTTTATTATTCCCCCTCTGCTTGTAACCGCCCATCCTGTTGTATGGTTAATAAAGAAAATCTTATTTATGCTTCCTATTGTATCGGCAAGTCCAAATACGTTAGTAACGTACCAACTGTTACCTGCATCCGCTGTCTTCACTATTCGACAAGGAGGTCCTCCGGCAAATCCCGTTACACTATCGATAAAGGTTATCCTGTTTAATGAAGATATAAATACATTTGTCGGAAAACTTGATAACATAAACCAATTGTTTCCGCTATCGGTAGTTTTATAAACAGAACTGCTTGCTATGTATCCTATTTCCTTGCTAGTAAAATAAACATCTGCAAAGCTCTCATTTAATACCAGTTTGTACCAGCTATCCAAACCTCTCTCCGTCTTGGATATCTTTAACCCGCTTCCTGCTGAGTAACCGGTTTGTTCTTTTGGAAACAATTGCAGCTCATATTCTCCAATATTATTTATTACTCCAGTTATTATCTTCCAGTCTGCACCTCTGTTTGTTGTCTTCCATATTCCTACTTCACTCATTGCTATATATCCGGTATCGGGGTTTACATATTTTATACAGTTAATCGGGTCAAAGGTGGTTAAACCTCCGGTTATCCAGGTATTACCTCCGTCGCTGCTGTATATATTTTTTCCACGGTAGCTTGTTCCGCCGTAGCCTGCCGCCGCTATGTGAAGACTGTCTATTACATTTATGCTAAACAAAGGATAGCTGTCTCCCGCCTGTATTATATCCCAGTCGGTTCCTCCGTCTGTAGTTCTTAATACCTTTCCGTTTGCCGCTATAAAACCGTAATCCTTATTCCACGAAGGGGCAGGCAGAAAATCTATCCACCAATAATCGGATGTATAGCCCGGTGTTAGTACTTTCTGCCAGCTTTCTCCTCCGTCTGTTGTTTTTATTAACGAATTACGGTTGCCGCATGACCAGCCCAAAGTATCATTTAACATTTGCAGTCCCCATAAGTCTCCCGTTACTCCGCTGGTTACTTCTGTCCAACTTTCTCCGCCGTTGGTAGACCTTAGTATCAATCCATTATATCCGGCGGCTATTACTATTTTACCATTGAAGCTGTTTACCTTCAATACCGGTGTGGGTGTGTTGGTTTCCTCCACTGTCCATTTCTTACCGCCGTCTGTTGTTTTTATTATTGTTCCCAAATCCCCGCATGCCCAGCCGGTGTCTGGATTAATGAAATGTATTCCGAGATAATCCACTCTCGGCACTTTGGGATTTAGTTCAGCCCATGTTCCGGTAGTTGTCGTTATCTTTGACAGTTTATTTGTCAATTTTCTTCCGGAATATCCAAGCGGATACATCCTTCTCTTTTCTTCAGATAAATTCTTACCGGCATATTTTTGTTCATAACTTTGATAGTTATTGCTTATCTCAACTCCGCGCCGGAATTGGGTTGGCTTTGCTTTTGTTGTGTCTGTATTTGTTGTTTGAGAAAAACATAGTGTATTAGTAATTATAAATACGGCTAAAGGAAATAATATATTTAGTCTTTTCATTTATATTAACCTCTTAATTAAGTTAGTTTTCTAAACCGATTTTGCCAAAGGCTTTATTGACACAAATAAAAATATTTTAAGATATTTGTCGCTTGCGCTTCTGCTGATAGTGAGCAGAAAAAACAGATGAACAAGTAGAACAGAATTTGCTTCATATATTACTCCCATTTTTATTTTAATATGACTAGTTTTTTTACCGCAGTGTATCCGCTGCTTGTTGTAAGCCTGTAGAAATATACACCCGAACATATTTCACCTCCTTTAAATTTTATGGTATACTTCCCGGGCTGTTTTCTTTCGTTTACTAATACTTTTACTTCTCTACCTATTACATCGTATAGCTTTATTGTTACATTTGTTTCCTCCGGTATTGAATAATTTATATTTGTTTCCGGATTAAATGGATTAGGATAATTTTGTAATAGCTTAAATTCAGCCGGTATATTCCCTTCTTCATTTTTTATGGAAGTAACAATACCAAGATTTCCATCCTTATCTACTTTTTGAAAGTATGTACCTCTTGGTTTATATGCAGGTTCATATTGTGCAACAGCATCAAATATTAAATATGCGCCTCCGTTATTATCCGGAAGAATTATGCAATTGGTACTGACATATTCGAAAACCTTTATGCCTTCACTTTGCCAGACGGCTTCCCCGTTTTTATTTAATTTCTGCAGATACAGGTCGTAGGCAAATTTTCCGCTTTCATTTTTTTTCTCAAATGCAACCAGAACCGATTCTTCGTCAATGGGCACAGCAGCAAGAATCCTATCGGCAATAGAAGCCCCCGATTCTCCCCATGGCATCTTACCTTCTCTATTAACACAATATACGGAGCTGCCTATTTGTCCCATTTTAAACACCCAGCTATTTATTATCCAATTATACAACTTCCCCCCTAAAATCCTTTTTACTGATGAACTAAGTATTTTACCAATCCATATAGGTGAACCATTTTCATCGTAAAGACTTGCCCGTATATCATTGTTAGTTCCGTAAATAATTAGAAATTCCCCAAATTCATTAGTACCGATTAGATAATCCATGCTATTTATTCCGGTAAGCAAAGGCAACTGCCAGAGCTTTTCCACTGAGTTGTTAAAACAAGCAACGGAATCACCTCCATTTTGAAAAGCATATCTGTCTTGGAATATATAGACATTACAATTTTGGCCTTGTATTAACGGGGAAGCTCGAAAATCAAAAAGTTTCCGCCCGCTTTCACCGAATTTTAATTCGCCGTTGGTTGGGGCTATCTTTTGTACATATGTTCCAAACTCATTTTTTACCCCGGCTGTATGGTGGTCATTATACCAATTCCAGTAAATTATAATATCTCTATCTGGGGCATAATATGCATTCATTATATCAGCACCGCCTTGAAAATCAACATTTATATCGGACAAACGTATTCCAACCGATCCCCATTGGGGATTTCCTTCCGCATCAATATATTGTATATGCGGGTAACTTGCGAAATACATTATAAATTCGGGTGTATCCAGAACGCTCTTGAATTCCCAGTATTCAAAAATAAAATAAGCACCCCCGTCGGGACGAGGCAAAATAACTGCATCTCCATTTTCATCGAGATCATTTAGAGGAGGAGCAATATAAACATTATTCCACAAAAGATTTCCACTGCTGTCAATTCTTTCAGCAACTAACGGAAACTGCGTACTCCACTCCGTAGCGACACATATTATGTCTTTATTTTTGTTCTTAACCGCACGTGGATTTAGACTATTGTAAAGTAACAGTCTTGCAGAATCCGGCGAAGGACTTTTATACAAAGATTGTTGCGCTGAAATTTTGTTTATACAAAAAATAATCAGAATTGCCCAAATCAAATTTTTCATTTTGCACCTCTACGTATTTTTAGTATTAACTTTTCAAATTATACATCGATATAACAAAAGTAATTCTTACACTGAATATCCGGATTTAATTTCGTATAACATGGCGGTCTTCCCTTTGTAGTACGGTAATAAAGAAACTTTGAAGAAAAATCGTATGCCAAAAATTCCGTACACCTAACGGTATCATAAGAAAATGTTTTTGTACCGTCATTTCTAAAAAGGCCGCTAAAGCATTTTCCTTCAACCATCGAATAATTTAAACCGTTTTGCATTATGGTATCACAGACAACGCGGCTTTCAAATATGCTTTGAGGCGTTACAGTATACAACCACCTATCGCCAACATGAAGCGGAAAATCCATTTGAGGATTTTGCGCAAATAATATGCTTGAAAAATTACAACAAAGCAAAAAGTCTTTAAGCCTAAATTAGTTTTCATTATATTCTCCTTTATCTTATACGTAGAAATTTTCCGCTTATATTGATATTGTTTTGAAAAGCTACATTATAAAAATAAATGCCCGGAACTACATCAACTCCTTTGCTGTCTTTTCCGTCCCACCGAAAAAATATTGCTTTCTCATATAGATTAAAATGAGGCGCATCGGGAATAATTTGAATTATATCTCTATATTTACCCCCGGGGTAAATCATCTGGAATTCCCTAATATTACTTAAATAATTTGATTTTAAATATTCATCTATTACTAGAGAAATTGTTGAAATAATCCTTCCGTTCGAATAATTATATGTTGATTCAATATTATTTATTGTAGCGATAATTACTTCATCGCTTTCATTGCATAACTCAAGCAAACTCATTTTAGTTTGACTTGGTACTTTTACTGCTAAAAAATACATTAATAGTAATAACAGTATAGAGAATATTCTGAAGTTCATAGTTACCTCCATAATTTATTTGAAAAATTTATTTTATAAATAAAAACTTTTTGAAATAAATATTTGTTAAGTCGGAAATAGAATAAAAATAGACTCCGCTGGATAGATTTAATTTATCGAAATTAAAAATAGAATGATAGGTTCCATTAGAGTGAAACTTATTTTTGAACAGAATTATCTGCTTACCTGTTAAATCATATAAAGTCAAAGTTAAATATGTCGGGTTATAAACTTGATAAACTATATTTGTACTTGGGTTAAACGGATTAGGATAATTACCCAAAAGTTTAAATTCAGTATTAGTTATCAACCTGGAATTATCATTTATGCCAGTAAAAATATCACTATTGGTAATTATTGTTCCACTTATTCCTGCGCACCATATATTTCCTTTATCTATCAAAAATATTGATGTGAGCCTGGTTTTAATAGGAATATCTATATCTATTTTTTCCCAACTCAAAATATCATTAACTTTATTCGTGTATATTGAGTACAAACTGTCTTTGGCCGCAAGAAAACAAAATGTTAAATTATTGGAAATATTTAAATCTAGTACTACTTCAACATTTAGCTTTTCAAAAGTTCCATCCTTTTTTATTAATTTAAAATCATTATAGCTCCATATTTTCCCTGCATTAGTTGTCAGTGCTAATCCTACACCCCACGCCAATAAAGTATCTGGATTTATACTTGATACACCCCAAACGTAATTTATGTTCTCACTATAATAGTTCCAGGTAACACCATTGTCTGTTGTTTTATAAATTGCAGTCGGACCCATTGGGTCAATAGAACCAGAACATAAAATTAACATAGTTGAATCATTTATTATTTTAGCTGCTTGTATCCTTTGCCCCTTAAATTCCGGATCGTCTTTAGTATCCAGTTTTACATTCCAGGTTAATCCTACATCCGTAGATTCATACAACAAACCTCTACTATCAGAATTATTAACACCGGCATATAACCAAATTTTATTTTGTTGGTTAAAACTCAGGCCGTTAAAAATTTTTTCCGAATCGAAGTATACATTCTTCCAACTTAATCCTTTGTCAGTGCTTCTGTAAATAACACCAGTCCCAACTATAAATCCAATTCCATTAATAAATGCAATTTCATTTAGCCTATTAGGTTTGTCATCTAATTTATACTGCTCCCATGACTTCCCGCTATTTTTCGAAATAAAAAGGATACTACTATCACCTATACAATAACCTAAAGTGTCATTAAGAAAATATATATCTGTTAACTCAGCATTAGTTTCTATCTTTATATTATGCCATTGGGCGTTAACGTTTAAAACAATTAACAAAAAACTGGATATGAAAATAATGACATGTGTTCGTTTCATTTCCTTTCCATCCTTTCTATAAACTAAATTGTAAAAATCTCAAACTTATTTTTTGATCGAATAATTTTGGCATAAATATGCCCTAAAAACTTCTGTCACTAACAGCCAATAAAACAAAAGACAAATAAATTTATTTACTAAATTCATATCCGTCTCCTTTAAAAACAAATTCCAACAATAAAATGATGCGTGTTAATAATCTTACTATCGTATTTGAACAAGTATCTAATATCAAGATTCAATTTTGAACTAATATGATATGATGTACCGGCTCCTAATATTATTCCATACGAATTGTCCGGAAGCCTTTCATTTTTTTGATTTTCCTTAAATTCGGCAGGTATCTCATCTATAGAATTATAAGACCAGACTTCGGGCGGCGAAGTCTCTATGGATGTATTGATAAAGTTATAAGCTGCATCTATCGAAATATATGGTGAGAAGATACTTTGAAAAAAATTATATTGAATACCTAATGTAAGCGGGAAAATATCATAATTTTTACTTACAACATTATATTTATTTGCAAAGAATCTTGGAAGACTATCAATAAAAGTATTTGCAGAGTATTTTCTTACAGTGTAAGAGTATGGCTGGGTTGTCCTAAAATAACCGGTAGAAGCTTTCAGTTTAAGTGAAGGTATGAGATTCGTTTTAATTTCTACAAGAAAATCGCCTCTAACGTTGTTTGTATTATAAAAATTAATACCTCCGTAAAAACCGATATCAAAATTGGAAAAAGGCTTGTTTTCCTGTGCTTTTAAAACATTAATTGAAATAAATAATAGAAAGAATAATATTTTTTTCATTATCTCACCTCATAATTATTTTTACTTTTCAAATAGCAGATAAGCTGAATATAAGCCGCGAGTACTATTCCAGGCTTGAAGAAGGAAAAATCAATCCGTCTAAAAAACTAATTGTTAAGACATTTAATTTAACCAGTAATCAAATTCCTTTTCCGTTCGAATGCAAATCTTCACCGGAATTGGCAATGTGTTCTATATGCGCGCAGCTTAATAAGAGCGGCAGAGAAATAATTAAAAATAAAATGATGATGCTATTAAAAAATTATAATGAGGTTCAGCTTTTAGTTTATGTATATTATTCCAATTATTTTTCAATTTTGATTTTTGAAGGGCTATATTTCTAGAATTAAACCAAATATGCTCTTAGCCGGTTAAAAACTTCTTTGTGAAACTTTCGTGATACTTGGTGTTACATTGTGATCTTTTTTTTTCACTAAGTCGCTCTCACGAAGTGATCGAGCCTGTGTAAAAACTGTTTCAAATATTGGAACTCATCCCCCTGCCCGAGACTGACCAAAAAGTAATTTTCAATTTTAAAATCCGTTGAATCTGCGTCATCAGTGTTCTATTTATTAAGAAAATATTACTTTATGGTCAGCCTCGCTCATTAGAGATAATAACTTAACATTAATAGAAATGTCAGAATGAAATATGTAAAGACATAATTGATATGAAGTCTTTCTCTTCCGAAGTGGAGAAACTTTCATTATTTAACTGCTGCATCGCTGCAAACTTTTTTACGTCTTATCGTACCGAGATAAATTAAATTCAGCACGACGGAGACACACAGGATAACAAATCCTAAAAGGGATACTACGGTGCCGCCGGGAATTCCGGAGCTTAATATGATACCGATAAGGAATAAAGATATCGATAAATCCAATAGTATTTTACTCTTATTGTTCTCAAGGGCGGTTATCCTACCCGGCTTAACAAAGTTTGAAAATAAATCTATCAGCCAGACAACCGCGGCTACGCCGCATAGCCCGTCGAGCATTCCCTGCGAAAAATCGTAGAGTGAAAAGCCGGGCGATGAAAAAACAGGAAGCACCCCGCAAAAAATAAAAATAAAACTGAACGAAACGATTGTAATCAACGTGAGCTTGTTATAGCTTATATTCATTTTGATTCCTCCAGGTCTTCTTTCATTTTAATTAATTCGTTTTCAAGCGGCTCGTTTTCGTTTTTAAATCTCCGCATCCTGAATTTAATACCGGCGTATAATGCCGCAGTTAGTACGGCACTTACCAGCACGTGGAAGCTTAATCTTTCAAGCGGCGGCATGTCGTTCAGCAAATCCAGGTAGAGAATGTTTATTCCGGTTATTAAAGCCGCGCCGAAAAATTTGAAATCTTTTCTGAATAGCCCTCTCTGCCCGGAAAAATTTTTCAGGACGTCGTCTATAAAGTCTAGGCTTTTCTCCTTAACATTAAGCTTACCGGTTCTCAATTGAATCATCAAATATTTTGTCCAGAAAACGGCTATTGAGATTAACAGCCACGCCACTCCGGCAATTTTAACAGCCGAGACGGGGGTAACAAAAAGCATCGACCAGATGATGAGAGCAGAAGCCAAGACAATCCCTGCTGTTTTTACCATGTTAATTCTAAATATTCTTTTCTCGAACTTACGCAGCCTGGACAATGAATCGCTTATTATTTCATCCGCATTAAGTTTCATACCACCGGCCGGTTTCTGGGTCTGCCAATTCTTTTTAAGAGCATCAAATTCTTTCATTTCAATCCCTCCATTGTTTTGGCCAGCACCGTTTTTATCCTGTTTATTTTTACTCCTACATAATTCGTACTTATGCCGACAATTTCCGAAATTTCTTCATAGCTCATATCCTCTAGGAATAAACCGATAATAAGCCTGTCCTGCTTATTAAGCTTGGCAATTGCGTTGTGAAGGCTTTTCAATTCCTCATCTAAATTTTTTTGGAACGAATCTTCATAGTGATGATTCTCATCCAGCTCATTCGGCTCCAGGTTTGCAAACCTGTTTAGCTTGGTCTTGAAGCGCCTGTTGAAAAGGAGCGCGGTATTTACGGTTATCCGGTAAATCCATGTGCTTATTTTCGATTCGTTCCTGAAGCTCTCCAGACTGCGCCACACGTTTATCATAACTTCCTGGAACAGGTCGTCCACTTCATCCTTGTTGTTAAGGGAAGTATAGCAAAGCCTGAATATCCTATCTTTATTTTCCTTAAAGACTCCGGTAAAAATTTTTTCTTTTTCTGATGAGGTCATTCTGCAATAAACCTTGTAATTTGTTTATTAAGCCATCCGGGCGCATCTAACATAATAAAATAATTTTTATCTGTATTACTTTAGAGCATCCTAACCGGGATTTATTACAGCGGCGTAAAAATATTATTTAGACCCTGCACATCTTTAAATCACAATAGCGTATAATGCCGAATTGATATATTAAAAATCGTTTTGTGATTCTTTCGTAACACTTGATATTTAGGTTTGCACAGTACAATAAAGACACGGAGTAGAAATGAAATCGACAATAATTTCCCTTTTATTCGGCTTAATGTTTGCCTCCGGCTGCATGAATCAAAACTCGAAGGTAAATGCCGGGAATGTTTTGCGGCAGTACGGCGGCAATACGGAGACAGCCACGTTTGCGGGCGGATGCTTCTGGTGTATGGATGCACCTTTCGAAAAGCTGGACGGAGTTAAGGATGTTATTTCCGGCTACGCAGGAGGCACTATGAAAAATCCCACTTACCAGGAAGTAGAAACCGGCACTACTGGTTACGTAGAGGCTGTAAGGGTAATCTTCGATCCCGCGGTAATAAGCTACGCCGAGCTGCTGGATGTTTACTGGAAGCAATTTGATCCGACCGATCCCGGCGGCTCGTTTTACGATAGAGGCTCTCAATACGAATCGGCAATTTTCTATAAGAATGAAACGCAGAGAGAAGTTGCCGAAAACTCGAAGAATCTTCTTGAAAGATCGGGCATATTCAAGAAGCCTATTGTAACAAAGATAAAGAAGCTTACAACCTTCTATGCCGCCGAGGATTATCATCAGCATTTTTATAAAAAGAACCCTGAGAGATACTACAACTACAGGAAATCTTCGGGCAGAGATGAGTTTATTATGGGCGTATGGGGCGATATTGGAATTGACAGATATAGAAAACCGGCGGAGGATGAATTGAAAAAGGAACTAACACCGCTTCAGTATAACGTAACTCAAAACGGAGCTACGGAAGCACCGTTTGAAAATGAGTACTGGAACAATCTTAAAGAAGGTATTTACGTTGATATAGTATCCGGCGAGCCACTGTTCAGCTCTACCGATAAATTTAATTCCGGCACCGGCTGGCCCAGCTTTACCAGGCCGATAGACCCGCGATACCTGGCAAAGAAGGTTGACAACTCTCTGGGCATGGAAAGGATTGAAGTACTCAGCAAGTTCGGCAGCTCTCATTTAGGCCATTTATTTGACGACGGGCCGGCGCCGAATCATTTGCGCTATTGTATCAATTCCGCAGCGCTTCGGTTTATTCCCAAAGCAGACATGGCAAAAGAAGGCTACGGCGAATTCTTGTACCTCTTTAAATAAAAAATTTAAAGAGGATAGTCTTTCAGCATCGGCTGCCATTCCCAGTAATTACATTTTTCGCACGGCGGCAGCTCGTTTTCTTTACCCGCAATGTGGAGCTCTCTAAGCTTTCTTAGCGCGCCGTCGTGCCAAATTTCATAAATTGATTTATCGTTTATGTTGCCGATGTTAAGGCCTTGAGTCCAGTCCATGCAGCAGGCGGTTACAACGCCGTTGGAATTTATGTTGAACGAATCCCAGAGAGAATAGCACGGATACCTGTAGTTTAATTTCTTTACAGGCTCGAAAGTTCCCCATGTAAGCTTTTCCCAAACTTCTATCTCTACGTTAAATTTACTCCAGTGCCGTTTAAATTCTTTTATCTCGTCTTTCATTTCAGGGAACTCCGGCAGGTTTATAATCTGCACAAGTACTTTCGGCTTCCACGTTGATCTTTCTGCTAATCCTAGAAAGTCCTGAATGTTATCCATCATTCTGCCGAAGCCCTTTCCCCTTACCTTCTCATAAAATTTTTCCGTCGCGGCTCCTATGCTGAAGTTAATTATATCTATTCTGTTCTCTAATATTGATGCACTTATATCATTACTCAGCTTTATTGCATTTGTAGTTAGATAAACGTTGTGCTGGTTCTTCTGCTTTAGGCGTTTTAAAATTTCCGGTAGCTGGGGATGAAGGAGAGGTTCGCCGTCTTTATGCAGCGCAATCCTTCTTGGGCCAAACTTATCAACTTCATCCATCAGCTTATAGAACGTCTCCAGGTCCATCAGGCTGTGCTTTCTTCTCTGGGAAGACAGCTCTCTTATTTGAGGCGGGCAGTGCACGCATGAAATGTTGCATGCGCTTGCAATCTCTATGCTGATAAGCTCGGGGAAATTCATATCCGGCATGTGCACCCTGCCGAGCTTGTGCTTAATACCGAAGAAGATATTGTTGCCGGCTCTCGTGCGTCTTAATATACTTATTAAATTTTTTTTAATCGGTTCTATATAGCTCATAAAAATTTGATTAAAATCGAATTAACGAAAAGTGATTGTTAAATTACTCGCTGCCGTTAAGCAACAAGCCGGGAACTTCTTTAATACTATTTAAGATTTTTTCAGCGCCTGAAAAATTGGAATGCTTTGTAAGTCCGGTAGGAATGACATAGCATTTTAAGCCCGCCTGTACCGCTGCCCTTAAGCCTCTCTCCGAGTCCTCAATAACAACGCACTCATCTTTACTTAAGCCGGTTAGCTCGATTGCTTTCAAATAAGGATCGGGTGCAGGCTTGGGTTCGCGGTAGTCTTCAACCGTAAGAATGAAATCAAAATACTTAAGAAGTCCCAGGTACTTGTGTATAATTTGGAAATGGTCTTTCCTGGAACTTGTTACAATGCCCATTACAAATTTGCCGTAAAGTTTTTTAAGAGTATCCTCGGCGCCGTTAATAACTTTAGCCGTGCTTTTAAGAAGGCTGCCGTAAATTAAATTTCTCTTCTCCCTCAGCTTTATTATTTCATCATTGGTATAACCCTTCTCCTCGGCAAGGTGCCACGTGCCGCTAGACCGCTTTAGAAAATATTCAACGTAAAGCTCTTCGCTCAGGTCTATTCCTATTTCAGAAAAAGTTTCTTTGCAGGCGCGGTAATAAAGAATCTCGGTGTCTACAAGAACGCCGTCGTTGTCCCAGAAAATGGCTTTGATCAAATAAAGAACCTCACTCTTTCCCAGATTTCGCTGAATGGTAATTTGAACTCCCTGCAGATAAAAACCGGCAGATTGTTTTCGTAAGGAATAGCGTATTTGCTTTTTACTATAGCGGCGGTTTCAACCGAGTCGCAGCTCTGCAGGTGGTCATTTTTATTTCCGCCGATAACGATGACAGTAGTAAAGGTCGTGTCTCCTGGTCCCCAGTACCAGTAATTATTGTGCCCGGAAATAACTCTGGGCAGCGGAAAATCTTTTCTATAAAAATCAATCGCTCCGGCTTCGCCGTAGTTTTGCGCAAAGACGACCGTCCTTTTCTGTTCTGCAGGGGAAAGCGAAGTAAAAACTTTGGAAACCGTAGCGGCCATGTTTTCCCAACCGAACATGTCGGCATAATGCTGCGGCAGTCCTTCCAGCCGGTGGGCTTCACCCGACTTGGGAGTAATTCCTATTGTCTGAGCGTAGCTGATAAATGTTTGAACGGGCAGCACCGGCAGTGCAAAAGGTACCAACAGCAATCCGGTTAAAATAATTAGTACCGGCAAGGCATACTTAATCCACGCAAGATTTTTAAAAGTGCAAAGCCTTTCAAAAATTACGGCGCCGGCAGAGTAAAGCAGAGGAAAGGCAGGCGCTAGGTATTCGGCCTTAGTATGCCAGTTTATAACAAGGATTACAAAAGTAGTTAGGAAAATATATCCGGCTGCCCGGAATGTTTTTCCTTCCTTGTAAAAGAAGAAAAAATAAATCCCGGCAATCCATACAGGGGCCGAGAAAGGATTAAGCGCTAAAAAAATTCCGGATATCATCGTTAAGGGATTCTGCGATGCATACTTTATTGAAGAAGCGTTACGGATAAATTCTAGAGTTGCAAAGCTATGAGTGAAATTCCAAATAATATATGGGCTGAATATAACGAATGCAATTGCACCGGCAATGTACGGCCATTTGGTTTTAAGATGCTTCCGCTGCTCAGTTGCAAGCAGTCCGGCCAACAGTCCGGCGCCGAGCCATAGAATATCAATTTTATTTAGAAGCCCAAGGCCGAGCGTAATACCCAACCAGACCCAAAGCCTTTTATTACCCGCTTCGAAAATTAAAATTGCCAGGTATATTGCAAGCGACCAGAAAAGCCAGTCAAAAGAGTTCATCGAGTAGATTGAATTCACACCCATGAACTGCGGAGCCAAGGCAAGAGACAGGCACGAGACGACTATTGCAAAATATCCGCCGCCGAGCTTCCTCGTTATTATACCGGCAATAAAAACCGTTACGGCAGATGCAACTGCGGGCAGCAGCCGGATTGCAAAAAGCGAGTCACCGAATAGTTTGATACTTACGAAAAGGATATAGCTTGAAAGCGGCGGCTGATCGACGTAACCTGCCGACAGATGCCTGCTGCAGGCAATGTAATACAGTTCGTCCCTAAATATACCGTAATGCGCAAAAGCATTTGAGTATAAGTGCATTAAAAGCTCAAGCAAAGAAAAGCCCAAAATTAAAACCATGCTTTTCCTTGCGAATGTGTCTTGGCCCGTATCTCCTTTCATATAATAATTCCCTTTATAGTTTTAACCAAGCGCTTTCTTTAATAACGAAATTTGCCCTGCATGGTAAACATTATGCTGGATTAAGCCGTGCAGCATAAAATAATTGGAATAGTTCTGGCCCGCTGCCAAACCGTCCAATCTCGATTCCTGAAAACCTGAAATTGATGCGGCAAGCCGGTTAACGCTTTCTTTAAGACTTTCAATTTCTTTAGTCCATTCTTCTTCGCTTGCAATATTTACTTCCGGCCAGTCGTCTTCGGCAGAGGCATTGAATGCTTTGCCTTCCAACCGGATTGTGGTAATGTTTACCCATGCCTTAATATGCAGCGCTAATTCAGCAATAGTATGCGCGCTGATTATCGGTCTTGCCAGAGCCTGTTTAAGACTAACTCCTTCCAGTGATTCCAGCACTGCCGGTCCGTGCCATGCCTGGCCTATAGATGTTCTAACAAATTGATCTTTAATACGGTCAACCTCGCTCATATTTACTCCATGTTTTATTTACGTAGAAAAATATTAAAGTATTCTAAGCGCTAACCGTCTTTTCTGATAAACGGAAAATTGCCCGGCCGGAACGGATAATTAAAATTATAAAATTGCGGATAAAATAAAAACAAGGGCTATGAAAATATTAAATGAGAAAGATAGTTTGCCGGCGTCATTTCAATTGCGGCAGTTCTACAATAAACTCCGCGCCGTTGTTCTCTTTGCTTTCGCACCATACTTTCCCGTTCATTGCCTCTACAAATCTCTTAACAATATAAAGGCCCATTCCCGTAGAGGACTCTCCTGCAGTAGGCCTGGCCGAAAGCTTGGAAAATTTTAAAAACAAATTCTTCATGTCTTCTACTGATATGCCCGGCCCTTCATCCCGGATGCTTATCCTTACTTTAGGCTTTTCGCTTTTCTTTTTAACCTGCGTTAGCTGCGAAATGCCGATAAAGACTTTTTTATTAGGCGGTGAGAATTTAATGGCATTAGAGACGAGGTTATCAAGAACCTGAAGAGTAAGTTCGAAATCTGCAAACACAGGGATATTATTGCCGTTGTTTTTATAATTAAGCGAAATATTCTTTGCTTTCGCCGTTTCGTTGAACTGTTTTAGCACGCTTTGCGCTGCCGTGCAGATATCGAATGTCTCCGGTTCGGTATTAAGCTTATCCGAAAAATTTTGATTATAACCCAACAGGTTATCAATCAGCCTAAACATCCTTTCCGTCAGGCCGATAATCCGCGCGCTCATTTCCTTTATTTCCGCTTTATCCAATTCCGGCTCATCATTTATTAACGAGGCAAATCCAGAAATATTGGACAGCGGATTCTTCAAGTCGTGGGCGGCCATTATCATAAACTCATTCTTTACTTCGTTGGCTTTCTTAAGCGCATCGTTTTTCTTTTCAAGCGATAACAAAGCATCTTTTAACTTACTTAGTGCGGCAACATAAGCGGCAAATATACCGAACTCGATTAAACCTTCCCATACAAAGATAACCCCCGATGAATATGTAATGCCGAGAATAATATCCGTATAAATTTTTACTGCCGCAGCTAAAAGAGCAACTATTAAACCCCATGATAAGTTGCATCGCCAGGCAACCATGGAAAGAGGTATAAGGTACAGTAACCTTATACTGATCTCTTTACCGTTGGTAAAATCGAAATAAGCTATTAAAGCGATCTGGATTAAAGCCAGAAGGATAATTGCAGACTTGGATTGCTTTTGAATAAAATCAAGTATCTTCATTTGCTGCTTGGACAGTACTATAATAAAGCAAAGTTTAATTACCCGTTTTTATGGTATGAAAATTAAATTTTTTATAAGCTTTATTAAAGGACGGAATGCCTGTGTATGATCTGAATCAAAGTTTAACGACTCCAGGAATTTGAGTATAAAGGTAAGATTGTCTAATTAAGAACATCGGCTTAAACCTTTATACTCAATACTCCCGCAGCAACAAAACGAACAAAAGTTTATTTTATTCTTTCGCGCTGGAGCCGCGCATTTTTTCTTCAATAATTTTTTTCCACTGTTCCTTTCTTTCGCTGCTAAAGTGGTCCCGCCGGCTGCCGTGAGGCATTGCGAATATAATTTTCGAAAGCACCAACAGTCCCAGCGCCTGCATGTAGCTTATAGCAGGCAGCTTGAATATAACGGGCATAAGCGAATTCCAGAGCAGCATTAATACAAGGCTTAGTACTGCAGCCAAAACAATTATAAATATAAAGAAGTGCGGGAACCTTTTACGACTAAAATGGTCATTCATCATTTTTTATCTCCTTATAAAGTTCGTTTAGGTGCTTGCGCAAATACAGTACTGCATATCTCTTCCGGGAAAGCAGGGTATTTACGGGCACTTTTGTTAATCTCGAAATTTCTTTAAAGCTAATCTTCTCCAGTTCGTTAAGTATAAACACTTCGCGCTGTTCTTCAGGCAGCTCATTCAGCGCTTCCTCAATCGCTTCCCAGATCAGATCGCCGAGTAATTTATCATCGGGGCCGCCGCCTGCTGCTGGCAGAACATCCGCTAGGGAAAGAGGCTCATCGTCGTCTTCGTTATTTACCAGGTAAAAATCGACCGGCTTTGTTTTCTTCTTCCTGTAAAGGTCGATAATCTTGTTCCTTGCAGCGCGGAACAGCCAGGCCGTAACACGCTCCAGGTACTCTATCTCATCGTATGCAGCTGTGAACTGGTAAAAAACATCCTGCAGGATATCTTCCGCATCTTCCTTTACTGCAACGTATTTTTTTATAAAGCCGAAAAGACTCTTCCGTTCCTTTTTAACGATAGCCTCAATATTCTCGTTACGGCCGTATTCCATTTTTTCTTTTGATTTCTTATTAACAGTATAGACGTACAGCTTGAATTTATATTTTAAATATGACAGGAAAATTTTTAACTTTGAACAACTTATAATAGAACAAGGTGCGGATTTTGAAAAAGGTGAATTATTACATAAGCCGGACACGCTGGAACCAAAAAGTAAACAACTCAGCATAGCGCATAGAGCAAAGGGCATAGTAACGCTTTGCGCTATGCTCTATGCGCTTTGCCCTGAAATTTCTTTTCCATTTTGCGCAGAATTTGGCGACGAATAGAATATACAGCCTTTTACAAAAGATAAGCTTGAACAGCCGCTTAAATTTACTTCTCCATTTCCAGTTTCTGCTTACACTCCTGAAGGTTCTTCAGCTGTTCTTCATTCAGCCGGGGGTAATTAATAGGCAGTTTGCTCATAGCGTTAACTATAACCCCGGAAACTGCCAGCCGCATGTACCATTTATGGTCGGCGGGAATAATATACCACGGCGCATGCTTTGTGCTTGTAGCAGAAATTGCTTCCTGGAAACACTGCATGTAGTTTTCCCAGAATTCTCTCTCCTTTAAGTCCGATGCCGAGAACTTCCAGTTCTTCGACTTCTTGTCTATCCTTTCAAGGAATCTGCGCTTCTGCTCTTCTTTTGAAACATGGAGAAAGAATTTCAAAATAACCGTTCCGTTATCGAAAAGATATTTTTCAAAGTTGTTTATTTCCTTGTAGCGCTGCTGCCATATGTTGTCTTTTACAAGGCTGCCCGGAATTTTTTCATTCTCAATAAGGTTATGTACTCTTACAACAAGCACTTCCTCGTAATATGAGCGGTTAAAGATTCCAATCCTCCCGCGCTCCGGCAGCGCCTTGTTAATGCGCCACAAATAATTATGGTTTAGTTCCTCGGCAGAAGGCTGCTTAAAGCTGTAGACCTGCGTTCCCTGCGGATTCAATCCGCTCATCACGTGTTTTATCGTACCGTCTTTCCCGGCTGCATCCATCGCCTGGAAGATAAGCAGCAGCGAATACCTGTCGTCTGCATAGAGCTTACCCTGCAGCTTTATCATCTTCCTTATGTTTTTCACCAGGCTATCCTTTGCATCTTTCTTTGAGCTATAGTCTCCGGTATCGTCGGTCTTATATTCGGATAGATTTACTTTTGTATTTTGCTTAACTAAAAAATTACCGCCGTCCATTTTATTACCTTCAAAAAATATTAATAGCTGATTATACAACGCACAATTATGGAATAAAAAATTAAAAAAGATGTTCTATCAATCACCTTTTGTTCTTAAGGAACCATTCATAAAGCGCTGGGTTATTGTAAGTCTCCGTCCACGAATCGTGCCCGGCATCCGGGTAAACTGTAAACAAAGGACTGCCGCCGCAGTCTTTAATCGCATCTATCATCTCAATCGATCTTCCAATCGGAACAACCTTATCCTTCTCGCCGTGGAAAGCCCAGACGGGGAGGTCTTTTATATTGCAGGCAATTGAAGGATTGCCGCCGCCGCAGACAGGCGCTATAGCTGCAAACCGGTCTGGGTACTTTAATGCCGTAAGCCATGTGCCGAATCCGCCCATGCTTAAACCGGTTAAATAGATTCTTGATTTATCGGCATTGTACGCCGCGGTTACTTCATCAAGAAAACAAATTAATTCATCCGGGTTCCATCGCATATCTTCCCTGCACTGCGGGGATGCAACAATAAACGGAAAATCATTTTCAGAATCTAAAAATTTCGGAAGACCGTGCCTCTTAACCGACTCGATGTTTAAGCCTCTCTCCCCCGCTCCGTGAAGAAACAAAATCAGAGGCAGGCATTTACTTCCTTTGCCGTAGCCGGCGGGAATGAATATCAAATACTCGTTAGTCATCGATACCGGCGAGCTTAATGTTATCTTGGCTATTGTTTGTCTGCCATGAATTGCCATTGAATACCTGTTGATATGGTTGTATGTAAAAATAATGAAAAAACTATTCTTGTTTCTGGCAGCAGCCTTTGCGGTATCTTTTAATTCAAAACGCTGCCGATTAGAATTTATAACACCGGAAAATATACATGAATTATTTGATGAGGGGGAAAAATATTCGGCAGCTTTGAAATTTTAATCTATTCGACTTTAACTATTTTGGATTTCTTACCGATACCGTTCTCGTTGAATGCTTCTATGCGGAAGTAGTATGCTTTGTCTCTGTCCATCGCAGTAAAATAATATTCATTCGATCCGTAGATCATAACATTTATATAAAGCTTATCCGGCTTTACGCCCGCAAGTATTGTGTAGCCAGTTGCGTTATCCGATTGTTTCCACTTAAGCCACGCATTCCGCCGCTCGCTGTCTCCGCGCAGTACAATAAAATTCTTAACTGTACCCGGCGCTTCCCCGTTCCCTTTACCGAACACGCGAAACCCGCTTAACGCAAATTTACCGGTGGGTACGTGTATGTTTACTATTTTTAAATACCGCGCCCGGACCGGCTTTTCAAGCTGCACGTAATCGTGCGGGACATCTGTTTTATTCTTACTCTTATCCACAAGTACGTTCCAATTTTTCCCGTCATCGGATTTATAAATTATATATTGATGATAAATATTAGTCTGCTTTCCCGTTAGCTTCGCATCCTGGTCGGCATAATTTATTTGAACTGCACAAACCGTACATTCGGTACCAAGGTCGCTCTGGAACCATTCTCCTTTATCCCCCGTTGCAGCGCTCCAGTACGTTTTCAAATTTTCATCCACGCCGAAATTCGGCGCATAGCCGCCATACGTGGAAGAGACCATAACAGGCTTGTTATAATTCAAAAGCATCCAGCCTGTAAAAAGATTCCCCGATTTATTAAACTTCCTGTCGGGCAGATAATGCGGATAATCTCCGTAAGCAGTATTACAAAACAGAACTCCGTCCTTGTCAAAGCCGGCAGGCCATAGCCCTATCCGCCGCTCAAAATTATTTTTTACCCCGATGGAAATTGTAGAGACATGCCACCAGTTGCCGAACTTATCCATGAATGTTGAGCCGTGTCCGGCGCCTCTGGTAAATCCTCCCGGCTTGCTTGAGAACGGATTTTCTTTCTGGTATTTAAAAGGACCTAGAGGCTTATCTCCGACAAATACTCCGTCTCCGTACCAGCTGAATTCGGTTCCCGGTGCGGCAAACTGAAGATAATATTTTCCGTCGTGCTTGGTCATCCACGAGCCTTCGATAAACGGCTTAAGGAATGTGTTGTCTGCATGCTCGCCGAAACGCTCCCACCCGTGGATATCCGGATGAAGTTCTATTAAAGCTTTTCTCTTCCCGATAGGCTGAAACGTGTGTCTATCTATTTCCTGACCGTAAATAGGATAAACATTGCTCGAGCCGAAATAAAGATACAGCCTGCCGTCGTCGTCAAGAAAAAAAGCCGGGTCCCATGCACCGACTTTGAAAGAATCGACCGCTTCCTTCCACTCATCTTTAGTCGGATTCGTACTCATCCAAAGAGGAAAGTCCTTAGTGTAAGTTGAGCCGAGCAGTAAAAGAGTATCGCCTACGGCAACCGGGGCAGGCGCACAAAGATCATCGTAAGTATGGTTGTACGGCTTAAGGAAACTCCGGGAGATAAACTTCCAGCTGCTCAAGTCCTTACTCCACCAGTATCCGCGCTGATTGGTAGAAAAGAGAAAATAATTTCCTTTGAACATTATGATTGCCGGATCGGCTGTTGTCCTATGGTTGCCGTTTATATTATAGTCGGGAATAGAATTATAAGCGTAGTCGATATTAACCGGATTGCAATAGGTTTTCAATGCCGAATTCTGCGGAAAGATGTTGGAAGTCATAAGAAGGCAAATTAAAAAATAATAGATATTAATTTTCATTACGGTTTGTATCGTGTCGTAAACTATAAGACAAAATAAAATATGAAAATCAAATAAGCAATCTTCAATATTAAATAGCAGAGCCTATGCTTGTATGCATCTCAATCGATGTTCCCGGCCGGCAGGTTGTACATTTGATTTTTTACCGGTAAAGCTTTATTCTTCGCTGCACAAAGTCGAATATTTGGATATACATCTATTTCAAATAACCCCGACACAAGCATTCGGCTTTACTTAAATAAAAATGAAGATTTAAAATTAATTTCTAATTTTAGCAGTTCAGCTACTGCCGCAGATACAGCGAAGCAATCTTGCGAGCCTTAGCGAATGGGAACGAGCATTAAAAATTCAAATTAAAAACCGGAGCGAAAATGACTACGAAAGATTACCGGACAGCTGCCGAAGAATTAAAAAAATTGCGCAAGCCGATTCAAAATGCAAACATAAGGCACAGGGAGAGCCTAAGCGCTTTGGAGAAGTTTGCAGTTAAGGTTACCGAGCGTGTGGGCTCGATGGGATTTTTTATAATAATATTTTTATGGACTGTTACCTGGTTGGCCTGGAATACATTGGCCCCGAAAAATTTGCGCTTCGACCCTTATCCCGCTTTTGTATTCTGGCTGTTTATATCCAACATGATCCAGATATTTTTAATGCCTTTAATAATGATAGGCCAAAACCTGCAGGGGCGCCATGCGGAAAAAAGAGCGGAATCGGACTTTGAAGTGAACGTTCGTTCGGAAAAAGAAATTGAGCTCATCCTTATGCAGCTCGAAAATCAGAACGAGCTTATTTCGAAACTGATAAGTAAAAGGGACGAATAGGCCGGTTTAATTTGCACCGCATTTAATAGGGAGAAGTAACCAAATATATTTTTCATGCGGCCTTAAAAATCCTTTTTTGATAATAAAACAATTAGTAAGTTTTATTGAAAAAAATAGGAATGTGGGGAATTAATAGCTATGAGTATAACATCTGACGGAATTGCCGAAAAAAAGAGAATAGCTTTGACTTCCGTCTTGGCTGCAATATTTCTGACTTCCTTCAAACTTGTAATTGGGCTTTCTACCGGTAGCTTGGGCATACTGTCGGAAGCCCTTCATTCCGGGCTGGATTTGATTGCAGCAGGAATTACTTTGTTTGCGGTAAGGGCGGCGGACCGGCCGCCGGATGCCGATCATAATTACGGCCACGGCAAGATAGAGAATTTTTCCGCACTTTTTGAAACTCTTTTACTGCTTATTACGTGCGGCTGGATAATATTTGAAGCGGTCCACAGGATAGTGACAAAGAACCTGCAGATAGACGTAACGGTTTGGAGCTTTATAGTCATTCTTACTTCTATCGTTATCGATTTTTCAAGGTCGCGCGCTTTATACAAGGTAGCAAAAAAGTACAACAGTCAAGCCCTGGAAGCGGATGCGCTTCACTTCTCCACCGATATCTGGAGCTCGTCGGTTGTATTGTTCGGCCTTACCGGCGCTGCGTTCAAATTTTATTATGCGGATACAATTTCAGCAATCATAGTTGCGGCTATAGTCCTTTACATAAGCTTCAGGCTCGGTAAAAAATCATTCGACGTACTAGTCGACAAATCGCCCGAAGGAATTAAAGAAATTATCAGCTCGTTAATAAAAGATATCCCCGAAGTAAAAAACTTTCACGATATAAAAGTAAGGGAAGCAGGAGCTAAAAAATTCATCGAGTTCAATATACACGTGGATAAAGTCTTAACTATAGATGAAGCTCACGAAATTACTCATAGGGTTGAGAAAGCAATTACCGGCAGGATTGAAAACGTAACCGTAATGATTCATACCGAGCCGGAAGAAATCATCTAAGCGGATATTTCAATATAATTTTTTAAGATAAACTTTTACACTTTAAAGCCGATATGATAGAAAAACTTACCAGGTTGTTCCCGGTCTGGGCAATCGTGTTCTCGATGCTGGCATACTTTTACACGTGGATTTTTACCGGACTGGAGTCCGCAATTGTTCCGCTTCTTTCCGTAGTAATGTTCGGAATGGGAATGACTTTGACTTGGGATAATTTTAGATCGGTCCTTAAGTCACCCCAGTTAATAGCATTCGGAGTTTTACTGCAATACCTGATAATGCCGGTTACCGCATTTATAATTGCCGGGTTGTTTAACCTGCCGGCGGGGTTGTTCGCCGGAGTGGTGCTTGTAGGCTGCAGCCCGGGAGGTACAGCATCCAATGTAATGTGTTACCTGGGCAATGCGGACGTTGCATTATCGATAACTCTTACCGCGACCAATACTTTTGCCGCGGTTATCGCAACGCCGGTGTTCTCTTATTTATTCCTGCACAAAATTGTTTCCGTGCCGTTCTGGGGAATGATGCTCAGTATTCTGCAGATAGTACTGCTGCCTGTTTTGGCAGGCACGGCAATCAATTCTCTTTTCGGAAAGAAGATTGAGAAGGTTAGACAATTGTTCCCATTACTTTCTATGCTGGCGATCGTTATAATTATTGCCGTTATAGTCGCACTAAACAAAGCAAATATTTTAAAAGTTGATTTGGTAACTGTTATTAGCGTGATTGCCGTAAACACTCTTGGATATGCATTAGGATACTTAATCCCAAAAATTTTTAAATACGATAAGCGCGTATGCCGTACAATCGGGATAGAAGTAGGGATGCAGAATTCGGGCTTAAGCGTAGCGCTGGCCATAAAATATTTTTCGTTCATTGCAGCTCTGCCGGGTGCAATATTCAGCGTATGGCAGAATGTTTCGGCTTCGCTGCTTGCAGGCTGGTGGAGGTTAACGGACAGGAAGAAGCAAGAGGCAGGCCATCTTTAAAACTAATTCCCGGTTCCGGCATCCGCCGTCTCGCCTTCGGCAAAGCGGGGAGCGGATGCGGAAACCGACTAATATAAAAATAAATCTTACTCGGCTTTAAACTTATTCAGCAGATCGCCAAGAGCATTTTTGTTTACCATAAAGTCCAGCATCTTAAGCTTTACGTAATCTTCCCTGAAAAAATAGTAGCCCGGATTACGGCCGTTGTGCCCGCCTGAGCCGGAGTCTTTTATCAAGAACCAGTCTTTGCCGTCTTTGTTCTCATAGCCGACCAGGTGAATGCCGTGATCGTCGCCGGTAGTTTTGTTGCTGAAGCGTAGCTGCCTTGCATCTTCATCGATGTAATTTGAAGGGATATCGAATGTGGGCACAATTGCTGCATTGTAATCCGATACAATTCCGGGCTCGGAAACATCGCCGCCGATAGCCATGGTATAGCCGTTCCGGATTGCCTTCTTTATAATATCCATAAATACATCAAGAGGTACGTTATAATAGTCTTTGCTGTGCCACCAGTTGTCGGAAACAGGATATTCAACTTTCTCCCAGTATGGTTTTTCCATAAGCGACATAATATCCACATAATCATCCAGGTTTAGGTCTACTACTTTATCGAGGTATTCCTTCGGCGTATACTCTTTGCCGTCAACGGTAACCTTAGAAGGCGGAACGCCCATGTAATGATTTAGGATATCCTTAATTGTATTAACCACATCTTCTTCATTCCAGCCGTTCGCAGCCTTTATACTGTTAAGGTATCCGTCCATCTCTTCGAACATTTTTCTATGATCGTGAAATTTTTGACCGGGCTTAAGACCTGTATAGGTATCCTCGGGAACAATTCCGTATCTCTTCCATATTCTCGGGACGGCATTAGCTTCGGAGCCTTCGCCGAACACCGAGTTGCCGCGCTCTTCTACGAATCGCTTTGCCTTCTCAACATACTCCCAGTAAGCGGTATACATTTCGGAAAGCTTTAATTTCTTTTTGTGTATCCTGTAAATTTCAGACTCGAAGAACGACGTGGTGGAAAAGTCCCAGCATGTCCCGGTCCAGCCCTGGGAGACCGGCGGATTATACCAGAACGATTTAAATTCATCTACCGACTTCGGGACATCGATTCCCGTAAAGTCCACCTTGAATACCTTTCGTTCCTCTTTCGGCTTTGCAATAAATTCATTTGCGCTTTTTTGAATTTCCTTAAAAAATTCATTCTTCGGTGTAACAAATTCACCTTTGTCACGGCGTTCTTCCTGAGCATACAGCATGCTGCTAAGAAGAAGAATGGTTAGAGCCAGAAAAGCAGTTAAGCAAGATTTCATTAATATCCTTTAAATAATTAAATATAATTTTTGTAACTATAAAGTTATATTCTAAACTTATGAATTATTGATAAAAAAAATAAGCAGGCCGTAAAGGAATCGTATTGATATTTCTTAAAATTTTTATTAAATAGACATATGTAAATTTGTACATATATCTATATGAAGCAGTTCACTGAATTTTTCAAAGCATTATCCGACCCTACCAGAAGGGAAATACTTCAATCATTAAAGGGTAAGGCCAAGACGCCAAGCGAGCTACTGGAGGAGATAAAAATCTCTCAGCCCACTTTGTCGCACCATCTTGATGTTCTTAAGCGGGCGAATGTTGTTGTGGGCGAGCGCGAAGGGCAGTTTATAAGATATTCTCTCAACATGTCGGTTTTAGATATGGCTGTTGAATACTTAATTCAAATAAAAAAAAGCAGGTAGTAATATGAAATGGAATTTCAAGCGCGACTTATTTGCTTTAATATTAATCGTCGCAACAATAATTATTGCAATTTATTTTAACTCGGTACTGCCTAATACTGTGCCCTCTCATTTTAACGCCGAGGGAATGCCGGACGGGTACTCCTCAAAAACGACTTTAGTTTTAATTGGAACCGGCGTCCCTATCTTAATATACTTTATGCTAACCTTTATTCCCTTTATCGATCCGTTCAGAAAAAAGATAGAAAAAAACTTTAGCATATTTTTACTCTTCCGGGATCTTGCTATAGCTTTTACGGCATTTATAATGGTCTTAACTTTTATATCGGCACAAGAAGGTACGTTTAAAAGCGACGTGTTTGGGTTAGGCTTCGGACTATTATTCGTACTGCTCGGCAATTATCTGCCAAAGCTGCCCAGGAATTTCTTCTTCGGCATAAGATCGCCATGGACGCTCGCATCGGATGTAGTCTGGTACAGGACGCATAGAATTTCCGGCGGTTTATTCGTAGTTGGAGGACTGCTTATTATTATCTTAACTCTTTTTAAAGTGAAGATGATTATTGCGCTGACGGCTGTGCTTACTCCTTTGGTTATATTTACCGCCATTATATATCCGTATTTTCTTTATCGTAAATTGCAAAAGGAAGGGAAGCAGGCCGGGCCTGATTTATAATTGCTTTTTACCGGGTCTTTAAAAATCCAACAGGAGAATTAACAATGAGAAAAATAAACTTTTTTATTGCGGCTGTCTTAATCGCATTTTCAGTTCAATCCTATCCAAAAAATATTTCGGAACCGGACGGTAATATTTCCGGTACCTGGCTCGGCACGCTTAAAGTATCGGGTATAGAACTTAGACTGGTTTTTAATATCAAAGAAAACAAAGACGGAGCTTATACAGCCACTATGGATAGTCCCGATCAGGGCGCAAAGGGAATTCCTGTTGATACCGTGATTTTAAACGGGAAAAATATCAGAATGGAAGTGAAAGCAGTTAAGGGATACTTCGAGGGTTTATTCAACCCGGATAGTGCGGCTATTTCCGGCGACTGGCACCAATCAGGGTTATCTATCCCGATTACACTTAGAAAGGTTAATAAAATTGAAGAGGAGAAGCGGCCGCAGGAACCTAAGCCTCCCTTCCCGTATAATGCTGAAGATATTTCTTACGAAAATAAGCAGGCCGGAATTACGCTTGCGGGAACATTAACAATGCCTTTGGCCGGGGGACCTTTCCCCGCTGTTCTCTTAATAACCGGCTCCGGTCCGCAAAATAGAGATGAAGAAATCTTCGGGCATAAGCCGTTCCTTGTAATTGCAGATTACTTAACGCGCAGAGGTATTGCAGTACTTAGAGTTGACGACCGGGGCGTGGGTAAATCTACTGGCAAATTTACCGGCTCTACAACAAAGGACTTTTCGACCGATGCGCTTGCCGGTGTGGAATATTTAAAGACAGTAAAAGATGTAAATCCTCATAAGATTGGTTTGATAGGCCACAGTGAAGGCGGTCTAATAGCTCCGGTGGTTGCAGACGAAACCCCGGACGTTGCATTCATTGTTCTGCTGGCGGGCCCCGGTTTGCCCGGCAATCAAATATTATTGAAACAGGAAGCACTAATAAGCAGGCTGCAAGGCGTGCCTGAAAAAACCGTTGAGAGAGACACTGCATTTAAGGCAAAATTATTTGAAATAATCAAACAGGATAAAGACAACCAAAAGATTAAAAGTGATTTTGAAAAAGTTATAAATGACTATTATAGCAGTTTAACTGAAAGCGAGAAGAAAGATGCTGATAGCGCAGATAAGATGTTAAACGAATTTACGAAGGCGTTAACAAGCCCCTGGATGGAATATTCTATAAGATATAACCCGGTGCCGGCACTTGAGAATGTTAAATGCCCGGTACTAGCCCTAGACGGCTCGAAGGATATGCAGGTACCTGCCGAAGAAGACCTGGCTGCAATTAAAGCAGCGCTGGAAAAAGGCGGCAATAAAAATTTCGAAGTGCATTTACTGCCAGGGTTAAACCATTTGTTCCAGGATGCCGAAACAGGCGCACCCAGCGAGTATGGAAAAATTGAAGAAACGTTTTCTACCCGAGCATTAAAAATAATGGGCGATTGGATCCTTAAAATTGTAAATGAAGACAAAAAATAAAGTCTCCCTTGTCTTCAATTTATTATTTGATCAGATGAAATGATGATACTAAGAAATATTCATCCGGTAAATTTATTGGCCGTCACCCAATTGTATTTTGTTGGCGCAGTTAACATACGGTTTACATATTCTTATTTAGCTTTGTCTTGAAAATATTCCGGTCAATGAATCGTCCGCCGTAATGCGGTTAAGAAAATACCATATGAAAATTGCGCATCTTTCCGACATTCACTTCACTACCTTTTTCAGGAATTCCAGCCTGTCCGGTATTGAAAACTTACTTCGATACTGCAACAAAAGCAGAGTAGACCACCTGTTAATTACCGGCGACCTTGTGGAGAACCCCGATCCTTATGATTTTGAACTTCTAAGAAAAGTATTAAAGCAAGCCGGCTTCCTATCTTCCGACAGGCTTTCACTGGTTATCGGCAATCATGATATCTTCGGCGGAGTTCTAACTGTTAACGATCTTCTGAATTTTATCAAGCGCTGCGAAGCAATAGACTATAACCGCAGGGTAATGGAGTTCTATGATTATTTTTCCGAGTCGTTTAAAGGCTGCAGCTATATTTCTCCCGGCAAAATTTTTCCTTATGCAAAAGTTATAGACGATGTCTTGATTATCGGACTAAATTCCGTTGCCGGTTATTCAAAGGCGAAAAATATATTCGCATCAAACGGTGAAATAGAAGTCGGCCAGCTTAACGAATTTGCCGGGCTGCTTAAAACGTTTGCAAGCTGCAGGACTAAGCTGGTTCTTATTCACCACCATTTTAAGGATAATAAACTGCCGCATGAAAACCGCCTAGGCAGCGTTTGGCAAATTATCGAAAAACAGACAATGAAGCTTAGAACAAAAGGTAAGCTGCTCGAACTGTTTAACAGCTTTAATATAGACCTTGTGCTTCACGGGCACTACCACGAAACATCCGAGTACTATAAAAAGGGAGTTAGATTTTTAAATGCCGGCGGAAGCTTTAAAAACGGCCTTCAAAGTCAAAATCAAATTAATTTCTTTGATACCGACCGCGCTGCACTAAAGATAGACATCCAAAAGATACCGCAGCTATTGTATCCCCAGGTTTTTTCACTTGGAATGCTGAACACCGTAACTATCTGATTGCTCTTAAATTATTTTTCTGCTATATGTACCTTCTGCTTGGGCTGAACAATCTCCGTCCGTTTATATTTCAATCCTGCGCTCGCAAACATTTTCCGGAATTCTTCGGTGCTGTACATCTTAACATGTTCCGGCTCAAGCCATTTTATAATCTTATCAATCGCCTTGATGAAGATGCTATCGGCAGTTGGATCGAGGATGTAAGCTTTGCCGCCGGCTCTTAACAGTCTCTTCATCTCTTCCATCGCTTTAAGCGGATTAAGATAATGATGGAAAGAATTTGTGCAAATTATTATATCGAAGAAATTATCTTCTAAAGGAATTGACTCGGCGTTGGCACTTATGAAATGGAAATTGCCGTTCCCTTTAAAATTCTCTTCAGCCTTCTCAATCATCTTAAGCGAAAGGTCTACGCCGTAAAACGATCCGTTGTTGTTAATCAGATCGGCGGCCAGCTTTAACGCCCAGCCGGTGCCGCATCCGATATCCAGAATTTTTATTCCCCCTCTTAAATCGAGCAGTGAGACAACGCCCTGCTGTGCACGCCTTAAAAATTCATACCTCCATCCTTGGCCGTCAAGGGTCTTTGCCCATTTGTCCCACTTCTCTTCATTTAATTGAATATGTTTCTGCTCGTCTTTCATTTTCATTTAACCTTTAAGCCCAATTGATGCGCAAAGAATGTTAATGCCGCAGCAGTATTACCCACGCGCTGGCTAAAGGAAGCGGTTACACCGTGTCCCTCGTTCATTCTTGTTAAAAGCAATACGGGGTTACCGGATACTGTTGCAGCTTGAAGAGCCGCGGCAAATTTTCTCGATTGCCACGGGGCTACGCGCGGATCGTTTACGCCGGTTTCTAAAAGCACGGCCGGGTAATCTGTACCAGGTTTTACATTATGATACGGTGAATATGCATACAGCCATTTAAAGTCGGGCTCTTTGATCGAAGTGCCGTATTCGCTTATGTTATACTGCCCGTTTGGGAAGAGCTCTGCGCGCAGCATATCATAAATTCCCACAAAGCTTACTACAGCCTTAAAGACATCCGGGTGCTGGGTAAGCTCTGCGCCCATTAACAGTCCGCCGTTGGATCCGCCGAGAATACCCAGATGATCTTTATCTGTCCAATTATTCTTTACCATTGCTTCGGCAGCCGCAAACATATCGTCGAATACGTTTTGTTTCTTATCAAGCATACCGGCTTCATGCCATCCTTCGCCGAACTCTCCTCCGCCTCGAATGTTTGCATATGCAAGAACGCCGCCGTTCTCTAGCCAGGCAAGGTAGGAGCCTACAAAGCCGGGCTCGGTAGGAATGCCGAATCCGCCGTAGCCGTAAACAATAGTCGGGCGCTTGCCGTTGGGCGCAACGCCGTCCATAAAAAGTATTGTAACAGGAATTTTTGTCCCGTCTTTAGATACGGCATCAAATACACTGAACTTAACCTTTGAGTAATCTGCAGCGGGCTTAACTTCAAAAATTGTTTTTAAATTACCATTCGCAGAATTGTACTGAACCCATCTTTCCGGGAATGTCCATCCGGAATAAGTTATCAACGCCTTATCGGACTGACTTGAAGAAGCAATCGATCCTATGCCTATGCCGCTCTTGGGCAGATCAATTGCTCTAACAAATTTGCCTTGGCTGTCATACTGATCAATCTTCCAATCCGGCCCGAGAACGGACTTTATTAAGAAACCGCCTTTAACAGGCGACACTGCGTTGTATGCCCAATTTCCCTGCTGCAATAAAACTTTTGATTTACCGTCCGGTGAAATTGAAAGCAGTTTTCCAAGCGGCGCATTCTCATAGGAAATAACCAGCAGGTTATCGCCGTCCCAGCATGCACCGGAATTAACTTCGGAGGCTACGCGTACATTGGCTTTATCGTTAAGAACTTCTTTCCATACTCCGGCGTCTTCTCTTACATAAACATAATCGGGATTGCCGTCTCCGAAGTGGACGAACATAGCTGCATGCTTAGAGCCGGGCGAGGTTATAAAAGTATACTCGGCCACTTTGGATAAATCTTTACCGAAGACCAGTTTGTCATCCTTAGCCGGATGCCCGAGCACGTGGTGATAAAGAGCGGCAAAAAATTGCAGGCTGCCCTCCGGTACTGTGCCCGGCATCGGTAATCTAACGTATGTAAAGCCGCTTTCATTCTGGTCCCAAACCACACCGGGCGACGTTGTTCCCCCACCCGCGTAAGGCAAAGCCTCGGACAAATCTTTCCCGGTCTTTACATTCATTACATGAATTGTTGTGGCTTCGCTGCCGCCAAAGGCGGTTCCGTATGCAACATAATTCCCTTTTGAGGATGGCCAGAACCCGGTTATCGCTTCGCTCGTTCCTGTTTTGTTCGGATCAATTAACACGGTTTCTTTTCCGTCCGGCCACTCCTTGTATGCAACAACCGGCTGAGCCTGCGGTGGTGTAAACTGCATAAAGAACAGCTTGCTGTTAATCAGCTCGGGGGCGAACTGCTCGGTTGATGTTGTGGCTAATTCCTCTATCCGCTTTGCTAAGGCTTTTCCTTCCGGATAGCTTGATAAAACTTTATCCGTGTATTTATTCTGTTCGTCTATCCACTTCTTAACTTCCGGTGATGATGCGTTTTCCAGCCAGCGGTACGGATCGGGGACCGTGGTGCCGAAGTAGTTTTCGGTAATATTGTCCTTTGCGGTCTTTGGCGGGCTGCTGTACGGTTTGGAACTGCAGCCTGCAAGAATAATTATTAAAAAAGGAATAAAAAGGAAATTCACGGTTTGTTTCATTGCGGTCTCCTTGCTTTAATTGAATAAGATAGAGAATCCGGCGAATTGATTTTTTTAAGTTAATCATGCCTATGACGATTTTGTCGGTCACGATTCCCGGATTCGCAGCAGTCATTTCGGCCTTAAAGATTTTTAAGAAAATTATAAAAGTTTTGATTTACCTATTGTGGTATTTAACACCACAGCAGAATAAAAGCATCATTCATTTTCATTATGATCAAACAAAACTTTTTCAATTCGCCTGTCCGGCACAAGCCACATAAGCGCCACAATAACGTACAGGCCTCCGGCAATCCACTGGTTTACAAAAGCCAGCGGTATTGCAGCCGCATAAATAACCGGTGAAATCTTTCCTTTAAAATCCTTACCTATAGCAGTTGCCAGGATGGAACTGCGCCCCTGCTTTTTCAAAATAGCTTTTTGCAAAATCCAGTATGCTAATGCGGCCATCAACAGTACCGCACCGTACAGTGCAGTCGGTCCTGGCGCAAATTGGTTCTCTCCCATCCAGCCTGTAACAAACGGAACCAGCGACAGCCAAAACAGGAGGTGCAGGTTTGCCCACAGAATAGCCCCGCTTACCACCTTTATTGTGTGAAGCATATGGTGGTGGTTGTTCCAGTAAATGCCAAGATATATAAAGCTTAAAACATAGCTAAGGAATACAGGCCACAGAGTAAGCAGCGATTGCAGATCCGCGCCTTTGGGTACTTTAAGCTCCAGCACCATAATCGTAATTATTATTGCAAGCACGCCGTCGCTAAACGCTTCCAGCCGGTTCTTTCCCATAACACTCCGTCTCTTGTTTACAAATTAAAAAAAAGATTTTGAGCCTATCGTTCTAAAAAGATGATCTAAAGTTTCCTGCCGCTTGCAATTTTTTGTCCCCTGCCGATTGCAAAGTACAGGATCGATCCGATTACCGGAAGCACGGCTACTACAAATACCCAGATGATCTTGTTGTTCCCTTCAAAGTCGTGTTTTAAAATATCCGTCAGCGAAATAACCAATAGTATAACCGGCAGCAGTATGAAAAGAATTACAACTATTTCGCCTATACCGATGCTGCTAAACATATTTCCTCCTTTTGAATGAATGCTTAAAAAGTTCGATCACAAAAAATCTGCAGGCTTAGACTTCGAGGACGGCAAACAGTATTCTATCTGTCGCCTCGAAGTCAAACCGCCGGCCAATTTTATTTCAACAATATCATCTTTTTCATCATAACATAAGTCTTGCCTGTTGCATTCTCTTTTACTACCGCTCTAACAAAATAAATTCCGCTGCTTACTGTTTGGTTGTAAGAGTTCTGAGCATTCCACATATAAATTTTTTTCCCGCTTAGCAAATCGGATTCCGCAATTACTTTTACAAGCTGGCCGAGTATATTATACACCTCCAGCCTTATATTGGAAGGCGATTTTATGTTAAGTACAATTGACGTCTGGATGTTGAACGGATTCGGGTAGATATCAATGCTTAACGTATCTTCCTTACTATTACTATTATTAATGGATGTTGAATATCCGCCTTCATCGTTCGGATTGTGCAGGAAGTGGATTGTATCGTTCGGCTCGAGCGCAAGGAACGCTGTATAATCGCACAGCAAGCGGTACTGCATTGCAAGGCTTACAATAGCCGCGGTATCGTAGCTTGCGGTTGCAAACAGGTCTTTCAGCTTTTCATTACCCAGCATCGCGGTAATTATCCCGTTCCTTGCTGCCGTAGTATCCCTGTCAATCTGCAGACTTAAATGTCTCGTTCTTATTTGAGTGTCGCCCTGGTATTTTGCAGAAACATCAAACTCAATGCTGTCCTTTGCTGTTGTTGAGCCGATAAAGAACATCGGTTTGTTCGGATCGTTCTTAACCGGATTAACTTCTCTCAATTCGATTACCCTGGAATTTACCGTATCGCCGGAAGGAGTAAGTGTAAAGCTTTCGTTAACCGGAAGCGAATTGGGTGAAAGTACCGACGCAATGTATTTCCAATCATTCGTGTGGGTTTCAAAATGGAGTCCTTTGGTAGAATCAGACAAAACTTTTTCAAGGTAACCGCTTCCATAGTAATTAACGTTGTTCTCCGAAACTGAGGGCGGTATAAAACTGTTGGCGTCCAAAAGATTTATCGTGTTGAAAACGGGCTTATCATTCTTAAAACCCTTTAAATAGGAATTTACAAAAGAAGCCGCATCATACATTTGAAAGAGAGAGTCGGAATTACTGAATAAAAGTACTTTGTCAAAACGACCGGAATTATAACGGGTTTTAATCGTATCTAGAAGCTGTTTTAATTGGAAATATTTTGAAGACAAATTTAACCCGAGCAGCGGTATATCCAGGATAGTTTTCATCGCGCCGTCGTCGGTAAGCTGCCAAATGCCGGAAACTACTAAAAGACCGTTGCCTATTTTTTTAGAAATTACCGCCGGCCTTCCCAGCTGGTCCATTAATTCTACTTTAACACTGCTGTCGTTATACGCCAGGAAGTATGAAGACTCGTGAGTCAAGCTTTCAGGAAAATAGCTGCCGATATTGCCGTTTAAATTCCGGTACAATTTTACGGGCCCGTGAGTTACTGCGAGGGTAGTTAATCCGTTTATATAATGAGAAGCCAGAAGCTCCCGCCCGTTGCGGTTATAATCATAGTAGCTTAGAAGGCGTCCGCCGCCGCTGAAGAAATTATTAAGAGACGGTAAAATTTCATTAAATGTGGAAGCTGACATAGGATCATCAAATCCATGCCTGTAGGCTGCTATTATATTTGCTATTCCGAAATAAGCCGAGGCTGTAAGTATATCCGGAGAGTTAATAACCGCAACATACTGGTTAATACCCGGGAACTGCCAGCCGTTTGAGGCGTCTTTATCGCAATAAACAATATTCGGGAGATATGTACTCTTAATTGAGTCGGCCAGATCGGTAGTTAGAAATTCGTTCAACACCCCGTCTATGGCCTGCGGCGTTGCAGGCATCCATGAGTTGGAAATTTCCTGCATCATGTTGTTCCCGGCAATAATTATATCGAACCGGTCGGTAGGTTTAAGAACAGATTTCAATACCGTTTTCAGATTCGGGATGAGCAACGAATAGTCCTTATTATACGATCCGCTCAGATCTATGCCGATTAAATATTTGCGGGATGTTGTGTCGGTTTTTAAATTAAAAAAGTCTCCCGGAGTAATTCCCAACTGGAAGTAGGTATAATCGTTGTTCTTGCGGTAGCCGTTAAAGAAATAACCTTCGGTAAAGCTAGTCTCAAACTGAAGGTTCAAGCTCTGCAGATTACCCGTATCATCAATCTTATAATATTTATATAGGTAGCCCAGGGTATCAACAAACGGCTGGAAGCTTGCTTTGGGAATTTCGAGCAGCGATGGGTCCCCCCAATCATCGCTGCTTTCTTTAAAGAAAATTTCCAGCGGCTTGATTGATGCATTATTTGAATTTAGTAAACTTAACGGTACCGGCGCAGTTGCAATATTGCCGAACCACTTTGTGGGCGTAATAAAAGTAATTTTAATCCTTCTTTGTCCTCCAGGCGCTAACGGATAGATATGCAGCTCATATTGATTGCCATCCTGCGTTAAAAATGCGGGGTCTCTCTTAACAACAACAATACTGTCGTAAATCGATCTGGCAGTCCACGTATCCATAAGTATGCCCTGCATAACACTATCGCCAATCCACAGCCACATGTCGTTTATAACCGAGCCCTGGGGAAGCTCGAACCTGTGAACTATCTCCAGCTTCCTTCCCGAAGAAAATTGATTATGATCCGAATAAGTAAGGTAAAGCGACTGCTCAACATACCCGCCGTGCGGCTCTATTACAAGCGTAGCTTTGTCAATATAGCCGGGCTTTGTACCCCATAAATCGGGATCCTGAACCGTAAGCACGTTTGTAGCAAGTAAAGAAACAGGCATAAGGAATGATAAGAGAACGAATGCCCTGAACAGAAAGTTAAATGATGCTTTCATAAAGTAACCCCTATATTGATTAATATATTTTAAATTGATGGGGATAATAGCGGATGAACGATGCACTCGGTTTAAATTAAAACTTTCAACCCTTTCGTTAACAACCCTCTTTGCCGAAACCTCGGATGAAGCAAGCACAATGCGAATCTTTAGGCCCAGCATTTTAGCTACCCCAATCAATTAATCTTAAACTATTGCCCTCCAATTCAGACCTAAGTTACAATTTTTTAAGATAAAACAAAACTATAAGCATCGGAATAATAATTAACGTTCTATATTCCCAAATACTTCAGTACGGCTTTCATAACTTCTTCTCTTGCCTTCTCCCCGTTTATTGTCTCAAACGGAAATCCGAACACTACTACTCCGTATTTGTCCTTGTAGCCCGTTGCCGCAGGGAACTCGTCTTCCTTATACCTTAATATTACTTCCCCACCGTTTACTCCGTCTATCGCATCTGCATTCTCTACCGCATATATGCTGTCGTTTAATTTTGTGTTGTATCTAAATCCGCTATACTTCCTCATAAAGTCTCCATCGCTTGAATATACTTCTCCCTCCTTGCCACCGTTGTATGTATCAAGAGTATATTTCAGTACGTTCCTAGCAAAGCTTACATCTGCCGTATCCACCGGTCTATTCTTAAACAAATCGCTCCCTACATACGCTCCGCTTATGAATACCTTTCCTCCTCCCTCGCAATACTTTTTTATTTCCGCTTGCAGACTCTCCGGCATTGTCTTATACTCTATTCCCTTCTTGACCTCTTCTTCACGCCTTACTTGATGCGTCTTCCTCTGCTCTCCCAATATTATATCTACCATCTTGTACTTGCCCATGTCCACCTCTCCGTCTATTACAGACTTAACACTCGTACTCACAAATGAGTACCCGTTTGACATTAACGATTCTCCATGTATATATGGATAATCATGCGTATTGCCGGCTATTACTTTGTCCTCGTAATTCGCGTAGCTCGCGCCCCAGCCCGGCTCATCGTTAGTCTTCCAATCAGAGGTCGAATCATAATTATACTGCCTCCCGGTGTAGCTTATATCGTAACCGTCCGGCACTCCTCTGTCCTTCTCGTTATTAAATCCTACGTAGCCGGCACTCTCTACCGTCGACGGCGAGGATACCCTATCAAACCCGTTGACTATTAACACTGCCGGCTTGCCGTTTCCCATATTGCATACCGACAGTACCTCCGACGGGAAACTCTCTCCGCCTTTATTTACTGCCGTCACTTTGTAGCTGTATATCTCTCCCGGCCTCAGGTTACTAAACTCCGCATAAGGATAACTGACCGGCGTGCCGTTATCAAAGTCTCCGTTGCCTTTCCTCGTATATACTA
>JAKAJV010000107.1 GCA_021813585.1 Bacteroidota bacterium | reverse complement strand
ATTTTGATGTCCGCATTGTCATTCCCACGAAAGTGGGAATCCATTTTTTATCATATTTTCGCATCTTGGATACCCGCTTTCGCGGGTATGACACTCAAGCTTTATAATTTTGCGTAACATGAGTTAAAAAATAAAATCACAGGGATTTTTTATGATAAACATTCTGTCTGATTATTGTCCTCAAAATCATCCGTGCCCGGTTGTAAACGTATGCCCTTACGGCGCAATTTCACAAAAAGATATCTTCAGCCCACCCAAAGTTGACGAAGAATTATGCACCGAGTGCGGCGAATGCACAAACTATTGCAATGTATTCAGACTGGAGACAAAGAAAGCAGTATAATGTTGTTGGTGATTATGAGGGCTTCCAGCAAGGGAAGCCCAGGCTGACCGTCTTTTTCAAGCCTCAAAAATATAAGTACTAACCTCAGCCGAAATGATTTAGTCCGGCAAAAAATTCATCTCTAATGAATCTTTGGGGTTTAATCTGATTGCCAATCTGATAATTAATTCAAAAGTAGTATATTTCTCGTCGGAAGAATTTAATTCAATAATTTAGAAAAGAGAAAAGCAAATGACTGAACTTTTAAATGATGCTTTTAATCCCGATTCATTTCGAAGCAGCGGGCATAAACTGGTAGATTTACTTGCCGATTACTTGGACTCAACAAAAAACGGGAATTCCGGTCTGCCGGTTTTGCCTTTTTCAACTCCGGAAAAATTACTTGAATACTGGGAAAGAGAAATTAACAACCGTGACGGCAGCCCGGATGATCTATTTAAAAAAGTCTTAAATAATTCTATTCACATTCATAGTCCGAAATATATGGGGCACCAGGTTTCTCCCGCTTTGCCGCTGGCCGGGCTGGCAGAATTATTAAGCGCATTCCTAAATAACTCACTGGCGGTTTACGAAATGGGAAGCCCCGGTATTGCGATGGAAAGAATTATTATAAAAATTTTAGCAGGGGCAATCGGGCTGGGAAACAAAGCAGACGGCGTGCTTACTTCGGGCGGAACTATAGGCAACCTTACAGCTCTTCTGGCTGCAAGGCAAAGTAAATCTAAAAACAATGTTTGGAAAATGGGTACCACCGATGGGAACGCCCCGGTATTTTTAGTGCCGGAAGAATCCCATTACTCTGTTGAGCGCGCTGTTCGGATAATGGGGCTTGGAGATGAAGGGATAATTAAAGTCCCCGTTAATAAAAAGCATAAGCTCGATGTAAAAACCGTTGAAAGAATTTTTACTGAAGCAGCCGGTGAAGGAAGAAATATTATTTCATTGGTTGCAAATGCATGCTCTACCTCGCTCGGGTTGTTCGATCCTCTTGAGGAATTAGCCGGCTTTTGCAAAGAGAAAAACATTTGGTTCCATGTTGATGCCGCCCACGGAGGCCCGGCTGTTTTCTCGGAAAAATATAAGCATCTTGTATCCGGGCTTGAAAAGGCGGATTCCGTTGTTATCGATTTCCATAAAATGCTTCTGCATCCGTCTCTTATTACAGCCGTATTATTCAGAGATGAAGATGATTCTTATATTACCTTCTCGCAGAAGGCGCAGTATCTCTGGGAAAGCCGTGGTGACAAAGACTGGTATAACCCCGGGAAAAGAACTTTGGAGTGCACCAAGAATGCGATGAGCTTAAAAGTATTTTTTACCTTAAGCAACTACGGTACAAAATTATTTGACGACAATGTTACAGTGCTGTTTAATCTCGGCAGAAGGTTTGCGGAATTAATAAAAGAAAGAAAAAATTTTAACCTGGCTGTGGAGCCCGAGAGCAATATAGTCTGCTTTAGATATGCACCGGATTCTACCGGCGGCAAATCGCTTAATTTGTTGAATAAAAAAATTAGACAAGCAGTTATTGAAAACGGCGATTTTTTTATAGTGCAGACCGAGGTGAACGGGGATACTTATTTTAGGACCTGCTTAATGAATCCGTTTACGACCGAAAACGAACTTTTCGGTCTGCTCGATAAAATAGAAATAACCGGTGATAGTTTTGTATCCGATCAACCGGAAAAATAGAGCTGAGAAATAAACTTTTCCGGTTTGCTGAGATTAATGCAGCGATAATTTTAAACGCATGCGAAAGAACAAATTTAAGTTTTTGATTAAAGCCACTTACAATAAATTTATAAATAGGTATCTTTATTAAGTTAATAACTTTGCGGTAGATCGTATCCAACCGCTTTATAGTCTTGCAGTTGAAATGTTTTTTTGTGTCAAAATATATCATCTGCATTCCTTGAACTTGATCTTGAACTGAACTTCGCTTTAACGCCCTATGAAGAAGATGATGTTCAATCTACTTTTAGCTTTAGTTCAATTGTTTATAAATAAATAATTATACTTATGAAGCCTCCCAAAGCCAATAGAATAAAAAAAGAATTAAAGAGTCATAACCACGTAAGGATAGATAATTATTTCTGGTTAAGCGATAAGACAGATCCCGGGGTAATTGAATATTTAAATGCCGAAAACAAATACACTGCCTCTGCAATGAAGCATACTGAAAATCTGCGGGGAGCTTTGTATGATGAAATGGTTGGCCGTATAAAGCAGGAGGACAGCTCGGTGCCTTATCTTGAAAACGGATATTATTATTATCACCGGTTTGAAAAGGGAAACGAGTACCCTTTATATTGCCGCAAGAAAGAAAGTCTTGAAGCCAGTGAAGAGATTATCCTTAATGTAAATGAGATTGCAGAAGGATTTGAATTTTTTAATGTGATAGGTTTAAATGTAAGTCCCGATAACAAAATTCTGGCTTATTGCGTTGATACAAACGGAAGAAGGCAGTACGAAATTTATTTTAAGGACTTAGCAGACAATATACTTTTGCCCGATAAAATTCCCGGAACCTCCGGCAATCTCGTCTGGGCAAATGATTGCCGGACTATCTTTTATTCTCAGAAAGACCGGACTCTGCGTCCTTATAAAATATTTAAGCATACCCTTGGCGCAGCTAACGACGAAGAGGTATATCATGAGGATGACGAAACTTTCGGAACATACGTTTTCAAAACCAAGTCGTCCAGATTTATAATCATTGGTTCTTACAACACTTTATCGAACGAATACAGATTTTTAGATGCCGGTCGGCCTTCGGGTGAATTTATAATATTTCACGAACGCGAAAAGGACTTGGAATATTACATCGATCATTTCGAAGATCACTTCTACATAACTACAAATTTCAAAGCAAAAAATTTCCGGCTTATGAGAACCCCGGTTGAGCGGACTACAAAAGATAATTGGGAAGAAGTAATTCCGCACAGGGAAAATATTCTGCTTGAGGGAATTGAAATATTTAAAGACTACCTCGTAATTCAGGAAAGGGAAGACGGACTAAAAAAACTGAAGATTGTCAACTGGAATGATTTCGCCGGAGAGTATATAAAGTTCAGTGAAGATACATATACAATCTACGTTTCTAAAAATCCGGAATTTAATTCCCGCGAGCTGCGGTTCGTTTACAACTCGTTAACAACTCCGGTTTCCACGTATGATTACGATATGGCCGGGCGTAAAGAAAAATTATTAAAGCGTGAGGAAGTTCTCGGCGGGTTTAACCAAAATGAATATCATTCAGAAAGAGTATATGCAGTAGCACCGGACGGCACGAGAATTCCGATCTCGATCGTCTATAAGAAAGGTATTGAAAAAAACAAGCCGAATCCCTTTCTGCTGAACGGGTACGGCGCGTACGGAATAAGCAACGACCCCGGCTTTAATTCCGCAAGACTCAGTCTGCTGGATAGAGGCGTTGTATTTGCAATTGCCCATATAAGGGGCGGACAGGAAATGGGAAGACGATGGTACGAGGACGGAAAGCTGCTAAGGAAGAGAAATACATTCACCGATTTTATAGCTTGCGCCGAGTTCCTGATCGAAAACAATTATACCGCAAAGGAAAAATTGTTCGCGATAGGAGGCAGCGCGGGCGGCTTGCTTATGGGCGCTGTATCTAATATGCGGCCGGATTTATTCAAAGGAATTATTGCTGCTGTTCCTTTCGTTGATGTGCTTACTACAATGCTCGACGAAAATATTCCTCTTACAACCGGCGAATATGATGAGTGGGGCAATCCGAACGAAAAGATTTATTATGATTACATCCTTTCGTATTCTCCCTATGACAATGTTTCGAAGCAGGATTATCCCGCGATGTTTGTGTCGACAGCTCTGAACGATTCCCAGGTTCAATACTGGGAGCCGGCAAAGTGGGTAGCTAAGCTGCGCGAAATGAAAACGAATAATAATCTTCTGATCTTAAATACCAATATGTCCGCAGGGCATGGCGGCGCTTCGGGAAGGTTCGAGCAGTTTAAACTCATCGCGCTTGAATACAGCTTTATCTTAGATCAGCTTGGGATAAACAAATAGTTGGAAATTTTAATATTAAATTTAAAATTTAGGTACGGCAATATTTCATCTGAGGTACTAACATGAAAAAGCAGAGAATCGTTTCGTTTGTTTTAATCTGTTTAGCGGTGTCTTTTTTATCTTCTCAGCTTACTTATTCCCAAACCGCAGCTAAAATTATAACAGCCAAGTCTATCTGGAACCCGGATATGGCTGTAATGGAAAAGCTGAGTGAAAATTGCGGCAGCTACACAGGTACCGATTTGAAGAATTGCTTTATCAAGGTTATGCAAGAGTCCGGAGCTTCTCAGCAAGCTCTAGAATTTACCGCGCAAATGAATAATGATGCTTATATGAACGGCTTTAAAAATCTGGGCAGCGTAGATGCCGCCTTCGTTTATTATCCTTTGCGGGGCAATAACCATGAGGGCTGTTTAATAGTAAACGGCAATCCCGGCCTTATAAACATTGACGATTTCAGTTTGCTTCCGTTAAACGATTTGGAATCCGACAAAGGGTATATGGAATTAATAAAGACATACACTAACGTGGCGCTGTTCCCCGATGAAAGGAAAAATACCGTATATCCGTATAACATTGAGCTTCCTAAAAAAGAGAACCGGGTAGTGGTTAACTACGGCCTGAAAAACGGCTGCAGCACTTGCGAGCTTTTGGGCTTTGCCGAGTTCGGTTTTGATTTTGACAGCACGGGAAATTTTCTGGGATGCAAGTTCCTAAGTCTTAAAAAAACAGTTGATACAGGCGAACAAGCTGCAACGGGCGGTTATAGTACAAATTATTACAGCGATCCTTCCCAGCCGGTAGAAGTTAGAACCGGGGATAAATTTTCAATCGTATTGATCTCAAATCATTCGGCCGGATTTAAATGGAACATGGCCGCACCGCTGGATAATCAAATAGTTTCTTTAACCGGGACTGACTTTGTAAGACCGGTTGAAACCCTGCCGAATGCGCCGGGCAAGGAAGTCTGGTATTTCAAAGCCGCAGGCAGAGGCACAACCAAAATAGAATTTAATTACGTACAAAGCTTTGGCGAAGGATTAAAAAGCTTTGAAAAATATTCTTTCACTGTAAACGTTAAATAGCAGGCCCGGAGAGTTTCCGGGATCGTTAACCGGTTGTTTGAATTTTTTTTAACAAGGCAATTATGAAACAAGCTAACGCAATAATATACTTCTTAATTTGTTTTTCCTTTGTAGCCAAAGCTCAAACTAATAATGAAGAGCCAAATAAGATTTTCCGGATTAGCTCAAAGGCCGTGTGGGAACCCGGTATGTCTATTATGCAGGATATTCGCAACGAATGCGGCAAGAAGGAATATCCCGACTTTGGAGAATGCTTTTGGGCCGAAGCAAAAAAAGCCGGCGCATCTGCAGATGCTCTTGCTTTTATTAAGATGACAAAGAACGACGGCTATTTAAGGGACTTTAAAGAAACCGGCAGGGTGGATGTTGCTTATGCGTTTTATCCTTTTAGAGCCAATGAAAATCAACTCTGCTTTCTTGTTAACGGCAGTCCAGATATGATTGACGTAGACGATTACAAAATAATGAAGACATTTGCGCTGGAAAAAAACGAAACATACAAAGAATTAAAAAATAAATATTCCGATATCAGCATTTGGCCGGGCGACAGGTCGGGTACCGATTACCCGGTTGTAAATTCAGGTACGGGCGGCGGCCAGATATTTACGTTTGTTTACCGGCTTAGGAACGGCTGCCATGCTTGCATGTTACTTGGACTGGCTAATGTTGATTTTTATTTTAATAAGGATGGAAGATACATTGGCTCTAAAGTTGTAAATGTTATAAAAACAAAAGATACGAACAGCGGAGAGGCGATTGAAAACGCTTATACAAACGGTTCGAAAGAAATTAAAGTGAAAGCCGGAAAAAGCTTTTCGATTTCGCTTAGCTCGAATAGGACGACAGGCTATGAATGGGAACCGGCAAATTCGTTTAACGATCGGATTATTCGCCTGCTGTCAAAACAATACTTGCCGGGCAATTCTAATTTGCCGGGTTCCGGCGGAACCGAGAACTGGAATTTTATTACGCTAAGCAAAGGCGAAACTGCGGTAGCCTTAGAATATGTAAGACCCTGGGAAAAAGATAAACAGCCTGCAAAGAAAATTGAATTTAAAATAGTTGTTTATTAATAAAGTAATTTAAAATGGATGACAAAAATTTATCCCTTAACAATTTTTTTATTTACGAAAAGCTTAACCGAAACAGCTTAAAACGTTCGGACAGTACGTGGATAAAAAACAGTTTATGTGGGAACGAAGCATTTATAATTCCGGTTTATAAACAAAAATTTCCTATATCAAAAGAAGATTCAGGTGAAGTTGCTTTTTTTAGACCGGAGTTATTTAGCAGCATCCTTGCCCTGCAAGATAACTTTATATATCTCGGCGAAGTTGAAGGAGAAAACTATTTTTGTGTTAAGATGAACGAAGAGGATATAAAAAAGAACTTGCTGGCTGCTTACGGAGAATTTATGGAACTGAGGGGAATTGCCCCGTTGCTAAGCCGGAAGGATGCGGCTCTGCTGGCTTATGCAAGAGCGATGATAATCTGGCATGATAATAATCGCTACTGTGGTGTATGTGGTAGTTCTACTGTTTCCGGCGAAGCCGGCCATAAACTAATTTGCAGCAATAAGCAATGCGGCACCGAACATTTCCCGAGGACCGACCCGGCAATTATAGTGCTGGTAAGCATCGGCGATAAATGTCTTCTTGCCAGGCAGGCTAAGTGGGTACCCCGGCAATATGCAACAATCGCGGGATTTGTAGAACCGGGCGAAAGCTTAGAACAGGCCGTTGCCCGGGAGGTGCATGAAGAAACAGGCGTAGAGCTTGATAAGATAAGGTACCTTTCGTCTCAGCCCTGGCCGTTTCCATCAGCTATTATGCTCGGCTTCAGGGCAACTGCAAAGAGCATGAATATAACTCTACACGATAACGAGCTTGAAGATGCCCGGTGGTTTACTAGAAAAGAAATTATCTCCGGACTTAAGGAAAATTCTTTAAAACTCCCGTTCAGTGTGTCAATCTCATTCCGTCTTGTTGAAAGCTGGTTTAACGAAGGCAGCGAAGGTAACCTTTCCGATATTATCTCTTCAATTGCAAAATAAGCAGGCATTAGCCGGCTGGTGTTTTATCTCACCGGCTGCCGCAATTTAACCGGCAGGTATTGTTTCCCCGGAAACTATGACTTGACAAAAGAGTATCCATGCATTATGTTTGGAAACGAAAAGTACAATAATAGTTTCCATGGTACTCAATATGAATGAAGAAAAAGAAAAGATTATAAGCTTTGCTTCGCAAAAATTTCTACTGGGAGGTTTCTATAAGACTACCATTGACGAAATTGCCGCCGAGATGCATGTTAGCAAAAAAACAATCTATAGGAACTTTTCTTCTAAAGAAGAGCTTGTAAAAGCTGTTGCAAAATGTTTCTTGAACGAAAACGCCCGGAGGATTGAGGAAGTTATAAATGTTAAATGTAATGCAGTCGAGAAGCTTGTAAGAATATTCGAGGTTGTAGGCGGTATAGTGTCTAGGGTTAACGACAGGATGCTGAGCGACATTCACCATTACTCCCCAGAGCGCTGGAAAGAAATAGATGATTACAGGACAAAGAAGATGACATCCTTCCTTACGAATATAATTACGCAGGGCCAGAAGGAAGGTTACTTTTTGAAAGACAGGCCGGAAATCCTAATCACTGTGTTCATTGCTTCTGTTAGGGCGGTAGTTAATCCCGACTTTATTATCAATAATCGCTTTACTATGCTGGAGGCATTAAAGGGCGCTATTAAAATTTTAATGAACGGCATATTAACGGAAAAAGGCAAAAAGATTTTTAATAAACTTAATTACGGAGCTGACAAATGAGAGCATTAAATGTGTTCCTTTCCCTTTTGGTTATCGGTTTTATAATTGGCTGCGGAAACGGAAATAATAAAAATAAAATAGAGGCATCGGGTACAATTGATGCGACTAACGTAACGGTGAGTTCTAAAGTTAGCGGTCAGGTAACAAAATTATTTTTTCACGAAGGCGATCTTGTAAAGGCAGGCGATACTTTAATGACGATTGACCACGACCTGCTGTCAATTCAGCTTAAACAGGCTGAGGCGGGCGCGGAAGCGGCTAAAGCACAGCTCGCTCTGTTAATACAGGGTGCGCGGAAAGAAGATTTAAGGCAGGCTCAGGACGCGGTGATACAGGCCAAGGCGAATTTCGATCTTGCATCTACTAACAACGAGAGGATAGAACGGCTTTATAAAGCCAAGTCTATTACAAAGCAGCAATACGATGACGCTGCGGCAAAATATGATATAGCCAAAGCTCAATTGAATTCCGCACAGGAAAATTTAAAGAAGCTTAAAAATCTTGCCAGGCCCGAAGAGATTAAGCAGGCGGAAGCGAATTACAACCGGCAGGCTGCGGCAGTGGATCTGTTGAAGAAGAACATAAGCGATTCCTACGTAACTGCGCCGATAAGCGGTTTTGTAGTTAAAAAGATTGTTGAGGCCGGCGAAAGCGTTGCCCCGTTGTCTTCGCTTGTAATACTGTCGAATTTAAGTTACGTCGATCTTGAAATATACATTCCTGAAACTCAGCTTGGAAAAATTAAGCTTGGCCAGCAAGCAGTTGTTACCGTAGATTCATTTAAGGATAAAACATACAACGGCAGGGTAATTTATATTTCGCCTTCAGCAGAGTTTACGCCGAAGAATATTCAAACCAAGGACGAAAGGACTAAGCTTGTATACGCGGTAAAAATTCATATACATAATCCTAATTTCGATCTTAAAGACGGCATGCCTGCGGACGCCGTTATAAAATTGTAATTTAAAAAATTATCAGCGATGCTGAATTATAATTTCAGCGATGTTGATAGAAGAAATAAATCTTAAATTTTAAAAAATACAACATCAATTTTTCATCGGGAAGAAATGGAAACGGCAATAAAGGCTAACGGAATAGTTAAGGACTACGGTGAGGTAAGAGCGCTGAACGGGATTTCCTTTGATGTAAAGCCTGCGGAAATGTTCGGGCTGGTAGGCCCCGACGGTGCAGGCAAGACTACTACGATAAGATTACTCTGCGGACTTCTTTCTCCTACGGAAGGAAGCGCAGAAATATTCGGCATGGATCTAGTGAAGGAAAAAGTAAAAATACAAAAGCAGATCGGCTACCTTTCGCAAAAATTCAGTTTGTACGGCGATTTAACCATTGATGAGAATATAGAGTTCTTTGCAGACCTGCACGGAGTTAAAGATTATAAAACCCGCAGGAACGAATTACTAGAGTTCACAAGGCTTACTCCGTTTAGAACAAGGCTTGCAGATAATCTCTCCGGCGGAATGAAGCAGAAGCTAGCCCTTGCATGCACGCTTATTCACAAGCCGAAGATTATTTTTCTTGACGAGCCGACTACCGGGGTTGATCCGGTTTCTCGCCGGGACTTCTGGAAGATTCTGTCCAATCTTATTAAAGACGGAGTAACGATATTCATGTCGACGCCTTACCTGGATGAGGCTGAGCGGTGCAATAGGGTTGCCCTGCTGAACAACGGCAAAGTTATGAGCTTCGATACTCCTAAAAATATAAAAGCCTCGGTTCAAACAACCATAGTTGAAATTGTGTGTGCGCCTATTATAAGCGCATATAACTTGCTTAAAGAAAAAAGCAATTATGAAGTCCAGATGTTCGGCGACCGGCTTAATGTTGCCGTAAGCGATTATCAGAACGACATTGATGTTATAGTTAGACTGCTGGCCGAAAACGGAATTCAGCTTGCGGACCACAGGGTAATACCTATTTCACTTGAAAATGTTTTTATTCATTTGATTAACGAATCATCGTCGAAATAAAACGGCATGTAAGTAAATTTCAAAATAAACCGAACGAAGTTTCTTTTAACTGGTAAAACACAGAGGATTTGAAATGAGAAAATTAATATTGGTTGTACTTTTGGCAGCGGCCGGGCTGTACGGACAAACTAAAAAGCTTACGTTATCCGAAAGTCTTGAGATAGGATTAAGGAACAGCAACGAGCTTAAAATTTCCCGGTCAAAGGTAATCGGCGCGGAAGCACAGATTACTTCTGCCGGCTCGCAGCTTATGCCCCAGCTTGGTTTTAGTGCCAGCTACATAAGGCTCAGCAATATCCCTCCGTTCGAAGTCTCATTGCCCATTTTTCCAAAACCTATCCAGATATCGCCGGTAATTCTGGATAACTATTCTCTTAAGCTGTCTCTTCAGCAGCCCATATTTACGGGGCTAAGGCTGGTATCGCTTAAAAATGCCGCTAATTGGAATTACGACGCATCTCAATCGGATTTAAGCAGCGCTATGAACGACGCGGCATTAAAGATTCAAAATGCGTTTTGGAACTATTACAGGGCCGAGTTAAATGAAAAAGTAATTAACGAGAATCTGCAGCAGATAAACCAGCATCTAGAAGACACGAAGAATTTTTTAGCAAACGGGCTGGCAACTGAAAATGATTTGCTGAAGCTCGAAGTGCAAGCTTCCAGTATAAAGCTCCAGAAGATTGAAGCGGAAAATAATCTGGATATTGCCAGGGCCGCCTTCAACCAGGCTATCGGCCTGCCTCTAGAGGCCGCAACGGGAATTGAAGTCAAGGAAATCCGTGCGGAAAAATCGACCTACAACTTGAACGATTTGATAAGCGAAGCCAAGAACAATAGGAACGAATACAAATCGTTAAAGTTCCGGGTAATGGCAAGCGACGACGGAATTACAGCGGCCAGGTCCGGCTGGTTCCCTTCGGTATATCTAATCGGCGATTATTATTACAACAAGCCGAACTCAAGGATTATCCCCGCAGTTAATGAGTTTAAAGATACGTGGGATTTAGGAGTAACCCTGCAGTGGAGCCTGTGGAACTGGGGCTATACTTCTTCGCAGACGACAATAGCGGAACAAAATAAAGTCCAGGCAGAAACTTCATTGGCCCAGCTTAAGGATGCTATTGAGATAGAGGTTTATCAAAACTATCTGGCCTTTAACAGAGGGTATGATAAAGTAAACGTAGCAAAGCTTGGTGTAGAGCAGGCCGAAGAAAACTACCGCACTATAAAAGAGAAATACGATACGCAGGTTGCTTCCAGCACCGATTTAATCGATGCGGAAACGGCGCTTCTGCAGGCTAAAACAAACTACAACAATTCACTTGTCGAATATGAATTGGCAAAGGTCCGGCTTGATAAATCGGTCGGAAAGAAAATCTATTGATTTTTTATGAAGCCGGTGGAAAAGATACTGTTAAGAGATTAATCAATAATCATACTGTTAATTATTCGGTGCATAATGTACTCAATTGAAGTAAATAATCTTGTAAAGAAATTCGGCGGCTTTACTGCGGTAAACGGAATTTCATTCAATGTTAACCAGGGTGAGATATTCGGGTTCCTCGGTGCGAACGGAGCCGGTAAATCGACCGCGATAAAAATGCTTTGCGGAATTCTTGAGCCTACTGCCGGCGACGCACTGGTGGGCGGCTTTAGCGTTATGAACGAGCCGGACAAAGTTAAAGCCAATATCGGATATATGTCCCAGCGCTTCTCTCTATATAACGATTTAACAGTAGAGGAGAATATAAATTTTTTCGGCGGAGTGTACGGCCTGTACAACTCAAAGCTTAAGGAAAGAAAGAAGTGGGTGCTTAAAGTTGCTTACCTGGAAGGGAAGGAGAAGCTGCTGACAGCCTCCTTGCCCGGAGGAATAAAGCAGCGCCTTGCTTTGGCCATAGCCGTTATACACGAGCCTAAAATTGTCTTTCTAGATGAGCCTACGGGCGGTGTTGACCCGATTTCCAGAAGGAATTTCTGGGACCTTATAAATGAGCTTTCTCAGAACGGTGTTACCGTTTTTGTTACAACACACTACCTGGACGAAGCGGAGTTCTGCAATAACATTACTCTTATAAATGCAGGCAATATTATTGCAAGCGGAAGCTCGAAAGAATTAAAGACTAAGTACCTTACCAATACAATTCTGGAAGTTGAATGCGACCGGGTTGTTGACTCACTAGATATACTATCAAGGGAGAAATGGATTGAAGAGACATCCATCTTCGGGAATTATATCCACGTTAACGTTAAAGATGAAAGCCAGGGCCGGGCGCTTATCAAAAAAGTTCTTACCGAAGATAATTCGGTTAATGTATTAAGGATCGATAAAATAATTCCAACACTGGAGGACGTTTTTATTTATTTGCTCGAAAAGGATTTGAAAAAAAATGCTTAACAGAATTAAGGCGGTAGCTAAAAAAGAAATTAGGCAGCTAAAGAGAGACAAGAGGATGCTCTATGTGCTTTTTATTTTCCCTGTAATTCTACTTGTCATCTTCGGCTATGCAATTAACTTCGATGTACACCATATTAAAATGGCGGTGTACGACCAGGACAAATCTCCCGACAGCAGAAAATTTATTAATGCTTTAACCAGTTCGGAGTATTTCGATCTCGTCGGTTATATAAATAATCAAAGCGATATAAGAGACATCCTGGATACAAAGAAAGCACAATGCGTAGTAGTATTTCCGCACAACATGTCGCAGCTGCTTTATTCCAACCAAAATGCACCGGTACAAATTTTAATAGACGGTGTTGATGCAAACACTGCCTCGATAATAAACAGCTACCTTACTTTGGCGGTTGCCTCTTATTCCCAGCAGGTGCAGAGCAAAGTACTTGCTCTAAGAGGAAGGAACGCCTATATACCGATTGAGGTTCACCCGACCTTCTGGTTTAATCCGGAGCTCGTATCGTCTTTCTTTCTTGTGCCGGGACTAATAGTAATGATATTAATAATTACCGCTGTTGTTTCAATTTCACTTTCGATCGTAAGAGAAAAGGAAAGAGGCACAATTGAGCAATTGAACGTATCGCCTCTTACGTCGCTGGAAATGCTGATCGGTAAGACTATACCGTACGTAATTATCTCGCTTATAATAGCTGCCTTTATTTTAGTAGCCGGCTATGTGTTGTTCGGTATAGTAATTAAAGGCAGCATCATACTCTTATTCTTTTCTATGCTTTTGTTTTTGTTCGCATCGCTGAACATTGGAATAATTGTCTCAAGCATTGCAGATACCCAGCAGGTCGCATTCCAGATGGCTACTCTTATATCGATGCTTCCTTCAATGCTCTTGTCGGGATTCGTTTTCCCAATCGAAAGCATGCCGCGAGCAATACAAATAATAACAAATATTACTCCGGCAAAATTCTTTATGATTATTCTCAGGGATATACTTCTGAAGGGAGTCGGCATAGATGCGTTCTGGCCACAGTTGGTTTACCTAATAATCTTTTCCCTGGTTTTACTCTTGCTCTCGGCTATTATTAATAAACGTTCTAGGACAGCATAACGCAGCAGTAACTTATTCTCAGGACGAACATGAAAATAATATTAAGCATAATAGTAAAAGAATTTCTTCAGTTGAAGAGAGACCCGCGGCTTTTCGCAGTGGTTTTTATTGCACCGGTGTTCCAGCTTATTATTCTGGGATATGCAGCCAACATGGATGTTAATACCGTTCATACGGCAGTATACGATCAAGACAAATCGGCTGCAAGCAGGAATTTGATTCAGAGGTTTGAGCATTCCGGCTATTTTAAAATTGACGACTACGTTGATAATTACCGGCAGGTTAATACCGACATAAACGATAACAAGGTGCTCTGGGCGTTGGTTATTCCAAAAGACTTTGAGAAAAATATCAACCGTATGCAAACCGCACAGGTACAGGCAATTTTTGACGGCTCGGACGGAAACAAAGCATCGATAGCTATGGGTTACGTACAGGGTATTATTTCCAACTATTCCAAAAATATTATGCTGCAGCTTGCAGATAAAACCGGGAGAAAGATTTCCCCAGCAGGCAGCCTTGTTCCGGAAGTGCGCGTCTGGTATAACCCGGAATTAAAGACAAGAGTATTCATGGTTCCGAGCATCACGGGGTTAATACTCGCAATAATCACTACCATACTCATGTCGATGGCAATTGTTAAAGAACGGGAGGTGGGAACTCTAGAGCAGTTGATTGTAACTCCTATTAAACCTATGCAGCTTGTCGTTGGTAAGATGATCCCTTTTGTTATAATAGGATTTATGGATGCGCTGATTGTTCTCGGAGTAATGGTCTTTTGGTTCGGGATCGGGATTAGAGGCAGCTTTGTCTTTCTGCTGGCTGCATCATTTGTCTTTGTCCTTTCTACTTTAGGTATTGGCCTCTTTATCTCTACAATCTCCAAGACCCAGCAGCAGGCAATGATGGTTGCGCAGTTCGGTATTATGATGCCTATGCTTTACCTCTCCGGCTTTGCATTCCCCATAGAGAATATGCCGGTAATACTGCAGTATATTTCATACCTTGTTCCCGTAAGATATTTTATTATTATTCTGCGCGGCGTTATTCTTAAGGGCGCTTCCTTTGCAGAGCTGATGCCCGAGTTCCTGATATTGTTATTAATCGGCGTGGTTATACTTTTTGCCAGCGCGTTAAGATTCAGAAAAAGATTAGAATAAAAAATTAAAGGCTGAAAATAATTGGCCCAAAAATATTTTTCACGGTTATTTGATTGTTTAAATATTTTTTTTAAGTTACCTATGCAAACGGGATAGATTCTAATTAAAGCTTTTGTAAAAGCTGCCTGGTCATTAAGATACATTTGCGTATTAACTGTAACAAAGAGTGTTCTTAATAAAAAAGATAGTTGAATTATAGTTAAAGAAATTTTTCGCCCGCTCTGAGATTTCATGCTGGGTCCCCCATTTGCTCAACATGCAAATTAGGAGATAATACATAAAGGGCATTAGGTTCTCCCCTGCCTAAAGCCCCGGGCGATATTTTCATTACAGTTGCTTTAGAATTACTTTACGATTAATACTACAGCTTTGCGTTCTTAACCAACTCATCCGGTGGGGAAAAATTTTTCGACAAAAAGAAAATACCGAAAGAAGAAATGTAGAAAGAATTTTTTTTCACCACCCTATTTTAATTATCTGAATAAAGGCATTTTATGTTACCCAAAGTAATATTACATAATGCAGTTAGCCTTGATGGAAGGATAGATTGGTTTACGCCGGATGTCGAACAATTCTATGCCTTAATTTCAGAATGGAAAGAAGATGCTACGCTTGCAGGTAGTGAAACCATATTCAACGCTACCGAGAGCCCCTTTACAGATGAAGGAAGCCAGGAAGAAATTAAAAAAGAATTTGATGAAAACCGGCCGCTGCTTGTAGTGCCCGACAGCCAGGGCAGAATGAGGAATTGGAATTACTGGAGAAGGCAGCCGTACTGGCGGGATATAATTGTTCTTTGCTCACTCTCCACCCCGGAAAATTATTTTGAGTTTTTGGACGAGAAACATATTCAATATATTGTTGCCGGAACCAACCGCGTAGATTTAAGAGCCGCTTTGGAAGAACTTTATGAGCGCTTTAATGTAAGAGTTGTTCGGGTTGACAGCGGCGGAGTTCTTAACGGCGTGCTGTTAAGGAGCGGACTAGCCGATGAAATAAGCCTGCTTGTTCATCCTTGCCTTGTGGGCGGAGCTTCGCCTAAATCTTTTTTTAAAGCTGCTGACCTAAGTAGGAAAGAAGATGTTATTCATTTGAAGCTTAAAAAATTTGAAGTAATAAAGAACGATTTAGTCTGGCTGCAATATGAAGTAGAAAAAAAATTATAGGTGCGCCCATAATAAAATAGAAGATGCAGGTTGCGGCATTCGGGTATCTTCGTTATAAATTAATTAATACATCCGGAAAAGGAGGATATAAAAATGACGGATAAGAAAGCCGATTTAGCCGGCCCGGGTATTGGCAGTTACGAAGAGCTGGAAAAAATCCTTCCCGATAATTATTCTTCACTGCTTAACCCTAAGGAGACTCAGCATGCAATATTTGCGGTTAAAAACTACATTGAAGAAAACCTGTGCAAAGAGCTCAACCTGATGATGGTCCAGGTTCCTTTAATTGTCGATGTGAAAAGCGGGGTAAATGACTTTCTGGACAGGGACGGATCCAGGACTCCGATTCAATTTCATATCTCCAACGATCATGATAAAAATCCGGTCGATGCCCAGGTGGTTCAAGCTGCTACAAAATGGAAAAGAGTAGCGCTTAAACAGTTAGGACTGAATACCGGCGAAGGCATATGCACCGATATGAGGGCGGTGCGAAAAGATTATTTCCTAGATCACGACCACAGCGTTTATGTAGACCAGTGGGATTGGGAAAGAATAATAACCGATGGGCAAAGAAATCTTGATTTCCTTAAGGATGTAGTCCGCAGAATTTGGAAGGTGCTTAAAGGCGCAGAAATTTATGTGCAGAGTCTTTTCCCTAAATTGAAGACAGAAAAGTATCCGAACCTCCCGGATGAATTAACCTTTATTCATGCGGAAGAAATTCTGGAAAGATTCCCCGATATGCCGCGCAAGCAGCGCGAAACTGCCATACTGCAAATTTACCCGGCGGTATTTATTATCGGTATAGGCTGGACTCTTAGCGACGGCTACCCGCACGAATTAAGAGCGGCCGACTATGATGATTGGGTTACTGAAACTCTTTCCGCAAATGATAAGACGATGCACGGCCTGAACGGCGATATACTTGTATGGAATCCGGTTACCAAGCGGCGGCATGAGCTGTCTTCGATGGGTATTCGTGTTAATGCGGAGACTCTTAAAATTCAGCTTAACATTACCGGGCAGCAGGACTTTCTAAATCTTCCTTACCACAAAGGAATATTAAACAACCAGCTTCCGCTCAGCATCGGCGGAGGAATTGGGCAGTCAAGAACATATATGCTGCTTCTTAAGAAAGCCCACCTTGGCGAGGTGAGTGTTACGGTCTGGCCGGATATTTTAAAAGAAATGTGCCGGAAGAAAAATATCTTTGTACTGGAATAGAACTTTAATTAAAATCCTTCCGTTAAATCGAACTGCCATATCCAGTTTACATCGCTCCTATCAATAGGACGTACATAGTCGACTTCGCCGACAGCATAGCCGAATAAGTTAGCTCTTAATGCAACGCCGTAGCTTCTAACAGGCTGATTCGAGCCTCCGAATAGCCAGATCTTTTGATCGTTTGACCATGCTACTCCTTCATCGTAAAAGAGCGCCATATCTATAGGAAAGTAGCCGTAATATCCGGGGCCTATGTGAAATACTCCGAGCAGCGGGAACCGCAGTTCTACATTACCGACGAGAATTTTGCTGCCGAACAATCTATCAAAAACAGGATCGTAAGAATTAAATGAAGAGTATTCATAACCTCTCACAAGACCCGGGTACCCCAGGTATTCTGGCGTTAGCCTGTAATCATCCGCGCTTTTGCCGTATCTGCCGGCCTGGAGAATTCTTGCGGCAATAGTAAACGGTCTTATCGGTATCCAGTATTGGCGGTAATCTGCAAGCGTTTCAATCCAGCTTAATGTTCCTATAACGGGCGATACCTCGAATCTGTATCTGGAGCCGAGCAAAGGCCCGGTTGCGCCGTAAAAACTGTTGTCGTAAACAAGGGCAAGGCTCGTTGTACCCAAATTTAATGCCGATGCAGACGGAAGGCTTTGGGTGCTGTTTATTAGTACGGAGCCGTCGTTTAAAGAGATTGCATGAGTAGTAACCTGGTTTGCAAAAGAAATATTCCTATAACCGGCTGAGAATTCGATTCTCATCTCTTCGCTGAAAGGATATGATAGGATGCCTGTAATTTCCCTGTCGGTTTCCCTGTAGAGATATTGCTGCTCTACGTAAGCGAGCTGGTTATTAACTGAATCGTAGCCTGCAAGGTACCCGCCAATATAATACGGCACCTGCTGTATAGCTCCGCCCCAGTTTAGGCGATGAGCTGTATTCATATATCCTACAAGCCCGGATATATCCGTGAATCCGTTGCCCGATTGAACCTGCAGTGCAGTGGCCAGGTTATAATTCCCCAGCATATCACTCCAAAAGAGCGCAACGCCTCCGCCTAGGTACGTCCCGAATTCATCGACGCCTGCTGCAAGCGATGGCTGGCCGACTCCAATTATTCGCAGCCCGGGGCTGTAATCTGTTACCTTATAATTTACGGTATCGGCAGGTAATCCTAGTTTCGGATTATCAAGGTTTGCAAGGAATTTATTCCCTATTCTTTTAGCCGGGGGCAATAGCGAAGGATTCCCGGTGGCGAATTCGGGATTAGGCTTTTTACCTTCAAGAATCTTTGTTGAGTCGATCGAATAAATTAAATACTTATCGTTTTGAAAAACGCTGTAAACAAGCTTGTTTGAATTGGCAGCTACTGAAAGCGCCGGGCTTAAAGCAGTAATGCCGCTTACCCCGCCGAATAAATTTGTAATCTGATCAATCTTGCCGGCTGCCAGATTCAGCCTGTAGATATCATCAATTCCGTTTTGATCGGAAATAAAATATATACTCTTTCCGTCCGGCGACCATTGCGGATTGATATTCTTCCCTTTGCTGAAATCGTGTAGCTTTTTAATATCACCGGTAGAGACGTCCATTAAAGCAAGGCTGTAATTCCCAAAGTCGAGGTCCGAAAGCTTGGTTGTATATCTGTCCGTTACAAACGCGATATCTTTACCGTCGGGCGACCAGGCCGGCTGTAGTTCGGCGTACTCATCGTTTGTTAATTGCTTTAAGCTGTCGGTATTCAAATCGTACATAAACAGGTTAGAGAACCCGTTAGCCAGGGCTGAGAAAGCAATGTACCTTCCGTCGGGCGACCAGGCCGGATCGAAAATTTCTGCAAGCTTAGGGAATCTTTTTTCTTCCTTTATGTCTCCCGTATTAACGTCGATAATTGTAAGCTCGGGCCTTCCGTTTTTAACGGCGGAAAAGACGAATTTGTCTCCCTCCGGATCCCAGGCACCCGCAGAATTAATAAACTCAAGGTTCTGCAGATGAGTGTCCAACTCAGTCTTATAGATATTCTTAATTATTTTCCCGGTCTTAGCATCGGCCAAATAAAGGTCTATGCCGAACAGGTCCTTTGAGGAGAAGAAAATTAATTTCTTGCCGTTGGGGCTGAGTACGGGTGATATGTTCATATCGCCGCCGTTCTTTTTATCGGAGATGAGGACAGGTCCGTACTTTTCAGGCTTATCGGTTATCTTCGCAAGGGAATCGTAGGCGGTGTGCAGCGAGGTGTGCCATAGTTTAGAAAGCGAATCCGGCGTCATGTTAAGTACAGTTTTAAGAGCGTTTTTAAAATCCCGTTTGAATGCCCATTCTCTTAACAGCTCACCTATCTTTTTATTGCCGTATGTTCCCCCGATAAATGCGAGGAGCGATTGGCCGTACCTGTACGGGAAGTATTTCGGGTCTTCAAGATCGGAAATATCCGGAAGCTTTTTTAATGTGGCTTCCCGCATCCACATAGCGGTATTCGGGTCGTTGGGGCCTAGAGAAAAATATTCTGCCATGCCTTCAATAAACCAGAGCGGCATCTGAGAGGCTGCAGGCATACCGTCCTTGCTTAAGTTGTTCTTGTTCGTAATATCGAATTGAAAGGCATGTACAAGTTCGTGCCCGATAACATGGTTCGTCTCTGCCAGAGGTCCGGCAAACGGCAGGACTATTCTTCTTTCAAGCGGCTCTGTAAAACCGCCGGTTCCCTGGCCTATCTGTTCCTGAGTTACGTTAGTTTCGGTAAACTGTGGAAAGCCGTCGTAAAGAATAAGCACCTGCGGGCCTTTAAGCGTATCGTCAAGTATTTCCGAATGCCGTTTGTACCACCGCTCTGCCATGCGTGCTGCAACCCTTACAGCTTTTTCTTCTTCGGGATAGTAATATATTTTAAAATGTTTTGTATGAAGAATTTTAAAATGGAAGTTGTCGTACAGTACTTTGTTCCTGCCGAAGTACTGAGCATTAGCATTCGCTGCAAAAAGGATAAAACATAATAACGGTATAAATATTATTCCGTAAACTTTTTTTAATATTAGATCCAACATTTTAATTTTCCGGTTACTTTGGTTGTTAGTAAATAGAATTTAAAATCATATTTACCTTTCTAAGGTAGGGTTAAAGTTTTTTATTAATCATTAGAAGTATCACACATTGATAAAAGTCACCATATAATTTTTTTGAATTATATAATCACTTTTTAACCGTGTCTTTTGACTGTTAGATGGCAGTAAAAGTTTAACTGAAAATGTGATTCCCCTAACTTTAAATTCATCTTATTTATAAAGAGGATTTTTCTTATTTTAAAGCCGGTTTTATAGTTTATCATCCGTATAAAATGATAATAAATTTATTAAGATAAAAAAATCTAATAGAGGCAAAAGCAAATGGAAAGACTGAAAGATTCGCTAGAGAATTTACATAGGGAGCTTATAAAAGCCGAAAAGATAGATGATAATTCGAAAGAATTATTGCGGGGTATAATGGCCGATATCCAAAGACTGCTGGACAGCGATGCTGAAACGCCTCATAAAAGCAAGCACAGCATAATCGAAGATCTTAAAGATTCGGCCCGGAAGTTTGAGCTGTCGCACCCGGAATTAGCCGGCGCAATAAATATCGTAATCAACAGCCTAAGTAATATAGGGATTTGATTTATCGCCTTGCGGTTGGCAGATAAGATTTCAACTATTAATTCTAAACCCGTCTGTGTTTAATAAAAATTAAGAATCATAATTTTAAAAGGAATTATAATGAAGAAAACAATCACGGAAACCAGGAAGTACCGGCTTGACATGAATGAAAAAATCCTCAGCTCGGGATTCAGAGATTTCAATAAATTCTTTGCCCTTGATAACAAGGCTTACATTAACGGCGCCTTGCCGGCAAAGACCAAGGAGCTTATGGGATTGGTAGCTTCTATGGTGCTGCGCTGCAACGATTGTATTTTTTACCACATAGACCGCTCAATCCAGGACGGCGCTAGTAAAGAAGAATTAACCGAGAGCTTTAACATTGCTTTAATCGTCGGCGGTTCAATTGTAATTCCTCATCTAAGGTATGCATTTGAAATGATGGATGAAATATTTAATGAGAGGAATAATATAAAACCCGAAGATTGACAGTTAAGCGGATTAAATTTTCACCGGCCAACACAGTTTTGCTATAAATTTAAATTGTGATATAAAATAATTTTTGAGCTCTACAAACGTATTTTCATTCCACGGCGTTGTTACATACGAATTGTTATAGTTATTTTTCCATAGCTGATAAAGGTAAATTATAACCGATGTTGAAATTAATTTTTGCTACTAAAAATAACGGTAAGGTTGTTGAAGTAAGCAGCCTGCTTAAAGACTCCGGTATTCAGATCGTTTCTTTGCTTGGTTTAGGAAACGGCCTGAATATAGTTGAAAGCGGATTGACTTTCGAGGAGAATGCAAAAATAAAAGCCGAAGCTGTATACGGCGCATTTCGTGTTCCTGTTATCGCCGATGATTCCGGGTTATCCGTCGACCAGCTTGACGGAAAACCGGGTGTTTATTCTGCCAGATATGCAGGCGACTATGCAACCGACCAGGACAACAACCGAAAACTTTTATTTGAGTTGAGCGGCATGCCGGAGCCGCATAAAGCCAGGTTCATTTGTTCTGCGGTTTATTACGACGGTAAAAATTTTATCGGTACACGCGGTGAAGTTAACGGCAGAATAATAAAACATGCAAGAGGCAGCAACGGCTTCGGGTACGATCCTTTGTTCATGCCTGACGGTTATGATGTAACAAGCGCGGAATTAAGCATGGAAGAGAAAAATAAAATAAGCCACAGAGCAATCGCATTTAGACAACTGGGAAATTTAATAATCAAATCATCGGAGAAAATATGAGAAGAAGCATTTCGTTCGTTTTAATTTTGTTGGTCTCGGCAATTCTTTTTAATGCTTGCAAAAGCAACAGCACTTCGCCGCAACCGCCTGCAAGCTCCGGGAATTATTTCCCAAACGGCGATGGTACTAATTACAAATACAGTGTAACCAAAACGGATTCTACAGGCAACACCGCCTCGGGAACAAGAAGTACTACTTTTCTGGGTACTACCGTTTTAGCGGGAGTAACCTACCAGAACGAGATAGATACTATCTCATTCGGGAATTTTTCCGCTTCATCCACCTCGCTGTTTTTAAAGACCGCTTCCGGCGTTGAGTTTGCAATTGATACCGCCGGTCTTTCGGAAACGATACCCGATTCTATGAAGCAATACATCCAGCTAGACGCCGCCTTAAAAGTTTTTCAGTTCCCGTTCCAGGACGGACAATCGTGGCCCGTATTTAATATGTCGTTAAAGTTCGGTGCAATATCATTCAACCTGGTAAGTGTTACTGCTTATTACCAGGGTATGGAGCCTGTTACTTTGAATTTAACCAGCGGGACAGTTACCGACAACGCCGCAAAAGTTAAGTATGTACTTACGCTTACGGTACCGGATTTAACAAACCCACTGGCAACACCAAAGACCTACACTTATACCGCATTTGCATGGCTTGTTAACAATATAGGCGTGGTTCAGATGCAAGGCAACGGAACAATTATGGACGCATTTACCGGCGGCGGAATTCATTTCAGCGATACTACGGCAACGGTAATGCAAAGTCTCGTTTCTTATAACATCAAATAAATTTCAGAAACATTCTTACTTTGAACGGCCGGATGGTTTTACTAAGATCTTCCGGCCGGGTTTTATGCGGATGCCAGACCTGCCCCAGTAACATGATTTGTATTTTATTTTGTTGCAACTATAAGCTGAACAATCCCCAGCGTCAGACTGTATTTTTCAATTTTGCTGAAGCCTGCATTCTTAAGCATTTCGGGAAGATTTATTTTTTCATCGAATTCTTCAACCGAGCTCGGTAGATATTTGTAAGCTGCCTTGTCCCCCGATATTAAGCCGCCTACTACCGGCAGGATATTCTTAAAATAAAATTTATACAGACCTCTTAAAATAAAATTTCCGGGCATCCTAAATTCCAAAATGGTAGCCTTGCCGTTTTTCTTTAGGACGTTGAAAAACGAATTAAAGCCTTCTCTGATATCGTAAAAATTTCTAACTCCGAAAGCTACCGTTATGTTGGTTACAGAATCATTCTTTACAGGCATTCTTTCAGCAACCATTTGAACGCTCCGGCCGGCTATCCACGGGCTTTTCTTATTAAACAGCTTCAGCATGTTGAATGAAAAGTCTGCGCCGAAAATTTTTTCGACGCCGAATTTTTTAGCAGCTATGGCAAAATCTCCGGTGCCGCAGGCTACATCCAGAAGTATGGAATACTTGTTTACGCCTGAAATTTTAAGAGCCTTGTTCCGCCAGTAAATATCGGTACCGAAGCTGAGCAGGTGGTTCAAAAGATCATAACGAAACGCGATTGAATCGAACATCCTTTTTACTTGTGTCTTTTTATCAGTCATAGTTGCCGCATCTTTCAAAACTTGTTGTAGTCGAATTCTTCCAATCCCTGAATCTTCCGCCACCAGTTAAAAATATAAAAACCGGACCACATTGCAAAAATCATAAATACCAGTCCGCCGAAAAGGTCTATCACGTAATGGTACCAAAGGTAAACGGTTGAAAAAATTAATAGCGCGCCGATGGGTACGAAAAAGTATCTCGACCGGCTTTTTAATCTTACCGATAAGAACATTACAATTAGCGTAATCATAGTATGCCCGCTGGGGAAAACATCTCTCTGAACCAAGGAAGCCGGATTAACAGTGCCTGCAGGTATCGATTCACCCAGATCGATAAATTCGCGTAGGTATTTAGTAAGCAAAAGCCCCGGCAGCTGCTTACCTAAAGTGGCGAAGTTAAGCAGTGTAAACCGCGGCCCTATACCCGGCAGAGCGAAGTAGCCGAGGTAGGATAAATAAAAGCCGTAGATAATTGAAAACACCGTAAAGTCCAAAGCAACATATCTGCGATGCTTTAATAGAACCAGCGCAAGAATTATAGGAAGCAAATAGAAGCTGCTGTAAATTATCTGCAGTATTTCCGTAAGCAGGGGGAAGGAATATTTTAACAGCACTCTTGTCGGATCGGTACCGAACATCCACCGGTCGATTTGGATGAACAGCCAATCGTAGTCGTGCTGCCTTATCGGCTCGATTAAATAATAAAGCTCCTTAAAAGTAAAAAGGATGATTGGCGCAATGTACCAGTAGTGAATGATCCTCCAAAGCTTGCTGTTATGCTTGTTCTCGAAATATGCTATTGAAAACGTTACGGCGATGATGCCGGTATTAACAATGCACCAAACCTGCCAGTGGGTTACCCTGCCGTTATAAGTTAAAATTATAGAATTAAGGAAAACATAAAAGACAACTACTACCAGATCATAGGCTTTAAGTTTTATTAAGAAAGACTTGATTATATCCATTTGTAAATTTGCTGCAGTTATTGAGAACTATTTAACAATATATTTTCATGCCGAATTTTATTGAGGGCAAATTTTGTGAGCTTGACAAAATCACCTGGCTCCAATTGTTCCGCTCTTAAAGATAGATCGATTCCAGAGTCAAAAAAATTTATCGGGCTAAATATACTATTTGAAAGTGAATTTTTTAAAGTTTTTCTTCTATTGCCGAACGAGGACTTCACAATCTTTACAAACAAGTCATTTTCCTCGTCTCCGGAATCCAAATCCTTAAAGAAAATATGAATAACGGCCGAAAATACTTTCGGCTTGGGGTAAAAAACATTGGGCGACACTTTAAAACATATTTTTACATCGGCAAAATACTGCAGAAGCACTGCTAGAATGCCGTAATCCTTGGTGCCTTTTTTTCCGGTCATCCTTTGCGCTACTTCCATCTGAACCATTAAGACGGAGTCTTGAATGATTTTGTTCGATCCTATCATCTTAAACAAAATAGGCGAGGTAAGGTTGTAAGGAATGTTGCCGACAATTCTCAATTTTTTTTGATCTTTGCGCAGACGGTTAAGGTCCAAATCTAAAAAATCGCCGTTTATAAGCCTTAAGCCGGGGAGGGCTGCGGTTAATTCTTCCTTCACCCTTCTATCAATCTCAACGGATATTAAATTAGGATTAAGATCAAAAATTTTCTTTGTAAGAATCCCCCGGCCCGGTCCTATCTCAACGATACTTTCATCCGGCTTGGGAGCTACTTCATCTATAATCTTATTAACGATGTTGTTGTCGGTTAAATAATTTTGTCCGAATCTTTTTAGGGGCTTAATATTTAGCATGGCTAAAATTATTTATAAACACCGTTATTTACAATTAGTTTTAAACCGGGTGAAAAATTAAACTCAAAATATTTCCCAATTTTTGAAAACTGCGCAATTCTTATTAAATTCATTTTAACAAAATGCTTAGTTTAAAATACTCATTTTATCAAGGAGGAATTTCTGGAGAAGAATTATATTATAAGCATTGACATGGGGGGAACTAAGACTTTAGGTGCGGTAATAAATTCTAAAGAAGGGATTATTGCCAGGGTTAAAAGGCCTACTAAGAGCGGCTCTTCTCAAAAATCCTACATTAAAGACCTTGCCGGCATAGTAGATGAACTTATTGACAAGGCAGAATTAAAGCCATCAAATATAAAAGCCGTATGCCTGGGCATACCCGGCTCAGTGGATCCTTATAAAGGAGTTGTGTGGTTGGCGCCAAACTTGGGCTTAAAGAATTTCGCTGTTAAAACTAAGCTTCAGGAGAAAATTAAATTGCCGGTGCTTATTGAGAACGACGTTAACCTCGGAGCTCTGGGTGTAAAGAATTTCGGCGTGGGAAAGAATGCAAGGAATATGCTGGTTATGTTTATCGGCACCGGCATAGGCGGTGCGATTATAATCGACGGCAAAATTTACAGAGGCTCTAATTTTGTAGCCGGCGAGATCGGGCACGTATCTGTAGAAAAGGACGGACCGGTTTGCGGATGCGGTAAAAAAGGCTGCTTCGAAGCCGTTGCCAGCAGAACTGCTATCGCAAGAAATATCCAGAAAGATATGAAGGCAAAGAAAAAAACGGTTCTGAATAAATTAACGACCGCAAACAAGCAGATAAAGAGCAGGATGCTTGCAGAAGCCGTTAGCGCAAACGACAAATTGGTTATTAAACATTTGTCCGCGGCTTGCCAGGTTATAGGAAGAGTTCTTGCAAGCGTTACCAATCTGATGAACTTCGATTTGATTGTGCTTGGTGGCGGACTTATTGAAGCGCTAAAACATTTTATGGTTGGACAAATTACAGAATCTTTCGATAAATATGTTTTAAAAGATTCGGCCAAAGGGATAAAAATATTGGCTTCCAAACTGGGCGATGATGCGGCGCTGTACGGCGGAATTGCACTCGCAGAAGAATTCCTTGGTATTAAAATTTAAGTAAACTTACTTTCTATATCGGAGAGGTTTTCGGATAGTTTTTCCCACTCGCTAATTTTTTTATTTAGTGTTGCCTTTGCTGAATTATAATTAACGGTGGTTTCTTTAGCCTTTACCGGATTGCCGAAAATATTAGGGTCGGTTAAGTCAAGCTCTAGTTTCTTGTATCTCTGTTCGAGGCTTTCAATCTCTTCTTCCAAAGCCTTAATTTTTTTTACGATGTCCTTGGTTGCGTCATACTTCTTTTTGCGCAGTTCGGCCTCAATTCTTTTTTGGTCCTTCCGGGAAACCTGATCTTTTTGATCGCCGTTTGCACGTTCCTCCAAAGGCTTCTCAGCCAGGCTCTCATCCCGCTTTTGCAAATAGTAATTTATTCCGCCGTCGAACACTTTAAACTGCTTCCTGCGGATTTCCATAACCTTGTTAACGATAGGCGAAAGAAAATCCACATCGTGAGAGACCAGCACCAGCGAGCCTGTAAAATCCGTAAGCGCTGCCTGCAGAACCTGCTTTGATGAAATATCCAGATGGTTTGTCGGTTCATCCAGAATAATTAAGTTGGATTTTGTAAGTAAGATTTTGCAGAGAGCCACCCTGCTTTTTTCTCCGCCGGAAAGTACGCCGACTTTCTTAAACACGTCGTCGCCGGAAAAGAGGAAAGAGCCGAGCAGGGAGCGCAGCTGGCCTATGGTCTTATCCTCGGCAATGCCGTCCAGAGTCTCGAGTATATCCAGGTCCGGCTCCAGGTTATCGGCAACATCCTGCGCATAATAAGAGATAAAAGTATTATGGCCGGCTATCCTTTTACCGCTGTTAAAATCAATTACTCCGGCTATAATTTTTGCAAGGGTGGATTTACCTGCGCCGTTCGGGCCTACAAACGCTATTTTATCACCGCGCTCAATCTGCAGGCTTAAGCTGTTGAAAATTTCTTTTTCACCATAGGATTTTGAAACTGAGATCAATTCTATGTTCAGCCTTCCGCTGGGCGGAGGGGAGGGGAATTTAATATTTATGTCTTCGTTAAACTCGGGCAGCTCTTCCCGGTTTATTTTTTCGAGCTGCTTAATTCTGCTTTGAACCTGTTTGGCTTTAGTAGCTTTGTACCTAAACCGCTCGATAAAGCGCTCGGTCTCCTTTATCTTTTTCTGCTGCTGAATGTACTGGTTTACGGCAAGCCTGTCGCGCTCATCCTTATATTTAAGGTAGCTGTCGTAGTCTCCGTTGTATGTATTGAACTTGCCGAGATAAATTTCCAGAGTTTTATTTGTAACTTCGTTAATGAATCGCTTATCGTGCGAGACTACGATAACGGCGCCCTTGTAGCTTTTCATAAACTTAATCAGCCAATCAAGCGAATCAAGATCGAGATGGTTTGTCGGCTCGTCCATAAGCAGCAGGTCGTTTTGGGAGATAAGAATTTTTGCCAGTGCAATTCTCATCTGCCAGCCGCTGGAAAATTCTTCGGTGGGCCTTTCAAAGTCATTCTCCTCAAAACCTAGTCCCAGCAGTATTTTTTCTATTCTTGAGGTCTGGCTGTACGAGTCGAGTTCTTCAAGCCGGTGGTGCACTTCGCCCAGAGTGCTTACAAGGTCATCTCTTTTTTCCCCGGTTAAGCCCGGTTCACTCAGCTCATCCGTAATTTGCTTTTCTTTTTCCTGAAGTGAAACGATGCCGGTTAATGCCGAGCTTGTTTCGTCGATTAACTTCCTGCCTTTATGGGTTACGTTTTCCTGCGGAAGATAGCCGATACTTATGTTTTTCTGTTTTAAGATTTTCCCTGATTCCGGTTGTAGTATGCCTGTTATAATTTTTAGAAGGGAAGACTTGCCCGTTCCGTTTGCACCGACTAATGAAATCTTATCACCCGAATTAATTTTGTAGTTTATTTCCTGGAAAAGATACTTGCCGTTAAATTGTAATGAAATATTGGAAAGGTCTATCATTTGTAATCGAAAGCCGGTTTACTTAAACATACTATGTGGTTCACTTCTTTAAAACCGCAATCTTACCGGTGAATACATTGTTGCCGTTGCTGTCGTACGCAACAACAAAGTATATTCCGGAATTAACCAGGTTGCCGTTTTCGTCTGTGCCGTCCCAGTAGGCAACTCTTCCGCCCGGAGACGAGAACTTTTTAACCAGTCTGCCTGTAACGGAAAGAATTTTAATTTCCGAGTCCCTAATCAGTCCATCGATGGTTAATTTGTTTATTCCGTTTGTCAATACAAACGGGCTGGGATACATTAAAAGACTGGTAAAGCTTTCCTGCGGCTTTATGGCGGATGTTTGGAACGACGTTAATCCCTGATTGGTACCCACGTAGACGGTGCCTGTGTTCGGGTTGATTGTTATACTGGTTATTTGATCGCTAAGCAGCGGGCTGTTCTGAGTGTTGTATGCGGCTAGCAGGCTAGAGCCGTCGGAGTTAACTAGCAGCAATCCCTGATCGGTTCCCACCCATTTTTGGTTTATCGGGTCTACTGCAATACAATTAATTGATTGCTGCCGTAGGGAGAATACGCTTGAGATTGAAAACTGCGGTCCGCCGCTAGAAAGAATCGACTCGGTGTTGCTTATAATGTTAGCGCCTAGGCTGGTGCCCACCCAAACATCGCCCCTCTGGTCTACAACTATGCAGTTAACCGTATTACTTGTAAGTCCGTCTGAAGTTGAAAGGTAACCGTACTCGTCGTCGTTCAGGTTATCGTAAGTCTTGTTCTCATTAAAATAATAAACGCCCGGCTTGTTTTCGTTGTATGTACTGAACCATTTTGTATCGAACTGGTCTATTGCAAGATTGAAATACTGATCTACATACTGATGCGGCGCATCCGGCATAGTATAATGGTACCAGAGGCTGTCGGCAGAGAGCATATTCAGCGGCTTTTCGTTCACATCGCCGTAGTTCAGCACCCATAAATTATTTCTTGAGTCTACAGCAAAGCCGGTAATTACAACAAAATTAGGATTAGTATTAATACCTACCATTCCTGAGTTTTGCATGTTAAAGTTTGCAATTTTATTGTTGCGAATTCTTATAAAACAACTTCCCGCGTTGTTGGCATCTCCCCAGTTTCCAAAATATACAGTATTGGAAGGCGCTGCATAGACGGAATAATAGAAATTGGTAACAAGTGTTGAATCGTTTTCAATATTGTAATTAGTCCATTTACTTCCGTCGTAAGAATAGAAACCTTTCCCGGAAGCATCGGTTCCGCTTGCGCACCAAAGAACTCCGTTGTTATCCACTGCCATAGAAGGGAACAAGTTAGTTTCCGGCCCGTTGGGAACAAGGTATTTTGCCGCAGACTTATAAACCTGTACAACACCCGCAGCGGTTGCAGCCAGCAAACCAAGGCTGCTTGAATATGCCAGCTGGGTTGAAACAGAATTGAGAGTATACTTCTGTGAAAAGTTTCCGTTTACATACGTATCTATATTACTTCCGGAAGCAATAAAAAGCGTATCGCCTGCAATCAACATGTCCGAAACATTTGAGCCGAGCAGCTGCGGAACAAATGTCTGCCAGGTTGAGTTGTTTAATTCCGCCAGCCCGTTTGACGTTGCGATAATTAGATTACCCTGGTAGAACACTGCCTTGCTTACGTTATCGGAAGGCAGGCCGTCATTGGAAGTGTAAACGTTCCACGATTCGGGTGCGGAAAGGTTGGTGGCGCCCGCCTTTTGAATTGCAAGTCCGTAAGGCGTGCAGGCGTACATCAGGTTATTTTTTAAAGTGCTGTTAACAATTGAATTTGAAAGCAAGCTGCCGAGCTTAAAAAACGTATCGTAAAAGACCAAGTTTTTCGAATCGATTAATGAGATACCGAAGGCAGTGGAGACAATAATAGTATCGCCGGAGGTTACCAGCTGGTTTATCTGCTTGGAGTCTTTATCCGAATTGTAAATATCTAGTATCGATTTAACCGAATTGTCGGCGGGATTGTAAACATCAATTATGCCTTCCGCACTGCCGAACCAAATTTTGCCGTACTTGTCTATTGTAACGGCGGTAAGGTCCTGCCCGTTCAAGCCGTCTGCTTTGTGAAGTGTTTTATAAGTTCCGGAAGAGTTGTCATATAAAAATCCTCCGCCGCTGGTTGCAGCCCATAGGCTGTTGCCTGCAGCAGCAACGGCATTCACATCCTGCATGTTGGTGTAGTTTTTCCAGTTTTCTGCTGTTTGAGAGTATAATGGAATAATAAAAAAAATGATGAATAAGATACCCTGTAAAATTTTCATCACAAGCCTTCTAATTTATAAAATATTCCGTTTGAAAAAGTATAAAGTACCTTATTCTTTACCTCCGATAGGTTGATTGAGAGTGAACTAAGATTTCCATTTCTAATTTTTAACGGCTCAAATTTAATATTTTTTTCATTATTAAAAAGTATAAAATAATTTCTATCTGTCTGGCTCATTATAATTTTGCCGTCAGCTAGCTCCGCATTAACAGTATCTTCCAGATGGTTTACGTAACTCTTTGATAACACATCAACATGTATGCTGTCGTTGCTTCCCATGTAATAATTGAAAAGATAATCGAAGCCGAGCTGGAACACCGGTATATCATCTACCTTTGCCGGTATTGTTAAAAATACCGCTTCCCTGTTATTGGAAATTTCATTTCTGTTTTTTTCAATAAATGATTTCAAAGCCTTTACGGATTTGTTTGAATATTTTATCCATAACGATTCCCTTTGTGCAAGAGCAGCAGAATAGACAACTAAAATTAATATCGCGGCTGTAAGCTTCACCTTCAATCCTTTTGAAGGTATTGTAAATATGAAATAGGATAACGCTGCTGTAAAGCCGATTGACGGAAGGTATAAATACCAGCGCATCAAAAGTCTGCTTGCCGGCGCCAGCGCAAAGATGAAGAACAAAATAAAAAAATACAAAATGTAATCTTTCTTCCTATACCTGATTAGATAGGCAATAAAAACGATCATAGCTATTCCGGCCGACAGAAGCGACGGAAGCTTATCTGTTGAAATAAAATTTTGTACTTCTCTTATAAAGAAAGGGAAAACAGTTATTCCCGAAAAAAGAAAATAATTTTTAATTACGTCCATTACTCCCGCAGTTGAATGTGCATCTTTGGCGGTGAACAGATCGTTGTTAAAAAGAATAATTCTGGCGATGATAAAAAGTACCGCTACCGCTGCATAAGGAGCTGCTGAAGCAAGGCTTCGCTTAATATTGAATTTCGGTTCGCAGAAGAAAAAGTATATCAGCGCAATTATTAAAGGGAAGCTGAACGCCATTTCTTTTGAGAGTAAAGACAGTATGAAAAATGCGATTGAAGATAGTGCCGGCTTAAAATTATTTCGGGTGTATGCAATAAGCCCGGCAATATAAAATAGCATCATTATCCTGTCGAAGAGATCGGTTTGCCAGATTACAGCATAATCGTGGATGGGGAAGGCTGCAAAGAACAAGGCTGCAAACAAAGCAATATAATTTTTGTCCGGTATTTTGAGCAGCATGCTAATAAGAAAATAAACCAGCACGGCTGCTGCTGAATGAAGCAGCAGGTTAAAGACTCTGTAATATCGGGAATCATATTTAAAAAAGTAAGTGATAAGACCGGAAATAAAATCCGGCAGCGGACGGTAATAATAACCGTCGTAATCTTTTTTATTGAACAATGTGTAAAGACCGGTTAACGACTGAACCTTGTTCCTTTGAATGAAATAGATTTCGTCATTTATAAACGGGATATTGGTTGTAGGCAGATATAACGAAGCGGCAAATAGAAAAATGAATACTGCAGAAAAAAGATTCTGCTTTCCTATCAATTTAGTTTTTAATGACATTCGGGGGAGATAAATAATAAAGATTAAATCTTTTTTACCAGGTCCGCCATTTCTATTGCCGTTAAAGCGGCATCCCAGCCTTTATTTCCGGATTTTGATCCTGCTCTTTCGATTGCCTGCTCAACCGTATCGGTTGTAAGAACACCGAACGCAACCGGGATATTATATTTTAGCGAGGCCTGCGCTACGCCGCTGCTGGCTGAGCCGGCCACATAATCGAAATGAGGTGTAGCGCCTCGGATAACAGCTCCAAGGCATATTACTGCATCGTATTTTTTAGACTCGGCCAGCTTGGAAGCAGCCAGCGGTATTTCGAATGCACCGGGTACTTTTATAATATCGATATTGTCTTCCGGGCAATTGTGGCGCTTCAAGCATTCCAGAGCGCCCTCAAGCAGCCTCTGCCCTATAAATTCGTTAAACCTGCTTACCACAATTGCAAATTTTGTGTTGTCGCAGCTAAAATTACCTTCTATTATTTTCATTCTTCTTTTTCTTGTTTAATTAAAAATTTTTTAGGCCGAATTTTTTAGCAGCCTCTGCCTCATTGCCTCAACCACAGTACGGTTAACATAATACTTGCCGAGGTTGTTTTCGTCCTCTCTTTTTCCACCGTGGAAATCCGAACCTCCAGACTCCAGCAGAAAATATTCATTAACAATACCGCGGTAAAATCTAATCTGGTTCGGTGAATGCGAAGGATGGATAACTTCAATACCGTCTACTCCGGCAGTAATTAATTCTTTAAGGAGAGACTCCGGCATATAACCCGGATGCGCAATAAAGCTAAGACCGCCGGCATCGCTTATAATTTTAAAAGCACTTTGCGGCGAGAGATGAACTTTCTTTTCATAAGCCGGGCAGCCGTTACCGATGTATTTATTAAAAGCCTCGTAATAAGATGAAGTCAATCCTTTCTCTAGCATAGCCTGCGCAATATGCGGTCTGCCCACAGCAGAATTCTTCGCTTTATCCATCACGTCTTCAATGGTTAAATACAAGCCGAGCGACTTAAGCTTTTTCACTATTCTATCTGCACGCTTTAGCCGCTCTTCTCTAAAGAATAAAAGGTATCTTTCCAGTTCCTCGTTTTCGGGCTCAAAAAAATAAGCCAGTATGTGAATCTCTTTATCCTTAATATCCGAACTTATTTCCAACCCCGGAATAACTTCAACACCAATGGATTTTCCAACCTCGGTTGCCTCGATAATCCCAGCTATATTATCGTGGTCGCATATGCTTATTACTTCTATACCTGCTTGCTTAGCATTCAGAATGAGTTCCCTGGGAGAGTAAAATCCGTCTGAATATGAAGTATGAGTATGTAAATCTACTTTCCCGTTCATCATCTGATTTATTTCGATTTAGGTGTTAGCTGTAAAGTTCTTTGAATTTCTCGTAGTCCAGAATTCTTAGTCTCGAGCCGTCGAGTTCAACCATGCCTTTCTTAGCGAATGAATGAAGAGTTCTGGAGATAGTTTCTCTGGAAGTCCCGGCCATGTTCGCAAGGTCGTGCTGGAAAGGAAGCTTTTCTATCTCAACAGTGCCTTGTTTAATCTTGCCTATATCGTCTGCCAGTTGAAGAATAACGGTAGCCACCTTGCCTTCGGCATCTTTTAATGAAAGAGACTTTATTTTCATATCTGCCGCTCTAAGTCTTTGAGTTAGTTCCTGCAGCAGAGCGATCGCGATTTCCGGATGGGACTTGAGCATATTTAAGAAATCGCTCCTTTGGATAATGAACAATTCGGAATCTTCCATTGCCGTAACATTGGCAGATCTGGAAAGACCGTCGAGTATAGCCATTTCGCCAAAGAAATCCGATTCGCCTAAGATTGTAAGTATTACTTCTTTTCCGTCGTCGCTTACGCGGGAAACTTTTACTTTACCGTTAACAATGACGAAAAGAGCAGACCCGGTCTCGTGCTCGAATAAAACAACCGAATCTTTCGAAAAGGCTTTACGAATACCTAATTTTGAAATTTGTTCCAAAGTATTGTCATCTAATTCTGAAAAGATAGGCACATACTTTAGAAAATCATTATTTTCTTGCATTTTTTAACCCTCTTTCATAAATAGTTTGGTTTGAAATATATAGTGGAAGCATTAGAAAGTCAAACGATAGTGAATCCTGTAAATGATTATGTTATAAACAAAATTTCTTTTAATATAAAAATATTTCGGCTTGCAGGTTCATTCAATCCTGTAGCTTTTTCTGATAAGCATATTTTCAATTGAAATTATTAGGTGAAAATTAGGTGAAAGCAGATGAAATATTGATTTTTTAATTTGCCATAGCCCCTGAAAATTCATTGCTTTTTTAACCTTATGTGTCTATTTTTGTGCTCTTGAAAAATTTTTTAATCAAATTCTGGAGTGATATAAGCTATGGCTATGATGGCCAAGATGAGAAGTTTAGCCCCGGCCTTTATAATTAGTGTCGGCGTAATTTTTGTCCTCTTTATGATCATTTCCGATTCAAATGTAATGGAAGTTTTTGGATTTAGGACTAACAACATCGGCTCGATAAACGGGGTACAAATTACTTACCAGGAGTTTATGAAAGCCATGAACAACGAGATGGAAGCGCAGAAGCAGCAAACTGGTAAGGATGTAGATGAAAATTCGCAATTCAGGGATCAGGTTTGGGATGCTCTGGTAACTCAAACACTTTTATCACAACAGATTAAAAAGTTAGGCATTAGCGTCTCTAACGAAGAAATAAGGAATGTAATACTGGGAAATAACCCTCCGGATTTCTTAAAGAAGAACTTTATCGATTCAACCGGTAAATTCAACAGACAGCTTTACATCAGCGCATTGTACGACCCGCGCAATTCTCAGCCCTTGCTTCAGGCAGAAGAATATGTAAGGCAAAACCTGTTAAACCAAAAACTGCAAAGCATGCTCTTAGCTTCTATAACCGTAAGCGACGCGGAAGTTAAAAGGAGATTTATTGAGCAGAATACAAAGATGAATACCCAATATGCTTTGATCGGCCTAAATGAATTTCCGGACAACTCAATAAAAGTTACGGATGCGGATCTTAAAGATTATTATAATGCTCATCTTGACCAGTACGAAATTAAGGCCCAGAGAAAAGTAAAATATGTTTTATTTCCTACGGTTCCGTCCGCTTCGGATTCCGAAAATGTAAGGCTTACTTTGGAAGATATAGCAGGGCAGATGAAAGAGGATACGATGACTTTTAAAAAGCTTGTTGAAATCTATTCATCTCAGCCGTATTCAGAAGATACTCTTACAGTTAATTCATTTCCCGGTGCTGCTGCAGATTCAATAATGAATGCCGCCCCCGGTGCTGTAATCGGACCTGTTGCAGCAGGCCAAAATTATTATCTGTACCATTTCATCGGATCGGTGCCTTCCAAGGAACCTGTCGTAAGGGCGTCCCATATTCTAATCAATCAATACGGGGACGACGCAAAGAACCTTGAAGAGGCTATGAAGATTTATAATCAGCTGCAGAGCGGTGCAAGCTTTGCTCAACTGGCAAAGCAGTATTCAAAAGACCCCGGTAGCGCTATGCGCGGCGGCGACCTGGGCTGGTTTGGCAAAGGACAAATGGTTCCGGAATTCGAAAAGGCTGCATTCAGCGGTAAACTCGGCGTCGTCCAAAAACCGATTAAAACAAATTACGGCTACCATATTATTAAGGTTACCGGCAGAAGCGATAAGAAATATATCGTTGAAAAATTAGTTAATCCTATAAAAGCTTCATCTTCTACCAAAGATCAGCTGCTCAGCAACGCCAAGGATTTTTCTTATATCTCCAATAAGGACGGATTTGAGAAGGAAGCCAACCTTATGAGCTATACTGTGCGGGAAACCGAGCCGTTTACCAAAGACGCTTATTACGTGCCCGGTATTGGTGTAAGCAAAAACCTGATTACGTGGGCATTCGATAACAGCATAAACACTATAAGCGATCCGATATCATCAACCAGCGGATACGTTGTTGCTATGGTTTCCGGAGTTATTAACGAAGGTGTTAAATCTTTTGACGAAGTAAAAAATACTTTGAAGCCGCTTGTTATAAGAGAGAAGAAATTTGAACTGGCGCTAAAGAAAGCGCAGAACATCGAAAGTAAAATTAACGGCGACCTGACAAAGGCTAATACAATTGATCCTCAGGTAACGGTAAATGAGACCGGCGAATTCGGCGCCAACAGCTCAATACCGGGTATCGGATCGGATTTCAATTTTATTGAAAATTCCTTGAAGCTTCCTCTTAATAAAATCTCCGAACCGGTTAAGGGTCAAAACGGTTATTATATTATTAAGGTACTCTCTAGAACGCCGTTTGATTCTTCAGCATACGCCGTTCAGGAAAATAATATTCGCGAGAATATTCTTCAGCAAAAGAAGAGCATGTTCTTTTCCGAGTGGCTAGCACAGCTTAAGAAGGATGCTAATATCGTAGATCATAGAAGCCAGTTTTTCGGTTTATAAATAGATTTTTTTTAATTATTATTAACCCCCGGTCTTAAAAAGATTGGGGGTTTTATATTTTAAAAGCATATATATTTAACTGTAAAATGAAAAAGGTAATTATACTCCTTTTATATCTTTTCGTCTTTTGCAATGCTGCTTATTCGCAGTACAACGGCAATTCATTTCTGGTAGGTATAAACGGCATCTATACAACCTCGGCAAAAATTTATCTGTATCCTAATTCTTCAGATGAGGTTTTAAGAAATACTTCATTCCCTCTTTCGGATATTTACGATGCAGGGATTTATTTCCGGTACAGGCTGAGCGATGATATCTTAATGGGATTTAGTACTGAGTATATGACTAAAACTGCAACCGGCAAAAATTTAACGGTATTCTCCAACAATCAGACTGTAACGATTGATGTGCAGGACGGGTTTAAGATGATTCCGTTCGAATTATCTATTTATTACCTGCTGCCTTTCTCTACCGAGAAATTTAAATTTTTAATGGGCGGCGGCGGGGCATATTATTACGGCAAACAGATTCGGAACTTCGGGGATGCCGGTATTTCCAGCTCGGAGACACAAATTGCTTACGGTATCCAAGTGTCAATTTCCATGGACTATCTTTTGCCGGACAATTTTATAATCCACTGCGGAATGAAGTTTAGAGATCCCCAGTTTACGGTTGAAAACAAGTATAATAAAAGCATCGTTAATTACAACGGCACTACGCTAAACCTGGCTCAAAGCTCATTTGTATCCAAGGTAAATGTTGACGGCGTTACATTCCAGCTAGGCGCAGCTTATTCGTTTTGATATCCTGACTGGTTCTTCTCATTTGTATTTTAGCCTGCCAATCTATTAATTTGATTTTAGAAATTTTTTTACTTTAATGAACAAGATAATTTATATAACCGGATTTATGGGATCGGGGAAAAGCACTATCGGCCCGATTTTAGCGAATACTATCGGGTGGGAGTTTTATGACCTGGACCAGGTTATTGAACAAGAAACCGGAATAAAAGTATCGGCAATTTTTGAAAAACATGGGGAAGAATATTTTAGGGATCTGGAGCGGAAAACTTTATCACGATTGGCATCTAACGAGAAGGCAATTATATCTCTGGGCGGCGGAACAGTAACGAGCCAGGAAAACATCAAGTTAATAAAGAAGACCGGCAAACTTATTTATCTTAAAGTTTCACCGGAGTCCGCCTATTTAAGGCTTCGTTTTAAAAGAGACAGACCGGTTCTTACCCGCGACGGCACAGTTAACCTTGGCAAGGAAGAATTTATTAATAAATTAAACCGTCTTATTGAATCTAGAAAAAAATATTACGAGCAGGCCGATATAACTATAGATACCGATGACACCGCAATTGGTAAAACCGTAGACAAGATTGCCAGAATAATTCAATACGAAATGTAATTCGAAATTAATTTAGGGACTTTAACTCTGTGAAAAAAATATATGTTGACTTAAAATCAAATTCTTATTCCATCTTTGTGGGGCATTCCATCTTCAGTTTGCTGCCTGAAATTTTAGCGCAAAAAAAATTAAATAAAAACATTCTGGTTGTTGTTGATGCCAATGTTGAAAAGCTGAATCGAGGCAAGATAAAAACATTAATTTCAGCCGCTGCGGATAAGCATAACGTTTATTTATTAAAGCCCGGCGAGAACTCAAAGTCTTACACCGAGCTTAACAAAATATACTCTTTCCTGCTGGATAATAATTACGGCCGTGATACTTTAATAATTGCCGTAGGCGGAGGGGTTACCGGCGATCTTGCAGGATATTCTGCCGCCACATTTATGAGAGGAGTTCAATTAGTTCATATCCCCACAACTCTTCTCGCCGCAGTTGATAGTTCCATCGGCGGGAAAACAGGGATAAATTTTGAAAAGAAAAAAAATATGATAGGGTCTTTCTATCAGCCCGAACTAGTTTTAATTGATACTGAATTCCTGGAAACTCTTCCTAAAGATGAAATGGTTTCGGGTGCGGGAGAAATTGTTAAGTATGCTTATTTATCCGATTCAAACTTCTACAGCTTTATTCTGGAGAACATATCCGGTATAATAAGCGGCAGTAATAAGCAGCTTGAGAAGGCAATACTAAATTCCGTAGCAATTAAGGCCGCAGTTGTTTCTCAGGATGAAAAGGAGTCGGGACTGAGGAAAATATTAAATCTCGGTCATACTTTTGCTCATGCACTTGAAACCGAGCTGAACTTTAAAATTAAGCACGGCCAGGCTGTTACCGCCGGTGTTATTGCGGCATTAAACTTATCGAATATATTAAATCTTCTTCCCGGGCGGCATTTGAATAACCTTTTGCAGCTGCCGAAGAAAATAGTACTTCCGCGTAAATTAACAGGCTTGAATAACGAAAATTTGTTTAGAATAATGCTTCACGATAAAAAGAATAGAAACGGCAAAATTAAATTCGTTCTTCTATCTGAAGTAGGCAATCTGCTGCTGGATGTTGAAGCCGACAAGAAATATGTTTTTAAAGCGCTGGATAAAATGAAAAAGGATATTACCTGTTAATACCCTCAAAGGAATCGGTCGAAAATTAAAAAGGGATGGCAATAAAGAGCACATGGTTAATAATGGCCATAAAATTTAACTTTTAAATTTCAAAGCAGGTTTAAAATTCCAAACTTAAATCTCCCGGCCGAACGGCATTCAATTTTCAATGTAAAATTATATATGCGTTTCTCCTAATAACTTTCAGCGTTTATGTTTTATTTTTAAGGAATTTATTCTCTTTTTTGGGGGGGAGTACTGCCGGATTTGAGGGAAAAAAATCCGGCAGACTTGAGTGACATTCTTGTGGAGGGATGTTATGCTTAAAACTATTTTCTATTTTCACATTTAAAGTGTCAATTGACGTGCCAAAATTATCTTTTGTTTTTCCGGCTGAATTTGAAATTGCAAAAGAGAGTAAGATAATTTTTACCTGTAAATATTACCGGTTAGTTACTTTTTTACATTAGTCGAATTTTTTTTAGGGAGGTACTGACAGGCTTCAAAGAAGCCTGTCAGTATTTTTTGAATTTTTTGCGTGGGAGTTTTGCTTAAAACTATTTTCTATTTTCATAAATAATTGTTCAACTAATATGCCACGGAGAAAAGCGCTCGTTTCAAAATTTTTTTGGTTCCTTTGTGTTCTATCTTAAGATGAGTAATAAATTTTAATTAATTTGAGACACAAATTGTTATATTTAAGTAGAAGTTCAGAATTTAATTTTCCGGAGAAGCAAATATGTTCGAATTGAATGATGATGTTGACGTGGATCTAAAAGAAGAAATAGTAAAGCTGAAAAAAGAGTTAAATGCAGTTATATTAGCACATTATTACCAGGAAGCCGAGATACAGGACATAGCAGATTTTGTTGGCGACAGTTTAGAATTGGCGAGACAAGCAAAAAGCACCAGCGCCGATGTAATTATTTTTGCAGGCGTTCACTTTATGGCAGAAACGGCAAAAATATTGAATCCGAATAAGCTTGTGTTATTACCCGATCTTGAAGCCGGCTGCTCATTGGCAGATAGCTGCCCTGCACCGTTGTTTAAGGCATTCAGGGAAAAGCACCCGGGCCACCTGGCTATCTCATATATAAACTGCTCGGCATCCGTAAAAGCATTAAGCGATATCATCTGCACTTCGAGCAATGCCGAAAAAATTATAAACCAGATTCCTCCGGATAAGCCTATTTTATTCAGTCCCGACAGAAATCTCGGGAAGTATTTGATGAAAAAAACGGGAAGGGATATGCTGCTGTGGGATGGCACCTGCATAGTGCACGAAACTTTTAGCGAACGGAAAATTATTGATCTTAAAACTCAGTACCCCGGCGCTAAAATAATTGCCCACCCGGAATGCGAGGATACAATACTTAAACATGCCGATTTCATCGGCTCAACCAGCAAGCTGCTTAAGTTTGCCTTGGAGGATGAGTCGAAGGTTTATATTGTTGCAACCGAGCCGGGAATTATTCATCAGATGAAGAAGCAGTCTCCGGAAAAGAATTTTATTGCGGCTCCTCCCGAAAAGAATTGCGAGTGTAACGAATGCCCTTATATGAGGCTGAATACTATGGAGAAATTACATCTCTGTATGAAGAATAAATGGCCGGAAATAAGCTTGGATAATGCAACTCTTGCCGGTGCATTAAAACCGATAGAAAAAATGCTTGAGATGAGTTAGATGGGACCTGAACTCAGTTATCTGAATGTCGTGTTTGTATGCGTTTTGCTTAATAAGAGGTGACGGTAATTCTGCCGGTATCAGACCCTCCTTAACAGAATTTTAAAAGTAGTTCCCTCGCCTGGGGCAGATGATTTTACGAAAATTTTTCCCTGGTGGTAAGTTTCAATAATTCTTTTTGATAAGCTCAATCCGAGTCCCCAGCCTCTTCGCTTGGTGCTGTAACCGGGCCTAAAAACATCTTTCCTTCGTTTTAAATCGATCCCTTTCCCGCTGTCGGTTACTTCTATCTCCGCATGCTTCCTGGCCGATCTTACCGTTATAGTTATCTTACCGTCTTTCTGTTCAATTGCATCCAGTGAATTTTTAATAAGATTCTCTATTACCCATCCGAACAGCTCGGAATTTATTTCTGCGCAGACCTCCTTGTCGCCGTCGAGCGTAAGGTTAATATTCCTTCCGCTTTGCGGCAGGCGCCGTTGGAAATAATCCACTATCTTTTTTATTTCATCATAAACCTGGTGAACTTTTATTTCCGGTGTAGCGCCTATCTTCGAGAACCTGTAAGTTATCTTATTCAGCTTCTCAACATCGTTATCAATTTCATCCGAGATATCGAGGACTTTGTCGGGATCTGTATAATGCAGCTTTAGCATTTCCAGCCAGCCCATTAGGCTGGAAATAGGAGTTCCGAATTGGTGAGCCGTTTCCTTGGCCATTCCCACCCAGATGTTGCTTTGTTCATTCTTCTTAATATTGCTGAAGCCGATGTAGCCTATAATAATAAATAATCCTGCAATTAATATTTGAAGGTAAGGATAATATTTTAACTGCGTAATCGAGGCTGAGTCTCCATAGTGAATTTTCTGAAGAACAATCGAATCCTTGTAAGTTACATAAATCGGTCTATGCAGTTTATCCATTTCGGTAATTTTATCCCTGAAGAACTTTTCCAGCTGTGTCTTGGTTAAGGAAGTATCGTATGGAATATTCCTGACGTCTTTTATATCGTATTTACTGTCTATATTAATTTTGTCGTTCGGCCCGCTGTTTATTAACGGGAAGTCGATAGGCTTAAGAATGTTCTCAAATAAAAATGTAATATCTGCATCGGTGCCGGTAGAGTTTGCTACGTATTCAATTCCTTTTGCGTAAAGCTCAACTATCTGCCTCTCCTTTTCCTGCAGCTTTTGAACAAGGCTTTGAGTGTATATAAGAGTGCCGCCGGCTATTAAAACGGCAATTACAAGAAGAGTAATTTTAATATTTAGCGAAGCAGGACCGCCGGACATTTTCATTGGCTGTATTCCTCATAAAATTCCTTAAGAGCATTAAATATAGATCGCGCTATCTTTTCTCTAAATTCGTATGTCAGCAATAATTTTTCCTGTGCGGGAATAATCATGAATGCGGGCTCAACCAGAAGCGAAATAGATTCCGGGATTCTGGACATGTAAAGATTGTCCCAGTATAACCCGAAATCTTTCAAGCCGAGACCTTTAACAAAATTCCGGTGAATCAGTTCTGCCAGCGGCAGCGATTGCGGATAATAATAATATACCGAGCATCCGTTATGTTTGATAGGATCCACTCCCTGCGGTACAGCATTATTGTGGATGCTTATCGAGATTTCCGGATTGAATGAATTCACTCTTTCTTTCCTCTCCCTAAGCGGCAGCGGACCGGTTGTATGATTTAAAAATAATTTTGCG
>JAKAJV010000047.1 GCA_021813585.1 Bacteroidota bacterium | reverse complement strand
TTCGCGTTAGCGGTAAACATAACGATCTTGAAGAAGTCGGCCGCGATACCTATCATCATACCTTTTTTGAAATGCTGGGCAACTGGTCGTTCGGAGATTATTACAAGGCCGAAGCTATCGAGTGGGCATGGGAACTTCTTACTTCGGTATGGAAGCTGCCTAAGGAAAGGTTATGGGCTACTGTCTATAGAACAGACGAGGAAGCTTTTAACCTGTGGAAAACCCGGACGGATATAAACCCGGGCCATATCTTAAAGTTCGACGAGAAAGATAACTTCTGGGAAATGGGCGAGACCGGTCCCTGCGGTCCCTGCTCGGAAATTCACATAAACCTGAGCGATGATTATGATAACCCCAAATTTGTAAATGCCGGCGTGCCCGAATGCATCGAAATATGGAACCTGGTTTTTATACAATACAACAGAGATGAGGAAGGAAATCTTCACGAGCTGCCCGCAAAGCATGTTGATACGGGCATGGGCTTCGAGAGAGTCTGCGCGGTTCTTCAGAAGAAAAGCTCCAATTACGATACCGACGTTTTTACACCGCTTATAAATGCAGTCTCTGAAATGTCGGGTGTAAAATATGATATCGAAGAACAGAAAATTCCGATGCGGGTAATATCGGACCATATACGAACCCTTACGTTTGCTATTGGAGACGGAGCCTTGCCGGGCAACGACGGGCGCGGCTACGTACTTAGAAGAATTTTAAGAAGGGCTGCACGCTACGGCAGGAAGCTGAACCTTAACAAGCCCTTCCTTTATAAGCTTGTAAAAATTTTAGTCGATACTATGAGCGACATATTCCCGGAAATAAAGGAGAAGCAGGGTTATATTGAACGGGTAATAAAAGTGGAAGAGGAGAGCTTTAATGCTACATTGGACCGCGGGATTGAACTGTTCGAGGAGTTAATTAAGGGTCTGTCGGAATCCGAGGGTAATGTAATTCCCGGCGAAGATGTCTTTATGCTTTACGATACCTACGGCTTCCCTGTGGACTTAACCAATATTATGGCAAGGGAGAAAGGATTTTCGATAGACGATGCAGGCTTTAATGAGCTAATGGAAGCTCAAAGGCAGAGAGCCCGCGAAGCTTCGAAGGAAAAATTTGCCTCGGTCAATATTTCAATAGGAGATTTAAGCTCGTTCGATTTCAGCGAAACTCATAATTCTGAATTTACCGGTTACGACGAGCTTACTTCAAAATCAAAAATTATAGGACTTAAGAAAGATACAACAGCGAACGGGAAAACGGGCGCAAACGATTTGATCATTTTGGATAGAACCCCGTTTTATGTTGAAGCAGGCGGACAGATAGACGACCTGGGGCAGCTGATTGCAGGCGGAATACCTCTGAATGTTGTGGATGTTACAAAGATTGAAAACAAAACTATCCATGTAGTTGAGAACGAAAACGAGTACCGTCTTATACCCGGTATGGAAGTTACTGCCGAAGTAGACATGAACCGCAGGTGGGATATTATGAGGAATCATTCGGCTACTCATTTTCTAGATGCTGCGCTTAGGAAAATTTTGGGAACTCATGTGCACCAGGCAGGCTCTTACGTTGGGCCGGACAGGCTGCGCTTCGACTTTACGCATTTTGCAAAAGCAAGCGAAAGCGAACTGAACGACATCGAGGCGCTGGTTAACGAGCAGTTAAGGCTTAACATCCCGCTTCAGCATCACCGCAACATGCCCTTTGATGAAGCAAAGAAAATGGGCGCCCTTATGTTCTTCGGAGATAAGTACGGCGACTTTGTTAACGTCGTTCAGTTCGGGGACTTCAGTATGGAGTTCTGCGGAGGGACGCACGTGAAAAATTCTTCACAGATAGGCTTATTTAAGATCATCAGCGAGTCCTCCATTTCCAGCGGCGTTAGAAGGATTGAAGCCATTACCGGCGCCGGCGTTGAGCGGTTTATTAACAGCCAGTTAATCCATTTGAAACAGTCGGATGAAAAAATAAACGCGCTTATTGACGAAAAGAAAAAACTGGAAAAAGAAATTGCCGAGTTTAAATTAAAAGAAAATTTAGGACAGCTTGACAAAGTTATTGCTAATCCTATCGTGGTACAGAGCATAAAGGTATTTAAAGCGAAAATAAATGCCGGCAGTATGGATGAGCTTAAATCATTCGGCGACGAGCTTAGGAATAAAATTAAGCACGGAGTGGGAGTTCTGTTCACCGAGCTTGACGGCAAGGTAGGCATTGTGTGCGTTGTTTCCGATGATTTGATTAAAGAGAAAAAACTAAGCGCGGGACAAATTGTAGGCGATCTTGCAAAGATGGTAGGCGGAGGCGGAGGCGGAAGACCGCACCTTGCTACCGCCGGCGGTAAAGATGTAAATCAAATTGCGTTCGCTCTAGGCAAAGTTGAAGAGACCGTTAAAAAGTTCCTTTAATTTTTTGCAAAGTGTTTCTCTCTAGGCATGCAAAGAATTTATATCGGTGTAGGAGAGTTGATTATTAATTTATGCGGCATTAAAAATGGGCAAGACAAAAATAAAATACGTTTGTTCCAGCTGCGGTTATGAATCGCTTCGCTGGATTGGTAAATGCCCCGGGTGCGAAAGCTGGAATACCTTTACCGAAGAAATAATTGAAAGCCCGAAACACCAGACTGCACAATATTCGGGAAAAGTCTCAATCAGCAAAATAGGAGATATTTCTGCAAAAGAGGACGAGAGGCTTAAGACCAACATTTCGGAATTCGACCGGGTTCTAGGCGGAGGCATTATGCCGGGCTCTGTAGTTTTGCTTGGCGGCGATCCCGGCATTGGAAAGTCCACACTGGCAATGCAGGCGGCGGCTAGTATAAATGAAAAAGTCTTATATGTTTCCGGCGAGGAATCGGAAAAGCAAATTAAGATCCGCGCATCTAGGCTAAAGATTGACTCCGACAAATTATACGTTCTGGCGGAAACAGATTTAAATATTATCATCTCGGCAATTAACAGCCTAAATCCCTCTCTAGTAGTTGTAGATTCAATTCAAACCATGTACAGAAGCGAGCTTGATAATTCGCCTGGCACCGTAACCCAAATAAGAGAATGCACCGCCCAATTGATGGAGGAAGCCAAGAGGAAGCATTACAGCGTTTTAATTGTAGGGCATGTAACCAAGGAAGGAATTATTGCCGGGCCTAAGCTGCTTGAGCATATAGTGGACACGGTAATTCAGTTTGAAGGCGAAACCAACCACTCGTTTAGAATTTTGCGTTCTCAGAAAAACAGGTTCGGCAGCACAAATGAAATCGGTGTGTTCGAAATGCATGAAGATGGACTAGCGGAAGTGAAGAACCCAAGCGAATTGTTCTTAAGCGAGCGTGATAAAGAGAAATCAGGCTCCGTTGTAACTTCCAGCATGGAAGGCACGCGCCCCATCCTAATTGAAGTTCAAGCACTTGTCACTCCTTCAAATTACGGCAACCCTCAAAGAGTAGCTACGGGATTTGACTACCGGCGTCTTTCCATTCTTCTAGCGGTACTTGAAAAGCGGGGCGGCTACAGGCTTTCTGCAAACAACGTATTCTTAAATATTGCGGGCGGAGTTAGGATTGTTGAGCCGGCAGTAGACCTTGCAGTTTGCTGCAGTATTGCTTCAAGTCTTCTGGATAGAGTTGTCGATAATAATTCAGTAGTAGTAGGCGAAGTAGGATTAGGAGGCGAAGTTAGAAGCGTTGGTAATATTGACAAACGGATTCAAGAAGCGGAACGGCTGGGGTTTGACCGGATTATTATTCCCAGGAATAATTTTAAAGGAGTGAAAAATAACGCTGGAATTAAAGTTCGTCCGGTTGAAAGTTTAACCGAGACAATTGAGCTGGTAATTAAATAATCTATAGTATTGCCAGTTAAATTTTTGTTTTTTGTGTCAAGATATTTTAAGTGTCTTCAATTTTTAATTTTTCATTTTTAATTTTGAATTGCGGCTTGCCGTGCTATGATTTTAATTGCGTCATATTCTGGTAAAATTGAATAAAAGTCTCCCTGCAAATTCATCGAAGAGGTAATCCACCCTTATCTGCGAAACCGCTAAAAGAAGCTGAAATGAGGATTTTTAATTAAAAATAATTTTGTTTTATTAAATAATAATACTATTTTACAAGGCGGTTTAAAATGCCGCATTGTTTTTATTAATTATTTTTTTGAGGTAAGTTAGTGAGTACTAAACTTTTTGTGGGTTCTCTCCCATGGGCAGTTAACGACGAAGCTTTGAGAGCAGCTTTCGAAGCACACGGCACAGTTGTTTCTGCCAAAGTTATTACCGATCGTCAGACCGGTAGATCCAGAGGTTTTGGGTTTGTTGAAATGGAAAATGAAACCCAAGCAAGTAGCGCGATTCAGGCTCTCAATGGTGCGGAGTTAAAAGGACGCAACATTATTGTTAGCGAAGCAAAACCGAAGAATTAAAATTTTATTTGGTAGACTTGCATCTCTCGAAGCGCTCATCCGAGCGCTTTCGTATTTTAAAACGGCGTACAGTCATTTTTACTTTTTCTTCCGGCTCTTCAAATCTTTGAGCCCGGTAACACCATACTTTTTGCACAGATGAAGGTCATATGATTTTTTTAGTAAATTTTAGCCGCAATTTTTTCCCAATTAAAAAATGCAGTTTAAAATTTTTAACAGATATTTTCAGCTAGGCAAATTTGACGAAGACTATAGGATAACTCTCCGGCATAATATTCTAATGCATATAGCCGACGGAGGAATTTTCGGATTCGCCATGCACTTTGCATCGGTTAATATGATAATGACTGTGTTCGTGGAAAAAATCGGAGGCAGTGCAGTGGAGATAGGAAGCATACCGGTGCTCTGGGCTATCGGATTGAATTTGCCTCAATTGCTTTTTACGCATCTATTTAAAAACGACGAGAAGATAAAGCCTGTAGCTCTTAGGTACGGACTATTAAATAGGAGTATGTTTTTAATTATATCGCTTTTCTCGTTCTTCCTGCTGCCGCGGCTTCCGGGGAATTTATCGGTATATGCACTTTTATCTTTAATTTTTATTACCGCACTTACGGGAAGCATCGGCATACCTTCGTGGTATACTTTATTCTCGAAGACTACACCTGTTAAGCTTAGGGGCCGCCTTCAGGCAGTACGCCAATTCTTTAGTTCTTCACTTGGAATTGTGGCCGGATATTTAATAGCCGTAATCTTATCGTCAATAAAATTCCCGGAAAACTTCGCGGTTTTATTTTTAACCTGTTATGTACTTATGATGATATCTTTTAACTTCCTTTGGCAGGTGAAAGAGCCTGACTCGTTATTAGCTGAGAAAATAGAATTAAAGCGAATTAAGAGACTGTCGAGAGTTAAAAAAACATTCCGGGAAAATAAAAATTTTAAGATGTTCGTTATAAGCGATGCGCTTTATCTAATATCGCTAACCGTCTTCGCATTCTTTGCTGTGTACGGTATCAGGAAGTTCAATCTTCCTACTTATTATGTCGGCCATTTTACAATTGTAGTTATGGGCAGTATGGTACTGGGCAATATAATTTTCGGATATATCGGGGATACATTCGGACACAAGAACAACTTGATAATCCTGTCGCTTTCATCTGCGGCGGCAAGTTTAACGGCAATTACATCCTCCAATATTTTAACATACGGCTTTGTATTCGTATTTATGGGATGCTCAACTGCAATACAGGGTATATCGCGGCTTGCATTTGTAGTTGAAGTATGTAATGAGTCCGAAAGATCATTTTATATATCGCTTCTAAATACCGTTACAGCACCGGCTCTATTATTCGGAATAATTAGCGGCGCGCTGATACCCGTACTCGGGTTTGAGGCTGTCTTCTTAATAAACGCACTGCTTGCTGCTGCAGCTGCATTCTGGCTTTATAAAAAAGTCGATGACCCGCGGCAAAAAAGTATACCTTAATTTTTTATTAAGCTATTACCCCTCTAAGTGCATCAGCCCTTTTGTTCATGTCTGTTTGAACAATAAACCAAACCGCCGGTGAAAAAACTAAATAGAGTACAAACAGCAGCCATTTATTAAATTTTTCCACAGAAATTTTTTCATACAGCTCCGAGAATTTATAATAGGAATAAAAAGCTCCGAAAGGAATAAATATCAGGACCGTCCATAGAGCCGGCGATGCCTCGTTATCGTTAGCTACATTCTTCATCTCCCAGGATATCTGGTAAAACCAATAAATAGTATAAATTCCTAAAGTAATAATTACAAGGAAAACCTGAGCTAGCATGTTCCTATTCTTTATATAAACTGCCATGTTATCTCCTTCTGCCTGTTAATTGGTTATTGTTAATTGTTGTAGTTTACACAAACATAAACTAAATAAATTCCTTTTCATTTCAAAGATAAATGGTTTTATTTAGCTTAATTTTATAATGGTAATTAGTAAAAATTTTAAGCTTATTGTTTTTTCAAGAAAGATTAAAGAGCAAACCGGTTGGATAAAAGGCATTTAATAAAATATTGCTGTCTTGGAATAAGTATAGCTGCATTTATTCTTGTTGCTGTTCTAGTTGCGGAAGGAATGACGTTTAATTTTGACGTAAGGCTTCTGCTTGCGCTGAGGAACCATGTGAATAAGGAAATACCTGCCGGACCTTACTGGCTGCTGGATAACGCTAGGGACATTACATCACTTGGAAGCGAAGTCGTTGTAATTATCATATCGGTTTTTACTCTGGCCTTTCTGTTAATAGAAAAACAGAATGTTATTGCTGGGCTGTACTTATTGGCCGTTGCCGGCGGCGGCATAAGCGATATCATTTTAAAAGAAGCTTTTGCCAGGCAGCGTCCATCGGTTGTACCGCATCTTGTTTATGTCGATTCGTTAAGCTTTCCCAGCGGCCACGCAGTTATGGCTGTTGTGGTTTATTTTACATTAGCGTACATTATTACACATGGTATTAAAAATAAATCGCTGAATAAATATATCCTTACTTCCGCCGTGTTATTAATTATAGTAATCGGATTAACAAGGGTATATCTGGGTGTACATTACCCGAGTGATGTTCTTGCTGGCTGGCTGCTGGGGGCTGCATGGACTTTGGTTTTCGAAATAAAATTTAACAGCTTTATTAAAAACAAAAATGGCTTTTACTTTAAATGAACGATGAAAAAAGAAAATTATTCTCCAGTCTGTTAATTCCGGCCGGATTCATCTTCCTTCTCTGGATTATTCAGATTTTTCAATCCGTGTCTGGAATAAGTTTTATTCAGCTCGGACTTTACCCCAGAAAATTTTCCGGCCTGGCGGGAATAATTGCCGCGCCGCTTATCCATGCGGGGTTCGGCCACTTAATTTCCAATACAATCCCGCTTTTATTTTTAGGCGTGGGTATACTTTATTTTTATCCTTCCGCAGCAAGAAAAATTTTTGTCCTTGTCTATGTTGTTCCCGGAATATTCGTGTGGCTGTTTGCCAGGCCGGCATTTCACATCGGCGCCAGCGGCATGGTATACGGTTTCGTATCGTTCCTCTTTTTCAGCGGTATTATAAGAAGAGATACCCGCTCAATTGCACTGGCGCTGATTGTTACCTTCCTTTACGGAGGAATAATCTGGGGAATTTTTCCACTGGACAAAGGTATTTCGTGGGAATATCATTTGTTCGGCTCATTAACTGGAATTACATGCGCATTCATCTTTAAAAGGTCGGACCCTTATAAAAAATATGAGTGGGAGGAAGAAGAGGAAGAAGAGAACGGCAAGCTGGAAATTTCTCACGATAGAAATTGGCCTTACGAACCCTAGCAGGGAAAATATCGCATTATATTTCAAGCTGCAGATTCCCCTTGCATAAATAGCGGAATCTATTTTAATATTTGAAATGTTTAATCTGTTCCCCCTCTTTTCCTATTTCAGTCATCGCTTCAATCCCTATTTTAAGATGAAGATCGGAAAACTTCTCGGTAACTTTTTTATCCGATTCCTCGGTCTTAACGCCCTCGGGAACCATCGGCAGGTCCGAGACAAGCAGCAAAGCCCCGCGTGGTATTTGATTGACAAGCCCTACGATAAAAAGGGTGGCGGTCTCCATATCTATTCCGATTGTATATAATTTTTTCAGATACTTTTTGAAGTCCTCATCCCATTCCCAAACCCTGCGGTTAGTAGTATAAATAACTCCGGTCCTGTACTCGTGGTTGTGAGCAATTATTTTGTCCGATACAAACTTGTGCAGCTTAAAGGAAGGCAGGGCCGGCACTTCCTTAGGCATGTAATCGTCGCTTGTACCTTCGCCTCTAATAGCCGCTATCGGAAGGATGAAATGCCCTATCTCTGTTGACGATTTTAACCCGCCGCATTTACCTAGGAATAAAACTCCCTTCGGCTTTATTGCAACCAAAAGATCCATAACCGTTGCGGCATTTGCAGAGCCGATGCCGAAATTAATTATAGTCAATCCCCTTGAATTCGTTGCGGTTTGCATTGGCCGCCCTATTCCTTTAACATCGCAGCTAAATTCGTCGGCAAATTTGGTAACGTAGTTATGGAAGTTTGTTAAAAGGAGATAGTCGCCGAACTCATTAAGTTGAGTGCCGGTGTAGCGCGGAAGCCAGTTCTTGGCTATTTCTAGTTTTGTTTTCATGCAATTACTTTTTACGAATTATAAAATAGAAAAACCAATTAATTTATCTTAAAGACAGGCTTAAGATTTTATCTCGATTATTTTTTATTCGCATCGGCGGCATCTTCGCGAAGCGTTTCGCCCATAAGTCTGCCTGCGTTCTTTGCCGCATCATCCACAATTTTTTGAATTTCTTTTTCAGATAAGCTCGAAAGCTGTACTGCGGTAAAGACCTTGTTCATTGTACTTGAGTTGTTCGAGTCATAGCCGTCGTTCCTTTGTACCGGAACGGTTTGAGTCTCGCTGTCGTCCCAAACAATATTCCCGGAGTTCCTGTCTATAATCCTTGAAGAAGCATGAACTCTTATTTTAACTCCGTGAGTTCCCGTAACTAGCTGGCATGCTTCAATTGTTGTTTCAACTACAAAGTCCGGATTATCATTTATTGAAGCAACGGGCGTTACATTAAGGAAAGTAACCAGTGCATTTGCAAGGCCTTCGGAAACATAATTGGCCACCGAGTCCGTGCTTACCGCATCGGCTATTTTTATTTTACTTGTTTCGGATAGAATATCCGAGCCTACCGAAGCCAGGACCGAAACAAGATCCTTCTTCTCCTTTTCTTTAGGCGCGGGCGTTTCATCTACAAATTGTATTCTTGCTGCATCTGCCGAAACATTGTTCTGAAATATAACTCTCTTGCTATTCAAGTTATATTTAGCCAGCTCGTTTGTATGGCTGCAGCCTATATACAGTAAAGCCGCCGCAATAGATATTAAGACAGTAATCTTCTTCATTTTTATACCCTGTTTTTTTTTGACCCGAATTAATTTGAATGCAGACAGAAACAAGTTTTTCGTCTACCGGAATATACTGAAGCAAAATGATATTTCAATAATTAGGATCTTATTGCTACTACTGCAAAAACAATTCGACTATAAATTCGTTTTATTCTATATTAACACCGGCAAAGAGTAAAAACTTTATTAAAAGGGAGGCTTTATGAAAAAAATTAATCGAAGAAAGTTTTTGGAAAGCACCTCGCTTCTAGGCATTTCATCTTTAGTCTTCGGGACATCGTCGCTCGGCCAAATATCTTTACGCTCCAACGGCTTTGATATTTTAATAAGCGGCGGAGAAATTATAGACGGCACCGGGCGGAAAGGCTTTATTGCGGATATAGGGATTAAAAACGGAACCATTGCCGCTATCGGAAATTTAAATGGTTCCGACGCCGCAGTAAAGATTGACGGGCGCGGGCTAAAAGTTGTTCCCGGATTTATCGACATCCATTCGCATACGGATGTGGATTTGATATTGAACCCCAAGGCCGAAAGTAAAATCCGCCAGGGAGTTACTACCGAAATAACCGGGCAGGACGGATTTTCGTGGGGGCCGCTGGGCGGACCAGAGCTTGAAAAAACTTTGAGCGATTTTAAAGATGAGTACAACGAAGATATAAGCTGGAGAACCTTGCGCGAGTTCCTGGATAATTTTTCTTCAAGAAAATTTTCACCCAACCTTGCTACTATGGCCGGCTTAGGATCCATAAGAGAATATGTAATCGGCCTGGACGACAGGCCTGCATCGGACGCTGAGCTTGATAAAATGAGATTGGAAGTTGTTAAAGCTATAGAGGGCGGAGCTATCGGAATTTCAACAGGACTTGAATACACTCCGGGTAGCTTTGCATCTACAGAGGAGTTGATTGAACTGTGTAAAGCGGCTCCGCAAAAATACCGCCTGCATGCAACACACATGCGGAATGAAGACGATACGGTTCTTGAGGCAATTGACGAGGCGGTAAGGATTGCAAGAGAATCCGGCTCCCGGCTGGAAATCTCGCACCTTAAAGTATCCGGAAAGTCCAACTGGCATAAGGCAGACGAGGCACTTGCAAAAATAGATAAAGCAGCAGAGGAAGGGATTGAAATACATGCAGACCGCTACACTTATGTAGCTTATTATACCGGGCTGGCTAACCTGTTTCCGCTTTGGTCGCGGGACGGCGGTACCGGCAAGTTTTTGGAACGGTTAAAAGACCAAGCGTTAAAGGAAAGAATGAAAGAGTATGCCGAGAAGAAAGTAAGTAATCTAGACGGCGAATGGAACGGTGTGCTTATATCGAGCATTAAAAAGGATGAAATGAAAATCTATCAAGGCAAAACAATAAAGCAAATTGCCGAGGAGAGCGGGAATGATTGTTTCGATACGGCGGTGAAATTAATTATTGAAAGCGAAAACAACGTTGACATGTCGGGATTCGGGATGGAGGAAAATTCCACCGAGAAAATTCTTGCCCATCCGCGGGTAATGATCTCCAGCGATTACGGTTCCCATGCACCTTACCCTCCTATGAATAAAAACATTGCTCACCCGCGCGCATACGGAACTTTTCCGAGGGCTATTGCCAAGTATGTAAGAGAAAGAAATATCTGTTCACTCGAGGAGATGATAAAGAAGATGACTTCTATGCCCGCAGACAAGCTGGGGATAAAGGACCGCAGCCGGCTGGAAAAAGGCAAAGCCGCCGATGTCGTCCTTTTCGATTTTAAAAAAATTCGGGATAAGGCTACATATGTGGAGCCACACCAATACCCGGAAGGAATACCTTATGTTATCGTCAACGGAGAAGTTGTAATTAAAGAAGGAGAGCATACCGGAGCTTTCCCTGGTAAAGTTTTAAGAAGCTGAATCCTATTCGTCATTTATTCTTTTTTTGAAGGAGCGAAATTGATAAGGAAATTAATTTTTTCTGCGCCTGCTTTAATTATCCTTTTAGCCGGTTGTTCATCAACCAAGCATAGCCTAGTCGGCCTGTACTACGATCCTCCGGGCTCTACAATAACAACGGATAAAGCAATTACACCGCAGTACAAAAGGATAATTACAATCGGAGAGACCGGAGTTTCTGCAAGCAACGAGTTTGCAGGAGCCAGGCTTAACGATTTTTACCGCGAGAACGATTCGACATATACGGCGGTGTTTCAGCCGGAAAACGCGCCGGTAAATAATTCTGCATGGTACTCTTTTAAAATTTGGTCGGATAAGGCGCAGACTGTCTGGGTAAAATTAAAATATAAAGACGGTACCCACCGGTATTACCCTAAGATAAGCCGCGGCGGTAAAAGCTGGACCAGGCTGGACTCTTCTTTATATATAAACGATACCTCAACAGGCAGCGCTCTGCTTAAGCTAAGATTAAACAAAGATACGGTGTGGATATCAGGCCAGGAATTAATGACATCGGAGGATTACAAGCAGTGGATAAATAAGCTGCTCATTAAAAGTTTTGCTAAGAAAAATATTATCGGTCGCACGGCACTGGGCAAGCCGGTAAACGAGCTTGAAATATCCGAGGCCGGGGGAAGCCCCGATTATATTATAATAACAGGCCGTCAGCACCCTCCGGAAGTAACCGGCGCAGTGGCGCTGCAGGCGTTTGTTGAAACGATTGCCGGCGACTCCGAAACGGCAAAGGAGTTTAGGAAAAAGTTTAGGGCATATGTTGTTCCGCTGATGAATCCGGACGGCGTGGATGCAGGCAACTGGCGGCATAACATCCACGGCGTAGACCTTAACAGGGACTGGTATTACTTCAACCAGCCGGAGACGCGTGCAGTTAAAGACGAAATGATGAGATTGAAAAATTCTTCCGCCGGGAAGCTAAAATGGTTTATAGATTTCCACTCGACCCAAAAGGATGTTTTTTATATTTCCAAAAAAGACAGCGCCGGCGGAAATAATATTACAGACGAAAAAAGACAGATGCACGACAAAGCCTACAGCCTTCTTAGAGAATGGTTTGCAAATATCGGGAATGATTTTCCCGGTTATTACGTTAACGTAGATGAATCGCTTAATAACCCGAACTCGCCGACATCGGATGCGTGGACGTATAATCAATTCGACTGCCCGGCTTTAACTTACGAAATGGGCGACGAGGACGACAGGCAACAGATAAAAGAAATTGCCTCCGGCGCAGCCCTAGAGCTGATGAAATTATTATTGAAAGAAAACTAACTCATAATATTCTTAACTATCCAATTTTATGGAGCCGGTATGAAAAATATTTTTATAAAAGTTCTGCTCGTGTTCTTCTTCTCAGCATCAATTCTTCTGCCGCAGGAAAAGAAGGAAGTGAAGGTATTACTAATACGGTGCGACGATATTGGTATGAGCCATTCTGTAAACCTTGCCGCCGAAAAATTAATTGAAACAGGCATCCCTTTTTCGGCTTCGGTTATGTTCCCTTGCCCCTGGTACCAGGAAGCGGTTGAAATATTAAAGAACCACCCCCAGGTAACGGTGGGTGTTCATCTTACTTTAAATGCCGAGTGGAAGAATTACAGGTGGGGGCCGGTTGCCGGCAGAAGCGCGGTGCCCAGCCTGGTGGACAGCCTTGGGTACTTCTTTCCTTCGAGGGCTGCGTTCGAAGCCAACCATCCAAAGCTTGAAGATATTGAAACCGAGCTGCGCGCGCAGATTGAAAGAGCAATTAACAGCGGACTGAAAATTAAGTACGTTGATTACCACATGAGCACTGCGGTTGATAGGCCGGAGTACAGAGCCATTCTGGAAAAGCTGGCAAATGAATATCACCTGGGAATATCCCGGTACTTTGGCGAGAAGGATATTAAGAATATGTATTCCGATCCTATAGACAGCAAAGCAGACAGCCTGTATAAAACTCTTTCGGATCTGAAACAAGACCAGGTAAACTTGCTTGTCTGCCATATCGGTGTTGATAATCCCGAGCTTAGAGCGATGACCGATTTAAATCCATTCGGTCCTAAGGAAATGAGCAGGAACCGCAGCGCGGAGTTAAACGCGCTTATATCTCCCAAATTGACGGAAGTAATTAAAGAGAATAACATCAAGCTGATAAATTATTCCGATCTTATTTCCGGGGTAGGATTGAATAACATGAAGCGGCCCGCCGGAGATTGAAGCATTTGTTACCCGGATGAAATTTGTTTTCTACCTGGGGAGCGGTTAATATTAAAATCCGAATCGAAGTCTTCTAATAATAAAGGCAGCCGAATTATTTTTCCGGCTGCCCAAGTAATAATCTTTGCTTTCAAATTTAATCCCCTGCGTTATAAGCACGGACGGATACTTATTTCATCAAGATCATCTTCCTGGTTTGTATAAAATTCCCGGCTTCAATTCTGTAAAAATAAATTCCGCTTGAAAGCTTGCTACCGTCGAATATTACAGAATGCTCTCCCGCAGTATTGTATCCGTTTACCAAAGTCTTTACCAGGTTGCCGAGAATATCGTAAGCCTTAAGCGTAACATAGCTGTCTGCCGAAAGCTGATAGCTGATAGCTGTTGCAGGATTAAATGGGTTGGGATAGTTCTGGGACAATTCATAAGTATAGATAGTCTGGTTATTGTTATCGTTTATCCCGGTAATAATACTGCTGTACTTAGCACGGGCATTTGCAATGCCGGTTCGCAGATCGCTTAAATTATTTCCCGCAGTCAATGCAAAAGCTACGTCTAGAGTCTGCCCGGCTTGAATATTAAAAGGCCCGCCGGAAGTAACTTCGCAAATGTCGCCAGGCCCAGCTTGAGCACTGCCTATACCGCTGGAAAGCGCTTTCCATTTTTCAGCCGGTGTAAACCCGAAGCTGCCGTTGTTCAATATTGCCCAGTAACCGTATTCAGTTGAAGAGATGAGCGCCGTGCCTATCCATGTATTGGGATTACCGTTAACATGATAAACGTAACCCAAATTTCCGGTAGTGTCGTATGCGGTATAATCTCCGGAGCCGTCTCCCTCAATCATATCCCAATCGAAAAAATCACCGGCGTACAAATTATTTATTGCCGCACCGGAATTGTTGGTGATACTGTATCTTAAAATTATAAAATTTTTATCCGGATCCTGATTAAACGAATACGAAGAAAGCTTAACGGTAACGCCCAGCATGTTTGCACCGGCACCTTCATCGTTGAAAATAGTGGTGCCGATCTGCTCGCCGGTTTCCGGCCCGGCACTAACTAAAAACGGCTGAATCATTTTAAAAGCGGTATCCTGGCTTTGCTGTGTGGGATCGCGGGACTCGTCCGACAATTTTGTTGCAGACGTACCCAGCATAAGCGAGCCTTCGAACAAAAAATTAGGACCGCCCTGGAACTTAAAGCCTTCGCCCTGCAGGTTGGTAGGATAATCATTAAAGCCAAGAGAGCCTTTGCTGGTTATGGTTAACGCTATATTATTACCGGCTTGAGTTGAATATGACGGATTAGCAGAAATACTTAACACCTGGAAGTCTGAATAACTGCCGTCGCTGTAATTAAGCAGATAATATAATTTTGAATCCAGCGGAATTGATTTGGCAAGAGTAATTGTAAACAAAGAAGTTGAATTGCTGAACGAATCTAGCGTTGCAATATTATTAACTGTAAACGTACCGTTGTTAACTGTAGAATACGAGTTTAAGCTTTGCAGAGAAATGGTCAGGCTTTTAACCGGTCTTAGATAGTTCATAAATTTTAAACCGAGTGTAATAGTCTCGCCGGGCTCGAAGGCATTATTGCCGTTGCCTCCCGGTGGTGCATCGGAGAATTGTGCATCTACAGCCCTCACGGATTCGGAGTTAGTATCTGCCAGTGCTCTGTATGCATCCACTCTTCCTTTTCCCAAAAAATATTGATACGCTGAATTCTTGGAATAAATATCGTCGGTGTTAACTCTTATTTGCTCTGCAACCTGCAGCGGCGAATATGAAGGGAACTTTGAGCAGACCAGCGCAGCTATTCCGGATACAATTGGAGTTGCAAGCGAAGTGCCGCTTGCAGAAGAATATGTGTTGGGCTGAAAGGTAGAATAAATATTATCGCCCGGAGCGGCAACATCTACATTCTGCCCGTAGTTTGAATAATAAGACTTCATGTCGTTAGCATCGGTAGCGGCTACGGAAAGGACTCCGCTGTATGAAGCGGGATAAAAATCTTCAAGCGAGCCGTCGTTGCCTGCGGCAGCCACTACAAGGGCTCCCTTGGATAAGGCGTAGTTTATAACGTCCTGTTCCATCTGAGAATATCCGCCGCCGCCCCAGCTGCAATTAATAATTTTGGCGCCGTTGTCTGCCGCGTACTTAATTCCTTCAAAGCCGTATACAATATACGGCTCGCCCGATGTCGGATCTAGTTGATCTGCTTCGGCAGCCTTTACCGCCATAATCTTACATTTATACCCGATGCCTGCTATGCCTATCTTATTATTTGTAACTGCGGAAGCAATGCCTGCAAGCCAGGTACCGTGGGCAGGCTTATCTTCAATGGGATTATTATCCGGAGTAGGATTTCCGTTACCGTCACCGTTGCCGCCAAAGTCCCAGCCTATCGAGTCTCCGGGAAATTTTGTATCGGTTTGCCAGTGAGGATTATGCCAGATGTTTGCATACAAATCCGGATGCGGCCAATCAACCCCGGTATCAACAATTCCGATTATTACCGAAGTGTCGCCTTTAGATAGGTCCCACGCCTGCTGGGCATTTATAATTCCAAGGTAATACTGGTAAATGTAATTGGAATCGTTTGGAATGAAAGCCTCGAGTCTTACATATTTTGGTTCAGCCCATTGGATATCTCCAAGCTTCTTTATTTTTGAGGCGACGTAAAGAGGATCGCTCCCGCTTTTATAATTCACAATCATAATTCTATCAAGACCGTACTTAACTTCCGCAGGAGTGTTCCCGAATATTGTCCTCGCATTTTGGAAATTAAATTTTCCGAATGCCTGATTAAGCTTAGCAGTAATGCTTTGAGCTTTCATCATTCCGTTTGAAGAAGAGCTTTTTAATTGGATTACAACGGTATTGGCAAGATAATATAAGTTCCCTTTATGAATTACTCTGCCTGCAGACGGCTGATTATTAATTGCCGAACTGACTGAAGATATAGTAAATAAAATTGTAATTATTAATAAATAATCCCTTTTTATTGATCTCATATAAACCTTTACAAACTAAATTAAAATTATTTGGGGATCAATATTATCAAATTAATAAAATTATACAATGGATTGACAATACACGTGATTTATAATTCTATTTAACCGGGACAATCAAATAAGATTTTAAAAATTCGGAGCGAAAAAAAATTACCGGGTACTTAATCGAAGAAATTTTAAGTCCGATCAATGTACCCGGTTAGTCTTTTTTATTTCAAAAGAGTTTTGAGTCAAAAAAAATCTTGCGCTATATTAAATTAAACTTTACCGTAACCAAAGCTTGAACGGTTAAAATCCTCCAGTTCACGTCTTGTTCAACTTGAGTTAAGCCGTAACCGAAAGATACTTGAGGAGTAATAAACATATTGCCTGCCGGTATATCGTAGCCGCTGCCGAATTTAAGTTCAAAACGCGCATTCAAATTTTGTATAGAACCTTTTGATGTATTTTTAGTATTGTTGTTTTCATACGGAGCCGGAAAAGTTTCGGTTACCGTTTGCTCGTAAGAGCCTTCAATGTTGAACCCTACTGAAGGCCCGGCGAAGAAGAACAAATTGTTGTTCTTTAATCCCAGTTTAAATAGCGCTTCAAAATCAAAGTATGCAAGGCTGGCACTATTGTCTGTAGTAACTGTTGATGTAACAGGATTGCCCTGCTGATCTACATATTGGTTAGAGCCCGTTTGAGAATATGAGCCGCTCCGGTTATCGTAGAACTGCATATTGGCAATTAAACCTACCGTGGGAGTAAAGGACATATCTGCCTGCGCACCGATTACAAAGCCGAACCCGTTTCCACTCTGCGGTAAATCTGAACCGGTATGTATATTAAAGTTTGTTCCTACAGATGGGCCCAGATTCAAACGGAATTGCGGGAAGACTGGATTTGCAAAAGCTAAAGCGAGCAGAAGAGTAGTTGTTGAAATTAGTAAGTTTTTTTTCATAATTGCTCCAACAATAATTAAATGATACAAATTATATTGCCGAAGCAAATATGTAAAAAATCAAATAAAGTGCAAACAACTTTTGCTAAAATTCATAAAAAAAATTGAATTGATAAGCAAAACGAGCTTATTTAACTATTATTCTTAAAGACTCCTCAACCGCATTTATCGTTTTGTCCAAATCCTCTTTTGTATGTGCAGTAGAAACAAATGCGGCTTCAAACTGAGCCGGGGCCAGGTAGATTCCTCTGTTAAGCATTTCACTAAAAAATTTGCCGTATAAAACCGTATTTGACTTTATAGCCGCATCGTAATTATTCACCTGTTCCTCAACAAAGAATAAAGTCATCATAGAACCGGCACGGTTTAATGCAAAGTCTCTATTGATTGAATGGAGCGCTGACTTAATACCTTTTTCCAAATACGCGGATTTTTCTTCCAGCTGATTATAAATATCCGGATTACTCTTAATATGATTTAATGCAGCATAACCGGCAGCCATTGCCAGAGGATTTCCGCTTAGAGTGCCTGCCTGGTAAATCGGACCGCTGGGTGCTATCATTTCCATAATTTCTTTCCTCCCGCCGAAAGCCCCGACCGGCAGCCCGCCGCCTATAATCTTTCCGAACGTTGTTAAATCAGGGCGAATGTTATACAGTTGCTGCGCCCCGCCTTTTGCCACTCTAAAGCCGGTCATAACTTCATCAAAAATCAAAACGATTCTTTCCTCGGTGCAGATAGCTCTTAGTCCGTTAAGAAATTCTTCCGTGGCCTGTACTACGCCCATGTTACCGGCAATCGGCTCAACTATAATTGCGGCAATTTCATTTTTGTTTTTCTTTATGATCTGCTTGACCGATTCCAGATTGTTATAACTTGCCATTAGCGTATCTGCGGCGTTACCTTTGGTAACACCTGGGCTGGTAGGTATTCCCAGGGTTAAAGCGCCGGAGCCTGCCTTAATTAAAAAATAATCCGCATGCCCGTGGTAACAGCCTTCGAACTTTATGAACTTTTCCCTGCCGGTATAGCCTCTAGCCGCACGTACTGCGCTCATCGTAGCCTCGGTGCCGCTGTTTACCATTCTAACCATCTCCACAGAAGGCACCATCTCGCTTATCAGCTTTGCGGTTTTTACCTCAAGCCGGGTAGGTGCACCAAAGCTGGTTCCGTTTTCAATTGCATTTAAAAGAGCCTCTTTAATGAACGGCGGATTGTGCCCGAATAAATGCGGGCCCCAGCTGCCTATGTATTCAATAAATTCGTTGCCGTCAACATCGTAAATTTTTGAGCCTTCGCCTTTTTGAATGAACAGCGGATTCCCGCCCACTGCTTTGAAAGCCCTAACCGGTGAGTTAACACCGCCGGGAATATATTTTTTCGCCTCATTGAATAAGCTCTCGCTCTTTACGGTATTCATTATACTTTCCTGCCTTAATTAAAACTGCGCAGCAAATTTACGAATAAAAAAAATTATGTGAGATATTTTATGCAAGCATTATTGTTCGAATAAAATCTTACTGTCTTTAATTCTCCCTTTTTCCCACCAGTCATGCGGCACTACTTTCCAGTTACTCAAAGCCTCCGGTGTTACGGTTTTTTTCTGCTCTATCCATTTCATCAAATAAAAGCGTACGTCTTTTTGTGTAGAACGGATAACCCTGCCGGCTAGGTCTTTCTGCGGGATTTTTGCACCTTCGGTTAAGTGGCCGCCGCCGCCGTTGCCCTGATAGGAATTTACCGCAACAGTATATCTTTTGTTTAACTCAAACGGCTTGCCGTTTGAAAATGAGGTTATCGTTATCCGGCTCCCCGCAGGTTTGGATACATCCACAGTGTAATTAATCCCTGCAGCAGAAGAGAAATTATAATACGAAGCCGCAAGAGCAGGCCTGCCGTTAACCTCTAAAATATTGCCATTGCCGTCTGTGGTAAATTTTAAGAGATGATCATTTGCATCCTTCATCGTATTAAACCAGTTGCCGTATGAGTATTCCAGGTAATCTTTAATTTCCTTGCCGGTCAATTCCATTGTGTAAAGAAGATTTTCATATTTATATAGATTAAACATGTCCCTGACGTAAACCGTTCCCTTTTTAATTTCCGCATTGAACGACAGAGGAGATGCGAATGAAACGTCGGCATGAGTAACATCGAGCTGGACTCTTTGTATAAGATCGACAAAGGCGGAATTGCCGAAGATAGACTGGCGTGAAGAAATTGTTTTTGTAAAGGTTCCTATCGGTTTGGAGACGTAATTTTTAACTTCCTCAATTACGGGCTCGAACCTTTTCATATAATCTTCGTCCGGCTTGTAGTTCTTGCTGTCTACTATAGAACCTTTTATTTCTTTATCCCAGGAATGCGTAGTCTTATTGTAGTTCATTACAACTTCTGCAACGGCCGCATGCCTTGCGGCATTTGCAGGATCTAAGATAAGGACATCTTTACCTTTGCTGTTCTTAACAGAAATATTCCAGACTTTGTGGTCGTGTCCGGCAAAAACTATATCAAAGCCTGCTACATGTTCGGCTACAAGCCTGCTGGCATTTTCAATTTCGCGCCTGCCTTCATCGTACGCCTTGCCTTCATCCTCCGCACCGGAATGGAATAGTCCCACAATCAGGTCGGGCTTTTCTTTAGCTTTAATAATTTTTATCCACCGCTCGGCAGTTTCAACCATATCCTTAAAAATAATTCCTTTCCAGATATCTTTAGGCAGCCAATTGGGAATGGCGGGAGTAACCATGCCTAGAACAGCAATTTTTATTTTGTCTCTCTTAATAATTGTATAAGGCTTAAAGTAAGGCTCACCTCCGGTTTTATTCTTTTCTGAGCGGGCAATTACCGCATTAGCCGCAAGCCAGGGAAAGTTAAATTCCTTTCTTATCTTATCGTAAACCGGATGGCCGGGCTCGATATCGTGGTTGCCTACGGTTCCGGCATCGTATTTCATATAGTTCATAACCAGCGAGCAGATGTGGGGGACGTTTGTCTTTCCTGCCTGCCGGACAGGCAAGTCGAAATTATAATAATAAACCACGGGCTGGCCCTGCAGTATATCGCCGTCGTCAAGCAGAACAACTTTCTGATCCTTTTCTGCACGCTGCTCTTTTACGTATGTATAAATCTGCGCAAGCGAAGTATTTATTTCCTTATTATTAATAAAATCAAACGGGAACAACGAGCCGTGTACATCGCTGGTTTCAATAATCTTCAGCTTAACCGTCTGCGCATGAATTGCAAAAATTACGAGAGTGCAAATCATCAAGGAAAGTGTAAAAGAACGCCTGAGTATGGAGTAAGTCATTTTAATTCCGGAGAAAGATTTTTAGAATAATTAAAACAAGCCAAAAATATTAAATGAAGCCTTAGCGTCAAAGATAAAACTTCAACGCTTTTTCTTTTTTAAGAGCCTGAAGGCTACAGCGGCGGCTTATTAAGTATAAGCCAGTAAAGACCGATATTAGAGATTGCCTTAGTAAAATTTTCAAAATCCACCGGCTTTACTATGTAGCTGTTAACGCCCAGCTTGTAGCTTTCAACAATATCCGATTCCTCCTGCGAAGAGGTAAGAATGACAACAGGAATTTGTTTTGTGGATTCGTCGCTTCTAATTTCCCGCAGAACTTCCAATCCGTTTTTCTTGGGCAGCTTCAAATCAAGTAGTATTACCCTGGGCTTCGCGGAAACATCCCTGCCGGAGTATTCTCCTCTTGCAAAAATAAAGTCCAGCGCCTCAGCGCCGTCTCTTGTAACAAATATCTTATTGGATATTTTATGCTGCTGCAATGAATTTATAGTCATCTCCACATCGTAAGGATTATCTTCAACCAGCAGTATTTCCACTTCGCTGTAGTCCATTTGTCCCTCCATCTTATTTTGTAATTTTTTTTATTATAAATCTCCGCAATAAAGTTAAGCCGGTAATGAAAAATAAAAAGCTGCGCCTTCGCCAATTTTCGAATCTGCCCAAACTTTGCCGTAATGTTTAGCTACTATCCTGTTCACTAAGGCCAGCCCCACTCCCGTGCCTTCAAACTCATCTGTGCGATGCAGCCTTTGGAACACACCGAACAGCTTATCTTTATATGCCATATCGAAGCCCGCACCGTTGTCTTGAACATAAAAGACAACATCAACACCATTATTAAAGCTGCCTACCTTAATTTCCGCAGTTTCTTTATTCCTGGTAAATTTAATTGCATTAGAAAGCAGATTTATTACCACCTGCTTTATCAAAGGATAGTCCGCCTTAATTTTCGGCAATTCATCAATTGAAAAATTTATCTTCCTGTCTTGAAGATCAACTGTCAGCTCGTTATAAGACCAGGCGAACAGCTCATTCATATCTATTGAGACAGGGGAAACTTCCTTGCGCCCCGTCCTTGAGAATTGAAGAAGATCGTCGATAAGCTGACCCATTTGCTGCGAGTTCTTGCGGACAATATCCAGCCAGCGCACGCCGGTGGAATCCAGCTTATCCTTATAGGATTCAAGGATCATCTTTGAGAACCCGTCGATTGCCCGGAGAGGTGCACGAAGGTCGTGCGAGACCGAATATGAAAAAGATTCAAGCTCCTTGTTGGCAGCCTCAAGCTGTTCTGTCCGCGTAGCAACCATCTGTTCAAGCTGTTCCCTGTACTTCTTCAGTTCCTCTTCATTTAATTTATTACGGGTAATGTCTTCGGAAAGAATAAAAACTCCTTCTGGCACAGGCTCCATCCGCAGGTTGAACCAGTTCTTGGTTCCCTCCGGGTAGGCAAATTCGTTTTCCATATTAATGGGAATTCTTCCTTTCATGCACCGGCTGAGCGATTCGAACATAGAAGTATTTTCAATACCGGGATACATTTCTGTCATTGTTTTACCCAACAGATGTTCCTTTGGAAAGTGCCCCTGATTTGCTGCAACATCGTTAAGATAAAGGTAGCGCCAGTCAAAGCCTATTATCTGACAGCCTTCCATCATATTGTCCAGTGTGTTCCTAAATCTTTTTTCCGCATTCTGGACAGCTTCCCTAGCCTTTACTCTTTCCGTAACATCGTTTGCCAGCACAATGCGGCAGCCGCCGTATTCTTTTAAATAAAGCGCATTCGATTTTATTTCCACGAAGATTATTTCGCCGTTCTTTTTTTTGTGCCGCCAAATTCCGGAATCCTGAACTTCATCAGTGGACGATCTGATATTTTCTTCTAAATCCCTTATATCTTCCTTGGGTCGAATATCCCTTAGAGTCATGGATAGAAATTCTTCCTTACTATATCCATAGTGTAAGGTTGCCACCTTATTTACATCAACAAATTTCAGGCTCTCGGTTTCATAAACCCACATCGGGTTAGGGTTGCTCTCAAACAACTCCTTATAACGCTTCTGGCTCTGGCTTAGAGCTTCCTCGGCTTTCTTCCTGTCTGTTATGTCTATTGATTTCGATAAGATAAACTTATCTTCATGTAATTCGATTATTTCCGCGTAAAGTAAGCCTACGCCTTTACCGCCTGCTTTAGTTCGAAAGTTAAACTCATAATTGCGGATCGTTTTATGCCTGGCCAGCTCATCTATCCTCAATTTAATTTCTTTTGAATTTTCCCATATGGGATTCTCTATAAAATTAAATTTGCCCAGCTCTTCCTTTGAGTATCCAAATAATTCCGTAAAGGCATCGCTAACTTCCATGAAGTTAAAACCGTTTAGCCTTACAAGAACAGTTGGTACCGGGCTTACTTCGAAGAGTGCTTTGAAAAGCTGCATTGTGTATTCTGTCTCTTGTTCCGCTTTCTCCCTTTTTTGTTCGTTGCAGATAAAGCTCATCGCAAAGGAAATATCCGAAGCCATTTCATCTATCAGTCTAAGGTTTTCCGTATTGAAATAATTTTTTTGATCGGAATAAAGATTAAATGTGGCGATGATTCCGGAATCTTCGAATATAGGGAACGAGGCTGAAGAAAGATATTTATTTTTCAGCGCATTCTCTCTCCAGATTTTCATAGATGCATCGTTCTCAATATCGTTGGCAATTTGATGAACGCCGGTTAAGGCACACCTGCCGCAGGGCCCGCTGCTGCTTACAGAATCTTTAAGATTGATATTCACATTATCAAGATAATCCGCAACGAAGCCGGAGCTTGATTGAACAACTAGATTGCCTTCGCCGTCTATAATTCCTATCCACGCCATTCTTAGGCCGCCGTCTCTTACTGCAATTTCGCAGGCTTCTTTGAGTATTTTGGATTTATCTTTCGTCCTGACAATAAGCTGGTTTATGTTGCTAAGCACGGCATAAATTTGTGCAAACTTCACCAGCCGGTTTTCAAAATTTTTCCTTTCGGTAATGTCGCGTATTATCGACTGTATTACCTTGCCGGAATTATATTCCGCTACTGCAACGCCTATCTCCACGGGAAATATCTCACCGTTCTTACGGATATGATATGTCTCGAATAAAATTTTTTTCTCTTTTTCCAGCCGGTTAAAAAATTCCGGAAGCGAATCTTTATAAGCCGGCGCTCTTAAGTCGTCGGCTTTAAGTTTCAAAAACTCTTCTCTAGAATAGCCGTAGTTTCTAACCGCTGTTTCATTCACATCTATTATATTTCTGCTTTCGTCAAGAAGGATAAAAATATCGTTGGCATTCCGTATAACAATATCCAGCCGCTTCTGAACCTTCTGACGTTCCAGCAGCTCGTTATAATGCTGCTTATAGAACTTATCCTTCTGCGTCCTCCAGAAAAAATAAAATATAATTGCAGAAGCCGCGATAAAGAAGGCGGCGAGGATAGCGGCAATCCAAGCCTCATGGTAAATGGAAGAGAATGCTTCGGAACGGTCTATCTTCGCTATCATAAACCACCCGGTGCCGGGAATTTCCCTTATATCAGTCAAGACGGGAATATCCCTATAGTCCAGGCCTTCATAAATTCCCTTGTATCCGCTTACGGCTACTCCGGCCGGTAAATTTACTTTATCGGCAGGCAGCTTAAACTTAAGGGCAGCATCTTTCTTAAATCTTAATTGAGACAGAAAGAGAATATCGTTCCCTTCTTTTCTTACGATGAATGTTTCGGCAGACCTGCTGGGCAGCGGCCATTGCTCAATAACCGGGTAAAATGAATCGTAAGGATTTATTCTTAATACCACAGTGCCCAGCGGCTTTGCGCGGCCGTCTGAAATAATAGAGACTGGGACGTAAATGTTCATATAAATTGAATTCGTCGCCGGATCAATTTTCAGATCGCCGAGCTTGTAGTCGTTTTTTTTCAGTACTTCCTTGGCTTCTTCAACCGTACTTCTGTTAATCTTTATCTCAGGCTTCCGCAAGGAAAAAATCAGATTACCACCCGGATTCAGAATAAAGATATTCCGGTAATCATGGTTGCTGCGCACCGGATTAAGCCAGTCAAACAGAATCTTTGCATTGTTGCTATTGGGATTGGAGATATATCTTTCAACGTCGGATGTGAAGCGCGAATTCGAAAAAAGCATGTCGGCATCGCTGCCTCTTTCTTTTAGCCACAGATCAATATCCCTTATCTTTAGCTTGGATATGCCCAAAAGCTCGCTGTAAATCCGTTTCTTTATAACGCTCTTCTGATAATTGTAGTAAAGGTAGGCGCCTGCTGCAAAAAGTATGGAAACAAAGATGAACGAGAAAATAATATTCCTTGCTGAAAAATCTTTTCCTTCTTCAGAATCCATTTAATCACTCCCGCTAATAAATGAATATATTGCTAAAAACCGATTGAGTAAATTATCAGTAAATAATTAGAAGCATCTTTTTACTTCATAACCCAGCAAAGCCTGCCTTTGCCGAAAGTAGCCTTTCGGCTACTGCAGGCAGGCCGAACCAAAAAGTAAATAACTAAGCATAGAGCAAAGCGAAAAAAGTATCCGGCGCTATGCTCTATTCGCTTTGCAAAAAATTCTTTCCATTTTGCGCAAAGCTTGATCACTATAGTATTGCCAGTTAAATTTTTGTTTTTTGTGTCAAGATATTTTAAGTGTCCTCAATTTTTAATTTTTCATTTTTAATTGCGGCTTGCCGCGCTAGGTTTTTACTCAGAATAAATTTCCTTTCTTAAAGCGCCAAACACTAAATACGTTTACAACCGCAGCAATCCCCAATAATATTCCCACGTATGGAAGGATCTCGGCTGTATTTGCGCCGCGCCAGAGTACATCTAGAAAGCCTTCCATAGACCAATAAACAATTGTGAATTTACTAAAAACCTGCACAAACGGGGGAAGGATGAACGTGGGGAACCAGGCCCCGCCAACCGCGCTCATTGTTAAAATTAAAAAAGTACCCAAACCGTTTGCCTGCGCTGCGGTTTTGCTAATAGATGCCAGAAGCATTCCGAATGCCGTGCTTGCTGCTGCTGCGGCAATAATTATTAAAATCAAATTGAAGACGTTTGAAAATATATCTACACCGAAGAAGACAGAGCCGGCTAAAAAAAGCACCGCCAGTTGTATGCATCCGAGAGAAATGTTGTACAGATATTTACTCCAAAGTATATGTACCCTGGATACAGGCGCTGAAAGTATCCTTAAAATAACGCCGCTCTTGTTGTCGTCAAAAAGAGAAGTCGACGAGCCGGTAAGAGCAAACAAAAGAAACATCATAGCCCAGCCGCCTACGCTACGGGTTGCGTTGGGGTTGTTTATCTCCTTGCCCACAACCTGCTCTTTGTCCAGTTGCAGAAGGTCGCTAAAAAAATTCGCTTTGCTTTTAGAGGTGTCACTCATCGCCGAGTCGGAAAAATTGTATGTAGTCCACTTCAATATCTTTGCGGTATCAATTCCGTAATATTCGCTTACCAGGGAAGCAATTTTCCTATTGAAGCTCATGCCCTTATCCATTCCCAGATAAGTTTCGGCTTTATGCTGCATGCTTGCCATAAAAACATTCGGCATCTGGGACATGATGGTCTGCTGTAGCAGCCCTTCAACGACCTGCATTTCCATCTCGTTCTTAGGATCGTAATAAAACTTAATTCTAAAGGAAGTTGAAGTATCGGTGAATGCATCCTTGGGCAGAACGAGTGCGGCTATGGCATTCCCCTTTTTTACGTAGTCCTTAACCGAATTCGTATCGAAGGCAACTGTGTTGCCTTTATCATCGGTGTAATTTTTTACAAGTCTGAAAGCTTTTGTTGTATCCAGAACCGATTCAAGCTTTTTTGCAATTTTAGAATCGCTGTTGTTTATAAAGGCAAGCTTAATTCCTGTGGGCGTATTATTCGATCCGCCGAAAATAGAGCCGAAGAGATAGATTAAGACGATGGGTACAAGAAAGGTTAAGCTTACAGCCGGCTTATCGTGCCAGTAAAGTATATAGTCCCGCTTTATTAAGCTTAGTACTGTTTTCAATCTCTCAGCCTCCTTCCGGTTAAATGAAGGAACAGCGCTTCAAGCGTAGGTCTGTTGATATCGATTGAGCCGTAATCGATATTATTATCTTCAAGAGCCTTAAAGAAACCCGAAAGCTTAATGCCGCTGTCCGGTTTAAGCTCATAATTTTCCTGCTCGTTTATAAGGGTGCCGAACAGCTTAAAAAGATCGAGCTTTCCGGCCGTAGCTTTGTTCTTGCTTATCAGTATTGTCTGCTCGTACGGAAGCAGTTTAAGCAGCTCGCTAACGCTTCCGGCAGATATTATCTTCCCGAAGTCGATAATTGCAAGCCGGCTGCAAAGCCTTTCGGCCTCTTCCATATAATGAGTTGTGTAGATAATCGTCTTGCCTTCCTCGTTAAGCTTAAGCAGGTAATCGAAAATTGCGTTGCGCGACTGGGGATCGACTCCTACTGTCGGTTCATCGCATAAAAGCACCTTGGGGTTGTGCAGTAGACTTGCGGCGATATTCAGCCTCCTCTTCATTCCCCCGGAAAAATTCTTTACTATCTCCTTCCTTCTCTCGTACAGCTGAACCCGGTTTAAATTTTCCGCAATTACTGCGCGGAGAAGATTTTTTTTAATCCCGTAAAGCGAGCCGAAAATTTGAAGATTTTCATAAGCGGAAACGTCGTCGTACAGTGCAATCGATTGTGGTACAAGCCCTATCTTTTTCCTAACGTTCAGGCTGCTGCGGGTAACCTTTTCTTTATCCACAAATATCTCGCCCTCGTCTGCATCCAAATAACCTATAAGCAGATTCATTAAGGTTGATTTGCCGGCTCCGTTCGGGCCCAGCAATCCGAAAAATTCTTTTTCTTTTATATGAAGACTTACGTTATCTAGAGCGGTAATTGAAGGGAATCTTTTGGTTATGCTTTTTATCTCAATCATAGCCGCTTTATTTGTTTGTTAATATTCAGGAAAAATATTGGATTGAAAATACAACTGAAAATTGTTTTATAAAAGAATTATTTTTTTAATGTTAGGCAGGAAACATTTATGCACGGATATATTTGGGGTAGGAAATCTCAAAAATTTAAAACCCCCGCGTAACGGGGGCTTTAAATTTTTCATTTTTGTTTTTACAGAAAAACGGTTAACAATATCCCTGCGGGAATATTATTTGATCGCTTTCAGAACCGTCTCTGCGGCAGATTTATAAACCGGGTCGTCCTTTGCCTTGGTTAAATATTCCTTTGCTTTTTTCAAATCGCCTTTCTGGCTGTAAGCTACGCCTATATAATAATTAGGTCCGCCGTCTTTTATGTTCTTTTTATATTTCAATGCTTTCTCAGCCGCCTGGATAGCGCGGTCGTACTGGCTGGTCTGAACGTAAATCCTTGCCAAAGCAAGATAAGCAAAATCGTAATCGTTGTAGGAGACTGCCTTGCTTAAATAACCGATAGCCTTTTTGTAAGCTTTATCTTTTTCAGCGGCGGTGGCCAGCGCAGTATAGGAAAGAGACAGGTTAAATTTAACTGTCGACTTAACGGTATCGTTCTTGGATGTTTCCAGAACTTTCTCAAAATTATCTATTGCATCCTGGTATTTTCCCTGGCTGTAATAAACATTGCCAAGATCGTTATAAGCGCCGTCAAACTTCGGATCGGCTTTTATAGCGCTCTTATAATTCTTTATTGCTTCATCCAGGTTATTAAGTTTCATTTGCGCAAAACCGATCTGGTAGTAAATCCTATAGTCCTGATCAAACTGCAAGGCTTTTTCAAAATCGGCGAGTGCATCTTTATAATCGCCTTTCTTAGCTTTTTCCAAGCCGTCGTTAAAGGGCTGTACTGCTTCCTTCTTCATTGTTTGAGCAGCGGCTACGCCGGTAATTGCAAGAACAAACAGCAAGCTGAAAAATATATAGAGAACTTTCTTCATAATATCTCCGTTTTTTTTGTTATAAAAAGATAACTGCAGACTGGCACTGAACTCGTACTTATAAAAAATTTACGACATTTAAAGATGCACGATTACCAATTAGACCACTTCCGCAAATTTTTGGCGCAAGATATATGTGTTTAACAAAATAATCAATGATAGAATAAATATTTTTTCCAAAATCACAACTTTCTTAAGCCTCATTCATTGCAGCAGCCGGCGGCATAATCAATCCATTTGATTATTCCTTAAATAAGATTTAACTTTTACTTGGAAAAATAATTCATAGGAAGCTACTATGGATAAAAGGGATAAAATATATGCCGCAGCTCTTAACGCTTTAAACAATGTTCTGAAGATTAATTCGAATGATAGACTGCTTATTTTATCCGATAATTACAGTATAAATATTGCAGATTCATTTAAACTTGCAGCCTACGACAAGGGGTGCAAAGTAAAAGTATACCGCATTGTAGAGTCAAGCCGGCCTCTTAAAGAAATTCCGGAAGAATTATTCCCCATGCTGAAAGATCAAACTGTTGTAATGAATATTTTAAAAGCGCTCCCCGAGGAAATACCGTTCCGCATTAAATGGATATTTGCGGTTGAAGAAAATAAGAATATAAAGTGCGCTCATATGCCGGGCATTACGGAATCGGTCATGCTGGACGGATCGATGGATGTTGACTACGATGAGATGAAAGCATCCGCCGAAGCATTGAAGCATTTGCTGAGGAATGCCGAGTCAATTAAAATTACAACAGGGGAGGGGACGGACATTCTTTTGGGAGTTAAAGACAGAGCCTTTATTGATGATGTAAATATTGATGCCGGCCAAATGTGCAATCTTCCGTGCGGAGAAGTATACTGCGCGCCGCTTGAGAATAGAGCTGAAGGCACCGTTGTGTTTAATGCGTGCATTAGCGATGTAGGCCTGCTAAATAAGCCTTTGAAAGTTAAAGTACACGGAGGGAAGATAATAAAGTTTGAAAGCGAGGATAATGGGCTTGTAAGAAAAATAACCAAGCTTACGGATGTAGATGCCGATGCAAAAATTATAGGAGAGCTTGGAATCGGGATTAATCCCGGGGCAAAGATAACGGGCAACATGCTGGAGGATGAGAAGGTAAGGGGAACCGCTCATATAGCGTTCGGCAATAATGCCGATTTTCCGGGCGGCGGCAAGAATAATTCCAGGATTCACCGCGACTTTTTATTTTATAATCCCACCATCAAAGTAAATTACGCCGATAAGTCATCCCGGTTAATAATTAATTCAGGTAAGTTTTTATTCATGTATTGAATGCTATCATGCTTTTAACCGAACATCCGCGCGGAATAAATGCCCCCTCCATCTCCCCCAAAGGGGGAGAGAAAAATACTCGGTCGGAGTATTGATTTCGACCTGCGTTGAAAGACACCCATGACCCAAGGGTCGGGGTATTTAAAGTCCTCCCTTTTGGGGAGGATTTAGGAGGGGCCAATAAAAAAGGCGTCCTAAAAGACGCCCGCTGGAAATAGAAGCCTATCCGGATGAACCGGATTAAATATCTAATTAGTTACGTGCTTTTGCTTCGTTAACTACGATATTCCTTCCATTAATCGACGAATCATTCAATGCCTTAATAGCATTTTTAGCGTCGGAGTGGTTCTCCATTTCTACGAAGCCGAAACCTCTTGATCTTCCGGTATCCCTGTCCTTGATTATTTTTGCAGAAACAACTGTGCCGTGCTCTTCAAAAGTTTTTTGTAATTGCCTATCATCAACTGACCAGGGTAGAGAACCCACAAATAATTTAGTACTCACTAAAGAACTCCAAAAAAATAATAAATAAAAAATCCGACTTATTGCGGATGGGTAAACATACGTATAAATGACCGAATAACCTAATTGTACTTTCTTAACCGGATTCAAAACACAGGGATTAGCTAGCCGGTCATTTTAAATATTTAACAAGCCATTGATGCACCGGCAGCATGTCTTTAAATATCTTAAAAGCATATTCTACCGGGTCATTATTTGTCAATTCGGCAAAGTCGGGCTTCTCATAATAAACATACAAGCTGCCGTGCAGAAGGTATTCCGAATAGGGAGAGTCCGCATCGTATCCTCTAGGCACTTTCTTAAAGCTTTTGCCGCCCAGGGAATATTTTCCTTTACCAATCACTTTCTTTATCGCATTATGCAGTTCCTTCCCCGATGCCGGGTCTGCAACCGCATTACGGTAAACCTTTAGCTGCTCACTAGACGGCATGTAAATACCGGTGCCGATAAAAAGGCCGTTTGCATCCGCATGAAAATAAAAGCCGGAGCCTGCCAGCTTCTTGTTTCCTTCCCAGAAATATATGCCGAGGTTGGTCTTGTAAGGTGATTTATCTTTGCTGAACCTGACGTCCCTGTGCAGCCTGAAGACCGATTTATCTATCTTCGGAATTGCATTGATGCCCGGTACGATTACATTAAGCCTTTCTCCCATCTCAACAATAAACTGGAATGCGGGCTCTAAGAATTGCTCGTTGTAGTCGTCCCTGTGTTCTTCAAACCATTCTTTGTTGTTATGCTTCGAGAGATTCTTTAGAAAAGCTACGGTCTTTAGCGGAAAGTTTTCAAGCGCGGGTAGTGTTCTCATTTTTCTTCCATAAAAATTTTTTAAGATTTACAGAGTTAAGTAATTTATTCGCGCTTTAATTTACGATGAGGAAGCTTATGCGGCAAGAGGCAAATCGAATTTAACTTCCGGGTTAAAAAATTTTTTGCCTCAAAGCATTCCGGCGCCTGCTATAGCACCGGAATACCGGAGAGGACTTTTCTTGGGAATGTAGGTTTAATTATCTAAAATACGGCAAGATTATCTTTTCATCTTCCTTATCTGAATTTTTTCATTCATCGTGGTAAGCTTTATTAATTCTCCGCCGCCGTTAAGCAGGTAAGCGGCTTCTACATTTCCGCTGCGGCTGCCGCTCTGATAGCTTTTTGCGGGGAAATCAGACTCAATCATCTTCTCGTTTTCATCTCCGCCGTCCCAGCCTTTTAACCTTACTTCTGCTTCAATTGTTGCCTTTGCGTTCGGGTCAACCATCAGTTTAATGCCGCCGTTTAGAGTATATAAATTACTGCCGCCTTTGCCGGAAGGCTTTAACTCGCAATAAATATTCCCGCTGGAAGTATTGGCATCCACGCTTCCGGTAATATTATATAGATAAATATCGCCGCCCATAGTTTTGGATTTTACAAAGCCTGTTGCGCCCAAAAGCTTTATATTGCCGCCGTTGGTTTTAATTGATGCGCTGCCCGAGACTTTTTTAATATATATGCTTCCGCCCATAGTAGTAACGTCGGTACTTCCGCCAACGTCGCCTATATTTATATCGCCGCCGAATGTTTTGGCAGTAAGATCGCTGCTTACATTCCCGGCTTTAATAGCCCCGCCCATTGTGTGTAGATTTGCTTTGCCGTTTATGTCGCCTGTGTTAACATCCCCGCCGTTAGTCGATAGATCGAGGCTGCCGAAGATATTGCCCGTTCTTACATCTCCGCCGTTGGTTTTCAAATCGGTTTTGCCCGTAACATTCTTAATGGTTATATCGCCGCCGCCGGTATAAATGCTTACGTAGCCTTTTATGCTGGAGTTCAAATAAATATCGCCCTGGTTCGTTTTCAATTCTATATTGAATTCTGACGGCAGATTTATTTTAACATCGTTACTAGACCACCCGCCGGTGTAGTTGGTTTGCACAGTAACGGTATTGCCGGATTGTTCCATCTTCAGCCGGTTATAGTCGCTTTCATCGGCACCTTCCAGAGTAACGCTAAGCTGGCTTTTATCCCATGTGTATATAGTTATATCGCCGGTTAATATAGAGAGCTTTAATGTACCTCCCTTATTTACGTTGAATGTCTTTGAGCCGTCGCTTCTTTCATTTGCATATACGTATAGTGCCGCAGCAGAAAGAAATACCGTTAAGATTAGCCTAAAGTACTTCATTGGATATTTTCCTCCTTTAAAAGAGATGCTGCACGAATGCGTACATATTCGTTGTCATCATTTTTAACTTTTTGATTTAATACATTTAAGGTTTCTTGATTTATTGCCTGGCCGTTCATCTTGGCCAGAGTAAGACCGTTAATAGCCGCAATCCTTAACCCGGAATTTTTATCGTGCTGTAGTACGAACAGCAGGCAGTCGTTAATCCTGTTGTCGTACGGCATCTCCAGCAGCGCCTTTAATGCTTCTCTTCGAACGCCCGGATTGTTATCGTACTTTAAAGCCGATATTAATGCATCCTTAACCTTCGGGTTCGGGGCCTTGTTTTCCGAGACTTGGTTTGCAAGCGCGCTTACAGTTGTAATTCTGGCACCGGGATTTTTTTCGTTCACCAGTGCGTCGGCTAATATCTTCTGTATTTCCGGGTCGCTCAGCTTGCCCTTCATCTTTACCTGCCTTACCGCATCGAAAACGAAATTCACTTCGTCGGAAGCCGCATCCGAACTTAGGAACCGGACGTTGGTTATTATTTGTTTGCCGGCTCTGCCGCCGTTCTCACCGGTAAAAAAATTCATTCCTGTAGCCCCGGATGAAAAAACGAAATATCCTATTACAAGTCCGGCTGCAAGTGAAAACGCACCTGTAAATACCGCCCCTTTGTTCAGCCAGAAATATTTTTGGATCGAATGGAAGATTTTTTCGATTACGGTTTGCCTGGATAATTCATAATCAAGCTTAGTGCGAAACTGCCTGCGTGCATCATGGAGGAACTGCTCATCTACCGAATCCGGTTTGTTCTTATCGATTACTGCAAAATACTGGGTAAGGCTGTCGTATTCCGCCTGGCACCGGCTGCAGTCAATCATGTGCTTGTGCAGCTCTTTCATCTGGTCGTCGCTCAGCTCGTTTAACAATGCAAGCTGAATTAATTCTTTAAAACTTTGATGTTCCATAATAGCTCCTAGTCCATATCCATAAAAACTTTTAGATGATCGCGCATCTTTTGAGTTGCGATGAACAAATAGTTTTTTACCGTGCCCTCGCTGCAGTTCATAATTGATGCGATTTCTTTAATCTTATAGCCCTGGTAATGCTTTAAGGTGAATACGAGCTTCTGCTGGGGAGACAGCTTCTCAATGCCGTTTTCTATTTTAGCCGAGACCTCAGAGTTTAAAGCCTTTGAGTCTGTTGCCGCCCCGTCAGATAATAATTCGGATAACGATCTTTGCTCGCTCTCGTCTGCATCCGGTTCATCATCCAAAGAAGTGTACGCAAATTTCTTTTTCTGGGACCGGTACGTAAGGCAAACATTGGTCGTTATCCTAAACAGCCATGTAGAAAACTCGCTTCTGAATTCGAAATTATTTATGCCCTTAAATACCCGCAGAAAGACTTCCTGGTAAATGTCCTTTGCGTCTTCATTATTTTTAATAAAGGAATAAGCGATGCCGAGAACATTTTTATCGTACCGATAAATCAGCTCTTCGAAAGCCGCCCGGTCTCCTTTTTGAGCGGCCAGTATCAAATTATTCTCTTCTTTAGTCATTTGCTTTTGCTTCTTCCGGTTAGTTAGACCTGTTTAATTATAAAAGGTTGGGTATAATATACCATAATTTATTTTCACAGGATTAATTTTCCGCCCCGGGAAATTTGATTTATTTGATTATACTTTGTAAATAGCCTCTGCAAGAAAATTTTTTTGCTGCAAAGTTTTATTCTATTTACAGATTTCGGGAGATTATTTTTATATGATGATGAAAAAATTCGGCAGCTCCGGCCTGGAAATTTCTTTGCTGGGGTTCGGCTGCTGGGGCATTGGTAAAGCTATGTGGATAGGCGCCGACGACAGCGAGTCTAAAAGGGCGCTCCGCCTTGCAATTGATAACGGGATAAATTTTTTTGATACCGCACTTGTTTACGGCAACGGCCACAGCGAAAAGCTTGTGGGCGAGGTTGAAAAGGATTCCCGCAAAAAACTTTTTATCGCCTCTAAGATACCGTCGAAAAAATACGAATGGCCGGCCTCGGATAAATCGCGCTTCGAAGCATCCTTTCCTAAAAGCCATATTATAAAATGCACCGAAGAAAGCCTGCGCAACCTGAATAGAGATTACATTGATTTGATGCAGTTCCACGTTTGGAACGACAAATGGACAAAGTACGACGAGTGGAAAGAAGCCGTAATGAAGCTGAAGGAAGAAGGCAAGGTAAGGTACTGGGGAATTTCAATTAACGACCACCAGCCGCACAACGGTATTGAAGCCGGTAAAACCGGACTGATAGACAGCTACCAGGTTATATTTAATATATTCGATCAGAAGCCGGTTGAAAAGCTTTTCCCCTTCTGCAAAGAGAACAGCATATCAATAATTGCACGGGTGCCCTTCGATGAAGGAGCGCTTACAGGCAATGTTAACCCCTCTACCGAATTCCCGGTGGGCGATTTCAGGAACGACTACTTTAAAGGGAAAAGGAAGATAGACGTAAAGCTGAGAGTAGATGAAATATGGAACGACGTCAAATCGGAAACCGCCTCCATGTCCGAGGCTGCGCTCCGCTTCATTATCAGCTTCGATGCGGTAACATCCGTTATACCCGGTATGAGGAAAGAAAAAAATCTTAAGGCGAATATTGCCAGCGTAAACAAAGGCGGCCTTTCACCCAGACTGATTGAGAAACTAAAAGTCCATAAATGGGAGAAAAATTTTTACGAATAGTTTTTAAATGAAAAAATTTATAACCGTTTTCGGCAGCTCTCTTCCCCGATACGGTGATAAGGATTATGAAGAGGCATACAAGCTGGGCAGGCTTCTGGCCGAATGCGGATTCGGCGTATGCACGGGCGGCTATCAGGGAGTTATGGATGCAGTATCGAGAGGCGCTTCAGAAGGCGGCGGGGAAGCGATAGGCGTTACCGTAGATAAATGGGGCGCGGCACGCAGCAAATATCTTACAAAGGAAATAAAATGCGAGACTTTGTTTGAGAGAATTTTAAAGCTTGTTGACCTGGGAGACGGTTACGTTATTTTGCCCGGCGGAACAGGCACCCTGCTGGAACTTGCAGCAGTGTGGGAATTTATGAATAAAAATTTGATTGGAATTAAACCGGCTGCCTGTCACTCGAGGATGTGGAAGGAAGTTATAGAGATAATGGAAAGACAGATTGAGCTAGAAGGCAGAAGGACTAAATTAGTGCAGTGCTTCGATACAGTTGAAATGATTTCTTTTTATTTAAATGACAAGCTGAAAATTGATTCGTGAACTTTCGCGTGCAAAATTATTTTTACTCAAGTTGTCCGCTTTCAAGGAAAAGTTATTTTTAGCCACGAATTAGCACTAATTATCACGAAAATAACTATGAAATTAATTAGTGTAATTCGTGTTAATTAGTGGCTGAAGGATGTTTCGCATTTTAGGCGGTCAACTTGAGTAATTTTAATTACTGCCGCACACTAAGTATCTGCATCTTTTTCTCAGGCTTTTTTACTTGAGCGGATTTTAAATAAACGAGTTTACTGCATTATAGACCATATCAACATCCAGTTCCTTAATGCATTTGAACTTCACATCGTCTCTAAAGCAAATTAACGGGCAGGGAGAATAAATAAAGCAAGGCGAACAATCCAGATTCAAAGAAACAATTTTATGCTCGGTCTTCCAGGGATGAATGTAGTTGGTGTTCGTGGGACCGATAATCGCAACAACCTTTCTCTGCATCGCTGCGGCAACGTGCATCAGGCTGCTGTCGTTCGAAACGAATACATTGCACCTCTTAATTATAGCCGCGCTTTCGGAAAGATTTTTTGTTTCGATTTTAACTGCGCCGGGCAAATTTATGCCGCCTGCAATCCTTTGTTTTAATTCGTCCTCTTCGGGCCCGCCGAAAACAAAAACTCTTGCATTCAGCTCGCTTATTAATTTCCGTCCCAACGCAATAAATTTTTCTGGCTCCCACCTCCGGTTGATGTGGTTCTTTAATGTAGCCGAGCCGGGATGGAATCCCACAACAATATCGCCGCCGGTTAATTTTATCCTGTTAAAAAATTCTTCCGCCGATTTTATATCATCCCCGTTTAAGGCAAATTCCAATGCGGGCTCGTCTTCAAATTTTATATCGAGTAATTTTTCAACGAGCCTTATATTCTCAACAACATTATGAAGGGAATCGTTCTCGGTAACGGTAACGTTATTTAAAAAACCAAGCTCCTTGCCGTTTACTCTTAAATACCGAACGCCGGCCCGCTTCTTTGCACCGATCAAGAAATTTATGATATTGTATTCTTTCCTGTTCGACGGATAGACATTGATAGAAGCGTCGTATTTGTTTCTTAAGCCCAGCAAGTATCTGAAAGAACGGAACTGACCTTCACTCATAAAATCGAAATAATAGACATTATCTATTTTCGGGTTCCTTTCATACATACCCTTTACACCCTTGAACATTACGAGTGCGTCTATCTGGGCTTCGGGATGAGCTTGACGAAGCAGAGTTAATGCCGGTGTAAACATAAGGGCGTCGCCTATTCCGGATAAGGCTAGAATTAAAACCTTCATTATATAACTGTCTTAACGATATTCAGGAAAAAAGTTATTTACCAGCCAATAATAATTATTTGCCGGAATTATTAAAAATAGAATGATGAATAGAATATGCTGTACAACGGCACATGCGTTGCTTCATATACCGTACTACACAATAGCTGCCGTATTATTTACTATTCTTCGAAGCGCTGTCCTTCTGCGCTGCGAGCCTTTTATACTTTTCGATATTTGCCTTAACGCCGGGATCGTCCGGGTAAAACGCCTTTATCTTCTCCCAAACTTCTGCTGATTTGCCGTACTCGCTCAAGTTATCATAAACGGAAAGCAGCAGCCTGTATGGATTGTAATATGACTTTAAATCGGACGGATTCTCTTCAAGTTTTTTTAAAGCGATTTTTTCAATCTTGGCAGCCACACGTTTATATTTTTCCAGGCTTGCCGCCCTAAAATAGATATTCCCCGTTTCATACAAAGCGACATCCCTTATCTCCCTAAAGTCGGATGGAATTTTCTCTTCCATTAAATCCAAGGTTCTAACCGCAAGGGAATCCCGGTTTGAATTAAGATAATATATAGCCAGGCTCAGGAACGCGTTCCTGTAATTTTGAATCATCCGGGTATGGTTGTCGTCAAAGAACAAAGTCGAGTCGTTAATACCTCTGAATTTAAAATTAGGATTATAGGCTTTGCTAAAGCCGGGGTTTTCAACAAACAATTCTTCGTGCAGAACTTGCGGATTAACAAACTGCAGTGTGCCTGTTCCTTTTTCCGGCACAAGCCTAAAGGCCATCCCTTCCATCCGAAGGTAATAGTTTAAGCCGATCTTGCTGTCGTCGTTGCATGTAACGGCAAAGTAGATAGGTCTTTTCCAAAAGTTGGATTCGACAATATCCTTAACCATAATATCCTGCACCCGCAGGCCGTGCACGCCTTCATAATTTATCGTATTATTCAGCCTGAACGAAAATCCTCCCTGATTTATTATACCGGAATCGCTTATTCCGAATCTCCGGTACATATCTTTTATTTCCGGCGCGGTTGCGTTTTGCGGTAGGTCGATTGTAACATCCTGCGGCTCCCATTGAATGGGAAGTATGTTCTTAATCTGCTCATCGGTCAGACTTATATTTACCGTTCCGGCATTATAAGGGTCGTTATGCTTTAGTTCATAAATATACCATGGTGTATTAAGAAGGCTGAGGTTGGCAACTTTTACATCCCGGCGAACACCTTCAACGTCCTGCAAGTACCACAAAGGGAAGGTATCGTTATCGCCGTTGGTAAATAATATTGCGTTGGGCGCGCAGCTCTGAAGCATGTTGTAGGCATAATCCCACGGGAACCAATTCCTCGATCTGTCGTGCGTAAAGTAATTAGCTTCAGCCATTCTGAAAGGAATAAAGACAATTCCCAGAACTATTATTACAAACGCAGCAGAGTTTTTTATAGCAGCATTACTTAGCTTCTTAAAGACAAAATCAATAATTCCCCTAATGCCTAAAGCAATCCAGATTGAGTAGATGAAGAAGGCGCCGACATAAAAATATTCTCTTTCCCTCGGCTGCGGCTGCTGCTGGTTCTGGTAAAATGTCGTAAGGTATCCCATGAACAAAAACAGCACCATAAATACAGCAGCCATCTTCCAGTCCTTCCCGAAATGGAAGAATATCCCGATTAGACCGATTAAGAACGGCACCGCGTAAAGAGAGTTCTTACCCGAGCCGCTAAAGTTTATTCCGAGCGGCTTGCCTATCAAATTCCCAACATCGTTAAAAGGACTGATATCAACACCGCAGTCCTGCACCCAGCTTTCTCTGCCGGCATAGTTCCACAGCAGGTAGCGGGTCATCATGTGGTTCATCTGGTAGCGCCAGAAAAAATCCAGATCGCTTGTGTAGCCCGAAAAGACTACGCCGTGCTGCTGATCCGGTGCAAACCTTCTCTTAAATACCGGGAAGTCACCGTACTGCTCTCTGTTTAAGTAAGAGACCAGTTCGGAAAAATCATTCGGCCTGTTCTCGTTCATCGGGGGATTAAGGTTGGACCTGATAATGATCATTGTATAAGTTGTAAAGCCGAGCAGGATAAAAATAAGCGACATAAATACAAGATGGAGTTCCGGCTTCTTCGTCTTATTTGAATAATGCACCAGATACCCGAGCACCGCAAATAACACGAGCAATAATATTACAGCAGTAACAACACTGCCGCCGGAAATCCCGGTCATCATGCCCGGAAGAAGCTTTACTACTCCCGGGTATGTAATGAATAGAGCCGCTCCTCCTATTGCAATAGGCAGGTATATTGAGTTCCTGCTGAAAACTATTTTGCGGAAGACGAATATAATAAGCAACGAGATGCCTGCCATTATAAGAATAAACTTCTCATCAAAGGCGCGGTATTCTTCCTGCGAAGGCGGCATGGGTGACGTCTGGGCGTTCCAAAGCGCCAGGGCAGCAACCGAAATTACTACAGCGTGGCCGAGGAATAAATATGCCGATTTTTTCAGCGCCGCGTCGTCGTTAACATACTTTTTAAACAACACCATCATCACTACCGAAACAATTGAGAGCACGCTCATTAAATGCACGCCTGTGGAAAGTCCTACCAGGTATGCAATAAGCAGGATGTATTTCTCATTATCTTTTGCTTCTGCTTTTTCATTCCATAAAACCATCAGGTATGTAATAGAGGCAAATAAAAAAGTGCTTAGAGCATATACTTCCGCTTCAACACCGTTAAACCAAAAGGTATCGCTGAAGGAAAAAGACAACGCGCCTATAGCCGCAGCTATATAAGTAAACAGCGCATCTGTTATGCGGGCCGGAGATTTATCTTTATAATTTTCAATAAGCTTTACCGCTATAAGATAAAGGAACAGCACCGAAAGTGCGCTGGCAAGTACCGAAATTGTGTTGACGCGGAACGCAGCATTAGCCGCTAACGGAATTATTGAGAAGACCCTACCCAGCATTGTGAACAGAGGAGTTCCCGGCGGATGCGGTACCTGCAGATAATAAGCTGCGGCAGTAAACTCCCCGCAGTCCCAAAAGGAAACCGACGGCTGAACCGTAGAGAACAAGACATAAGCCGAAATTAAAAATACTGCTAAAGCGGTTATTCTATTGAATAATTTATAATTCATTATACTCCTCTTTATAGGGCTGACTGCAAAGTTAAAATTTAATGCGGGGTTTGCAGTCAGTATTCCGGTAATAAACTAATTGCCGCAATTAATTATTTAATGCGGGCTGCGGGGAACCGGGTTATGTTTTTAACGGTAAATTGCAAGATACCCCTAAGGGTTACTCTTCTTTCTTTTTAAAGAATGCATCATACTTGCTTCTGTCAACCGGCAGGTTGTATTTATCGTACAACTCCTTTAAGCGCTTAAGAGAGACCGAATCGAAGTCCTCTTCGTCTTTGTGTCTTTTCAAAAACATTTTATATTCCTCAAGTTCCTGCCTGGTAAGCTTCATTTCATGTTTTCGTAACGTTTCCAGATATTTTTGTTGATCTCTGTAAGACATTTTAAACTCCGTAATTAAGTTTACATTTATGAAAACCTAAAACCGGTTTAAGCTTCAAGTTGAAAAAAAAATTAAAAAGAACCATTCAAATAACGGTGCTAAAATAACCAAACTTGTTTAAATTTGAAAAACCATTGTGCTGACTTTAATTGTTTTTAAGCTTTACTTGCCGGGCTAAGCAAACGAAAGGAAAAGACTTTTGCCGACAACAAATAAAACAATGCCGGAGGTTTCGGTTATTCTAACCGTGTACAACCGCGCAGGCTACCTGGATAGAAGCATTGGCTCTCTGATTAATCAGTCATTTAAAAACTGGGAGCTGATTTCAATCGACGACGGCAGCTCCGATAATTCCCACGAGGTCTTAAAGGCTTATGAATCGAAGTACAAAAATATAAAGGTAGCCAGGCACAAAAACATTAAGCTGCCCTTAAGCCGCAACAGGGGAATAAGCTTGTCATCCGGTAAATACATAACCTTTCTGGACAGTGACGACGAGTATGAAAAAGACCACCTTTTGCTGCGCGTAAATTATATGAACGGGCACCCGGACGTGGATTTAATACACGGCGGCGTAGACGTTGTAGGACATGAATACGTAAGAGACAAAAACCAGCCGGATAAGTTTATCCATCTTTCGATGTGTACCATAGGCGCTACATTCTTCGGAAAGAAAAATATCTTTACCTTGCTAAACGGATTTAAGAATATAAGCTACAGCGAGGACTCCGAATTCCTTGAAAGAGCCGAAAAAGTTTTTAACGTAAGCAAAATTAATTTTAACACTTACATTTACCACCGGGATGCGCCGGACAGCATAACGAATAACTATGTCCCATAAAAAATTTCTTTATTACAAAATTTATAAGCCGTACGGCGTACTTAGCCAGTTTACAGACAAAGCCGGAAGAAAGACCTTGAAAGACATTTTCAAATTCCCGCCCGGCGTTTACCCTGTGGGCAGACTCGACTTTGACAGCGAGGGACTTCTACTTTTAACAGACGATAAGCGGTTTACGGATTTTCTGCTTAACCCGGTTAACATGCACGAAAGAGAATACTACTCACAGGTAGAAGGCGCACCCGGCCAGGCAGACCTTGATAAATTTACAAACGGCATACTAATACGGGGCAGAAGTACTCTGCCGGCAAAGGCAGTAATAATTGATGAACCTCCGCTGCCCAAAAGAACACCACCAATTAGAACTAGAAAAACCGTACCCGCCACCTGGGTAAGCCTTACCTTAATAGAAGGGAAAAACCGGCAGGTAAGGCACATGACCGCCGCAATCGGATTTCCTACATTAAGGCTTGTTAGAGTTAGAATAAAAAATGTTCTGCTTGCAGGCTTGCAGCCGGGTGAAGTTAAAGAGCTTGAGCCGGCAGAGATACTGGGCTTAAAGACTTGAAATTTTCTGACTATTTGTTTACGTTGAAAAGAAAGTTTAGGGATTACCTGTTAAGGGAAAAAATACCCGTGCTGACGCATCCCGCATATAAAGCAAAAAAATATGGGAGTTGTTTTATGTCTAAAGAAAGTCTTATACCTTCCCGTCCGGCATTCAGCCAGGCAGAAAGAGCATTTCTATTCTGTATTAAAAACGGCTTAAGCAATAAACAGATTGCAGAACAGTTAAACATAGCGGTAAAAACTGTAGAGGCACGCAAGTTTAACCTGGTAAAAAAGCTGAACCTGAATAGCACAAGGGAGTTACTAGTATTTTCTGTAACATATTTTTTTAATATGATGATCGTAATCTTAACATTGCTGCCTGACGGGATAATTTAACACTAACTAAAAAAACAGGGAATCCCTGATTGACATGAAGAATATTAAAATTTAACTTGTTAAGGTTACAATTTATAATTGTAATATTTAAGAAGGGTCTAAAGCAAATACATATAAAACTTCTTTCTTAAAGTAAGTTTTAATAATAGGAGGTAATATGTTTTCAAAATCGTTTTTGTCATTAGTTGCATACCTTTTCTTGGCAGCTATTATTTTTCAATCTTGTCGGGAACAAGTCACTCAACCGTCCGTTGAATTAAAACAAAATTCCGCTATTGTAAAAAACTCTGAGGGTATACAAAAGCTAGATAAAATATCAGATACAGAGTTAAAGATTCTAGCAAAAGATTTAGCTTTGATATTAAATCAAGAAAATATTAGAGAGTTTTTGGAAGCTAATATAAAAGAGTCAAAATATGACGAACAAATATTAGAGGCTTCGGAATTTTTAAATAAAGAATTAATAATTAATAACTGAAGTTACGCAAAAGGAATAACATTTAATTTCCAATTTAGATTTTTAGGAACAACGCAATCAAATAATACAGTACGAACTTTATAGATAGTGTCAATATTTTTCATAACTCTAAATAATTCC
>JAKAJV010000124.1 GCA_021813585.1 Bacteroidota bacterium | reverse complement strand
GATCTTTGTAGTTGATCCGGATGTTGACAGGCTGGTGCTAATTACCAATGAAGGTAAACCTTTCGGCGAAGAGAACACAATAACGCAGGCCGTTAAATTTGTTTTATCGAAGGAAAAGGGAAACGTGGCGGTAAATCTTTCCACTACCCGCGCAGTTGACGACGTAGCTTCTATATACGGACAGAAGGTTTTCCGCTCGCCCGTTGGCGAGGCAAACGTTGTTAAAAAGATGAAAGAAGTAAATGCCGTAATCGGCGGGGAAGGCAGCGGAGGAGTAATATTTCCCGCACTGCATTACGGGCGCGACGCTCTAGTAGGAATTGCCATAACGCTCCAGCACCTGCTGGAATTCGGAGGAACTATATCGGAATTAAAAGAAGAACTGCCCGCTTACTTTATCGCGAAGAAAAAAATCGTACTCGGCAATGTAAAGCCGGATGAGATTATTAATGAGCTCATTAAAAAGTACGGAGGCGAAAAAATAAATACTGACGACGGCCTAAGGATTGATTTTAAAGATCACTGGGTTCATTTCAGGAAATCGAATACCGAGCCGATAATAAGGATAATAACCGAAGCAAAGGATGAAGAGTCTGCCGAAAAATTATCGGACGGGTATTTTAATGAAATCAAGAATCTGATTATGTAACGATCTATTAGGATTTTAGAACAGCCGGCTTCTCTTCTGAATATAGCCGAATAGTGCTTTATCGAATGATGTGGATGTCTCAATGATATTATAGTCGATATTCGAATTGAGGCATTCGGATTTAATCTTATAAATAAACTGTTCCATTGCTTCCCGGTAAGCCTTCTGAATCTGGTAGGGCTGGGTAGTTATCTCGTCGGCAGTTTCCAGATCCTTAAAAATTGCGTCGCGGCCGAAATCGAAACTCCTCTCCAGAGGATCTAAAATCTGGAAAACTATAACCTCGTTGTTCCGGTATCTAAAATGTTTAAGCGCGGAAAGGATTGAATTTATATCGTCAAAAAAATCGGAGACGATAATTACCAGGCCTCTTCTTTTTATTTTCTCGGCAATGGCGTTTAGGCACGAAGCAGTGTTCGTCTTTTCCGACGGAGAAATTTCATTCAACTGTTTCAGCAGCTCCTGCAGATAAGTCTTGCTGGTCTTCGGCGGGAAATACTTGTTGATCTTCTCGGCATACAGAGTAAGTCCCACAGCATCCTGCTGCTTTACCATTAAGTAGCTTAAGGATGCAACAAGTGTTGCGGCATATTCAAGCTTAGTAATATTTCCTTCGGAAGCGAACTGCATAGACCTGCTCGTATCCAAAAGTATATAGCTTCTTAAATTGGTTTCTTCCTCGTATTGTTTAATATAGAATTTTTCTGTTTTGCCGTAAGCTTTCCAGTCAATATCCTTAAGCGAATCGCCCTGCATATACGGGCGGTGCTCTGTAAACTCAACACTGAATCCGTGGTAAGGACTCTTATGCAGACCAACCATAAAGCCTTCCACTACCAGCCTTGCTCTAAGTTCCAAAGAATTTAGCCTGGATATTATGGAAGGATTAAGATATTTTCTGTAATCGCTGCTTGCCTGGGCCATTATATTTTGGGATCCTTCTTCTTCTGCAGTATTTGTTCCGGCGTTAATCCCATATTATCAAGCTCTTCCTTTGCAGATGTTGCAAGCTCATTGTTCGGGAACTTCTGCAGAAAGAGATTGAACGAACCGGTAGCTTCGGGGTAAGCTTTCAACTCGTTAGCCTGGATAAAGCCGGACATAAACAGCGCTTTCGGTGCAAGCTTATCGCCGGGGTATTTATCAAAAATGCTTCTAAACAAGCCGACTGCCTTTTGAAGAGATTCCGTAGATGGAACATCCTTTACCATTTTATTTTGATATAGGGTTGCCAGCTGGAATAAAGCCTCCGGTGCCAGCGGGCTATTCGGGTAATCCTTTACCAGGCTTTGATAGGCGGCTACAGCATCGGCGGTATTATTTTTGGCTATGCCTTCCTTTGCAATGTTCATATAATCGGTATCGGATTTTTTACCGCAGCCGTTTAAAAGTACCAATGATAATAGTAAAGGTATAATTAATAAAATTTTCATTAGAGATTCACCAATATTTTTAGAAATCGGCGATAAAGTTATTAAAATGGATTTGAAGTAGCAACGTAAATTTAAATTGCCGATGAATTAAATTCTCTTCGCACTTAAATAAAGGCGAATGTCTACTGCACATTTATATTCTTGTTTTTGTTCATGGATTCTTCAGCCATTTTCTTTTTGTACTCGTCAAGCTTAGCCGATAGTTCCGCATCGCCTAGAGCGATAATCTGGATTGCAAGCAGCGCCGCATTCTTAGCGCCGTCTATGGCAACTGTTGCAACAGGAATGCCTGCAGGCATCTGCACGATTGACAGAAGAGAATCCATACCGTTTAACGATTTTGTAAAAATAGGTACGCCGATTACCGGTAATATTGTTTGAGCTGCAGTAACTCCCGGCAGATGCGCAGCACCGCCGGCAGCAGCTATAATAACTTTCAATCCTCTTCCGGCAGCCGACTTCGAATATTCGGCATGCTGACCGGGAGTTCTGTGAGCAGATAAAATTTTAACTTCATATTGAACACCGAACTCTTTGCACACATCAAAAGCCTTTTGCATTACTCCCAAGTCGGAATCGCTTCCCATTATTATACCGATCAAAGGTTTGTTCTCCATAAAATTTCACCTTAAAATTTTTTTAGAATCAATGGTATGAACCTCGGGGCAAGCCCCGAACCCTGTTCCGTTGCAACCTGCCCGCCGCTTTGCTTTGACAGGCGGGGCGATGGAGAACCTGCCCGTCCGAGCGTGTTGCAGAACTGAAAACTGGGATGTCACGGACCATTCCGTGACATAAAAAACTCACAATTCAGTCATGGTTTGGACCATGACTGCCCTGCACTCGAGTTGTGCAACAGGCTCCGTCCGGCAGGCGGGTTATACCCAACCTTCTCAAGTTGCTTATCTTATGATTTATTAAAATTTTTTCCAGTCCACCGCAAATATAGAGTCTCCGTTCGAACTAAACAAAACTCCGCCGAGCTTATCGGTTCTGAACACTCTTGAGCCAGCATTAAGCAGCCTATTTACAACTTCGGCAGAAGGATGGCCGAATTTATTTTGAATACCTGCGCTAATCAGGCTGATAGCCGGCTTAACTTCGGAGACAAATTCATTCGTGGAAGCGGTACCGCTTCCGTGGTGGGAAACTTTTAAAACATCCGACTTTAAGAATCCACAGTACTCGCGCACATACCTTTCTTCCGATTTCATTTCAAGATCGCCGGTAAACAAAACGCTCGTCCGGCCGAACACAAATTTCAACACGCCGCTCCTGCTGTTGGTAGTCTTCAAAAAGCTTGCCCCGGGAAAATTGAGGACATAGATTCTGCCTTTTTTGAGCTTTATAATTTCTTTCTTATAATAATTAAACGGTATTCCCCGGCTGAGCAGGAAACTTTCAAGTTTTAAATCCTTTCCTAAAGCCGAATCAGCTTCCGGCTTATAAATCATTTTAATCTTATTCTCTTTTATTAAGGAAAGAATTCCGCCGTAATGATCAAGATCGACGTGAGAGACAAATGCATAATCTATTTTATTAACATCAAGATAATTTAGTAGAGGAAGGATAATCCTTTCGCCGGTGTCAAAGTTTGCAGAAGCGGGGCCTGCATCAACCAGAGCTGTTTCACCGCCTGGGAATTTAACAAGGAACGAGTCTCCCTGCCCCACATCAATCATCATCAGATTCAGATTGTTATCATTAAATAATTTTTTATCGTCCAGCGAACAGAAGACCAGGATGTTAAAGAAAGCCAGCAGCGATACGGTAAACTTTGCTGCGGTAGATCTGAAATATTTTAAAGAGAATAAAATGATAATGAGGAAGGAATAAAAATATATTGAATCGATTAGGGAGAAATTCCTTACCCAAAGGAATGCATATTCAAATCTCCCGGCAGCGTGTATAATAAAATACATAACCGAAGTAAGCAGATCATTAGCAGCCGCATATTGAAGCGCAATAAGAGGAGAGATAATATTTATTATCAAGGTAAATATTCCGATACCTACTACTACGCCGGCAATCGGGATGACAAGAAGATTAGTAAACAAAGATACCAGGGATAATTTTCCGAAGTAAATTAATGTAACCGGCATAGTTCCTATTTGAGCGCACAGCGAGACGCCGGAATAAGCCAGCAGATATTTTATGGCTTTATTTTTTATTCCGGTTGAGTTTATAATGCCCCGGTAAACAGGGTAAATTGCCGCGATGGATAACACCGCCGAATATGAGAGCTGGAACCCAGGATCGAACAGCTGGTACGGCTGAACGAGTAAAATTATTAGAGCCGAAACAGCCAACGAATTGAATATGTTGGTTGACCGGTTTGTAACAAAGGCTATTAAAATAATTCCGGTCATCAGCGTAGCGCGTATAACCGAGGGCTGCGAATTGGTCAAAATCATAAACGCGATTATCCCGGCCATCATTAAAAGCGAGCGCATGTAGAGATTGAACCTTCCGAACAGGATGAGAATGATGAGAACGATGAAGCCGACATTAAGCCCGGAGACGGCAAGTATATGAGCAACGCCTGAATTAATAAATTCGACCACCGCATCATATTCAATGTTGCTTCTGTCTGCTAAAACCTGGCCTCTAATAAATGCGGCGGAATTTTCCGAGTGAAGCTTGGAAATTTCGCGGTCTATTTCTTTTCTAATTTTAAACACGAGCGATTCGAAAAAATTGGAACGTCCGTTTAATATTCCTACTTCATCAACCGAGCTAGATACTACAAAACCGCTTATGCCGTGCTCATGCAAATATTTATTATAGTCGAACTCACCGGGATTCCTTCTTTCCCTCCCTTTAACGAATGTCCCCGAAACTTCAACTCTATTTCCCGGCAGGATTCTGGAGTAAAGAAATTCCAGCCGTGCTTTGCCGGTATCCCGGATCCGGCAAATTAAGTTAAAAGGTCCTTTCAACTTTATGCCGCCGGAAGAAACCTTCTCGGCACTCAAGTTAAAATCCACTTCCGATTTTTTAATCAGCTCAACACTAGAGATAGTACCGACAGCATGGAAGTCTTTAGCTAAATATAAACCGTCATGTAAATATTTGTATTCGGGCTTTTGGAAAGCCGAAATAAATATACCGGCAGCGATAATGAATAAATAGACCGCCAGCCGGTAAGAAAGGTCCCGGCTTTTAAGCGCAGAGTTAAAGACAATAAATAAAAAAGAAATTACCAGCAGGGAAAAATAAAATGCAAAATTATCGGCAGTAAGCCCTGTTAGCCTGTAAATAATAATTCCGCATATAAAAAGCAGCGTGTACTTTATTGCAGGATAATTTTTCATTTAATTATTTTCATTATTGCCGGTTTAAATTGCGTCAGGTCTGTAACTTCCTTAAAAACACTTTCGGCATGAGCACCGGATGTAATTGCCAGCGACGGATTGAAAGTATGAGTCTTAACCGACATGTCCTCGATGTTACCGTGGTCCGAGCAGATTACAAGAGTCATATCATTGTTCAATTCGCTGAGTATTGTAAAAAGGAACTCATCAAGTATTCCCAGCAGCGATTGCGCGTCGCCGTCGTACCTGCCGTGTCCCAGATGATCGGTTAGAAAGTATTCGTATAGAGTAAATGATTTTTGCCTTGCCAATTTCAAGAGTCGTCTTGCCGCTTTAACCGGAGTTAAAGTCTTAAGTTTATATCCGAGTTTCTTATTCCATCTTTCGTTCGTAATCTCCGCTGTTAAAGCTAGGCCGCGCCGGACGTCTGCCGCAGTGTTCAGTCTAATCCCGCTCAGCCTGCAGCTTAGGGAAGTAACGCTTAGCCTTGTGCCGCCGGACTTAAGGTAATCAAAAAAGATTTTCGGGTATGCATTGGCAAAAAAAGCTTCTTTACCTCTAGTTAAAAATTCCTTGAAAATATTCTGTTCCCTGATGACGGGAACTAAAGTTGAGTATGGATAGGGACCGAAATGCTTGCCTACAAACTTCGGTGCGTTCATCCCGCAGAAGATTGCAGTCTGCCCGGTTCCGCTTTGAGGAAATCCCTCAACTCCTAAGCGGGCATCTACAGGAAACAAGAATGAGCCGTTTCTTTTAAGAGTACTTTTTTGGAGTGAAGGCAAATCGCCGAAGATGCTGCTGAATGTCTTAAAGCCGTATCTGAAGAAAGGATTATTCTCGTAGTCTTCCTTACCGATTCCGACTCCATCTAAAAATATCATCAGAATTGAATCCACTGCCGGCTTACTTTTTATTGTTGTTTAGATTCCACTATCACTGTAACAGGTCCGTCGTTTATGATTTTAACTGACATCATGGCTCCGAAAATTCCGGTTTTAACTTTTGCATCTCCTACATTACTTTTTACACGGCTGATAAAATTTTCATAAAGTGGAACCGCAGCCTCCGGCCGGGCTGCATCAATAAAGCTCGGCCTGTTCCCTCTCCGCGTATCGCCGTAAAGAGTGAATTGGGAAATCAAAAGTATCTCGCCGTTTATATCTTTTAAAGAAAGGTTCATTTTTTCATTTTCATCTTCAAAAATTCTAAGGTTGCAGCATTTATCGGCAACAAAATTTACATCGTCCAGAGTATCATCGGTCTTAATGCCTAGAAGTATAACCATCCCTTTGCCTATTTCGGCCGAATAATTTTCTTTCGGAATAAAAACTCCTCCGCCCGATACTCTTTGTACAACAGCTCTCAATTGCTTACTCCCGAAACGACCCGATCAATATTTAAATAATCCTTTTTAAATTTTATATCCGAATAATTATTGCTTAATAAAATTTCTTTCACTTCGCCCGCCTGTTCCATTCCCGTCTCCATAAACAACCTGCCTCCACGCTTCAAGAGTTCTTTAGATTTAAGTGCAATTACCCTGAAAAAGCTCAATCCGTCGGCGCTGTCCGTTAGTGCTGTCTTCGGTTCATATATTTTTAATTCCGGACGCAGCTTGGTAAATTCTTCTGCCGAAATATACGGAGGATTGGAGACGACAATATCAAAATCTTTTTCCGGTAAGAATGAACCGGATTGAATATCCCATTCAATAAAGTCAATCATTCCGGCGGTATTATTTATGTCCGAATTTTTCTTTGCAGTGTTGAGCGCTTCAATGCTCGAGTCGACGGCGATAACCTTGCATTCCGGCAGATGCTTTGCAAGGCAGACGGCAATAATACCGCTGCCTGTGCCTATATCAAGTATTTTCAGCTTATCGCCTTTAGTAACTGAATTGATTATCTCTTCAACCAGGATTTCTGTTTCCGGCCTTGGGATAAGCACCGAGCTGTCGACCATAAATTCCAGCCCGTAAAATTCAACCGAGCCTAAGATATACTGCAGCGGCTCAAACTTGCTTCTTCTGGATAAGAACTCCCTGTACAGTTTTATTTCTTCTTCGTTAAGTGGCCTGTCAAACTTAAGATACAGATCGAGCCTTTTGCAGTTTAAAATTTTGGCGAGCAAAAGCTCTGCATTTATTCTTGGAGACTCTATACCCTTCTTCTGCAAAAATTCTGTTGAGAGTTTAATTGATTCTAAAACGGTTAACATAACTTAATAAAATGAAGAATATTAATGAACGAATAATATTACCGGCTTTTAAATTTAATAAAATGAACGGAAAGGTAATCTTAATCGCTCAGGAAAAAATAAATCAAAACACCGAAATTTATTTCCAGCGCCCCTAAAGTAATTCCGCTTATTAGATCCAGCCTTCTGGTTTCACTTAACAGCGATTCGTCTCCGCTGGCCTGATATTGACTGAACCTATCATCTGCCTTTAATTTGAAATATGCCGTAGCGGTGCCGAGAGCCACCAGGCTGCCCATCAGTATTTTAAATAAAGGGCCTTTAAAAAAATTGTCGTTGTTGTTCTTTATGCCTTTGTAATCAAGCCTAAACGTCTGATCGGCAAGGCTATGGCTCAACGCCGCATTTTTAACATCAAAGCCGGGCTTTTTTAATTCTACTTTGTTGTATCTCTCCGGAATAAAAAGCGGCGTATAGCCGATGAGCGAGTCGCCGGAATAAACCGGCGCATCTTCCGGCAACGTTTGTAAATAAAGTAAATTATTAAAAACCAGGCTTACGGTTTTGGGGCTGCTGCAATTATCAATTACAAGCGAATCTTTTACAGTCTTCGCATCCCATATCCAGGCTGGCTCTACGGCTTTAATTTCATATGCGCCATTGGCTAATTCAAGGCTTACGCTTCCAATGCCGGCAAACTTGTTGTTTACAAAGATCGACGAACTGTCCTGATCGGTTTTAATGGAAACTTTCGCCCTGCAGTCCTGAGCGGACAATACCGAAGGGAAAAATATCACTAATGCGAAAATTATTACAGATAGGTTATAATATTTCATATGCTTTTAATATCCCGTTATCATAACCGATGAACAATAAATTCTTTGTATAGACCGGAGAAGTCTTTACATGCCCCGGAAGGTTGTATTCTTTTTTTACTCTGCCGTTCGATTCATCGACAAAATACAATTTCGCATTCAAATCCGGAACAATTAAAAAATTATCGGTTAAAACCGGCGTTGCGTTAATTACACCGCCCACATCCTGCACCCAATTTAATTTGCCGGTCTCCTTGTTCAGCGAAAATAATTTTCCGCCCAGGTTCCCTATGTAGACCGATTTATTGTTGAGAACAGGTACTGCAAAAATTCTTGCACCGGTATTAAACCGCCATTTAATTCTGCCCGAGCTTAACTCGACTGCGAAGACCACTCCATCATCGTCTCCGATGTAGGCGGTATTGCCTTTTATTGTTGAGCCGCCGTAGAACGGGCTGCCAATCTTTTTTTTATAAATTTCCTTCCCGTCATTCATATTCAGCAAAACAATCTCTCCGTTATCGTTCCCCAAAAAGACAGAATGATTATCGGCCGAGGGCGAGCTGTGGCAGTTGGCCCCGATATTTTTTTCCCACGCTTCGGTGCCGACAAAATTATATTTTCCGGCCTTACCGCTTTCAGTTACGAAAATTATTCCATCGCTGGTCTTTATCAGTTCGTTAAGTATTTTCCCTTCAACTTTAACTTCTCTTATCGTCTCCCCCGTTCTATAATTGTAAAAGAAAAGGTCCGTGTAATTCTCATTGTCAATTACGATGGGAAAGATCAAAATATTATTATCAATAACCGGGCTGGAATACACCGCGCCCTTCTCTTTGAACTGGCCGAGGCGTTTCCCGTTCCGGATGTCGTAACATGTTACCCAGCCGGAAAGGTCATTAACGAAAATGCATGAATCGTACACCGTTACCGAAGAGTTTGTTAATCCCCCGTTCAAGCTCGCTTCCCATTTTTCAATTAGCGAGTCGCCGATTGTAACCGGCAGGTAGAAATCCCTTTCCTGCGTTTTGCCAAACATTGAATAGCTGTCCGGGTCGTTCTTAACATCTACCTTTATTATGGAAGGGAGACATCCGGAAAGGAACAGTGCAAATAGAACCGGCAGTATGTAAAAATAATTTTTCAAAAGTCCCACCCGAAAAAGAACTGGTAAAACAGTCCGTGCTGCAGCCTGGAGAAATTATCCTCGATTTTTTTTCCGACATCGTATCTAAGGACTAATGCGTTAAAAAAATTTATCCTTATACCGCCGCCTAAATCGCCTAGCGTGCTTGTATACTGCGTGTCCCACGCGCTGCCTGTATCAACAAACAAAGCGCCGCGTATGCCGGCAAAGCCGAGATCGATAAACGGGAATTTTATGTTCAGCTGATCTATAAGCGGGAACCTAAGCTCCATAGAAGTAAGCCACATCTTCTCACCTCTAATAGACCAAAGCGGCCAGCCCCTCATATCCCAGCTGCCTCCCATAAAATAGCGCCGGGCTTCTTTACCCTGGTTGTAGAAAAGCGCGGCTCTTACCGCGAAGGCCGAGCTGTAGCTGAACCTGAAGTACTGCCTGTAGTCCGCTATTACCGAATAGTAGTTTACGTTGCTGTATTTAACATCGCCGGTATAGCCGAGCAGAAACTTTGCCCTTATACCGTCTATCGGTCCGGTAGGTCCCCACAATGAATTATCGAAAACATACGAGACAGTGTTGCTTACCAACAGCGCCTTACGCTCAATTACTCCGGTAACTATTTGTTTGTCGGAATTAATTAAAGATACGTCGGTCTCTATTCTATCGAACGTAGAAAGCGGGAAAAACATTGTAAAGAAACCGCCGAAGCTGCGCTCGTAATAGAACTCATCCGACTCGGTAATATCGTACCTGTTGCCGCTAAACTGGAAAACGCCGTAGCCGTAGTTTGCCCGCTGGCCGAGATTAATTCTTTCAATTTCAACGTTAAAGCTTTTTAAAATATCACTTTGAACCTGCGCAGTATTGTAAATGAGGAAATAATAATTGTCGTTGCCCAGCAGGTCGCTAAGCGAGACGACTGCCCCGCCCTGAGTGCCGAATACCGGATCGGTAGATACCTGGCTTTGTGCATAATCAAGGCTGTACTGCTTTTCATATTTTATTTTTTCCTTTTGCGATGTGCTGCTTAATGCTATCGGCAGCCATTTACCTCTAGCGGAAGCCATATTCATAACAATTGCAGATGAACTGTCTATCTCCAAACTGTCTATCTTCATTCTGTAAAGGTTGAATTCAAAATTTTCGAAACCGGACATTACAATTTCATCTCTGTTAAGGTAGACGGGGTTGTAGGCACTGGTAATAAAATGAGTAACTTTTTTTACAGTATCGGAAAAATTCTCGCCGTCAATCTTAAGCTCATAAGCATTTCGCACTCCGTCCAGTTCCGAAGTAAACAAAAGCTCTTTTTTATCCGGCGAGATTACGGGCGAAAAATTATTTGTATTCAGGTAAGTAACGTACTGTATGCTGTGCGTATTTAAATTATAAGAGAACAGGTTGTAATTTTTTTCGAACTCTCCACCGGTTCTGTCTGAAGAAAAAATTATTTGATCATTCAGCCCGAAGCAGGGGTCCTCGTCGTCGTAGATATCGTTTGTCAGTCTTGTAATAGCAAGATCGGGCAGATGCAAAATGTAAATATCGCTAAAGCCCTTCTTGTCTACAGCTTCAAAAACTACCCTGTTGCCATCCGGAGAAAATTTAGGTGAAGAGATGGTTATCAGCTCCGGGTTTTGGTAATTCATTATTACTTTGCTGTCTTTAACGGAAAGGAAATGGATCGCGTCGGTGCCGTCGGTCTTGGTAACAAAAGCAAGCAGACCGTTCTTCGAGATATCAATTGAGGACTGGAACAAATGGAACGACTCGAACTCTTCCGACTTTTCGCCTCTCAGTACAAGCTCGGGTTTTATTTCGGCCTGCATCTTATCGTTCAATTCCAGCCGGTAAATTGAGGAGTACCCGTCCCTGTTGGCAACGAAATATAAATATTCCTTGCCGCCAATCTTAAACGGGACCGGTGAGAAGTTAAATCCGAAATCGGTAAGCTTTTGGGCTGCAATTTCCGGCGGCGCATCTTTGGTAATTAAAGGATAAAATTTCTTCTTTAAGTAGAATGTCCATTCTTTATCAATTTCTTTTATCGGTCTGCCGAGCGTGTATTCCATAACTTTGGCAAAGGTGGAGTACATCCAAAAATTTTCAAGCATCTGCAGCACTTTCTCTTTACCGTATCTTTTAGCGACGAACTCAAGAAAGTCCTGGCCTTCCTTGTACATTAGAAAGGTACCGCTTATACGGTAAATATTTTCCAGGTTAAAAAAGTAATTATTTATTATTGCATCGCGCAGAACCATTTTTGCCTGTGCGTCTTCTGGCGTGGATATATATTCGGCAAGGCCTTCGGTATACCACAGAGGCGGGAATGAATCGTTGGGCAGACGGTGATCTTTAAAGATCCGGTAAAGCTTTGCCGCCATAAAGACGTGAGTAAGCTCGTGCCTTATGACGTGCCTAAAATCGTGCAGCGAGCCGGTATTGGGAATAACGACCCGCCCCTTCATGTATTCGAAAAATCCGCCTACTCCCTCGGGAATTAATCCCGGAGTTGTGTTGGTCTGCTCGAACTGGTTGGATGTATTATAAAAAATTAAAGGAATACGATGGGATATTACCTCGTTAAATTTCACCTTGTATTCTTCATACGTTTGCTCTGCATATGCAGCGCCAATGCCTGCTATCTCCCCCATCTCATCGTAGTAATAAATATTAAAGTGCTTAGTCCGCAGAACTTTCCAGTCGAATCTTTCGTACTGAACCTTGTTCCTGCCGAAAAAATAATACTGTCCGAAAGCAGCGGAATTAAAAAATATTATTGACAGTAAAAAATATTTTGCATACTTACTTACCACAGAAGCCTTATATTCCGGTCTCTTTAAAAAAGATGAAATTTATGCCAGCCGTTTCTTAAGAATATTTATATTATCAATTTCAGTCGGATCGTAGCCGCGCAAAACAGCCAGGTAATATGTAATCCAGTCTACCAAATAAATCAACTCCATTAATCGTAGCTTAAAATTAGACCTGCTGCTTTGCAGAGTTATAATTTCAGCCCCGCTTTTGGCGGCAAGCTCGCAGGTTATTTCAAACCTTTTTTTAACCTGCGGATGGTAGTCCTCATCAACAATCGAAACAACCTTTGCGTTAAGCTGCTTTTCGGTGTACGATTCCCAGCCGATTATTTCATTATGATTAAGCTCCGGTATAACGTTGTGGAAGGCATGCAGCTTCGAATTTTCGTTTACCTGGCATTTAAGCCTATAGCCTGCCGCAGAGGTTACATCCGCCGCGGAATAAATAACCGGTATAAATCCGGTTAACTCCAGGGCAAGTTTATATGCTCTGTTGTCGTCAACTGAAAGCTCATTGCCCATTTCGGTCCACATGTCTATAACATCAGCTACAACCTTATCATGGCTACCGATCAGTTGCAGTTCCTGGAAAACTTTAAGCAGAGAAAAAAAGCTTAATCCCAGCGCATACCTGGGCTGAAGGCCGGGGAATATTTTAACAACTGGAATCTTATTTTCATCGGCAATCTTTTCAACCTTTCCCCCGGTTGTAATGCACACAACCGCGCAGTTCCTTTTTAATGCGGCTTCAAGCACCTCTACGGTTTCTTCGGTGTTGCCGGAATATGAGGAAACAACAACTAATGCATTCTCGTCGGCGAACTTGGGCAGAAAATAATTTCTGTTTACAAAGTACGGAAGCGGCAATTCATCGCGCAAAAAGTTCTGCATAAGGTCTGCGCTTATTGCAGAGCCTCCAAGCCCGGTAACAAGCACTTTATCAAATTTCTTATTCTTTAATGATGAAAGATCAATCCGGTTGTTCCAGGCAAACTTAACCTGGCCGGAGGTTTTTATTAACACGTCAAACTGATTTTGCGGATCGTATTTTTTTACGTAATCGGTAATATTCATTTTTCTCCTAAATTATATTTCTGGTTCTCGTAATAGAGTTATCTGCAAAGAACTTTTCCAGCCTCTCAATAATCTCGGCTTCGGTTTTGCATACAAGGCATTCATCTGCAAGCGATTTTGCCTTGCTGAAAGATATGCTTCTGATAATCCTTTTGGCATAAGGTATTGTTGTCGGGGCTATGCTAAGCACTTTCATCCCGAGGCCGACAAGAAGTGGTATTGCAAGGGTATCACCGGCCATCTCGCCGCATATGCTGATTAATTTATCTGCTCTTGCGGCGTCTTTTATTATGTGGCTTAAAGTCCGGATTACCGCCGGATGAAATTCCTGGTACAGGCCGGAGACAAGATCATTCCCCCGGTCTACAGCCATCAGGTACTGAATAAGATCGTTTGTCCCGATGCTTAGGAAATCTACCTCGCTGGCTAACTCGAAGGCCAGTACTGCTGCGGACGGCACTTCCACCATTACGCCTATCCTCATGTGCTTATCGAATTGAACTTTTTCTTCTCTAAGCTGATGCTTGCAATGCTCAATCAACTGCATGGCTTTTTTTATTTCGGCAACAGTGCTAACCATAGGAAGCATGAAAAGGACATTCTTATTTTTACTGGCACTCAATACGGACCTTATCTGCGTCATGAATACCTTTTCATTCTCCAGCAGAAGCCTTATGCCCCTTAAGCCCAGGAAAGGATTCGGCTCGGTAAAATTTAGAAACTTGAATTTATCTCCGCCGATATCGAAGGCTCTGATTGTAACCGGAGAGGGATACATCCTCGATGCCAGGTTCGAATAGATTCTCGTCTGGTCTTCTTCCGAAGGGAACTCTCCCATCTCCTCTAGTATTTGCTCGGTTCTAAACAGCCCTATGCCTTTTGCACCGTTGGTAATCACCAGGTCTATCTCGCCGGTAACGTCAACGTTTGCAAGAAGAGTAATTTCCTTACCGTCGGATGTTTGCGCCGGCTGGTCTTTTAATTCACTTAAGCTTTGTTGAAGCTCCATCAGCCTGTCGAGTTTACCAGTAAAGAAGATGATCTGTTCTTCAGTAGGATTTATAATAACGTATCCGTGAAATCCGTCTACGATAATTTGGTCGCCGTCTTTAATCTTCTTGGTCGAGTTATGGGTTCCAACTACTGCCGGAATGTTTAGCGACCTGGAAACGATAGCCGCATGAGAGGTAAGGCCGCCGTGGTCGGTAACAAACCCCTTAACATTGCATCTGGATAAAAGGATAGTGTCCGCCGGAGTAAGTGAATCGCTTACGACAATTGTATCGCTTATAATTTTGGACTGCCATCTTTTTTTCTGCAGGTTCCTTATTATCCTGTTCTTGATATCTTCAATATCGTTGGCCCTGTCGTTCATGTAGGGCTCGTGAGAAAGTATCATCATCTGCTGGTAGCGGGAAATTTCGTCGAACACGATATACTCGGGCTGCTTTTTTTCTTTTTCGATCCTGGATTCAATATTGCCGATAAGGATCGGGTCGTCTAGAATCATTAACTGAGCTTCAAATATTGCAGCCCTGGTCGCCTCCATTTTTTCCTTGGCAATTTGGAATATTTTATCCAATTCTTTTTTCGATTTGTTCAATGCCTCTCTAAAATTTTGCTTGGCTTCTTCCGTATTTTCAATCGGACTGTCGTTTATTACCAGCTTCTCCTTAGTAAAGAGGTACACCTTCGCAATTACAATTCCGGGGGCGGCGGCAATACCTACGATCTTGTTGTCGGCTTCCTTAAATATTTGTTTAAAACTTTTCAAAGCTCGTCAAATCCTCTGTTAAAATAATCGGAAATCTCCGTGGCGGCTTCTTTTTCATCTTCACCGTCAAAAGTTAAAAGCAGCTCAGAGCCCATCTCGGCCGCCAGTGTCATTACTCCTATTATACTTTTCCCGTTTATATTAAGCCCGTCTTTGGAGATAAAAAAATCGCATTTATATTTTGCCGCCATTTTAACAATAGTGGCTGCGGGCCTTGTATGCAGTCCTGCTTTATTAACTATCTGTATTTTTTTCTCAATCATTATTTGTTTCTTTTGATTAATGAATTTGCCAGCCACGTAAATAATTCCCGGTCTTCTTCCTTCTTAAGAGATTTTAAAGAGCTCAGCGCTCTGCCGGAAAAATACTTAATCGCCGATCTGGCATCTTCTAGTACATTAAGCCTAAAATAAATCTGCTTATATTTTCCGATCTGGTTTACCTTAATACCGCCGTTGGAAACAACATTGCGCAGGGATTTAAGATCGCTGCCGCCGGCTTTTTCCAAAGCTTTAATAAAAAGGAAAGTCTTTTTCCCTTCAACCAAATCTCCACCTACAAATTTACCCAATTCGATTTCTTCTCCGGTGATATCCAGCAAATCATCCTGTATCTGGAAGGCGATCCCGATATTTTTTCCGAAATTGGCAAGCGCATTTATCTCTTTTTTCGTTCCGCCGCCCAGAATGCCGCCTACCTTACAGCACATTTTTAAAAGTGCCGCAGTCTTCTTCTCTATCATTTCCAGATATTGATCTATTGAAACGGATTCGTCGGATTCAAAATCCTTATCAAGGCTCTGGCCTTCGCAAACATCAACTAAGCTCTTGGTAAAAAGCGCCATAATTTCTTTCGAGTCTCCGCTGCAGTCCCTTAACAGATATTCATACGCAATAGAAAGCAGGCTGTCGCCGACAAGAATTGCAGTACTCAAATCGTTCCTTACATGAAGCGTTAGCCTTCCACGGCGTTTGGAGGCATTGTCCATTATGTCGTCATGTACAAGAGTGAAATTATGCAGAAGCTCTACGGCGACGGATGCGTTGTAAGCGTCGGTAAATTTTCCTCCGGCAGCCCGTGCTGCAAACAAAACAAGCAGCGGTCTTAACCGTTTGCCCCCGCCGTCAATTATATATAGTCCCGGTTCGTAAAGTGAATCCGGCTTTCTATTTTTTAACGATTCCGCTAATCTCTTATCTACTTTTTCCCTCTCTCTTTCGTAAAGGGAATAAAATTTATCAGTTCTCTCCCCGATCAAAAGAATTTTTCCTTTCTAATTAATTTACCGTCCTTAAGTTCTTCAATGGAATTGGAACCTGTTAGATACATAACATGCTTAATTGTTTCAAACCAGTCTTTAATCAGTTGAACGACTCCTTCAACGCCGGACTTATCAAGCACCTGCAAAATAATTCTTGCGGATGCGGTTATGTCGGCTCCCAGTGCAAATGCCTTTGCAGCATCGGCAGCGTTGTTAATGCCGCCGGAACCGATCAGCATAAAATCAAATTTATTTTTAAGCTTGCCAACTGTCCGCAGGCAGTAAGAGGTCGGCAGGCCCCAATCCCAAAATTCGCTGCCTTTATCGCTTTTGTTCCTCAGTATTTCAACTCCGGCCCAGCTTGTACCGCCGGCACCGGCAACATCAATGCCTTTTACGCCTATATTCAACAACCGTGAGGCAGCTTTTTTGGAAATACCGGCTCCAACCTCTTTAACAACTACGGGAATATCCAGAAATCTAACCAGCTTTTCCAGGGCTTTGATAAAGCCCGAAAAGTCCGGCTGACCTTTGTACTGCAATAACTCCTGCAATGGATTAACGTGAATTACCATTACATCCGCATTAACCAATTCGGCTAAAAGGCGTACTTGATCAAGATTCTTTAGCTTAGCAATTTGTGCCGCACCTATATTCCCGAGTACCGGAATGCTAGGCGCATTCTTGCGTAAAGCTTTATACGATTGATGATAAGTTTTATTTTCAAGCGCCTGCCGCTGGCTTCCTACACCCACGGGAATATTAAGCTCGTTAGCGGCAACCGCCAGCTGCATGTTAATATTTTCAGCTTCGGATACGCCGCCCGTCATGCACGAAATTAAAAACGGGTAATTAATTTTTTTACCGAAAAAATCCGTGTTAAAGCTTATCTTCCTTAAATCAACTTCGGTTATCGCGTAATGCTTAAAATCGTAGTTTTCGAAACCAGTTGTTTTGCTTTTAAAAGAAACTTCACCGGTAAGACATAACGCGATATGCTCTTTTTTCCTCTGCGAAATTGATTCGGATATTTCCGGCATAAATAAAGTTATAATTAAATAAAATTTTGATTCCAAAATATTAAAATTCAGGACAAAATTCTTCTTATCATTATTTGGATAGAGAGATTAAAAATAAAAAAGCCGGAAACAGAATATCGGCTGCTTCCGGCTTCAAATGGGAATTGAATTATAAGCTCATCGGATTATCGAGTTGATATCCAGCGGCTCCTTCCTCAAATATTCGGTAGTGTTCTTTTTTCTCGTTATATCTTTAATTACGTTTTCAACCTGCTGTTCCGTAAGGCCCAGAGCTTTCGCTATTTGTGCCGTCTCCACCCCGCTTTCCCAGCCGAACCAAATTCTGTCAAGTATATCGAAGGAGAGCCGGAAGAAAAACTCCTCCTGCGTCTGCTCTGCGCTGTAAGTATCCGAAGTAGGCTTACGCTTTCTAATTTCCTCCGGAATGCCCAGGTAATCTGCAAGCTGGTATACCTGTGTTTTGAACAGATGGCAGATCGGTCTTAAATCCGAGCCGCTATCCCCGAACTTTACAAAGAATCCCTGCTGGTGCTCGTTCTTGTTCGGTGTGCCTATTACGGCATAGTTTCTAAGCTCGGCCTGATAGTACAGCATGCTCATCCTGCTTCTCTGCTTAAAGTTAGAAGCGGCTACAATCTGTAAGTATTCCTTAAGCGGAAGCCTGGCTTTCTTTACCTCGCCGGAGGGAGAGATAATTTCTAGAAAGAAAAGGTTAAGCTTATCCGTCTCAAGAATATTTTCCGGAAGGATGATTTTCATTTTATACGATGAATCGTATTCCGGGAAAATTTGTTTTACAGCCTCATCCCTTCTTTCGTAGCATCCGAACCCGCCCAGCGCTCCGGTAAGATTTTCGATGACAGATTCAACTTTGTATTTTTCAAGAAGCTTATTTACCAGAGGAATATTCTCGCCGCTCGATTCCTTTTCCGGAAGCATAACGGCAATAACTTTATCGCTGCCTAGCGCCGTAGCGGTAAGCGCCAGGCATACCGAAGAATCGACACCGCCGCTTACACCTATTACCGCTCCTCTTTTCTTTAATACGTGCGAAACCGCGTAGCGTATATCTTCAATTATTTTCTTCGCTTCTTCTTCCGGATTAATTAAAATTAAATCCCTGGTGTATTCCATCCTATTTCCTTAAGGTTAATTAATTTACCGTACAAATTAATATTTTTTTATATTCCATTAAACCGCTGTCATCTAACTGCACCGGCAATAAAGATTAAACCTCTCCCAGTACCTTGTTAAAAGCCTCAATCACTCTTTCAATCTGGTCGTTCGAGATAACGATCGGCGGCTCAATCATTATTACAAAAGGATTTCCGAATGACTGGTAAACAATCACATTATTTTCAATCATTTTCCTTACTATTGCAGCCGCGGTATTTTTTTCGGTTATCTCCATCCCGAACAACATCCCTATCCCGTTAAGCGAACGGATGAAACCCGAATATTTAACGGCAAGGCTTTTTAACCCTGAAAATAGCAATTCGGATTTTTGCCTTGCAGACTCGAGTACATTGTTTTCACAGATGAATTTAATTGATTCAACCGCAGCCCTGCATGCCAATGCATTGCCGCCGTAGCTGGAGGCCGTCATCGGGAAGCTTAAGCCGAATCGCTGCCAAAGATTTTTTCTGGCCAGTACCGCGCCTATTGGAATTAATCCGGCACCGAGAGATTTACCCGCTACCAGTATATCCGGTACAACATCAAAATATTGGGAAGCGAACATGAAACCGGTTTTGCCTATGCCGGTTATTACTTCATCAAAAACCAGGATAACATCTTTTGCGCTGCACAGCTCCCTAACCTGCTGTAAATATTCTTTTGCAGGAACCTTTACACCCGCATCATGCTGTACCGGTTCAATCATTACTGCGGCAGTACTTTCATCTATGCTGTCTTGTAATGCGTTTATATTGCCGAAGGGTACTTGCTCGAACGCGGGCAGCAGAGGCATAAAGCTTTTCTTAAATGCCGGAACGCCCGAAACCGACAGAGCGCCAAGCGTATGCCCGTGGAAAGAATGTTCCATGGAAATAATTTTTTTACCTCCTTTGTAAAGCCTTACAAGCTTAAGCGCAGTTTCAATAGCTTCGCTTCCGCTATTTAGAATGTAAGAACACTCCAGCCCGGGCGGTGAAATTTCTTTCAGCAGCTCGGCTAGTTCTATTTGAATTTTATTTATAAACGGGCGTGTATTCACCTGGCCGCTTTGTAATTGTTCGACCAGCGCATTAACAACCTGCGTATTATTATGGCCGAGATTGCCAATGCCGTATCCGGCTGTGCAATCGATAAAAACATTGCCGGCAGAATCGGTAAAGGTTGCACCCTCAGCTTTAACACCGACATTTAAAATTCCCATCTTCCGCAGATGCGTTATGTACCAGGGATTTATAAGCTCGCCGTATGCGTCGTAATAATTTTTTACCATCGGATTTTTTAGTTATCCATCAATCCGGCTTTTAAAATTTTCTTGTCAACCTTCCCGTTCGGGCTCTTAGGCAGCTCATTTAAAAACTCTACGTATTTGGGAATCATAAAGGTCTCCATGTTCTCCGAACAGAATTGAAGGATGGTATTGGAGTCGATGTATTGTCCGTTCAGCTTTACGATGTAAGCTTTAATGGCCTGGCCAAGAACATCGTCCGGGACCCCGATTACTGCGGCTTCAGCCACTCCTTTTATTGAGCATAAAATATTTTCAATCTCCTTAGGGCTTATTCTTTCGCCTTTGGATTTTATCATATCGTCTTTTCTGCCTAGAAAATACAAATAGCCTTCCTCATCCATGCGGAAAAGATCGCCGGTGTACAGAATAGTTTCACCCTGCAATTTACCTTTGCGGTAAACCTTCTCCGTCAGCTCTGTGGAGTTCCAGTAGCCGCGCATTACGTTAGAGCCTCTTACAACAAGCTCGCCGGGCTCGCCGTTAAGAACCTCGCTGCCGTTTTCATCAACTATAAATACCTCGCAGTTGGGCATTGCCTTGCCAACCGAGCCAGGGCGCACTTTAATTTGATCGGGCGGCAAATAGGCAATTCGCTTGCATTCCGTTAAGCCGAACATCGAGAATATTTTTATATGCGGGAAAAGCTCGTTGAACTTTAGTATGTGCGGCACGGGAAAAGCTGCGCCGGTGTTGCTGATGTATCTCACGGTCTCCAGTTTGTACCTGTCAATCTCCCTCATCTTTAACAGAAGAGCGATGATAGTCGGGACAATCGGGAAGCCGGTTATTTTTTCCTGTTCAATCTTCTGCAGAATTTTTACGGGGAACATAAACGAAGTCTCGAGCACCATCGTCCCGCCGAACATTACGCTCATTATCATCTGGTATAAGCCGTAATCGAATGACAGAGGAAGGACATTTAGAATAATGTCGCTTGAGTCATTCTCTAGATATTCAATAATGCTGCGGGCGGCGGAGATCATATTGAAATGAGAGCTGATAACTCCCTTCGGTTCGCCGGTTGAGCCGGATGTATAGATTAACGCAGCAAGATCGTAATCGATAACGCTGTTCATCCTCTTCAATAATTTTTCGGAGGCAACGCCGCTCTGGGAGTTTAACAGTTCTTCAAAATTATAAATAGCCAAACCATCTTTCTGCTGCCTGCCTTTAACCGCACCGGTATAAATAATCTTTAAGCCGGTGGTTATATTTTCGCAAGCCTTCTCAACAATATCGGATTTCTTAGAATGAGCTATGATAATGCCCGCACCGGAGTCTTTTATAATGTATTCAAGCTTGGCTGCTTTGATAGATGAATTTAAAACAACAAAGGCTCCGCCCGCTTTTAATACGCTCCAGATTGACAAAACAGTCTCTACCGAATTATCCAGGAAGATAATAACCCTGTCGTGCCTCTGCAGGCCGAGGTCAATTAAAGATTCGGCCAGCTTGTTCGACCGGGTATTTAGATCGGAATAAGTGAGCCTTGAATTTTCGAATACCAGAACTTCCTTATCGGGAAATTTTTGTGCATTCTGAATTAAAAAATTATGCAAGACTCTCGGTTGAAATAATTGGTTATTCATTCTTAATAATTAAATTTGACTCGACCAGTCTGTTGTCGAAAACGATTGTAAAATCGGCCGGCTTAACCGCCTTCAATTCAAAATTCTCAATAAACCTATCGTAAATAATTTGGGTAGATAATATGCCTACCAAAGCCATATTGTCGAATTCTCCCGAATTGCCGGCAATAGATAATTTCTCTTTTAACTTAGCAACCATTGAAGGATTAAACAGCCTGGTTTTATTAAGATAACTTTCGGATAAATAATAATCGACATATTCAATGTTATTATTAAGCAAGCTGTTCTTAATAGGCGCCCTGTAAGGATGCTTAGGCCTTTTAACTATCGTATCGGGAAGAACGTCCTTAAAGACCTTCTTCAAAATAAATTTTTCATCCAGTCCTCTTATTTTCAAATAAGAAGGAACTTTGCTCATCAGCTCGATCACCCGGTAATCCAGGTACGGCATCCTAATCTCAAGCGAATGCGCCATCGAGACCCTGTCGCCCTGCGAGCTGAGCAGGTAGTTGGAAAGAAAAATCTTCATCTCAAGATACTGCGCTTTCGCCAGTGCATCCCAGCGGTGGAAATTCTCCGGAAGTAATGCGGCAAGATGTTCAAGCGGATTGTAGACGGCTAAGTTCTCTTTTGCCGCATCAATAAAAAATCTCTTTATCTTGGATGTGTTCTGCCATCTGATCATATGGGAGAAGAAAGGGTTGCCCGGATCTTCTATACCCATTTTAAAGAAAGACTTTAAACTCGCCTTACTCTTTGCATCCTTGAATATGTAAGGATAAAGTCTTTCCAGCAGGAGCGGCCTAATTTTCGAGTCGGGGTACTTAGACCAGAATGCCCTAACCAGGGTTTCCCTAAAAATGTTGTATCCGCCGAAGACCTCATCGGCACCTTCGCCCGTAAGCACAACTCTGAAATCCGAATTATGAACAAGCTCCGATAAAATAAAAAGAGGAACCGGCGAGAGCCGGAGAAGAGGAATCTCGCAATACCATAGTACATCCGGCAGCAGTTCGCCTATGGCTTTGTTATTTGCAAGAACAATGTTGTGCTTTACGTTCAGCTTCTTTACCATTTCGTTCTGGAATTCACCTTCATCGAAAGCGGCTTCCTCGAAACGGATGCCGAATGTGTTGAGCTTGTTGTTAAAATTATTTTTTATTAACGAAGTTATGCCCGATGAATCCAGTCCGCCGCTTAGATAGCTGCCCACAGGAACATCGGCTCTAAGCCGCAGCCCGACCGAATCCAGCAGCAGTTCCCTGGCCTGTTCGGCAATTTCGCCGGAGGTAAAATTAACAAGCTCATCTTTTAGTGCAAAGTTAAAATCCCAGTATTGTTTAACCTGAAGACCGCCGTCCTTGATTTTGAGATATGAGCCTGCAGGAAGCTCACTTATGTTTTTATAAAAGGTTTTGGCGGGCAGTGTAGTCCAGAATGTAAAAATCTGATTTAAGGAATCTAAATCGATCTCGCGGCTTATTTCGCTGCAGGCAAAAATGGATTTAATTTCCGAGCCGAAATAAAATCTTCCGCTTTCGATAGTGTAGTACAAAGGTTTTTTTCCCACTCTGTCGCGGGCAATAAACAGCTCTTTGCTTTCGGTATCCCATACGGCAAAGGCAAATTGCCCGTTCAGCTTATGCAGGCATTTTTCTCTTTCATCCTGGTATAGATGAAGTAAAACTTCGGTATCCGAATTTGTATAGAACCTATGCCCTTTTTTCAACAGGTCTTTTTTAAGTTCGATATAGTTGTATATCTCGCCGTTGAATACAATCCACAGAGTTTTATCTTCGTTGTGGATAGGCTGGGTGCCGCCTTTAAGGTCAATTATACTAAGCCGTGTCTGAGCGATCCCAATCCGGTCGTCCATGTATGCGCCGGCTTGGTTAGGCCCGCGATGGCTTAGCTGGCCGGCCATCAAGCCGAGCTTTTTGGTAGAAACACTTTGGGAACCGGAGATGTTAAGTATGCCTGTAATGCCGCACATAATCAGCTTGCTTTTGCTATTTCGTTTTGCTTCCGGCCAATAAACTCGCTTACCTTGTTTATAGATGAAAAATTTTCAGGTACAAGCTCGTCGTCCAGTACGGTAATATTAAAAGTCTCTTCAACGTAGCTAACCAGTTCTACGATTCCGGTTGAGTCTATAATTCCCTTTTCAAAAAAATCGGTATCATAGTTTAGCGAGTCTGCCTGGCCGAATAAGAAATTATCGGCGACAAAAGATTTTAACTTTTCATTTATTTCCATTAATTACTCCGTTATTAAAGCATATTTTATAAAAATATTTTTAGTCCGAATTAGAATTTATTAGATGCGGCCTTAAGAAATAGTCCAGGGAAAATTTCCTTCGTAGCCTTTCACATAAACATGTCCGTCTTCAGTCAGTCGTTTCACTTTTTCTTTGAACTCTTCTGTAGGTGCTGCAAAATCTTTGTAATCAAAGACCGATCTTTCATTTATTAAATTTTTATGGTTCGCAAGGAACTCATCAAATTTTGCGTATACCCTTGCAGGCACACCGGCAACGCAGGAATTAGGCGGAATATCTTTATTAACTACCGAGCCTGCGGCAACAAGGACGTTAGGGCCTATGGTTACACCCGGCAGAATAATAGAATTTTGGCCGACGTAAACATTGTCTTTTATATTCACTTTTGCAACTCTAGTATAGCCGCCGGTAAATTTAAATGTAGTTGCATCGTGGGCAAGTATAAGCACGCCGTTGCTGAACGAACAGTTATCGCCGATGCTGATAAGGTATGAATATTTATCGTCTATAGTAACGTTCGGCATAATTGTAACGTTCTTGCCAATTTTTAATCCGTTGGCAATATTTTGCCTTAGCTTCCGCTTATAATTTTTATATTTAAGCTTAGCAATTAGGGTAAGCAATAATTTTTTCATAAACTATTTATAAAATTTAAATGCAGAAAAAAATTATTTAGAATAGCTCTTCCTTCCCGCGAGCAGCGAATTGAAGAAAACAGATTAATTAACCGCATGTGTCTCCGATTTTGCAATTACACCGGATAAAAATTTTAATAATGTTTCCGCAACTACCATCTGTCCTCTTTCATTTAGATGTCCGCCGTCTGAGGAATAATCTTTAACTAGGTAATAAACAATCTTCCCGTCGGTAATTTCGGTATTCCTTTTTCCGTCCGGATATGTAGACTCTATCCCTGCAAGATCAAAAATTTCATCATGCGGGAATTGAGATTTTAACAGCTCGTTGAATTTATTCCTTGCAGCATTGTCTGCCTGGTTATTGCTATCGTTCCCTTTTACCAAATCAACTAACTTACGGTACAGCGATCTCTGTGCGGTTAAAGGCACGGTAAAATTAATAATAGTCAGTCCGGGATGCTTTCTTTTAAGTGAAGCGATGGCGCCTGCATAATAATTAAAAACCGAATTAACATCTGTAGAGCTCGTGATGTCTACATAGCAGAACTTCATCATAGCCAAATTCAGACCCAGTGTGGAAAGGCTGTCGACTGCCCCGGCGAATTCTTTAATTTTACTTTCGGGGTCACCGTTCTTCCCTATATTTGAATCGGCAAAGTAACGGCTGCCGTTGTACTTCAAATTTTCCAGCTTGGTAATTCTCAGCCCAGAAGAAGTATCTTCGGAAATTATCTTCTTCATGCCGCTTAAAATATTTTCACCGACAGACCGGTGCCCGAAATAAATATTCTGCGTGCTTATAAGGAATAAATCTTTGGAAAGTCCTTCGTGCATATTTTCATTTTTGTTGTTAGACTGAAAAAGCAATGAGAAAAAAAGAATTATAAATACGGGGACGGTCAATAAGAATATCTTTCTCTTATTCCTCATATTTATCTATTGCCACTTATTCGAGACGTTGGAAATTATTAAGCGGAATTTACCGCCGCCGGTATATTCCACGCCGCCCAGGTCAAAATTTATTTTCAGGTCGGGAAGAAGGCCCTTATGAATCTCATTCTTAATTAAATCGAGAGCTTCCTCTGCCGGCTCTTCAAGCTTTGATATTTTGATTGTAAGATTATCAACGTCGGTCTGAACAATCTGATACTGCTTAATCCATTCGGCGTTATAAAGGACGTTAAGGTGGTTGAAGAAAGCACCGTGGATGTAGCGTCCGTCCCTAAGCACTATAAAGTCTCTTATCCTTCCTCCCAATTCTTCAATCCTATCAAGATGCCTGCCGCAGCCGCACTGCTTTGAAGAATAGCTGCCCACATCTCCTGTTTCATATCTAATTAAAGGGAAAGCATAATTGAACAAGGGAGTGCTGATGATCTTGCCGAGGCCGTTCTGGCCGCTATCGGTTACTTCTACAAGCGCCGATTCCTGGTTTACATGGTAGCCGTTATGCTCGCTGCATTCAAATGAAAAAATTCCGCCTTCGGGGCAGCCGTACAGATCGAACACCTTTGCGCCGAAGACTTCTTCGATAACTTCTCTTTGCTTATGATACAGCATATCGGAAGTAGTGATGACGGCCTTTATATATCCTTTCAACGATATCGAGTTCGACTTGCAGTACTGCGACAACAAATATATAGAAGAAGAATAACCGAAAATATATTCCGCACCCGATTTTGTAACTGTATAAGAAATATTCTTTAGCCTTTCATCGTTCAGATGATAACTGGTTATTAGAACCGCATTCTGAAGGAAGTTGTAAATATTCCGCTTGAACAGATTAGTATTCGGCAGCAGAGAGCCTCCTGCAAAATTAATGAACCTGTCGCCCGGTTCAAATCCTCCTGCGTTCCAGGCGCGGAAAATATTTGCCCACATATAGCTGTGGCTTAGTTTATCCCTGTATGTTAAAAACGGCTTGCCTGTCGTTCCCCCGGTTTGTGTAATACGTGGCTTATACGATTCGAAACCGGCTGCTTTGATATCGTTAAAGTTATTTCTTACAATATCCTTTGAAGTAGTTGGAAGCTTTTTAAGATCATCCATTGATTTAAAATCTTCCGGATGAAACGAAATTTTCTTAAAGAGGCTCGAATAGTAAGGAACATTCTCATATGCATGCGTAAGCAGATTCTTAAATGCGTTTAGCTGGCTTGCTCTTAACTCATCCCTGGAAGCGTACTGGGACTCAACTATTTTTTTATACAGCTTAAGAGTATCCGTCTTTCTAAAGAAATCAAGTATTTTATAATTTATTTGAAATATCGTGTTCATATTATTATTTGATCCGATTTTTTTCAGCTAAGATCGGACTTCTCTTATTGAGTCCCGCGTAATATTTTTTCCGCAACCGATCTCCAGCTGCTCTCCTTTACCATCTGCAGGCCTTTTTCAATTTGTTCGGTGTTATCCGATTTTAATACTTTATCCAGTTGTTCAAGAAATTCTTCCTTGGTTTCCGCTATCTGAACCACATCGTTGTAATTCGAATTTACCTCTTCTATGAATGTAGAAACAACCGGCTTGCCCAGCGCCAAATACTCGTTCAGTTTTAAGGGCGATGAATTCTTTATCCATTCTCTTCTAACCCAGAACATAATGCACACATCAAAATGAGAGGCGTACAAAGGCAATTCGCTGTAAGATTTCTTACCAAGGAAAAAAACGTTCGGCCGGCTTTCCAGTTGTGGAAGCGACATATCCTTTCTGCCGATAAACACAAAATTATAATCAGGCCTCTCCTTGGAACAGTAGTCTATTATATCCCAATCATTCGAATCGGTAAGCGTGCCGTAATAGCCGATTACAGGATGCTTGACGGATTGAATATCGTGGGGGAGAGTATTATTTTTTCCCCGGCCGGAATTAAAATGCTCGAAGTCGACTGCATGAGGGAGATAATAAATATTCTTCCGGTTATTTTTGCTAATAAGCCCCGAATAAATTTCCCGCGATGCGCAAAATACCGAATCGGCATTGCGGTACAGAATGCCGTCTAAAAACTCCAGGTACCCGCGCGAGGAGTTGTTTAACTCTCTGTAGGCAGTGTAAAAGTCTGAATAATAGTAAATTGATTTTGAATATGAGATGAGGCTAAGGGCAAAGGCGTAAAGCGGTGTGCTGAAAAAGAGCACCGGCTTTTTTATTCCTAAAACTGCGGTAATAAAAGACATCTGAACTAAGAAAAGAATTTTATTCAGGTTAAAATAAAATCCCGTCTTGAATACCGGTAAAAGAACCGGAGTATAAACATATAAATTATCTTCTGCTTTTTTAAGAAACTTAAAAATGCTCTTCAGCTTCCTTAATATCCTGTTTGAAAAATTTTTCTTCTTGATTGACGGGAACCTTGTGCCGAGCGGATTTATCCACAGGACTTTATATCCGCGTCCGATAAAGTTCTTGGTTATATGGTACCTCGAATGCGGATTGCTGTTCCAGTAGTCGTCACCGGAAAAATGAATTATTGATTTCATCTTTTTTTATACCGGTTGTAAATTTCTGGCAGCGATGTAAACTTATACCCGTTAGTTATGCACCAATCCAAGTAGTCTTTAACCAGCTTAATCTTATCTTCGGTATTATGGTATCTGTGATGAAGAAGAGTGCCGGTAGTTTTATATTTGGAGTACCGGACAGTCTTTGAAATCAGTTCGCCAAGGGTAAAGAATTCTGCGTCTTCCTCTTCATTCAAATATTTTTTAATAAAGCTTACGTTCATATCAATTTCGAAGAGCCGGGTGCCAGGGTAATAATCCAGGTTCCAGGATACATGGTGGTTGAACAAATAACCTTTATTTAATAAATGCCCTGCCGCGTAAAACAACTTGCGGGAAAGACTGTCGTTGTAATGCGAATTGATTACCTTATAATTCAAGTCATCCACCGCCTTCATAGCCGGCGGATTATAAGGTGCGTAGGGAAAATTAAAAGCCGGGAACCATAGATCGCCGAACCAGCGGTCCATTAATTTTTTGCCGCGGCTTATATCTTCAAATTGCTCTTCATAATTTCTCTGCCCCCCGAACTCACCTTTAATTAATTTGTTCTTGATAGTATGGTCGTACCCGTGCTGCATAATAACTATTAAATCGGGATAATCTTTCTTCATTCTTAAAAGCCAGCCGGCAACTTCAGCAGTAATATTTGCAGGCTCTACGGCGTGAGCAATAGGAATTTTCTTCTCGATAAAGGACCCGGTTACATCAATAAGCGACTGATCGAGCTTATTCCTTATATCATCATTCCTGAAAAATATACTGTTTGCCATAAAAGAATTTTCCTGCAGAAAAATAACGCATCAAGCTTTAATAATTAAATGAAAGTTCGGTCATATTCAGGTCGCACTTAACTTTATACGCGGGAGAATTTATTTTCTCAGCTACTATAAAATGCTCGTGCCCGTTTACCACTTCGGATAAGATTACGTTGAAATATTTACCGGCGTAATTTACAAATTCCTGTCTGCTCCACTCGCGTATATGATGTTTATTCCACGGCGGACCGAATTTGGAAAAGACCGGCAGTTTGCTTCTATCGGGTGTACCTAAGGCAATGTATTTAAAATTGAGCTTCGAAATAAATTCCATCAGCACATCAGGCTCAAGCAAATGCTCGATTACATCAATAGACATTACAAGATCGTAATATTTTTGAGGCGGGTTATTAAAATTGGATTCGCTCCAGTTTCTTTGGGGATAGTTTACCTTCAACTCGTCTAGCGCGGGCGGCAATTCCAAGCCGGTAGTCTCGTATTCGCTAAAATATTTCATAAGCTTAAAGCCCGAGCCGCAGCCTATATCCAGCACGGAGGAAAGATTATTTTCTTTAAAAAACGTTTGGATGCCTTTATAAACCTTATCCTGGTATTCCTCGCTGCTTTTTGTCGCATCGAAGTGAACATACTTTTTGCGGGTGTAATAATTTACCTTAATGCAATACTTGTCGTACTTCATGCCTCTGGTAAAATATCTTAATCCGCTTTTTAAAGATAGGAAGACATGGAAAACGAGCTTTACGCTTTCCCTGATATATATCTTCATTATTACTAATGAATGAGCCGCCTTTCTGAAAACATTTCTTCTTTCCTGCATAATCATCACCCGTATTTTTTACTTCTCTTAAATTATTTCTGCTTAATTAATTTATAGAACAGCTCCGTGAAGCACTGTCTCTTCGGTTTTCAAATTAGTATCATCATAGCTTCGAATAATTTTTGCCGCCCATGCACTCCAGCTAAAATTTTTTAAGACCCATTCGGAGATTTCCTTATGATCCCACCTTGTCCAGCTAGCAGACATTATCTTTTGGGCCAATTCTTCCTTAGACCCCGGCATAAACAAATATCCGTTGAAACCGCCGGTTATAATTTCGTTCATACCGCCTACATCGGCAGCAACAACAGGCAGACCGCAGGCCATTGCTTCCAGCGGTGCAGCCGGAAATCCCTCCGACCTGCTTGGCAGGCAGAACAAATCTTGTGCGGCCAACAATTCTGGTATTCTGGAATGCGGAACCTGCCCTAAAAAAATTACATCGTTTTGCAGGCCGTACTCTTTTACGGCTCTTTCATATCTTTCTCTTAATGGGCCGTCCCCGGCAAGAGTAAGCTTAAACTTGATTTTCAGCAGACGCAGTGCTTCAAAAAGTATATCGTGTCCCTTTTCGTAATTAAAATTAGCGACGGTAACTATCTTTAAATAATCAGCGGCAAATTTGCCGTTAGGATTTTTAAAGGTGAAAATATTTTCATCATAACCGTTATTAATTAGCTTAATCCTTTTAAGCCCGGTAGTATGTTCCATCTGTTCTTTCATCTTTTGCGAGACGGCAATAACCAGATCGGAATTTTCATTTATTAATTTTTCTATTCTACTCCAGCCCTTAAAGGATGAGGGCTGAACAAGAACATCGCTTCCTTCTGCTACTGCAAAATGCTTTACCCCAATATATTTTTTAAAATAATTTGCATAAGCGGAAAAAGGATTAACCCATGTACTAATAATCAGATCGGGTTTAAACTCGGAGATTATTCCGTCGATTTCTTTTCCGGCGAAGAAATGCAAAATGTCCGGCAGATATTTCCAGAAAAATTTCCGCGGTGCGGTAATCCATTTAGGATGATAAACTTTTATACCCTCATATACTTCGAGCCTGGGAACCGACCTTAGCTTGTTTAAAAGCACGAATTGTTTTTTTATGCCGGACAGAGAAAGTAAATCCTTTAAATTAGGATTTACGCTTACCGGCGCAACAGCAATAACGCTACATCCGGCATTTGTTAAAGCCTTAGCCCTCGATAAATTGAAAATGCCCCGGTTGGGCAGCTTCGAGTTAGGGAATAAATAGCTGAATAATAAAATTTTCATCCGCTGATAAATGATTACCTGATTTGATATGATCGGGACATAAAAATATTAGCTGCCGGGCTTTATAAATACGGCTTTCAAATATAACCGGCAAACTCTTCAATAGCTTTAGCCTGAATCTCCCAGGTAAATTTATTAAAAATTAGCTCTCTGCCTTTAACTGCATTTAATCTCAATTTGTTCAATCCACCGATTGCTTTCAAAATTGCCTTCCCCAAATCCTCCGGTTCATCTGGATTGAAGTAGAGCGCATAACCGGAATCCGCAGGGACAACAGATTTATGAGCTTCTATATCGCTTAATATTAATGGCTTCTCCATAGCTAGATATTCCATCAGCTTAAGCGGGCTGGAAATTTCCCACCAAACAAGCCTGGGCAAAGGTACTATGCATATATCCGCTTCCTTAATATAGGCAGGAACGCTTTCATGATCAACTAAGTTCAGCAGCAGCAAATGATCGTCAAGCTTGTAATTTTTAGAGATGCAATATTCAGTTATAAAATTATTGCTGCCGCTTAAACTAACAAACAAAATGTTAGGCACTTGTTCTTTAATTTGATGCAGCGCATCGAGAACTAAAAACACTCCTCTATTCGGACTAATGCTGCCGTGGTAGAAAAGTATTATTTTGTTTTCCAGTTTTTCTTTAACCGCCAGCGGAACGGCCCCTGTCGCAGCCGGTGAAAAGACCGACGGATTAACTGCCGACGGAAATACCAATGTATTTTTAAATCTTTTATTTATTAGCTGCTCGATATATTTTTTCGTTCCGTTAGTAATGAATGTTGTTCCATTATAATATTTGCAGGCTATATTGCAAGCATGCTTGTACGTTGCGGGCAAATCGCGTTCAACCGGTATCGATCTTACATCGAGCAAAATTTTTATTGAAAATATTCTTTTAATTAAAACGACAAAAAATGTTGAGGGGACAATTTCGGAATCTACAATAAGGACGTCGATATTTTTAGTTATGCAATAAAACGGCAAAAGCAGCAGCAGCTTAAGTAGAAAAATTCTCCCTTTGTTCATAGAAAATTTTAATAATACCAACTCTCCATTGGATATAGTCCTCTTCCCGATTCCCATTAGCTTTGCATTATGACCCCGCGAGTTGAGGGCTTTGACCAACTGGAGTTCTGTGTTTATGTGATGCGCTTCCTCTACAATAACTTTCCGGACAAATAGGATGTTCAGTTTTTTTATAACTATTAATTCCTTTCCCAGCAACCTGATAAATTAAGATCATAAAATTTAACGTCGAAATTCTACGAATAAAATTATTTATTATGATTGATTAAGCGCAAGAAATTTCGATATGAAGTACATTTTAGGCAGCCGCCCAAGCAGATTTGACAGAATCGCCTCTTCATTTTTATTAAAAGGACGCAAAGTCCTGTACAGCAGTTGAAAGAGCAACAAGCCCGTCATTGCTGGCAGAACAACCTGCGTTACAATATTATTTATCAGGCTCAATCCATACATCGAACATCCCATTGCCAAAAATATTACTAAAGATTTATACATCTCCGGAAAGTTAAGACGAACTTTGCTGATCTGTTTCATCTTAAAGTATAAATAAATATTTCTTAATAATCCCGATACGCCGGTTGCCAGAGCAACGCCTATCAAATTCCAGCCGGTATATTCAAGTACGAATATAACCGCGAATACATTGAACACCGCAAAGATCTTTGCATATAAAGTATATTCTATTTTCTCTTTTATTTCGATGATGATTGAGATGGGGAATGCGAATGAACGCAGCAGGTAAAATAAAATAACAATTACTATCAGCGTCTGGGTTTCTAGATACTTGGAATTAAAAACATACACTTGAATGAGATGCTGATATGAGATTACACCGACAACGATGGCTGCGTAGAAGAAGAAATAAACTTTAGTTATAAAATTAAACATATCGGACAGGTATGCGGAGTCCTCATCCTTCTCATAATACTTAGTTATAAAGTATGGCTTAAATATGTTGTTCAACTGAACCATCGGTATCCAATCGAAAATTGTGCTCAATATTTTATATGGGAAGGCATAAAGCCCCATTGCAAATGGCCCAAGGTATGCAGAGACAAAATAGTAATCCGATATTTGACTGAATCCGCCCTCACCCATTTCGTTTGCGGTGGACAGCAGAGAGAATCTCCGTATTCTTTTAACAAAGTCTTTAGTTTCTTCCTGGCTGATGGTCAATCCTGAATCTTTTTCAAGCTCGGTAATTTTTTTATAGGTAAAATAGAGTGACGGCAGAGCCTTTATTCCCATGCATATCGCTTCGATAATAAATATTAAGTCAATAGTAAGCTGCGATAAGAATATTGCATAAAGAACACCCCTTGCAATAATGCTGACGACTCCAATAATGGATAAAAATTTCTGCTCGAATAGAGTAACCAGCAGATTGTTGGTAATTGAAGCCTGCAGAAAGAGGAAAATATTTATTATGAATATTGAATAGTAGAGCTCGAATTTATCGATCTTAAGGTAAAAGCCGATTTGCTCTCTATAGATATAAACTATTAGTATGGTAATGAATATTAATAAAAGAGAAATTAAGTACAGCTTTATTATTATCAGCTTGTGGTACTTGTAATATTTTTTCTGCACAAGCTCGGGGATGAACCTCCTTATAGCAACAACAATCCCGTTAATAGAGAAGATGGCAAATATTGAAAGGCTACCCATAAACAGGCTGTAAATTCCGAAATCGGCAACAGCTAATTTTCTGATAAGGAATATGCTTATAAATACCGAGATAAAATTGGAAGCCATTGTCCCGATAAAGAGCCATTTAATATTTTCAGAGAACCGTTTTAAAGTATGCATATCTTTTACAGGTTATCCCCGTTTAGCGCCTTGTCAATCAACTCCTGTTTTACAATGTAGGGGAATGCTTCCACCGGGCCGCCCTGGAATCCTCTTATAAATAAATCTCCGCCTTCTGCAAGCGGTCTCATCTTTTCAATTAATTTATCGGATATCGGATGCATAGTTTCCTTTGAGCTGAAGTTAGGCCTTACCTTGGATTTCTCAACCTGCCTGCTGATAAATTCGTCGAACCTGGAATAGACTCTTGCCGGTACCCCTGCTACGCACGAGTTAGGTGGAATGTCCTTATTAACTACCGAACCGGCAGCGACTAAAACATTGGGGCCAATTGTTACCCCCGGCAGTATTATTGCGCTTTGCCCGATGTAACAATTTTCCTTTATCTCAATTTTTCCTAGTCTTTCAAGGTTGTCTTCTGTAAACTTAAAGGTAGCCTGGTCGTGCGCAATTAACTGAACATACTTGGATATTGAGCAGTTGTCTCCAATGCTTATCAAGTAAGGATACGAATCATCGATTTCGGCAGTAGGCATAATTGTTACATTCTTCCCTATTCTTAAACCGTTCCGTACCAGTTCCTCTATCTTCTTGTGATGATGCCAGTGCTCAAGGTTCTTTTTGTATTTAAAAAGCTTTCCGTAAAAACTTTCTCTTAACTTACTTTTTTTATTTTTGAATACCCGTAACAAGGACATAACAGCTGCCTTTAATTTTATCGCTTATAGTGGATTAGAATTGTAGCGGCAAAAATACAATTATAAATAATAAAGAATAGTGACTAGAAAATATGAGAAAGCAGCATAAGCTGTAGGTTGAATTCCTCAGGAAATTTAAACCTCTTCAGTTTACAGTCCAATACGGTATATCCATCCGATTTAGCCAGGGTATGAATGCCGCGTACTTTCTTAGTATAGTTGGGTTCAATTACCTCGAATTCAGTTTCCCGGTATTCTTCTTCATTCATTTTTACAATTTTATTCAGTCTAAGCTTATAGCCGTAATCAACCGAGCAATCTTGTGAAGGCCTGATTAGATTTCCGTTGCTTTTATAAATTCTTCCGGCCGATCTTGCAGACCTTACATCGGTAACAACCGGATTCTGCGGATGCGATATCCACTTTTCGCTGAATGGGGAATCGGAATAGTAAAGGTATAATTCATCTTTATAAGAAATATAGTTGTCAACCTTTTTATTCAAGAACATCCACCACTTGCCTTCGTAAAATAATACTGTAGAATCAACCGCAGAAATATCGACGAAGATATGCTTATAAAATTCCCACTTAAACGGGAATTCGGTGCACTTATAAATATCAACTGTTCCGTTCTGTGCAGACTCCGGGATCATGTAGTAAGAACCTTCATAATCAAAAATAAAAGGATAGGAAAGGTGATATGGCTTTTCAAGAATCTTTACCGGCAGAGTGGGCTTGCCGTTTTTATTTATCTCGAAGACTGAGATGTGACCTTTTTTATTTGCGTATGAATACTCTTCTATAAAAACATATGAACAACCGTCTGTCTCGACAATGTGAGGGTCTGCCCAAAAGTTTTTTATCGGCGGATAAATCTTTTTATAATTTTCTATCGCTTCCGGCTTGGCTGAGTTTTCCCTGTACAAAATTATCCACTGGATAATATTTATTTTTTTCTCAATCGATTTCTTCAAATAGAATAGGAAGTGCTTTATTACTTTAAAAGTACTTAGGCCGGGAATATCATTCGTCAGATTATTTTCAACAGGTTCAAGGTTTAATTTTTCACCGGCGCAATGGTTCTTCATATTACAAATCGTTATAAGCCCGCGCATAGTTATCAGCGAGGCTTTCCATAAATACTGGCTCTCAACCCTATTAACGAAGAAGGAATCGGGTGCGAAAAATAATTGGGACAGCTTTTTCGGCGTGTTGGTATTTGTCTCTTCCAATATCAACTTCGCTTCAATACATGCCTGGTTATTTATTACAAACCATTCAACCGGAAGATTAATACTGCCGCGGGGTATAGAAATTTTATTATATACTACGCCGATATTAAATAAATCCTTAAGTTCTCCGGGTACTTGATCCCGGTCGACGCTTAGCAGAACATCCAGATTCAGCGCTGCTATTTCTTTCAATTGATCGTTGGTTAGTACCCCGCTTAGATTTATTGTCTTTATGTTTTTTACCTGCATGCCGATATTAATTACTTCGGCAAAATTTTGTTTAACCGGGACCAAAATGTTTTCTATCGTCAGATAGGATTTCAGTAAAATTTTAAAAAGCCTTGAAGCGCTGAAACTGAATTCATCCTTTTCTACACTACGCCCGGCTTTAACTATTATAAGATTAAGCTCCATAAGCTCGGAGCTTTTAATCTGCCGGATTAAATCCGAGACCCACGCAGGGGAATTTAATGACCGGAGGATTATCCCTATTTTTAATTTTTCTTTCATAATAAATATGGACTTATTTTTATTAAGTAAATTATGATAAGTTTATTCGGATTTTTTTACAGCTAAGAAGCTGGATTTACATTTGAAATTTTTTTACCTGAGAACGAAAGCTGAGTTTCTGCACCGTGAGAAAAGCTTTTCAGAAATTCAAACATTCTTTCCGCCTGCTTTTGCCATGTAAGATTTTCCAGAACAATTTCTCTTCCCTTATATGCATTGACTTTTAAGTATTCGATATTATTATAAGCATATAAAATCTTTTCGGCTAATTCTCGTTTGTTATCCGGATTGAAATAAACTACGAAGTCGGAATTTTCGGGCACAACATCAACATGGGCTTTAATATTGCTCATAACAATCGGCATTTCCATCGATAGGTATTCCATCAGCTTTAACGGAGATGATACTTCCCACCATTTTATTCTTGAGTACGGGATAATCCCAACGTCTGCCGATTTAATGTACTGCGGCATTAAAGAATTGTCTGCCGATTTAAGATAAAGTATCTGATCATCCAGGTTAAGATTGTTATCCGAGCAGTATTTTTGCAGAAGACTATTGTTGTCGCTTATTGAAAGAAACAACAAGCCGGGAATCTTGTCCTTTAACTCGTTTATTGCATCCAGTACCATAGTTACTCCCCTGTTGGGAGTAACAGAGCCATGATAGATCATCACGAACCTGTTCTTTAATCTATCTGCAATATCGCTGCTCAAAGTTACTTTAACATTCTTGGTAAAAAGCTTTTCATTAACAGCTGAAGAATAAATTGCAGCCATGTTAAACTTAAGCCCGTATTTAGTCTCGCATAATCTTTTCGTAGAAGGGGTTATATAGGATGCGCCGTCGTAAAATAACCTGGCAATCTTATACGCGGCTTTCTGCTGAAGCGAAAGTTTTACCTGTTCAACGGGAACTGTCCTTACGTCTAGAATTATCCTAAAGCCGAACAGTTTCTTTATTGCTACTAAAAAGATTGATGGGACGACGGATTTTTCATCGACTACAATAAAATCTATTCTATTCTTTATAACATAAAAAGGAAGGTAGAACAATAATTTCAGGACGAAATATCTGTTCTTGTTGAACGGCACTTTAAGCGGTAATATGAACTGCTCACCCTGTTTTTTTTCACCCTTTACAATCAGCCTGGCATCGATGCCTGCGGCCCTGAGTGCCCTTGTAATTTCAATTTCACTAATAATGTAATGGTCTCTGCCCAAGATTCCATTTCGAACGTATAAAACTTTCATTAATGCTCTAGTTAAATTTTGAAAAGGAAATTTCTTCTAATAGCTTTCAGTCTGTATGCGGGCAATGTTCAAATTGCCTTCTGCCTTCTTTAGTATTGTAAGGTTTTTTATTGCGGCAAATACTTTGTAGCGGGCTAAAAATATTCCGAGCATTATCCAGTAAACAAGCCCTATCTGTGTACTCCAGGTTTCGCAGTAGAACATCGCCATAAATGTAGCCACACTTACCGGCACTAAAGTGCATGCGTAAATATGCATCTCAATATTCTGTTCGTAGTTTACGTAGCTCTTAATAAAAAACACCGGGAAGAGCAGCAATAGCATTACGAAGACAAAGCCCCCAACGCCAAGGCTTGCCAGTACAATTACTGCATCGGGCAGGTTAACAACAAAGTTGAGCACCGCTTTCGACATATCTACGCTTTGCGATTGGACGAACGCACCCGGGCCAAAGCCGATTGCGAAATTAACATCATTATTAAAATATTGATCCAGCAGTTTAGGATATGCATCGAACCTGCTTTCCTCGCCGTCGGATCTATCGTACTGCTCTGCCTTATGAGCATTTAAGATTACGTCAAAATCCAGGAACCTTGCATATTTTGTTTGAGGGATTATAAAGATTATTACTACTGCCAGGGTAGTAATAAATAAAAACCCCATTGCCGCCATGTTTACGATTACTTTGAATGCTACTTTTTTATATAGGATTAGGAACGTAAAAAAAGTCACTATCATAGCAACGGGAGAAACGATAAACCCGAAGCGCGCGCCGCCTACAACCGGCGGGATGAATGTTAGCAGCGCCAATATCAGATATTTTATATTAAATCCTTTATAAAGAAGATTCGCCACACTGTAAGATAATAGGAATGACTCAAGCACTGCAATTACGCCGGTCCCGCCTAAAGCTCCGAATGCAATAGTACCGTTATTACTATCGGCTGTAACCGGATGAAAGACTACATACTGGAACAAAGTAACAGGTATTTGCAGTATGATCAAAAAGAACAGGAATCTTAAAAGGCCCATCTGCTCTTTTTCGGAAAAGTCCGTTTTAATTATTACAAGTGTTATTATTATAAAAGGGAAAAAGAAAGTTAAAAACGACTTGCCAACCAGGAACCAGTTGTTGTTGTTAAGTACGGCGCTTACCAAAAGAAGAACCAGGAAAACCGTAAACAGAAGTTTATAAATAATTAGGAACTTATTTGTGTGGTCTCTTTGCCCGGTAATAATTGTGTATGAGCTGATAATTAATAACACAAGAGCCAGCAAAAGCTCCATCATTAAAGGCGGCAGCTCCGGAAGGTGAAAATATCTGACAAAGAAAGGATACAAAAACTTTGACGAGATATAGGCGTAGATTAAAGCTTTAACTATCGACTTGTAATTAAAATTCATATTTGCTTAGTTTTGCCTGCTGTTAAATTTATTTTATAGAACAGCTGCTATTGTTGCAAAAAGACTTTTATCTGTTTTCATATTTTGCAAAAATAATCTTAAGCCTTCCGATGTAACCTTATTGGGTTTGGCGCCCTGTACCCTGCCGTCGTGTAATAAGACTACCTTACCGGCGGTTACTTCTTTGTCCAGTTTATTTTTCAAATTTTCCGGCACCGTTTCCTTATAATCATGAAGATCGGTATTCCAGTGGACAAAAATAAAACGGTTATACAAAACATACATCAAACTGAAAAAATTTATTTTGCCGTAGGGCGGACGTAAATAATTAGCTCGGACTCCCAGGTTCTGGAGGGCCTTCTGCCCTTCACGCAAATCATCCATTGCTTTCCAAGGATTAGACTTCCAGGGATGGACATGCTTATTCCCGTGAAGGCCTATTGCATGGCCTTCCTTAATCATCCTTTCAATCAGTGATGAATTTCTTTCAGCTCTCTCCCCAACCACAAAGAATGTGGCTTTGATGTTATACTCCTTCAGCGTATTCAATATTTCTGCGGTACAGGTTTCATCCGGGCCGTCATCGAACGTTAAAAAAATTTTACCGGAGCTTTCCATCAATTTTAAATTCCTCTTCTTCCAGTAAAGCTTTACCAGGTGCGGCAGAATAAAATTTAACAAAAATAAAAACACTAATACTAAAAAAACCGTAAAGAAGTAATTCATGCTCTAACTGTTTCGTTTTTAGCTGAAACTTTCTCAATTAGTTTTACGTACTCCTTAACCATAAGCGACCAGCTTAAGTGCCTGTAAGCTTCGGCTGCGCTTGCTACTTTTTCTTTTATATGAATGCCGTCCGATAAAATATCATCGAGTGTATCGGCAAGATGAGCCGGATCGTTTTGCTTAAAATAATAAATCTCTTTCTCATTGAATATGGTTCTCATGGAAGGAATATCCGATGCTATTACCGGAAGCTTCATTATCACATACTCAAATGTTTTGGTCGAGAGGGCAAGATCCATAAAGCCATCACTTACGTAAGGAACTAACCCGAAATTTGTATTATGAATTATCCCGCTTATCTCTTCAAGCGAGACATACTCGTGGAAGAATACGTTTGCAGTAAGACCGCTGCTCTGCACCAGGGCCAGAAGCTTTTCTTTATAGTCAATCTGATAATTACCGTAAATATCAAAACGGATATCCGGATATTTGTCCTTTAATTTCTTAATCGCTTCTATTGCTACATGTATTCCGAATCTTTCCGCAACAGTGCCGTGGTATAAGAACCTCGGATTTCCTTTTTTGAATGACCAGTCGGATTTAGGCTTATTAAATATGTGTGGATCGGCAGTATTAAGGATTAACGTTATCTTCTCTTCCTTTACTCCTCTATCCAACAGACATTGCTTGAAACCGTAGCTTGTTGTAATAAGGGAATCGGCATATGCCCAAGAAATTTTCTCGGTAAGTCCTATAAACGGCAAAAGAAATCTTTGCAGCCCGCCGTTCCATCTCGATTTAAACAGCTCTTTCATAATATCATGCAGGTCAAGTATAACCGGTATACCGTGGAGCTTCTGGAAAATTGTGGTGAACACCAGGTAATCCGGCATATTATGAATCTGGATAACCGAATACTCATTTTCCCTGGATAGACGGTTTATTTTTGCAGCAGCTTTTATAAAGAACCGAATTGTAAGCAGCAAATATTTAAGAATGTTTTCCTTTGTGTGGCCATGTAAAATTCTGAATACCCTAATCCCTTCAAAATTTTCTTCCGGCAATTCGTTCCGGGAGCTCATGCATACTATATCCACGCGGTATCCGTTGTTCACAAGAGCTTCCGCTTCTCTCCTTACCCTGGGATCGCTTGGGTAATGAGATAGCACAAGCATTAGAACTTTCTTTGTATTGCTGTTATTCGGTTTCATAAAATTTGATTAATTTATTTGGCACTACTATGAAACGTACCCGGGGAACGAACTTAAAAATGAAAATAGGTTTATGCGGCTATAAAGAGAAATGTGAAAAAAATGTGTTTGAAAATTGCGGTTATTTGCGGCGTAACTTAATTAAGGTAAGAATTTATTTCCGAACCATTATATTTAAGTTGTTCATCCTTTGTTTGTTGTTTTATTATACTACCTAAATTGCGGCCGAAAATTTCTTTTTCTTCTTGTTCGTCTTTGAAGGAGTATATGCGTATTTGTAGCCGTACCCGTAGCCGTATTTATGCCTGAATGCAGATTTTTCAATATCGCATGCATTGGCAACTATCCCAAGTATCTTTATCTTTTCTTTACGTATCTCGTTTATTCCCCAGTAGAAGCTGTCGTTAAGAGAGTAGTTATATCTTACTATCATAACAAGGTTATTTATCAGCTTGCCTAGAATTAGAGAATCCACTACACGGGTAATCGGCGGTGTATCTATTAGTACGTAATCGTAAATGCTGGACTTGAGCGCGTTAATCAGATCAACGGTTCTTGGGGACTGGAACAGCTCGCTCGAATTTTCGTTTACATCCCCGGCTGGCAGGATGCTCAATAACTTATCGCTGGAAGACTGCCCGAACATATTCGACAGGTTCATTACCGGCGCTGCTTTTAAATCTTTCTCAAGGAAGGTGCTGAGGCCTGGAAAATCTCTCGGTATCTGGAACAGGTCGGATAGTCCGCATCTCTTTAAATCGGCATCTACCACAAGAACTTTTTTATGAGCTGCTACCAGAGACAAAGCGAGGTTGGCAACCAGGGTTGTCTTGCCGGTATTTTCCTCGCAGCTGGAAAACATAATTATCTTGGAAGGATTTTTCGAGTTCAATGTTAATTTGGTCTGAAGTACTTTATAGGATTCTGCTATGCCGGGATTATCGGACAACAGTACGGGGAACCTGTCTTTAAAATTTCCCGAATTATCAATCTTGTTTCTCAGCTTTCCGGAGAACGCAGGAATAATTGACAACAACGGCAGTTTTAGCTTATCTTCAATTTCTTCCAGCTTAATATATTTTCGCTCTCTAAGCTCTCCTATAGCTACGTATACTATAGAAATAATTCCCCATAATAATACGCAAAGGATAAGTGTTAAATTCCTATTGGGAGAAACGGGCGCAACGGGTAATGATGCCTGGTCGACTACTACTACGTCCTGCAGCTGGGCAAGCTCCTGCGCTCTTAATTCTTCTCTTTTATCCAGAAGCAGATTAAATACCTTCTCGGTAACGTCCTTATCCCTTATTAGTCCGGCTAAAACCGTTTCCTTCTGCGGTAGATTTTTAATCTTCGATCTATAGTTTCCGACTAATGAATTTAACTTCCTGTCCTTATCCTTAAGAGAATTGATGATGATTTTGTAAGCGGTAAGAGTATTTTGGTTATAGCCGCTCAGTTGTTTTTTAATTTGTGCTATCTGGCTGTTAATGCTTATAACATCCGGATGCTGCTCAGTTTCCTTTTGCAGCAGTTCAATTTTTTTTACTTCAAGATCGGAAAGCTGCTGAAGCAAATTTGTAAACGCTCTTTCATCGCCGGTTGTTTGTGCCGGCGAAAGATAAGTCTGATCGAAATAGCCTTTCGAATCGTAGATATTGTTTAGCTGTCTTTCCTTCTCTTCATATTGGCCTAGCAGAAGCTGGTTGCTTATTTTTTCGGCTTCAAGGCTGCTTAAAGCGTTAACCGCATTGTTTGAATTCTGGTCAATGTTCATAATGCCGGTTGAAGCCTGGTAATCGCTCAGCCTGTCCTCGGCATTCTTCAATTTTTTAGACATCTCGGTCAGCTGCGAGTCAATAGATGCGTAGGAGGACTGCGCGTTTTGTCTTTGCTGTTCGGTTCTTGTTTCCCTGAATTTATTAACCACGGTGGCGGCAATAATCTGGGCGTTTTCCGGGGATTTATCCCTAACCTTAATTTCCAATAAGTTGGTATTGTCTTTTTGGGCAACAACAATTTTATTGCTCAGCATATCGAAAGCGCTTATGTCGTCGTAAACCACAAAATAAAACTTAGCCCCATCGTTAGCTGCCGGCCAGTAGATGGTCAGTTTATAATTGCCTGCATTAATCTCAATTAAATTATTTATAGGTGCAGAAGCTACAAGAATGTTTGAGTTATCCGTTACGCTGTACAAGCCGATCTTCCCGTCGTTGTTGTCTGTAAGGAAAAATTGGTTTGTCTTATCGATAGAGTTGTACTGGAAGTCCACAATCTGAGGTAATCCGTCTCCGTGCCGGTGTTGTTTATTCAGCCATGAGTTATATTCGCCTAACGATTTGTTTATGTTTTCCGTTTTGCCGTCGGGCATAACAAGTTTTTTAATTACCAAATTAAGCTTAAGCTGCTTTACAACTTTGTCTAAAACGCTTCTAGTCTTAACGAGGGCAATCTCGGTGCTTATATCGTCCTGAGATTCGAGAGCCATCAATCTCTTATACGGGTCCTGGTTCGAATTCTGCTGGTTGTCAACCTTCTTTAACAGCACAGAAGATTCATAAACGGGGGAAGCTGTTTTCAGATAAAAGATTCCGAGTGCAAGGATGACCACAAAAGAAATAATTATGGGAATTTTTCTCTTATAAATTGCACGAAACAACTCACTGCCACTACCTTGATCAGCCGGAGTCTGACTCTTGGACAACTCCTTTAATTGATCA
>JAKAJV010000113.1 GCA_021813585.1 Bacteroidota bacterium | reverse complement strand
TTATGTAAACCGGCAAAGCCGCCCACGCCCAATTTAGCCCCAGCTTAAAATAAATACCAAGTATAAATGCAAGAGGCACGAAAATAAATAAATTCGTAATCACTTCAGAGAGCATAACAAACATAGTTTTTCCGGCGGCCTGTAAGCCGTTTGCAAGCACAACGCCGGTTGCGTAGAAAATCTGCGCGAAGCCTGCTATTCTTAACGCAGGCACGGCAACTTTGATGATTGACTGGTTTGTTGTTATAATCAGCAATACATACTGCGGCAGAAGTATGAAAATAACTCCAAGTATCATAGTATAATATGTGGCTATCTTAGCAGTTTCGAATCCATAGATTCTGGCAAGCTCAAATTTTTGCGAGCCGATATTGTTGCCGACAAGAGTCTGCACTGCAATGCCGAATCCGAAGCACGGCAGAAACGAAATGAATAAAGTGCTTATAACAGCCTGAGTTGCGGCTTGTTCCTTTGTGCCGATATAGCCGGTGATTGTTATGAAAATTAAAAATCCTATCAATATAAAAATATTTTGGAAAGAAACGGGAAGCGAGATTTTAAAAATTCTTTTTATTATTTCTTTATCAATTTTAAGGTGCTTAAAGTTTTGGTATTTATGCCGGTAAGAAGGTAAAAGATTAATTATTAAGTAATAAAATGAATCCAGCATAGTGGCCAGCGAAGACGCAAACCCGGCGCCTGCCAGCCCCATCCTAGGCGCGCCAAAGTTTCCGAATACGAAGATGTAATTGAAAATAATATTTAACAGGTTTATTATTATGCCTGAGTACATAAATATTTTTGTTTTACCTATGCCGAAGTAAAATCCCCTGTAGGCTACGGCGATTAAGAAGAAGGGTATGCCGAGGAACCTGTAAAAGATATATTGAGCCGCATAATTTCCTACAACAGGATCGGCCGCAAAAAAATGAGTAACCGGGTATGAAGCAAAAGCAGCAAAGGAGACCATTATAATTCCGATTACAATCCCTATTACGATAGAGTTGTTCAGCACCCGGCCGCATTCAATATAATTCTGGGAGCCGAAATTCCTTGCAATTAAAACATGCGTACCGGTTGCAAGACTTGAAAAAAAGCTGACCAAAGCCCATGTAGCCAGTACTCCTATTCCCATTGCAGCCAGAGCATAAGTTGCCTCACTTAGCCTGCCTACCATGGCGGCATCCACCAAAGATACAATCATCTGAGTAGAAAGACCTGCAATAGCAGGCAATGCAACGTGAAGGATTTTTTTGTAGTAGTTTTTTACAGGCATTAAATTCATTTGTGTAAAGATATGAAATGTTATATTTTATTAAAAAGGAGTCAGCTCAATTTTGAAATTAATTAAAAAATAATTTATAACTATTTAACTTTTATTAATTTATTAATTAAATTAGTATAAAAATTTCAAGATTTAATCCCCGCTTTGCAGGGAATGGATTTTATTTTCATAAACAGACAGGGAAAAAAATAGAACTTACTGAGAAAAATTTATAAAAGGTTAACTTAAACATTATTAAAAAAGGCTTTTTAAAAAATCATCTTTCTTGACATTTTAATCTTTTTTTAAGAAGTTCATTTAACAAAACAACAATCTTTCAAAGAGGAGGCTCTATGAAGCTCAGTTATAGTTTCCGTTTCTTCTTTCTGATCGCGATTCTTTTCACTATATCTTCAAACGCTCAACAGTTCAACGGCTCATGGTCGTGCGATTATGCTACATACGACGACGAATCCAACGGCGTCGGTATAAATGCAGTATCATTAGGAGTTATTAAAGAGAATACGTTCGTTGCCCTGGCTTACAGCACTAGCGGCGGTACAGACTTTCTGGTAGGATATACCAATGCCGATTCTGCGTTAGGGAGAATGGGATTCTATCCTTATAACGGCGGCTGGCACCAGCATTGGATGAGCGGATTTGACGACCTTGAAATGACCGGCGCAGCCTCACTGGCGGCCACTCCCGATTCCCTTATATATGTAGCCAATAACGATCCTGCCAGAAATGTTTTAGTCTTTAAGCTGGGCAGCGATTCCGTTATCTCGGCGGATTACAGAATATCAACCGGCACCGATTCAATTTGGGCTATTGCGGTTGACGGCAATGGACTTGTTTATGTATCCACTTTCATTGATTCTTCCAAACCGGGGCAGGTTTTAGTTTTTAACAGTATTGCAAAAGACGGCAACTGGGCAGGCTTGCACGCGCCTACGGCATTAACTAAAATTACCGTACCGGATGCCGGAATTTTACGGGGCCTGGCTGTTAACAGCAACGGTACTATTTTATACATATCCAATTACACCGCTAAAAAAATATATTGTTATACCGGCAGCCCGGCAACCGGATACACCCTTTACAACGGCTTCAGCTTTGCATTGAATGATACAATGACTTCTTCTGCCGGTACTCTTTTAAATCCGGGCCCATGGGGCATGTCGTTTATGAATTCGAAAAATATTCTGCTGGTTGCTTGCGCAAACAATTTTATGCTGGGCGCCGGATATGAGTACGGCCGCATTTATGCACTTAATCCGAACACTGGCGCAATACTGGACACAATAGACTGTGCAAAATGGAATTTCGATCAAACTGGCGGTTATAACCAGAGGTCGGGCGGAACCGTAGGAAACGTATCCGGGTATACATCGCCATACAACGTTGCCTACGACGAAAAGTTTAACCTATACGATCAGTCCTACTTCGGATGGACCGTGGACAAGTGGTCGTTCTCCGGAACGCTGCCTACTATTCCTCTAACAATTACATCTGTGGAAAAGCAGGATAATATTATACCTGGTAAATTCGATTTATCCCAGAATTACCCGAACCCGTTCAATCCTTCCACTACAATAGAATTTTCACTAAATAAGGCCTCCAATATTTCTCTTTATGTTTATGATATAACCGGAAGGCTGGTAACAAGCTTAATTCAGTCGGCAAACTTTCCGAGCGGCAATTATAAAATTACTTTCGACGCATCGAAGCTGGCATCGGGAACATACATTTATACACTTAAAAACGGAGATCAACAGTTATCTAAAAAGATGACACTAATTAAATAACCACATTAAAAAAAGAGGTGCACATGAAGCTAAATTCACTGGGTAAGGAGGTTACGCTCTTCTTATTCTTCGTATTATTCGCAGGTTCTATTTACGGGCAGACAACAATCTTTAAGCGCATGTCGGTCATCGCTCCTAGAGCAGCAGATCCGGAAGGATACGGAAACTTAATTACGGGCTACGATGTTACCGGGAGCGGGTCTCCTCAAATCTATGCAGTAAGCGGGGAACTAAATACCAATCCTATTATTCCAAGAATTTACGAATTCAAGTTCAACGGTACTTCATGGGATTCCGTCTGGGCTTCAGTACCTGGCATTCCTGATCAAAACACTTGGTGCCCGTTAACAGTTGCAGATTTAGACGGCGACGGCAAATTGGAAGTTATCTGGGGACCTGTCAACGCTTTAAGCTCTAACAATTCCACTCCTATCCGTCTTTTGGATTATGAAGCTCAAGGCGGCGGCAGCGATGCCCTGGGGGTGCCCGACGGAAGCGGCGGCTACAAGGCCAACGCTACCTGGACGATGACCGATTCCGTTAACTACAATACCCGCCCTTTCAGATGGGTAGCTGCAGACCTTAAAAACAACGGCAAGCAGGAATTAATTTTCTGCACTAGAGCCGGCGGCTACAGGTTCGGCGTTATCTCCGTTGATAATATTCCTAATAACGGCGACGGCTCCGAGCACTGGAAGATGGATACTTCCGGCATTGGCGGGGGTATTACACTTTCCACAATTTACGATATGGCAGTTGTAGACAGCACTATCTACCTGTTCGATGTTAGCGGTGCTATGCAGCCTGTTTACTATACAAACGGCCACTATGTAATCGGTAAGCAATATAATAATGTTGTTCCCGGCGGCACCTGGAAATCAGCACAAGTTGCAGACATTGCCGGCAACGGTAAAAAAGAAATCATTATCGGAAGCTGGAGCAGCGGTAAGGTTTATCTATTGCAGCCGTCCGGCGATTCACTGTCTACAACCGAAATTGCAGACCTTGGTACACTAGGATGCAACAAAATAAACGGAAGCGCCATGGGCGACTTTAACGGCGACGGCCATATTGATTTTGCATTCGGCTCACGTTCCGGTTATTCAACTCCCGACGGCGCTATATACGCTGTGTTCTATCAGGGCGGCGATATAACAAGCATGACAAGTTATACCACAGCTACTGTGGATTCAGCATTAATGACCGGAGTTCAGTGGGATATTCTTTCTGCCGGAAAAACGGATAAGAATTCCAAGTCCGATGCGATTGTTTATTCGGGAATTCCTAGAGGCGGAGTTGCCGTTCCAATCGTTGTGTTGAATACAATGTCGGTAGATAGTCTTTCTACAATTGGTGCTGCCAGGGTTGATGCAAACCACGACTACGTTCCCGATAATCTAAACAAGTCATTTAAAGTTATGGGAGTAGTTAATTCCATTAACTGGGTGGCCAGCAGCAACGGTTTCAGCTACACCATACAGGATGGAACCGGCGGTATTGACCTTTACAAAGGCGGCAGCTTAGGTCCTGCTCTTCACATAGGCGACAGGGTAATTGCAAAAGGCAGCATCGCACAATATAACGGTCTAACCGAACTAGCTATCGGTGACCTGACCAACGATATTACCTTAGTTGATACCGGTAGAGTTGTGGCTCCCAAGACAATTACTTTAGCCGATTTGAACAAGAACGGCGAAGCTTACGAGAGTATGCTTGTTACAATTAATGGAGTAGCGCCTTCTCCTGCAAATACCGCTACTTGGCCTGCTGCAAACAGCAACGCAAACATAAAAATTTGGGACGGTTACAACAATGCCATCATGTTCATCGATAAAGATACCGAGCTGGACGGCACTACCGAGCCACTTTATCCTATCAATGTAACCGGTGTTATCTCTCAATATACTTCCGCAACACCTGCTAACGGCGGCTATGAAATAGAGCCCGTCTTCTACAGCAACATTGTACAGAAAGTTGCAGTTCCGCCCTCTCCATATTTCTTCTTCTCTGCAAGTCTGCACCAGGACTTGGATAATAACCCTGCCGTTATTTCGGATTCGAGTGAAGTTGATACATTATCATGGTCTCCTTCAATTGATTTGAATAAGGACAATGTTATTTACCAGGTAGTATGGCTTTCGGGAGGTAAGGAGGTAAGTAAAGTTCCTTCTAATAATTCGGGCGCCGATACAATTTCATTAACAAAAGCTACCGATCTGTTAAAGCTGATGGCAGGCAAGGATACTTTAAAGGTTGACGTAACAGTTCTTGCTAAAAGTGTGGGAACCACAGAACCGATTACATCAAGCGTAGATACCCTGCATATTACTCTTATCAATGCAATAGTAACCGGTATTGCCGAGCAGACAGTTCCTCATACCTTCTTTGTTGATCAGAACTACCCGAATCCTTTTAACCCGACGACAAATATAACGTTCGGATTATCTCAAAAGGAAAATGTTAAACTTGTAGTTTACGATATACTTGGAAGACAGGTAGCAGTACTGCTTAACAACCAGCCGTTTACGGCAGGCGTTCACAGCGTACAGTTTAACGCTTCTACCCTGGCCAGCGGAACTTATATTTACAGGCTCCAGGCAGGCAACAATGTTATATCGAAGAAAATGATACTGATGAAATAATTTTTCATCCGCTTTTATCAAGAGGATATCCCGAAAGCTTTCGGGATGTCCTCTTTTTTATTAATCAAATTGGGAGTAAATCTATGAAAAAAACTATTCTTGCTTTAATTATTTTTGCGGCGCCTATTTTTATATTCGCTCAAAACGATGCCGAAGGCTGCAAAGACCATCCGTTGTTCAGCAGGTTTCCTAACTTCTACATTTCCGAATGCTCTGAAAATTTTAATGAGCTTACACTTAGAATGACGGGCGATAAAACCGAGAATAAGGAAGGCAATCTGATTTCCATTATCTACTACTTTAATTCCGAATCGGGTGAAAAAGAAAAAAGTCCTTTCCAGATTATAAAGAATTATGAAAACGCCGTAGTTAACAACGGGGGCAAATTGATATATAAGAATACCAATGCATTGGATGCAGATGTGGAGGCTACATTCCATCTGGCATCTAAAGGAAAGGAGTACTGGGTTAAGATAGGAAGCTTCGGCGGAACGGCTAATTCGGTAGAGCATTACACCCTTTACGTTCTGGAGATGGAGGGAATGAAGCAGGAAATACAGGCTAGTGAGATGATGAAAGCGCTAAATAAGGACGGCTTCATCGCTCTCTACATAAATTTTGAAACGGGTAAGGCAGATATAAAGCCGGAGTCGCAGGAAATTATAAATCAAATTGTAGAGATGTTAAAACAGAACAACGACTTGAAGATAAGCATTGAAGGACATACCGACAATGTAGGCAGCGATAAATCAAATCAAACCCTATCTGAAAATAGAGCCGAATCTGTAATGAATGCAATAGTAGCGCAGGGAATAGATAAGTCGAGGCTTTCATCTAAGGGCTGGGGCGCTTCCAAACCTATTGCAGATAACAGAACGGAGGAAGGCAGGGCTAAGAACCGAAGAGTTGAAATTGTGAAAATGTAAAATAATTGCCGGGGCTTCCTCCATTCCCTATTGCCTTTAAATAAAAAAACCTCCGGGGCCTTTTAAACTCCGGAGGCATGTTAAGTAGGAAGCAATGCTATTTATTTTGTTAATATCATCTTCTTGGTTATGTTCACATTATTGCCGGACAACTGATAGAAGTAAATACCGCTTGAGAGCTTGCTGGCATCAAATGTTATTGAATGAACACCGGCAGAAACTTCGGCATCGAGCAGTGTGGCAACCTTTTGCCCGAGAATATTGTAAACCGTTAACATCAGCTTTTCCTGTTTGGGTACGTTAAACTGAATTACAGTCGAAGGATTAAACGGATTCGGATAATTCTGCGCAAGGCCGAATTCTTTCGGGACTGAAGTTGAATTGTCAACATTCATCAGATCATTGCTGATGAAAGCGATGTTCTTTACTTCAATATTAAAGTCCGTTAGTCCGGGGTTATCCGTAGTGTTAATAATAAATCCTATGTCTTCTACAAGCTTAGGATCGAATTGGGCGCTGCTAGGATAAAGCTGTTTCAATTCGCTGAAGTCAATATTATACTCTGTACTTTGTCCTGTAAGGTTCACTTTGTACATAAAGTAATTGTAGTTCTGTGTATTGGTAAGGTTAAATATTACTTCTACCGTTCCAGTACCGCTAGCGGTAAATCTTAAGCCGCCGTAGTTGCTAAGATCGTAGGCTGCCCCGCCGGCACTAAGCGAACGGACAACGGTAGCCCAGTCTTTTAGCTGGCCGCTAGCATATGCACCGCCGGCCAATACTAACGAGCCGTTCGGGAAATTCGACACCAGTTCCTGCGGATAGCCAGTAGTTGTAAATGTATTTACGGTTGAATTCGGACCGGTAATATATGTGTATGCACCTCCGCTTACGTAAACTTCGTCATTAAATCCGCTGGTCTGACTCATATACAAATTAGCATCCGAAATAATTCCGGAACTTAACGTTATGTAATTTACGCCCGGCTGTACTGTATAAGATGATGTACTGGTTACCGGATTATCGCCTTGGGCAATTCTGTAAGCAGTATTTAGATTAACCTGTTTAGGCGAAGTCGTACTGTTAACTATTGTAAGATGAATCTCGCCGTCGTGAGTATAATAAGATGTCTTGATGAAAACATTCGGTGAGTATTGGCTTGTATTTAAATACGAAACCTGGGCATGCGATTGGAACTTGCTGAGAATACTTTGCACAAGCTGCGAGGCGGCAGTGTAAGAATTGGCCCATACCTGAAAATTGTAAACGCTTGACGCACCGCTCGGTGCTTTATATTCTTCGTAGGTCCATTTATTCTGAACAGCGTAGCCTGATGGAGTTTCGTAAACACTAAAAGATATTGCATAGTCAATTACGCTTTCGGACGGCTTTTCTAGCTTAGCACCGTAAAATTGGTAGCCGTTTATATTCAATAAATTTATTTCGTCTATTTGATATCCACCCAGCCTGTCGCATACAGCCTTAAGATGATCATAAATGAAAGGTGCTGCGGTAACGGTTGAGAAAATACCGGCAACTCTTACATCGTTAGAACCGGACAAGGCATCGTAATTAACTGCGTAGCTAGCAACTGCATTTGATATACCGAGAATATCGAAGGGAGTAACATCAACAGCCTTGGAATTATACGGCCCGGTCTGCGGAATTAAATCCGACAGGCTGTATAATGAAGACAATGCCTTTGCGCCTTTGTTCTTTAAAATCGGCGTTGTCATTCCGTATTGAATCCTTAATTCGCGTTTCAAAAGCAGCGCTGCCATATCGCCTCTAGACTCGACGCCGCTGTTATTCCCGTTGCTTGTACTGTCCGAAACATCGAGGTCGGATGCGGAGACAGAAAGCATATTAGATTGTGAATCCATGCCGTTTAAATAGGCCACGTTAAGATACTGGGATTCATGTGCATCTACCATTACCGTAAGATCAAGCTCATCGCTCTGGCCTGCACCCAGGGTGCCGATATTATAAACGACAATATTGCTTCCGCTGTATGTTTCACTTCCCTTTGTACTGGAAACATAAGACATACCTGAAGGCAGAGTATCTACAACTACTGCACTGCTTACATCCGACGAACCGCTGTTGCCGAATTGAATTTTATATGTGGTTGTATTACCGGAATCGGGCGCCATTATTCTTCCGTCATCCTTGGAAATCCACAACTTTGGAACATTGCAGGAACACGACAAGTACATTCCGGCATTTACTACAAGCTGTTCGCCCGCAGTAAGCGAATGGGTGTCGGTAATTCCCGTATTCGAATACGGATCGGAATAAGTAGTAGGGTCTGTACCGTTATGTCTTACTACAAAGATATATCCCGGCAGTAACACGAACTGGATTTTATAATCGCCCGCAGATAAATTATCGAATGAGTAATATCCCGATGAGTTGGTGAAAGTAGAATCAAGAACATTGCCGCTGCTTGACAGCAGTTTAATCTTCACATTCTGAAGGCCGGGATCGCCGGCTCTTAATATGCCGTCATTCGGATCGGTGTCCTCCCAAACAGTGCCGCCAATCTGTGCAGTACTAGCAGGCGGTATACCCGATTTCAAAATTACTCCGGCATTTAGAGAAGTATAATCACTTCCCGAAATAGTTACCGAATCCGAAATACCGGTTGAATCGTTAAGCTGGCTTACGCTGGAATTTACCGAAGGATCGCTGCCGGCATTTTTTGTTGTAAACTTATAAATATTG
>JAKAJV010000075.1 GCA_021813585.1 Bacteroidota bacterium | reverse complement strand
TCACTAGCTTTTATAAGCCTTTCTCCTTTTAGGAGAAGGGTTGGGATGAGGTTAAGGATAATCTCCAATTTTAATGTTTGAATATTTGTTCATTCAGTTTTACTTTTTAGTTAACTTCTCCGCAGGCAAACTTGAAGCATCCTGCGTAAGGTGAATAAATAAATTAAGCAGCGGAATCTATTTTTATACTTGAACCGCAGGCGATTATTACAACACAAAAAAAATGGTTTTGGTTAACATTAGTACAACGCTTTTAAGATTCCTATACATTTAATTTAGATGGCTTCCAATTTATTTTACAGACTCAATTCCGACTAAAAAGGACGATACTATTATCGTTCTTTGATTCTTTGCGAATACTGAGTTGATCACTATTTCAATAAGATCATTTGTTTTGTTATTGCATTACCGTTGGACTGTAGTCTATAGAAGTAAACACCGGATGATAAACTAGCTGCATTAAAATCAACCTTATAACTTCCCGGATTCATAAATTCATTTACTAATATAGCTGCTTCGCTTCCAAGCATATTATAAACTTTAAGCAAAACCAATCCGCTCTTTGCGACAGTAAATTTAATGTTAGTTGCCGGGTTGAAGGGATTAGGATAGTTTTGCGACAATGAAAATTCTTTTGGTAATGCTTTTAGTTCTTTAATACCGGACGGGCTTTCTATATTTACGAAATATAAATCATCAATATATACATCTATGTCTGTGCCGTGAGAAGTTGGACCGAAGTCAATACAATAAAGGGTTGTCGGATCAAATGGAGGATTCGGCTGTGGTCCATAAACAGTGCTTAACGAGTCAAACGGGATAGTATATACTTTCCATTCGGATGTTGGAGTAAACGAATATCCATAATAATTATAATCCCTGCTGGTTTCCGCTGTTTTTTCTCTTACTCGAACAGTTACAGGACCATCTGTTCCTTTAGCCGCAAATTTAATTTTATTTATTTTCCCTGTAAAATCAACATTTCCTTGATCTTCCCTTAAAAAGCCTGCCGCACCTCCATAGCTAGCATATTGTCCCCAAACATGCAAAGCATATAATGAGTTGTTATAACCGTCAGTCCAGGCAACTTCCGATTGAATGGTTGAACTAGCGGAGCCATCGGTAAATAGGGTCCAGATGCCGCCCCATGCATTAACAGTATCGCCGTCTTCAAAGTTATCAAAAAGCGTATCTGCTTCAGTAACTTTAAAATTGGTTTGAGCATTAATATTAAATACGAAGACGAAAAATAATCCTATCAACAACAATATCATTTTTTCCATATCTATTCTCCTTTCATTAGTTTCTAATAATTTGTTTTTAGAAGTTCGCATCGCTTTTTTGTTTTAATTTATTCACGAAACTGAAGGTTATCAAATAATAATTTTTATAAAAAAAATTCTTGCTTTTGAATTCTAAAATATTTTAAATTTAATTTTATATTACTTTAACAGAAAAGAAAAATTACGAGAAGTGGGCAACCTTCAACGTCTAAGACAGCAACGTTGAAGTTGATAGTGTGTGTAATAATGATTTGCTATTTTAATTTAATTCTTGCATCTGCTATTTGAATCGTATCATCATCTGCAATAATAACAGGATTAAAATCAAACTCCACAATCCGGCGGTTATCCAGCATCATTTGTCCGGACAAAAGAATCATTGTCTTCAGCTTTTCAATATCAACCGGCTTTTCACCTCTAACACCCTTTAAGATTTTCCCTATCTTCGTTCTATCAATAATCTCGTCAACATCATCTTTACTAAGATAGGCCGACTTAATTGAAGTGTCGTTAATAGCCTCAACGTACTTCCCTCCGCTGCCAAACATTATCACCGGTCCGAATGAAGGGTCTCTGAATCCGCCGATTAAGATTTCGTGATTCGGTTTTATAAACGGCTGGATTAAAAATTCTTCCGGCAGAATGTTGTTCTCTTTAAAGCTTTCAATAATCGAACTCCGCGCCGCTTCAAGCTCATCATAATTTTTTAAGTCCAGCTTTACTGCGTTATACTCACTCTTATGCACTGCGTATTTTGATATCCCTTTTATTACAACGGGAAAATTAATCCCGGCTAAATTATTTATAATTTTCCCGGCATCTACATAGATTGACCTAACCAAAGGCAGCTCATATTGTTCAAGCAGAGAATTCGTTTTCTGATTGGAAAGCATCCCGGAAATTTCATCTAAGTCTATTTCAGGTCTTTTAGAAGCCAGTCGTTCCGCTTTAATTTTACTTTTACCCGAATAAGACAAAATGTTTGAAATTACCTTAGCAGGCTCTTCCGGATTTCTGAAAAGCGGTGTCTTGTAACAGGATTTCTCCCTGTACGCTTCCCAAAATTCGGGAAGCGGCATAACCACCTGGAATACCGGTTTGTCTGCTTTTATGCTGTTTATATTTTCTACTACATCGAATGCCGGAACCATAACCGGTTCCACAAAGACGGAAATAACAGCGTCGACATTTTTATCCTGCAATATTATTTCATTCACCTTTTTAAATTGATCCGCATCGGCGCCGGGTAAAAGGTCAACGGGATTTTGAACGCTGCCTTCCGGATGCACAATTTCTCTCAGTCTGCTTTTCGTCTCACCGGAAAGCACTGCTAAAGCGAGCGTCTCTTTTTCCAAAGAATCGACCGTAAGAATTGCCGGTCCTCCAGAGTTTGTAACAACAGCAATTTTATTTCCTGCCGGAGGTACAAAATTCTCAAATCCTTTTGATGTATTGAACAAATCCGTAAGCGTTGCCGCTCTTATAATGCCGAATTGATTAAGCACTGCATCCACAACTCTGTCGCTGCTTCCTATAGCGCCAGTGTGTGAAGAAGCCGCTTTCATTCCCGCGCCCGTCCTGCCTGCTTTTAGTATAATGACCGGCTTAGTTATTCTTCCATCGATAAAAAGCTCTATGAACTTTTCGCCGTTTGAAAAGCTTTCAAGATAGAGAGTAACAGTATCAATATTTTTATCCGACTGCCAGAATTCCAAAAGATCGTTTTCGGAAATATCGGCTTTATTGCCGACGCTTATAAAATGCCCGAAACGTATATCGGTCTCTCTAAGTGAATTTAACACCGCCGCGCCCACGGCTCCGCTTTGGGAAAGAAATGCAGTACGCCCTTCGGCAGGTTTTTCAGCTACGAATGTCGCATTCAATTTTATATCTTTAAAAGTTGATATTACTCCCATGCAATTCGGCCCGACCATCCTTGCATTCCGGCTTCTTATTTTCTCAAGAATTTTATTCTCAGCTTCGGCGCCCTCTTTGCCTACTTCCTTATAGCCTGCGGTAATAAGGATTATTGACACGGCGCCTTTAGACAATAATTTATCTATCGTTTCCCCGGCAAAAGCCTTGGGCACTGCAACAATAGCCAGGTCAATTTGGTCGGGAATTTCCGTTACATCCTTGAAGCACCGGTATCCTAGAATTTCATCGGCCTTAGGATTTACAGGGTACAGTGTTCCTTTATAGCCGTAGCTCTTAATTGATTTTAATAATTCGTATCCGATGCTTTTTTCTTTGGCGGAAGCGCCGGCTATGCAAATAGTAGAAGGATAAAATATTTTTAGAATTTTCGGGTCCATCTTTTCTGCCCTGTTATAGATGCAATAAATATTAAAAAAGTAAACGAACCGGTTTTAAACTAAGACTTTTAACAGCAATAAAAAAACTCTCCCAAATGTGTTGTTTTTTTCAATCTGTGAAACTATTATTAAAAGCGGATTAAATCATTTTTTAGTCTACTCAACTAAACAAATAATTTACCGGAAACGATAATAAAGATATGCAAAGGAGCGGTGCTGAAAGGTCTTTGCCGAATATGTTAAGGCAGCAATGGGTTTCTTCTTGACATACTATTAAAATTTTATATGGCGAAAAATTATAATACTAAAAAACAGCTAATGGGGGAAGTAGAGCGGCTTAACGGGCTTAAACTTAAACTGGAGGCCAGGCAGAGGCAGCTTAAGAAAGCTCTTAAGCAAGAAAAGGACGGTAATGAATTTTACCGCCAATATTATAACAACCAGTCATACCCCGTATTAATAATTGAAAAAGCCTCCTGGAATATTTTAGATGCCAACAAAGCCGCACAGTCTTTATACGGTTATAAGCGCCATGAACTCTTGAAAAAGAATTTTAATAATCTTATCTCAGGCCCGGATATTTTTAATAAAGGTAAAAAGCTTAAGCTGCCTGCAGAAGAAATTTTTCTTACTAAAAAAAACGGCGAGACATTTTCTGCAGAGATATCGGCCATTCAAAAAAAGACTACGGATAAAACAATTATTATTCTTACGATAAGCAAAAACGGCAAAGAGCTTGGCAGCAGCCAAAAAATGAAGGAACAGCTCGACTTTTTGAAGGAAGTGATAAACTCTAGCCCGAATTTTATTTATGTAACCGATAATAAAGGAAAGTTTGTACTAACTAATAAGAATTGGACGGCAAACCTGCACTTTAGGCAGGAGGAAGTAATCGGCAAATCCGTTTATGATCTGTTTCCGCGGGAAATTGCGCGCGAAATGCACCGCGATGATAATTTAATAATCGAGAAGAATAAATCCAGAATAGAGCGGGAGGAAAAATATGTTGATTCGGGCGGAAATACAGGCTGGCTTTATACAATCAAACTTCCACTGAAAGGCGATAACGGTGAAGTTAAATTTGTTATAGGCATAAGCGTGGATATTACCGCATTTAAGAAATCCGAGATCAAGTTAAGGGAAAGAGAACTTAATTACCGCTCGCTAATTGAGGCTTCGCTGGACCCGATATACGTCTATCAGGAAAATAAGCTTGTACTTGTTAACCACGCATGGGTAAAGCTCTTCGGCTACTCTGCGGAAGAAGCCACATCCGAATCCTTTTCGATAATGGACATTATAAGCCCGATAAGTAAAAAAACAATTTTAAAGAGAATTAAAAACAGGCTTACCAACAAACAGAACAACCCCCGGTACGAAATGCAGGGCATTACCAAGGAAGGAAAAATGATAGACCTTGAGGTAAGCGTTGCCGAGATAATATGGAACGGGAAAAATGCGGTGCAGGGTATTTACCGCGATATTACCGATAGGAAAAGAACCGAAGAGGCGCTGAGGCGCGAAGCATTTATCTTCGATAACCTTTACGACGCCGTAATTATATCCGACATGGAAGGCAGGGTAATTAACTGGAATGCGGCCGCCGCAAAACTGTACGGCTATAAAAAGGAAGAAATATTAAATAAGTCCGCCGAAATTCTGAATAAGAAATTAGCACACGGCACCTTAACTTACCGGATAATGGAGAATGTAAAAAAGGAGGGCAAGTGGTCCGGAGAAATTAATTATGTCCGCAAAGACGGAACCGAGGGAATATCCGAGACGGTGGTCTACCCCTTCCTAGATAATAAAGGCGAGAGGATTGCGCTGGTAGGGGTTAACCGGGATATAACCAATAGGAAGAAAGCAGAAAACGCACTCCGCGAATCGGAAGATAAATTTAGACAGATAGCCGAATTTTCTTTGATCGGAATTTATTTGATCCAGGACGGCATATTCAAGTACGTAAATCCCATGCTCGCAGAAATATTCGGGTTTACGGTTGATGAAATGATTGATAAAATAGGCCCGAAGGATGTAACAACACCGGATTCTTACAAAATTGTTGAGAGAAACATTACAAAAAGGCTAAGCGGAGAAATTGAATCCATTCACTATGAGTTCCAGGGGCTAACAAAAGATAAACGAATTATTGAAGTGGAAGTATACGGGGCGATAAGCAGCTACCGCGGCAAGCCTGCTGTTATAGGCACTCTGCTGGATATTACCGAAAGGAAAAAATCTGATAAGGCACTGCAGGACAGCATAAGAAAATACCAGGACCTTGCCGATCTTCTGCCGCAGACTGTGTTCGAGTTCGATCTGGAAGGCAAATTAACATTCGCAAACCAGGCAAGCTACAAATTATTCGGGTATACAAAAGACGAATTTGAGAAAGGGCTTTCGGTATTCGAGATGATAAGGCCGGAAGAACATACTAAGGCGCTTAACAACCTGCGCCGGTTTATGAGTGAGAAGAATTTTAACGGAACCGAATATACCGCAGTGAAAAAAGACGGCACAAGATTTCCCTCGCTTGTTTTTACTGCACCAATAATCCGCGACGGCGTCTCGATAGGTTATAGAGGAATACTGGTTGATATAACCGAAAGGAAGGAAGCCGAGGAACAACTGAGAAAGCTTTCACGGGCGGTTGAACAAAGCCCTAGCGCAATTGTTATTACAAATATCTTAGGTGATATAGAATATGTTAATCCCAGGTTTACGGAATTGACGGGTTATTCATCCGAAGAAGTTGCAGGCAGAAATCCACGCATGCTTAAATCGGGCCATACATCCGACGATGAATACACAAAGCTCTGGGAAGCCATAACCAACGGCAAAAAATGGCGCGGCGAATTTCAGAATAAAAACAAGCGCGGCGAATATTACTGGGTCTCGGCTTCAATATCTCCAATACTAAATTCATCCGGAAAGATAACGCACTTCCTGGCAATAGAAGAAGATATAACGGAAAAGAAGAAAATCGAATCTGAATTAATAAACGCAAAGAACAAGGCTGAAGAATCCGACAGGCTGAAATCCGAATTCCTGGCTCAGATGTCCCACGAGATCCGTTCACCGATAAATGTTATATTAAGCTACAACTCGTTTCTTAACGACGAGCTTTCGGCTAAGCTTGAGCCGCATTTCAAGTCATCGTTTGAATCAATCGACTCGGCCGGTAAAAGACTGCTGCGCACAATAGACCTGATTCTTAACATGGCGGCGCTACAAAGCGGCTATATAGATTTTCAGCTGGAGCCCACCGACTTGAAGAAGATACTTGACGGCTTATTAAAAGAGTTCGATTACCCTGCAAAAAGCAAAAAGCTCTTTCTATCATTTAACAACAGATCGTGCAATTTGATTGTCCTTGCCGATGAATATATCGTTACCGAAATATTTCAGAATTTAATAGGCAACGCTATTAAATATACCGAAGCAGGGAGAATTGAAATAAATACTTTCGATTTAGAAGGCGGGGAGCTGGCAGTTGAGATTAAAGACACCGGAATAGGCATCTCCAAAGAATATCTGCCTAAACTATTCGATCCGTTCAGCCAGGAAGAGTCCGGCTATTCTAGAAGATACGAGGGGAACGGCCTCGGCCTGGCCCTGGTAAAAAACTATGCAGACTTGATAGGCGCTAAAATACAGGTGGAGAGTACTAAAGGCGTCGGCTCAGTCTTTACCATTTTCTTTAAGATTTGACTTTATTACCGGCAAAATTTACTTTGCTTCCAAATTATAACATCAGGATGCAGATAATTTATGGATATAAATTTAAAAATAAATAACACCGCCGCCCGCACAGGCGATATGCCCGCAGAAGAATTTAAGAAGTACGGTTATAAGCTAATCGACTGGATTGCAGAATACCTGACCGGGGTTCAATCCATGCCCGTATTATCGAACGTAAAGCCCGGAGATATTAAAAATATGCTTCCGCAGCATCCGCCGGAAAGAAGCGAATCTATGGAAAATATCTTGCAAGACATTAACCGTGTTATTATGCCCGGTATTACGCACTGGAATCATCCCGGATTTATGGCTTACTTTAATTCAACCTCCAGCGGGCCCGGCATTCTTGCCGAGCTTCTTTCAGCAGGCTTAAATGTAAACGGCATGCTGTGGAAAACATCGCCTTCATCTACCGAGCTTGAGCAGGTAACGCTTGACTGGTTCAGGCAGATGCTTAAGCTAGATAAAGACTTCTGGGGAATAATTTACGACACGGCTTCCGTAAGCACCATGCATGCAATTGCAGCAGCCAGGGAAAATATATCCGGTTCAGATATCCGCATGAAAGGCCTTGTAGGCGGAAGCGAAGTTAACAGGCTGCGTCTTTACGCTTCCGAACAGGTGCATTCCTCTATTGAGAAAGGAGCGATAACCCTGGGCATAGGGCTGGAAGGTGTAAGAAAAATTCCTGTAGATAATGAGTTTAAAATGATTCCCAGTAAACTGGAAGAAGCAATTGAGGAAGATAAAAAGAACGGGTGGCTTCCTTTTTGTGTTGTAGCTACTGTCGGCACTACATCAACTACAAGCATAGACCCGGTTGATGAAATAGCCGGCATCTGTCTAAGAGAAAAGTTATGGCTGCACGTAGATGCTGCGCACGGCGGTATTGCAGCGCTTGTTCCTGAGATGCGCCATATTTTAAACGGGGTTGAAAAGGCAGACTCTTTGGTTGTAAACCCGCACAAGTGGATGTTCACACCGGTCGACTTAAGCATCTTCTTCACAAAAAAACCGCAGGTCCTTAAGCAGGCCTTCAGCCTTATTCCGGAATATTTAAAAACTTCTGTGGACAGCGAAGTAGAAAATTACATGGACTATGGAGTGCAGCTAGGCAGAAGATTCCGCTCGCTTAAGCTCTGGTTCATCATACGCTACTTCGGCACCGATGGGATAATTGAAAGAGTAAGAGAGCATTTAAGGATCGGGAAGCTGTTCGCATCGTGGATAGATGAGCATCCGATGTTTGAAAGGCTTGCACCGGTACCGTTAAGCACTACCTGTTTTAGGGCGCACCCGGCAGGTATGGATGATGAAGAAACGCTTAACACTCTGAATGAAAGGCTGATGGATTACGTTAACTCTACCGGCAAAGTATTTATAACACACACAAAGCTAAGCGGTAAGTTTGTTATCAGGCTTGTTGTGTCCGGTCTTAGAACAGAAGAGAGACACGTTAGGCTTGCTTGGGAAATTATTCAGCAGTGCTTAGCAGAGTTGCTGCGGAAATAACTCCGTACTTAGTGTTTGGATTTGCATTTGCAGGCCGGTTCATATTCGATTTTTTTTCAAATCTCAGTGAACAGCTTAAAGGTTGTGGGCGGCATAATATTTTTTTGGCAGGCTACGATATGCTTCAGGCGCGATTGATAAGGACGAAATCCGATAATTAATATTACAGCGAGAAAAGAATTCTTTACCTATAATTGAATACTATAATTTATCGAATGAAAGGAAAATTACTTCTGCAAAAAGAGAAAAGAAAAACCGGCCGGAATGAATTTGAAGAGGAAAAACATTTAGCCAGCGCCGCATTTAAAACAATTATCATATACCTGCTTATCGGCGCGCTGTGGATTGTTTTTTCCGATACGGTTGTTCATCAGCTTTTTAACGATCCGAAGATCATTACCGAAATTCAAACAGTTAAAGGATGGTTCTTCATTTTAATTACCGCTATTCTTCTTTTCTTTCTAATACTCCGCTATACCAGGCAGATTCATAACTCCCTCCTTGAAAGGAAGGCGCTGCTAAAGCACTTCGATTACTTTACGAAATACGCAAACGATATAGTATTGCTTATGAACCGGGAAGGAAGAATTGTTGAGGTAAACGACCGGGCGCTTGAGGCCTATGGCTACACTAGGGAGGAACTGCTCGAACTTTCCGAAAATAAATTAATGCTGCGCGATGCCGAAGCTAAGCCGGGCCTAGATGATTCTTCTTCACCGTTAAAGGACGGAATAGTTTTCGAGTCAATTC
>JAKAJV010000139.1 GCA_021813585.1 Bacteroidota bacterium | reverse complement strand
AAAAGGAACCATCACCACTCTTGACTCCCTAAATTTTGTAAGAGGAAGCCTTAACCTGGGCATGGGCTCTTACTATCTTCCGGATGCCGAGCTGAATTATTCGGCTCCTTTCCAAACAGGAATGTTCCAGGCATACGGGAACGCTTATAACCGCCGCGCCTATATAAGCAATACGGAAAAATATCATGTAAACGGCGGCGCAAGCCTTTTGCTATCGGTTAATGACGATGCACCGTTTCTGCCGGGAACGCAAATTAAATTTAACGGCGGACTGGGCACTACTTCTTATAGGCTGTACGGCTCAGAGAATCCTACTTTCAAAAGGACCTACAACGTGGGCAGCGGCTATGTTAAGCTGGATAATTTGATCAGCAAGTACTTCCTATTCTCTTCAAAATTTTCGGATGAGTTTTATTATCTTAGCAACGAGAACTTCTCCGAGAATATGTTTAATATAAACGGCTTTGCCAGGCTGACTCTGCCCAATTTTAATTTGGGTGTAGACGCCGATTTTAAGAGACAAGCCCTTACTAATGATTCCACAAGCAAAAGCTTTACCGGCTTTCTTGCATTAAGACCTACCGTTGGCTTTAGTGTAAATAAATTGATGAAGGTCTCTTTAGGATTCAATTATGATAATTCAGTTGACCAAAACTTTTTCTCGCCTTATGCAGCAATTGCCTTGAACCTGGATAAAGGGATTTCGATATACGGCGATTATTCGCCCAGAGCCGAGTTTTACGGCGGCGGTTATTTCCTAAACCAGAATCCTTATTTCCTCGCTCAAAGATTCTCTAACATTTTTATGAAGAAGAATACTGCCTTCGGTACTACGGTAAAGTTTGAATACTATACATATTTTGAAATAGATGCCGGCTTTAAGTATTACGGCTCTGATAACCTGCCGTACTTTACGGATAAGGACAGCACCGGATTGTTTAACCTTGCAGAAACCAAGGCAACACACTTTACGGGATTTATTAATTTACTATTCCACCCGGGACCTGGCGGAGTTTTTTACGGCACAGCAGAACTATGCGATACAAGGGATACGGCGAATAACTTTGTACCTTATTATCCGTCGGTAAAAGTTACTCTAAACTATAACTATAATTTTAATATCGGCCTTGATGCAGGTGCAAGCCTTACTTACCTTTCGGGTATATACACCGATATCCAAAACACGAATAAACTTAGTCCGTATATGAACCTCGGCGTTAAGCTGGGCTACAGGCTTCATCCTAATTTTTATTTAACGGTTAAAATGTCGAATATTCTTAATAGAAATAATTATTTGTGGAATAACTACAAAGAGATGCCTTTGGATATTCTGGTTGGACTGAATTACCGGTGGTAATTCCGATTTTACTCTTTAATTAAGTAGAAAATGGTATTAATTTTTATTTAATTAGTATAAAAATATTTTGAAGTTGTTGTAAGGCAGCAGATGAAAATTATTTTTGTTGTTCTTATAGAAAATAAATAGGAACTGAAATATTGAAATGACAAAAGCGGAACTTATAAGAAAGATCGCCAAGCGTTCCGGTGTACCGGATTCCGAAGCGAAAATATTCTTTGAGATATTTTTAAAGAGGATTTCGGTTTTACTTAAGCCGGGCGAGGCTGTAAAGCTGAATGCGCTTGGTTATTTTCAGCTGCGCAAGGCCCAGGTGCAGTCTATGCTTACTACAACTGCGGAAAAAATATCTTCCGACCTCATAGTTTTTTCGCCAGTTAAGGAAGAAGCGGAAGAGGCTATTGAGAATCTGATTTTCAACATACCGTCTTACATACTTGAAAATGAAAGCTATAATCTCCTCGATAGTTATTTTAGCATAAGCGTTGGCAAGCCGGTAATACCTTTAACCGGTGTAAAAGAAACCGAATTTTTTATACCGCCTGTTGGAAACGAATTAAGGAAGCTGATTGAAAGCAAGGTTGACAAATTATTACGCTCTGCCCAACTGATTACAGAGCATGTAAAGGGCAGCGAGTTCCTGGTTATTAAGCCCGACCTGTCGGCTAAAGATCAGTTTGAACTGCCGTGGGAAAATAAGCCTCAGGCTTCGGAAGAAAAAAAGAAAAAGACTGCAATAGAAAACGAAGGAGAAAAAACTTCCGAATTCAGTCATATCGCATGGGATTTCGGTGAAGATCTTTCAAGGCAGATTGAAGAGGAATCCCTGCTGGATGTTGAACCCGAGCCTGAAAAGATTTCTGCCGGCGGAAGAAAGGATGGGTTTGAAAATGTATCGTGGGATTTCGGAATGCCGGAAGAAAATGAAATAATTAGCGGCATGGAAGCAAGTGCAGAAGAAAATGAGAGCCCTGCCGGAGAACCAATAAAGGATTACACTAAAAACGAAGATGAAAGTGAAAATAAACAAGCCGAAAACATAATTGCCGATAATTTTACGACTAGAGAGTTTGAGGAAAGAGTCGCCGAGGATTTGAAAAAATATCAGAGGGTTAGGGCTATAACTCAGGAAATAAGCGATGATGAAGAGCAGAAAGCTGGAGATAAAAAAGAAAATGTTGATTGGGATTTCGGGAAGCAGCAAACGGAATTTGAAAAGGTAGAAGATTATATCAGCAATTATGATGAAACAAGGGAAATTGACCTGACAGGTACGGGGGATTCCCGTGATGTATTGCTTGAAGAGAAAGATATAAGCGAATTATATGAGGCTAATGAGGAAATTTCCGGTACGGAGAGCAAAGAAAAAATAAATGCCGGAGAAGATGCCGGGCCTTCTATAATTTCCGAAAAGGAACACAAGAAAGGAAAAGAGAGAGCCAACGATTATACTTCGAAAACGAAGACGCGCGAATATTCATATTCGAACAAAAGATCGCCGGTTGTTTTTTTTATTGCACTCGTTACTATTTTATCCGTGGGCACGGCACTGTATATTTATCTCAGTCATGTTAACATAGGGATGTTTATTCCCGGTAATAAAGCGCATGAAAAAGTTTTGAGCGCTTCATCGCCAGAAATTATAGATCGTACCTTTGACGTTCCGGTTACTTATCCTTATACAAAAGACAGCGTTAAAAAGGATTTGAAGCAGGAGGGAATTGATCCGCAGGCTTTAGTCTCAAAGAGCCAGGTACAAGAAAAACAAAGCGGGGAATTAAAAAGCAATCTATCGTCTCTGCTAAACGAGAAATCCCGTCCGGGAAAAGCTGCTTCGAATAAGGAAGAACCTAAATCTGAAAATATCCTTCCGCCTTCAAATAAAATTGAAAAGACTGAATCTGCTGCCGGGCCTGCCGGCAAAGTGGAAGGAAACATATACAAGAGCGGCGGCTATTATATAGTGCAGATATCATCCTGGAAATCAAAGTCTATTGCGGAAAGAGAAGCAGATAGATTTAAGAGCGGCGGCTATAATTCGTTTATCGAACAAGCTTCAATTGCCGGCCGCGGAATTTGGTACAGGGTTAAAGTAGGCAATTTTAAAACTTTGGCTGAAGCAGAAAATTTTTCCAAACGAATCAAGTAAAATCATAATCTTCTTAAAAGACGGAAATGAATTTATTAACATTGTTTATTAAAGGCGGCCTGTTTATGTGGCCGGTACTCTTGTGCTTGATAATCGGCGCCGGAGTAACTATCGACCGGATTATTGCTCTAAGAAAAGCAAAGATAAACGTGCCGGCATTTATGGTAAGGATTAGAGGGCTGATAAAGAGGAAAGATGTTGAAGGAGCGATTAAGTACTGCCATGGGGAAAAATCTCCCGCCTCGAATATTATAAGGAAGGGATTAAAAAAATACGGACAGGGGCATGAAAGAGTAAAAGATGCAATTGAGAGTTCCGGCTCGCAGGAAGTTGCGAAATTGGAAAAGGGATTATCCATACTAGCTGCTGTAGCGGGAACATCGCCTCTGCTGGGATTTTTAGGGACTATTACCGGGCTGATGTCTGCTTTTATGCGAATTCAGAATTTACATGGCGCCGCAAATCCGGGCGATCTTGCCGGGGCTATATGGGAAGCGCTTGTTCCCGCTGCATTCGGTTTGATAGTCGGCATCCCTCTTTTAATTTTTTACAATTATTTTGCCGGCAAAGTAAAAAGACTTGTTGCAGATATGGAAGCGGTTGCTAACGATGTTATTGACGTTTTGTATGAAAACGCTGTAGCGAAGACCGACGTAGAAGAGGAATTGGAAATAGACAGTTAGGCATTAGAGATGAAGTTCAAACTTTCAAATGAACCCTGAATATTTTTAGTTATTCTTATTTAACCGGTATTTAAAAATTTACTATACAGACGGGGAAAAATTGTGATTGGCCGGGCTATACAAAAAAGTTTGAGTTAAAAAAATGACATATAATTCAATCCGAAATATTTCGTTCTCATTTTCTGTTTTCTTTCACGTTGTTCTGCTGCTTCTTTTCCTTCTTGTAAGGTTTACTATCGATTATCCTCCGGTTAAATATGTTGAGTTATCATTCGGTACAAGCGGACTTCCGGGCTCATCCGGTGCAATGGGTTCGCAGATGGACAATGTAGAACAGATCGCTCCGAAAAAAGAGTCGAGTACATCCAAAGATCAAAGCGTCGATTTAAAAAAAATTGATCTGCCTAAAGCGGCAGCTACAACCGAAGATAATGTTGTAAAGCCTTCCGAAAAGCAGAAAATTAAGGCAAACGACTATAGCTCAAATTCAAATCTTCCGTCAAACTCAAATATAAATTCTCAAGGTAAAGGAAATAAAACTTTCGGTACGGGCAGCTTCGGCTATGATATTGATTGGGGCGGACAGGGTCAAAGGAAAATATACAGCTATATTGTTCCCGCATACCCTGCCGGCGTAGATAAAGAAATAGATATACGGCTAAGATTCACAATTATGCCCGATGGTACGGTGGGTACGATAATCCCATTGATAAAAGCAGATACCAGGCTTGAGAATGCTGCCATCAATTCGTTGCGGCAGTGGAGGTTCGAGCCTCTTTCTCCGAATCAGAAGCAGATAGAGCAGACGGCGGTTATTGTTTTTCCGTACCGGCTGCAGTAAAGGCATCCTTGTAGTACATCTTATAGAAAAATATCTCCACGATAAATAATATCGAAAGAGAAAAAGTATCCCGGTCAAAATAAATTCCGAATCCCTTAGGGCCCATAATCAGTTGGGCAAGTATACCGGTAAGTGACCAGCCGACCGAGAACAAGATGCCGATTAAACCGATATTTAGTAAAGCTGCGGCAAGTGATTCTTCCTGCCATTTAATTGTAAAAATAATTAATGCGAAGATAAGGTGTATTGCAAAAATAAGAGCGGTAATCATATATATTAATTTTTAGATTTGAGTTCGCCTATTTAAAAATGTCATCCCGAGTATTCCGCCCATCAGTCCGAATATGGAATTGATAATAAAGTTGCTGAAGAAGATTCCGAAAGTGTAGAGCGGGGAGAAGCCGGTAGATTGGATATCGCGTGCCATCTGTTTTAGCAGCTCCATCGTCTGTTCAAGCAGGGCATCCAGATGATACTGCTTTACCATCGATTCGGTTTGCGGGAGTGCCTGGATAAAATCGTTTGTATGGGTGATAAATGTAATCAGCACGTCGAAGAAAGTTGAGAACACAGTAGCGAAAAGAGCGGTAAAAAAGCCGAAGAACAATGCCGATTTTAGTGTAATGGGTAGGCGAGTCTTATTCAGTTTATGATCCAGGAATAAAGCTGTTACGGCAGCTAAAGGTACCAACAAACAACATGCAAAATTTTTTATGCCGGGAACGGTGGTGAGCACTGCAGCTCCGAAACCGGCAACCAGGGAAGGGAATAGAGATTTACGATCCATATTGATTAGTTTTTTGATCCACAAAATTATTTTCAATTGCAGCCAAAATATAAAGAAATACTACCGAACCAAAAAATAATCCGGTTATAAATGCGATTATCTTTGTATACGGGTAAATTCCGAGCGTGGTAAATACCACATCGAAAAAAATGGGCAGCATGGCTGCGTACAGCAGCTTTATCCCGAAGGATAATCTCTTAAAAAAGAAGATTGACAGCAAAGAAAAAATTAATGCGCCCGTATATATGCCGGTGCATCTTGCACATACCAGCAGCCGGCTGCCGTCTAAAAAGAAAGTCTTTTCAATTCTCTGATGGCAAACAGTACCATATATTCTTTTAAGAATGGGGAACGTTACAATACCGAAGGTTGAACCGGGGAAGATTGCATTGAATGAAAAGCCAATGCACCAGAGTAATATCAGTATAAAAAATATGCTTCGTAAAGATGTTTTTAAGACAGCGGCTTTCTTAAAAAATAAATGCATTGCTTTCCGTGAATTCAACTTATTACAATTCTAAAAAATTTGATTAAAAATTATTTTACAATATTATAAACCAGAATATCGTTCGGGGTTAGTATGTAAAGCCTCCTGTTGTATATCAAACTGCTTATAATTTTAACGGGCCCGTCGTATCCTTCCAGCTTCAGGCTGTTAAGCACAGTTTCTTTAGCCGATAGATCGGCAAATAGAATTTCTTTATCGGTATTCAAGGTAAGATTGCTGAAAATAATTTTCATCCCCTTTAGCACCTCGCCGGAATTAAGTATATTTATTCCCGTACCGTATTGATCGAATATTACTACTCTTTTCCCATCGACGACGTAAATGTCGTTATTCATAGAGACGGCCAGCTTAGTCGGATTATTAAGCGCATAGCTGCCTGCATCGTATCCGCCGAAATTCTGGGAGAAGTTGCCGAACAAATCAAACTTAACTATACGCTTGTTTTCCGAATCGAGTATATAAAGATCACCCTGTGGTGAAACGACGCAGCCGAGCGGATACCCGAATCGCTCTGCAGATGTATCGCTGTTTATAGTGGATAGCTGGGATACGTAGTTGAGGTCTTTATCAAATCTTTCTACACGGTTGTTATTTTTATCGCACACATAAACCGAAAGGGGAGAGGCGAAAATGTCGGAAGGGTTATCAAAGAGACCTTCGTCCCAGCCGTAACCGCCGGCAGATTTTAATACATTGCCCACGGTATCTAGTTTATAAATTTCGTCGGTGCCTGCATCGGTTACGTAAATAAATCCGGCTGATGTTATATCGAAGGCAGATGCATTCTTAAATTTTCCGAAGGAAGAACTAAATATGCAATCCTGGGAATAGATAGATGCTGTAGCTAAAAATAAAATAAAAATCAGGTATTTCATTTTAGTAGATAATAGCTTTAGAGAAATAAAAATAATTTTAACTACATTAAGTATAAATTAAAAATTAGAAATTAAAAATTAAAAATTTTGTACTTATAGGCTTAAAGCAGCTTATCAAACGGCGCCCATTGCCGGAGAGAGTCATTTTTATTTCTATTCAAATTAAATCCAATTTGTTTTGAAAAATGAAAAGTCTTATTTTTACACTCAAATTTTTAATTATTGCCCTGTGGTGTAATTGGCAACACGTCTGACTCTGGATCAGAAGACTTCAGGTTCGAGCCCTGACGGGGCAGCTAAAAAAGCTTGAATATTGAAAGTATTCGAGCTTTTTTTATTTAGGCCACCGCAAGAATCCCGATGATCTTTCGATTTTCTCTGTATGTACTTTTGTATGTACTTTTTCTTACATACAGTAATACAATACACTACATTATTTTTAATGAGATTGGAAAAGAAAAAGTTCTTGGATTCCACACCAATACAAAACTTTTTGCATATCTCATTTAACATATTATTTACAATTCGGATTAGAACTTTTTTCATGCTCAAATTAAGAATTTACTCTCTGATCTTCAACGATTTCAAGAATTATTTTGTTAGGGCTGTAGGTTACTTTAAATTCTTTGCCTATGCCAAAGCCGGCTTTAACGAGGTGGTAATTCTTGATTTTAATTTGCGGGACCTTTGAAAAGTCCCGCTTTGTCGGATGGCTGCTCTCGTACACTTTCATTTTATACCATCCGGATCTGATTCTTCAAACTTCTTTCCGCAAATTTCACACTGTTTTGTTTGAGCTATAACGATATTGTGAAGTGAATTTACAGAATGAGTCTGAGAAATAATTCTAAGATTCTTTTTACAGTCGTGCGGTGGAATCCAGTTCGCCTTTTTGCACTCGTCGAGAAGTTTTTTTATTTCATCCATAGTTACTCCAAATTATAAGGGCAGCTAAGCTGCCCTTTGGTTTATATTAAGTTTGAAAAGTTAAACTGCCTAAGCAGAAAGTTTACATCAGACCAGTTTTTATGAATACCAGCCAAATGATGCAGGACAGCTTGAGCAAAAAGGAAGTAACCTTTTTTGACAAGCTGCCTATGTATAAGCATCAAAGCCATTTTTTGTTTGATTACCATGTTAACCTCGATTTTTAGTTGTTTGAAGTTTGGGCGCTTTGCCCGCAATAAAAAAAACACGCAGCAAAACAACTTAGTCGATGTTTTAACCGGCGGGGGGCGGGAAAGTAAAGGCGAAAAAAAACGCCGGATACCAAAACAAAGCGAAGCGGAGCTGAGCGCATAAGAAAGACATGGTATTTTGTTTTTGCCTTTACGCCGCACACCGACGATTTATTTTTGCTTAGTTGTTTTGATGCGTTTCATTGCCTTCCTTTTTGCTGTATTACGAGTCTTCGAGCCAAAACCTTTCTGTCTTTATGTGATTTTGTATTAAGCATCTTGCTGCGGTCTGTTCGTTTTCGATAGATGTAAGCAGCAAGTTGCGTTGTTTTCTGTACTACGAAAAAACAGTTTGCGATTGAACTGAACGGAAGGAACGAAAGCGGAATGAAGCGTCATTAGCGAAGTGGAGCTGAAGGGAATGTAGTGAAGGGAAAGAACAAATTATTTTTGAGCTTGAACCTTTCATAGTGCGGCGTGTGTTTTTGATCTCTGGCGGATTTATTGGTCAATAAATGTGACAGTTAAAAACCATGCCGCACATAAGATTTTCTAATTATCTATATACAGTAGTTATGGAACGTTAGAGACATAGCTACATTCGTAGTGCGCAAATACTACGATTAGATGAGAGCCTTGCTGACTGAGCGAAATGGTTGACGGCGTGAGCCGTCAAAAAAATGGAGCGAAGGAAGTAGGGCGGAGAATATGAAAGAAAAACTACATGCAGAGACTTATTGACTATAAAAAAGATGTGCTGAAGCTTTTGGATATGTGGAGCGAATTCAAGCACGAAGTGCGTAAGGAAGCGGAACATACCAAAGGCTGGAAGGATGTGCGATTGGCAGTTATGGAGTGTTAACGACATAGCTGCACTTAATGACACTAAATGCTAAGACTATTGAGAGCTTTATTGAGCGAATGTAGAGAATGGAATGGAGTTCAGTTTTTGATTTGCACGGAGTGTAAAAAGCAAAAGCGACGGAGTGGAATGAACGGAATGAGAGAAAATAGAGCGGAGGTTCGATAGAATAACAATTGTTAAGTACCGACTGAAAATGTATTGCGTTGAAGGTCTTTGAACTGAGCGAAGTGTTTGACGGCGAAGCCGTCAAATAAACGAAGCGAAGGAAATATTTGTTTTAAGAGAAATGGACCGGACAATAAAAAAGCTTCCTCGAAAGAGGAAGCTTTTTGGAAGGAGGAAATAGGACAACAACTAAGCGCTGGCTTTTGGTGAAGTAGAGGAGTACTGAACTACTTTACCATCAGCGGTTTTGGAAGCAACACTGAGAAGCAAAATATTCCTGGTATATTTTGCAGCGATGAGTTTCTGCTTAGCATCGAAGTCGATCTGAAGATCGTATGCCTGAGTGAAATCGAAGTTAGCGACTTCTTTGTTAAGAGAAATTATCTGGTAAGGCTCATCATCCGGGTTGGTTGGATCTGTGAAGCAAA
>JAKAJV010000064.1 GCA_021813585.1 Bacteroidota bacterium | reverse complement strand
AAAGCTAGTGACTTAATGTTAATAATTCTGACAGAATATTATCATAAATCGTTTTGTTGACAATAAGTCTCTCTCCTGGCAGGAGAGAGATTAGAGTGAGGTTAAGATATTTCAATATCCATAAAAGCTATTATTTATTCATTGAAAATTACTTCCTGGTCAACCTCAAAGTTCAATAGCTAACTTTAGTACCTGTGTACAGAATAGTATTTGCGCCTGCCGATTACTTTTGCAAAATCATCTTTTTGATGCTTGAAAAACCGCCGCTCCTTAATTCATAAAAATATATTCCCGAAGGCAGGCTGCCGGCATTAAAATTAACAGAATATATGCCGGGCAGCTGTTCTTTATTAACAAGCAAAGCGACCTGCCTGCCCAAAAGATCGTAAACCTTAAGTGAGACAAAACCGCTTTTGGATATTCCGTATTTAATCAAGCTTGAAGGATTGAATGGGTTGGGATAATTCTGTTCCAAAATAAATCCGGCTGGGGTAATTCCGGCCTCTTCACTTATTGCTGCAGCAGTAGAATCTATATAGCTCCATTTTACAGCATCGAAGATAATCGCCTGGCCTTTAATAGAGCTTTCATCATCCAGCCTTACGAATCCGCTGTTCCCTTTTTCAAACTTATACCTGCCCAAAGAAACCCACGTGTCTTTATATACGCTCTGGTTTATAGTAACCGTCTCTAGACCGCCGGCGGTATTAATTTTATATTCGGCCGACTGTGCTTGACTGTATGGTATATATGCCGATACTTCATAGTAGCCATCCTGCGGCAGGCTGGGCGACCAGATTGCATAACATGAATCGATGTTTGAAGAATCTGTAGTGAATGAATACCACATATGACCGTTGTATCCCTGGTTCAGGTCTTTCCAGACGGACATTGAAGCCGGAGCTATATTGTTAAGATAAAAACCGCTTCCAAAATTCAGGTCGTCTATCAGCGTATCCGAAATTACCGCCGGCTTATAATTTACGGCTACACTCCAATAAACTGTATTTAAATTTTGGTAGCCGTTGTTGTAGCCGGGCCAATCGTATTTAACGTTCTTGCCGTAATAATTTGAATAGCCGATATTCTTATTCCCGTAAGGGTCGTTAAAAATCAGCGTATGCGCAGTTGATGCAGTTCCGTGAGCCACTACAACGTGGCCGGCGCTTGTAAGTCCTACGCAAACGATGTACGGCCTGCCCGCATTCACTTCGTTAAGTGCCATATCATATGCAGGCGCATCGGTTCTAGATGCAGATACTCCGTGGTTATTAAAATAGCTGACCATGCGCGAGTAAGGACTGTTTGAACCGACCCACATATAGCCGTAGCCGCCGCCGAAAGGCTTGCCGTTCGGGTCGTTTGCCTGCATACTGTAGTTAATCTGCCGGAAGCGGTATTCATCCGATATATACCTTCCCCAGGGACTGTAGTGGCCGGGATAAGGCCATGAGCATCTGATATTCCATTGGGGCAGAATATTATAATACGCCAGAACCATCATCGCCGAAGTAGGAGCGCAGGCTGCACTACCGTTAAAATAATCCGGAGTGTCGTATAACTGATTGATGTAAGGAATATCCAGTGTATCAACATCCGAAACTTTTTTCATAGAAGTAATTGCCGGAAGCTTTACCGGGCTGATATTGAAATTAAACTGTCTTTCGTTTGACAGTGAAAATTTCTGAAGCGAAAGTGTTGATTGCATAATCTTTTCGCTGCCCATTATCGAGTAAACAATTTGAGAATTATTAATACCGAAGGACGGATCCGATTCTAAAACTCCGGCTGTTGAGGTTAACTTTCTTTCAGTACTTCCGTCGTAAGATGATATATAAATATCGCTGTTAACAACCTCCTGGTTTTTTATTTCTTCTCTGTAAAAGATAATATTGCGCGAATCGTTTGACCAGGAAGGGGAAAAGCCTTCACCCAATTTGTAAATTCTGCCGGTGCCGGTCTCATAAACCATTAAAGTGCCGGAGAGTGTAGAGTAAAGCAGCTTGCTTGCATCCGGGGACCAAACCGGATTAAAGTAGCCGCATGAATCGTTTGTAATTTTTTGTCTCCCGCCGTCAGCCAGGGTCAAAATAAAAATTTGATCGCTGTCGTTATTAAATGCAACATACCTTGCATTAGGAGATATAGGCGCTATGTTTGAATATGTTTCCAGGTCGTATTTTTTTTCGCCGTCCGGCGAACCGACCACCAGATAATTACCGATTGTGTAAGCTGCCGTACTGCTGCCCGCAAAGCTTACTTGCCCCGCATGCTTAACCGGCGAGTGCAGGTATCTAACCGATCCGGTAGAGAGATCGATTACGGCAGGAGCCTGGTTCCCGTCCTCATCTATATATTTGAAGCCGACAGTATTTTTATCGTATGAAACGGAATAATAATTTCCGCAGCCGGGTGAAGAATTAAGAAGCACAGCTTTGCCGTTCCGCTCAATGTAAAGAGATGATCTGCCGGTAACCGTAAAAACTATTCCATAGTTTGTTGCAACCGGCTTCTTTAATTCGTTTGAAAATACTGATTCGATTTTTTGAGGGTAGATACTCGAAGTAAAGTAAATCGACAAAAAAAGCAGTAAAAATTTTTTCATCAGAAGCCTGCAATTCAAGAAAAGGAAAAATATTTTTGCTGAAAATATCACTTTTCTTTTAGAAGTCCAACGGATAAAAAAATTATTTGGAACGGAAGGGAAGAACGTTAAAGCCAATTACAATTTATAAAGGCGGCATCTTTTTAACTGATGCCGCCTTAAAGAAAATCACTTCATCAAGACCATCTTCTTTGTCTGAGTAAAATCTCCTGCGACAATCTTATAAAAATATATACCGCTGGAAAGGTTGGCGCCGTTAAAGTAAATTGAATGGTTGCCTGCGGCGTAATCCCTGTCGGCTATCTGCATTATCTGCTGGCCCAACTGGTTATAAACAATAACCTTTACTCTCTCTGCTTTGGGCAGAGTAAAATCAATTTTAGTTGACGGATTAAACGGGTTGGGATAATTCTGCGAGAGAGAAAACTCTTTAGGCGCAAGAGTAATTTCTTGTTTTACTCCGGTAACAAAGCTTACGTAAGCCCGTATTAAATAGATAGCCACAGTAGTATCCGATGAGGAAAGATAATACCAGCCGGGTGTAGTACCGTCGGCACTCTGCAAATAAGTTAAGCTGTGGAAATAATTCTGGCCCGGGTAATCCGCAGCCATTATTCCCGGAGCCGAAGGATTGGCGCCGATTACAAATCCCACTGCGAATGGTTGGTCTGTTTGAATAGAATACGGCCTTAAATCAACAGTACTCCAATTCTGGTATGGTACCGGGTAAGGTAGTGTTGTGGAGTCTTTGGTAGAAACGGATATAGGAACGGCAAGCCTGGCGCCGAACGGAGTAGGATTTGAATTGCCGGAAAATTGCCAGACTCCGCCGGTCATTGTTCCAGCTCTGCGGAGAGCAACTCTTATTGAATCCAAAGTTCCACCCTGAACAGCATCGAAGACTACGCAGATAGTATCGCCTGGAGTAAGGAGATAATATCCTGTAGGTTCGGTGTTATCGTATTTTAATTCCGTTGTTGTAAGGTTTACAATGCTGGAAGCAGTAAAGGAATATATCTGGGAAGTTGTTTGGCTTGTCCCGATAACCGCAAAGTGTATGGTACTGTATTTCGATCCGTAATCCGGGATAGAGAAAGGAGAATTAAGCGGCACATCAACAACCTGGGTACTGTTTCCTATTTCGATTGCTTTAACCGCAATTGAGCTAGAGGGCGCGGAAAAAGTTATATTCAAATTGCTGCCGCCGGTAAAGGTATAATATTCTGCTGCAAGCGGCCTTACTGTATCTGTTTCCGAAACGCCGGGTAAATAGAAAGTCTTGCCGTACGAAGATGGCAGGTTGGGATAAGTATATCCGTAAGCCGGATTAACCGAATAGTTGTTCAGTTTATTAGCTACCTCCCAATTCTCAAAAAGCTGTGTAAAATTTAATGTCTGATTGGTTGAGGACAACATGTGCTCTAACCCGCTTAATCCGGTCAAGTTATCCTGGACAATGTTTTTAAAAATTCCTGTTCCGAACTGATCAGCCCAGTACATAAAGAATCTCTGAGCCCTGCCGTAATCGTTAAGCACCAGAGTGCTGTTGCTTCCCCGCCAATCGAAGAGATAGTGGTTGGGCTCGCCGGCATACAAAGATTGGAACGAAGGCGGATAGCCGCAATTTACCTCGGCAAACATAGACAAGCCTTCGTTTATAAAAGTAAGCTCGGGGTTCGCTTGATGATAGTTCCAATTTATCATATGCTGGAATTCGTGAGCGCAGGTTTCAAGCGCAACTTTCAGTCCGTCGGATGTTGTAAGAGCCGTAGGGCTGCAGTCCATATAGTATATCTCGGCAATGTTGCTTTGCATCTGGTCTATTTCGTTGGTAGGATCGAAATATCCGGCCACCCATCCGCCTGTACCGTTATAGCCGTCTTTAATATCGAGTATTTCAATTATAATTTTCGGATCGCCGTCTACATTAGGCGGGTTGCCGAACGTATCGACATCGGTTTGATAGATGCCTTTGTTAGGGTTGGATGGAGTCTTATTATCAAAATCATTTATTACCGAATCTACAACGGCTTGGTTTACTTTCCCGCTTGTCCACGAAGTGTTCTCGACAAATACATAGCAGTTAATGCCTATGCCTCTGCAGGTAGAAGCGACCTGGTAATATGAACCTGTGCCGTAATTATACGCCCACCAGCTTTTTGCAGAGCCGACGGTAAAATTCCATACGGTGGTTTTTCTTAATTTCATTTTGGATATATAATCTGGATGCGCTTTAATATAATCTGCCGCATCCTTGTACTGCTTTTGCATTAATATGCTGCCGCCCATAGAGTAGGATTTTATAGTAGGTTCCTTTTGAACCGGTAAAATAATTCTCTTCTGAGCAAGTCCGGCGGAGGCCGTAAGAACTATTATTAGAAAGACTCCATAAATAAAACGCATCGTTACCTCTTTATCATTATATAAAACAAGCCCGCTTTTTTGAAATTAATTAAAATAAAATAATGTTACCTAAAAAGTCCAAATGCCGGTGTAAAAATTAAATGTTATATACCGTCAAACTAAATCGCTTTTATGTTTAAGCCGGTTTATTGTTAAGCCGAAACATAAATGCAAAGTAATCTTATCTGCAAGATTTATCCAGATTGCATCTTGAAGGCTTTTAGCGGATCTTCTTTGAAATAAACTCAACATGCTCAACATAAATTACTGCGGGCTTCACTGAATTATCCTCGTTTTTATAAAACACTTTAGCAATTCTGCCCTGGCTTTGCTGAAGCAAAGTTTTCATTTTATTATCGCATTTCAGTATATAAACTTTAGCCGAATCCGTCTTTAACGCAAGATTTGTGAACGGTTCGTTGCCTACAACTACAACCTGGCCGGTTAATTCCTTTACCGCCTGTGCAGTATTGGCCGAAGAACCACAGCCCAAGGCCAAGAGACCGAGTGCAATAAAGAAAATATTCGGCTTTTTATTTTTTCTTGTTTTCAATTTTGTCCGGTTCCGGCACAATTAAATAATTTTTTGCTAACTTCGCCATCAACATTTACAAATAATTTTAAGCGAAATATAAATATGGAACTCGAAATAAAGCACGACACTTATAACCAAAGGTTTTTTGCAATTTTAGACGGCAAGGAGGCGTACTTAAAATATATCTTTACCGGGCCCAATGTAATTAACATGATTAAGACGTATGTTCCGCCTGAACTTAGAGGAAAGGGTATAGCCGGAAAAGTTGTACACGAAGGACTTTTATTCGCACAGAAGAATAATTTTAAAATTATACCAACATGCTCATACGTTGAGACTTATATCGACCGGCACCCGGAGTTCAGCAGCCTGGTAACAGATTAATAAAGAACATCAAAGGACAAAGCTTGTACCGCTCATTTATTTTTGCCGGGTAATAATCGGTTAAGTCATAATAAATGAGCGATACATCCATTAGGTTATTTTACCAGCTTTGCATTCAGAACAAACTCAACACCGGTAAGTGCTCTGGAAACCGGGCAGTTTTTCTTGGCATCTTCAGCCTGGGTTTTAAAAGCTGTCTCGTCAATTCCTTCGATATTCCCTTCGGTATTAATTTCAATCTTTGTTATCGTAAAGCCTGCTTCAAGCTTTTCAATATGAACTTTATCTTCAGTCCTTACAAAGTTAACCTTAAACCCTGCTTTCGATAAAGCATTGGAAAGGGCCATTGAATAGCATGCCGAGTGCGCTGCACCCAGCAATTCTTCCGGGTTGGTCTCTTTTCCCTGTTCAAATCTCGATATGAAATTGTAATTAACGTTTTTAAGTACTCCGGATTCCGAACTGATGTTTCCGCTTCCTTTTATCAAATCTCCTCGCCATTCTGCATTAGCTTTCCTAACAGGCATATTTTACTCCTTTCAATTTTTTCTATGATATGTTAAAATGAGATGTCAAATTATAACATATTTTGACTTTGTTGTCAAAGCCGGCAGTTTTAATATCACATTAAGCAAAATTAGAAGAAAAATATTAATTTGGAGTAGAATTTTTCTTAATATTTCCTACAGTAAAAAACTTAGTTGTCAAAACTTGTGGAAAATGTAAATGAATTTTGCAAAGGGCAGAGCGCATAGAGCATAGCGTTTGCGAACCTATGCACTTTGCGCTATGCTCTATGCGTTGGAGTTATAAATTTTTCTAATAAATTTAACGGGTACGGGGGCAACATGAATATTAAAAATAATATTTCAACGAACGGAATTTCATCTCTTCAATTAAAAGATGCGGAATACCTTTCCCTAACCGATGTTGCAGAAAGCTTTGGCGGTGAGCAAATTCTTAAGGACTGGTTGAGCAGCAGTAACACGTTGGAGTTCCTGGTTTCCTGGGAAAAGTTTAATAATCCCGGTTTTAAATTTTCCGATTTCAAGAATGCGGCAGATGCCGGTTCCACCGGTCATTTTACGGACCTCCTTAAAGAATGGATTGATAGGTCGGGGGCAATAGGGCTAGCTTTTAGGAAAGGCAACAAGGGCGAAGAGATTTTTGCTCATAAGGATATAGCATTTGAATTCGGTTTATGGCTTAGCCCGGATTTTAAAATTTTCTTGTTAAAGGAGTACCATCGCTTAAAAGCCGAGGAGAACCTCGAGAAGTCTCTGGAGTGTAATCTAAAAGAGATACTTTCAAAAATTCACATTAAGATAAGCGGCCGGGCTGATAAAGAAAGCTTTATTCCCAAACCGGTTACCGTTGAGCAGATGGATTATCTTTATGAGGGCGAAGCGGATATTTTAAATGTTGCTATGTTCGGTTTTACTGCAAAACAATGGCGTGAGCAGAATGCCGGCAAAAAGGGCTGCCCCAAGGATTACTGCACGATGGAACAAATGATTATTTTGACCGGCCTGGAAAGTATGGACTCGCAATTGATCGAGCGCGGATTCTCTCAGTCGGAACGCCTGGAATTGCTTAACAAGCAGGCAATAAAACAAATGAGTGCGATAGTAAAAAATATTTGAGCATGCCGATAAGCGGCGCACCGGTTTGGATTCCTTAGATCGCATGTTTAAGCACCATTTTTCTGAGCGTTTCAATCCATAGCGGATGGTCGTTCAAACTTTCCACCAGTTGAATCTTTTTTCCCCCATGCTCTTCAAACAGCTTTTGATATTCAATCCCTATTTCAACAATTGTTTCCAGACAGTCGGCTACGAACGCCGGACTAAACACCAGTATCTTCTTGGCTCCTTCTTTTGCTTTTTGGATTATTACTTTATCGGTAAAAGGCTCAAGCCAATCTTTATCTAGGCGCGACTGAAAACAAACGGTATACCTTTCTCCGGAAAGATTCAGCTTTTCTGCTAGCAGCCTTGTAGTTGCATAACACGCAGCTTTATAGCAGAACCGGTTGTCATCATTTATCTCGTTCTCGCAGTTATGGTCTGCGCAAGGCTTGCCGTCCACATAAACTTTATCTACTTGCCTTACCGGCAGCCCGTGGTAGCTGAACAGTACATGGTCGTACTCCTCTATCCTGTACTGCTTTGCTCTTTCTGCAAACGAATTTAAAAAACCTTCATCATCGTAAAACTGCCCGGCAATTTTTATTTCGGGAATTACCCACCATTTGCCGACGATACCCATAACCTTTTCGGCAACCGAGCCTGTAGTTGCGGATGCATACTGCGGGAACAACGGAATAACTATAATTCTCTTATGCTGCTTTATCCGCATCTTTTCCAGCACGGCATCTAAGCCGGGATTACGGTACCGCATTGCAAGCTCAACCTCAAACCCGCCGCCTAGCTCGTTCTGCAATTTCTCCTTAACTTTGCTGCCGTATATAATCAAAGGCGATCCGTCCTTCGTCCATAACTGCTCGTAAATTTTTGCGGACTTGGGGGCTCTGAAGGGTACTATAATTACGTTCACTAAAAACTTACGAAGCAGCCACGGCAGATTGATTACACGGGGATCGTTAAGAAACTCGAAAAGATATTTCCTAACATCTGCAACCGAAGTGCTGTCCGGTGTTCCTAGATTTACAAGCAATACTCCTGTTTTAGCTTTCCTCTTAATTGAACCTGTCATATCAGTCTCAAATAATTTTACGAATCATATAATGAATACCTTGGCAACATCAACCAGCAGCGACGGCTGGTTAACAAGTGCCGTTGTGAATAATCTACCCAGGGTTCTTTTGGAATGCGGAATTTTATTAAACGAGTGGGCTATCTTGTTAAATTTTTCATCCGGGAAATTATAGATGCCGTTTTTAATTCTCTCAAAAACTTCGTGCCTCTTGCCTAACCTTTCGTGCCATGCTTTGTCGTAGGTAAGTATATGATTAGGTTTATTCATCTTTACGGCTTCGCCTGCTATTCTGCCCGCAATGCTTCCGCCAATCATCCCGCTTGCAATTCCGCCGCCGCTTAAAGGATTAACTTGCCTGGCTGCATCGCCCGCAAGCATTATTCCCGGAGCGGAAATCTTTTCCAGTGTAATTGTGCCGGGCACTCCTCCGGCTATAGATGTTAGTACCGGAGCCGAAGGGAAATTCCGTTCCATAAAGTTATTCAGGTAAGAAAGCGAGGATCTTTTTTTCCCTACCATCCCGCTTATGCCTAGGCCTATATTTGCAGTTTCTTTTCCCTTCGGGAATATCCAGAAATATCCGCCCGGTGCGTAGTCCTTTCCGAAATAAAAGTACAATGTACCTGGATCAATTTTTATATTTGATGCGGTTACCTGTACGCAGCACTCCATATCTTTAAAATGAATATGGGTCTTCAGCCCAGCCCATCTTCCCACTCTCGATTCTACTCCGTCAGCGCCTATTACAACTTTAGCCTTTAATTCTTTCTGCTCTCCGCGGTATTCATATTTTACTCCGCACACCTTTCCGTCTTCGATGAGTAATCCGTTCACATATGCCCGGGTTAAAACTTCGGCGCCCGCTGCTGCTGCGGCTTTTGCCAGCTCATAATCAAAGATTCTCCTTTCCAGAACGTAGCCTGCATCTCCGAATTCAACTACCGCCTCGCTGCCGTCCGGCGAGTTTAGGGAAAATTTATTTATATGCGCGGCAATCCATCTTTCGTCCGGCGCAATAAATTCTTCCACCCCGGTTTTGCTTACGGCTTCTCCGCACCGCACCGGGTAGCCTACATCCCTGTCCTTTTCCAGCATCAAGACCGAAACGCCCTGTTCGGCAGCAAACCTTGCCGCCATCGATCCGGCTGGGCCTGCGCCGACTACAATTATATCGTACTCATTTTGCATATTGCCTACTGCTAACTAATATAATAAAATTAAAACAAACGCTAAACTTCGGAATGACATTTTCTCTTCTGTAATTAATAACTCATGTTACGCAGGAATACATTTTGATGTCCGCATTGTCATTCCCACGAAAGTGGGAATCCATTTTTTATCATATTTTCGCATCTTGGATACCCGCTTTCGCGGGTATGACACTCAA
>JAKAJV010000093.1 GCA_021813585.1 Bacteroidota bacterium | reverse complement strand
TTCCGATCTATAACCAGGAAAGCCTCGGATGTACCCAAGCAGGACATTGTATCTCATTACATCACGAGCGGCTTGTCGGTCGGTTTCGGCGGCTCTGCAGGCCTTGAAGCACCTATTGTTATTACGGGTGCGGCAATAGGCTCCAACCTGGCCAAGGAATTAAAATTTAATTATAAGCTAAGAACGGTTCTGCTTGCCTGCGGATCGGCGGCAGGTATTTCCGCTATATTTAACAGTCCTATTGCGGGCGTAATATTCGCAGTGGAAATTTTACTGCCGGAGTTCTCAATTCCTTATTTTATTCCGCTGCTTATATCCTCGGCTTCCGCTGCGGTTGTGTCCAGGTTCCTTTACAGCGGGCAGATTTTTTATCTCGTTACCAAAGGCTGGCAGATGAACGCCATCCCGTTTTATATCATCCTCGGAATTCTTTGCGGTGTAATTTCTTTTTATAATATCAAAGTTACTTTCCTCATTGAAAAATATTTTAAAAAAATTAAGAAGAGATATTCGAGGATGCTTATTGGCGGAGTAATATTGTGCATGCTGGTTTTTCTGCTGCCGCCGCTGTACGGCGAAGGTTATATTGCCGTTAAATATTTATTGGCCGGTCAGTATTATAAAATATTGCCTGCTGCTTTTATAACCAACTATATAGATAAGAATCTTGCGGTAATAATTATTTCGGCCATTATCATTTTTACAAAGGTATTCGCTACGGAAATAACATTAAGGTCCGGCGGCAACGGCGGAATTATCGCGCCGTCGCTTTTTACCGGTGCCTTCACCGGATTCTTCCTTGCTCATCTGATGGGCTATTTGGGTATTGCAAACCTCAGCCATCCGAATTTTATTGTTGTAGGGATGGCGGGAATTCTAAGCGGCGTTCTGCATGCGCCCTTAACCGGTATATTTTTAGGCGCAGAGGTAACCGGCGGATACCAATTAATTGTTCCGCTAATGATTGTAACCGCACTCTCGTTCTTTATATCCAGGTACTTCCATCAGGAATCAATATATACTGCCCCGCTTGTGGAAAGGGGAATTAAATTCAGATCCGAAAAGGAAAAATATTTTGTAAGACAGCTTAAAGTAAGCGATATAATCGAAACAAATTTTATAATACTGCATCCTCAGACCCCGCTTAGGGAGATTATTCAAAACATAGTCCATTCCAAGCGTAATTTATTTCCCGTCGTTAACGACGGCGGGAAGCTTCTCGGCATAATTACACTGGACGATATAAGGGAAATTTTGCTTAACGAAGATGTATACGACGTTATACTTGCTTACGAAATAATGAATACGAATTTTCAATCGATAGACATAGATGCCGATTTGAATTTTGCCCTGGAAAAGTTTGAGGAGAACAACATCTGGAATTTGGCAGTAACCGGGAACGACAGATACCTCGGCTTTATTTCCAAGTCGAATATATTTAACAAGTACCTTTCCTCTTGGGCAAAACAGCACACCGAGGAAATCTGAATCCCGCCGGAAGATCGGCCTCTTAAAAAAACTATTTGTCTCTAGCTTTCTGGAACATATTTCCGTAAGATTAAAAGCGAAGCCGGGCATTCGCGTCCAAGTCTTTCATGCCTTTTGCTGAAGAGTGAAGGTTCCAGTCCCCAGGTTTCGGATAAACCCACAACAACCAGATCATAATTTTTTTTAGAAATTTCTATCGCAGTATCCAAAGGAGTATCGCTTTCAACTACTTCTAATTTAACGTTATCGCCGGGAAATTCTTCAATGCCTCTGGCCTGGGGAATTTTATCCGACAGCGTCTGATTATCCGTCTCAACCGGCGGTAAATTCTTCGGCTTTATAATATGAAGAAGCGTCACCTGGCCGTTTGTATTAACTGCGATTCGATGCGCTAATTCTAAAGCGCCCCTATCATGAACGCCTTCGTTAAACGGCACAAGGATATTTTTATAAGGATTAAACTGCCGCTCCAAATAAACGCACACATCCGTTTTTGCACTCTGCATAACCTCATTAACTGTTCCGCTTAAAATACTCTCTGTTAGGATAGGATTGTGCCAGCCCATCAGAATAAGGTTTACATCCTTTATATCCGCTATTTGAATTATATCATTTGCGGCGCTCCTTGTTGCAAAAGAAAGCGGATGCACCGGAATAGATTTTTCACCCGCCAAATCTATCAACGGCTTAAGAGCTTCAATGTTTTGAGAAAGCCCGTTGCTGTCTGCTAAATTTGATATTGAAATATCGCTTGCCCGTATTAGATGGAGCGCATAAACCTTTAGACTGCTGCTTGATGAAATTAAGGATGCTATCTTTAACAGGCCAGGGCCTGAAGAAGGAAAAGAGACGGGAATTAAAATCTTGTATCTCTGCTTCTCAATATCCGCTTCTGCTATTTCTTTTCTTATAAGTTTATTGGGGTATACCCACTCGAAGAAAGGCGTTGTCATAAAAGTCGTAACAAGTGCCATCATAACCATCATTGCAAACAGCGCCGGAGAAATAACGCCGAACTGCAGGCCGATCGATAATATAATTAATTCCATCAGTCCGCGTGTATTCATAAGAATGCCCAATCCCGCCGATTCGCGCCAATTTAGATTGCTTATCCTTGCCGAAATCGCAGCGCCGCCAAGCTTGCCCGCCACTGCTGCTGTTAAAATAAGTAGTAAATAGAACCACATTTCGCCCCCGCTGATTAGCCCGATACTTGTATTTAATCCTGTAAGCGCGAAAAATATAGGAAGAAGAAGCACCAGGGTAATATCGTTCAGCTTCTCTATAATCGGTTTAAGGAAGCCCTTGTTTCGGGGCATCATAGCGCCCATAAAGAATGCGCCGAAGAGTGCATGAATACCGAGCCATTCGGTCGTCCATGCCGATAGAAGCATAAGCAGGATTACCATCCCCAGAATATCGTTGGTTATTTTGTTGCCTCTTATCTTGAAGTAGGTTTCAAGCTTTGCTACTATGGGGCGGATAACAAATATCATCATCAAAATAAATGCAACAGCCCCTGCTATTGTAAGCCATGCAGGCATCTTACCGGAACCAGCGCGGACAATAGCAATAACTATTGCAAGTATACTCCAGGCCGTTACATCGTCTACTGCTGCACAAGCTATAGTAACTGCGCCTACTCTTGTCTTAATTAAATTCTTCTCGCTTAATATTCTGGCCAATACTGGGAAGGCGGTAATACTCATCGAAGCACCCATAAAGAGCGCGAATGAAGTAAATGTAACTGAATTGTTCGAAAGCAGCGGATAAAGATATAACGAGAGAATTGTACCTAGTATAAATGGGAATATTATGCTTACATGGCTAATTAAAACGGCGGCGTGTCCGCGCCCTTTTAAAAGTTTTGGGTCGAGTTCAAGACCGACTATAAACATGAATAATAAAAGCCCCAGCTGACTTAGTGTATTTAGAAACTTTAAGCTGGCGGCGGGAAAAATAAATGCCGAGACGCCCGGGAACAGCCATCCAAGTACCGACGGGCCTAATATTATACCCGCAACCATTTCTCCAACAACCTGCGGCTGATGTATCTTCCGGAATAAAAATCCGATTACACGTGAAGTAATAATTATCACTGCTATTTGTATTATCAGCAATAGAAGGATACTCATCGTGTTACCTCTTTCCCTTCGGTATTTCGACGGCGTTAAATTCAATACTATGCGACTCTTTACAATCCGGATTTGACCATGTTCCTATTAATTCATAAGAATTATCAGGAAGCTTTTCAATTACAGCAGAGAGGTCGGCTTTAGTCTTCTTTCCGCATAAATTCTGAAAATCATTCTTTACATTAAGTTCTTGCTCGAAGAACATGCTGTCGTTAGCCAGCTTGCCGTGTAATTCGGTCTTCGCGGGGTCGTTAAAATAAACGGTTAAATGAATGCCTGATTGTTCTATTTGAACTAAGGGGTCTTTCTTGGGTAAATAAACCGGTGTGCAGCTGTTATGAATAGAATTTACGAAACCGGCATCAATCCGCCATTTGCCGGAAACGTTCTGGGGCGCTTTTATTTTTTCTCCAAGCCTTAATATTGCCAGAAGACCAATAAATAGTATTCCGATTAAAGCTATGTATAGAATGATTGTTTTCATTTAGCTTTTTATTAAACTGGATGAAAAATAATTTTTTAATCCGCCTTCTCCCGATGAATCGGGATACGGCGGACGAGAAGGTTGGGTATAACCCGCCTGCCGGACGGGCAGGTTCCCCGTCGCTTGCGACGGAACAATGTTCGGGATTTGCCCCGAGGTTCATACCATTGATTTAACATTTTTGCTAAGGGCGTAATTCTTCCTCTTAGGAATTTGTAGATATTTTAAAACCAAGAAGGCAGAATATTAATTTTCAAAAAGTGATTATGACAATCCGCAATTACTATTTACAATTTAAAATATATTCTATAACTATGCAATCATGTATGGATTTTTACCCTATTTTGTCTCTTAAAAATATTGGGTAGGAAGATTTAGGCGCTCAATTTTAATTGGCCGATTACCTGTTCTTTATTTCTTAACGATAATATTTTTTCCGCCCTGTCCTTGTCTTTAAAAAGCTTTACAATATCTGCCAGCAGCTTAAGCTGAAGCTCGTTTTTATCTTTTGGGGTAAGCAGCAGGAAAATAATTTGAGAAGGTATTTTATCTTCTGCCTCAAAGTCGATGCCCTGCTTATTGATAGCCGCAGCAATTACCGGCTTGTTAATATTTATCCTTGCATGCGGTATGGCAAGATAGTTAGCGATGCCGGTAGGTATTATGTCCTCTCTTTTTAAAACTTCGTCAAGTATTTCAGTCTTATTAATTTTAAAATGATGCCCGATTGCATTAACCAGCAGGCCGATCAACTCCTTCTTGTCGTGAATGTCTGTAAATAAAATAAAATCGGGCTTCAGCAGTGAAGACAAGCTTTCTTCTGCCCTGAGAAAATACTTCATAAACGGTGCGCTGGAGATGGAAGTAATTATTGCCATAATTACTAGGGCAACAAATACGTTTGCGTGTATCAAGCCGTATTGCAGAGCAATTAGCCCTAAGATTATCTCCATCGTTCCTCTGGAGTTCATACCGAAGCCTATGGCAAAAGATTCATTGGCCTTCATGCTGGAAAGTCTGGCGCCTAACGTGCATCCGGCTATCTTACCTGCAAAGGCAAGAACCAGAATTATTATTACCATAACAGGATCGAAATTGGTAATAAAATTTATCCGCAGCCCGATAGATACAAAAAAGAGAGGGGCAAATATGTTGGTTATGAACTGCTGGATTACTTCTTTAGTTTGTTCTCTTATGTGAACCGAATCGCCGACGGCTATACCGACTATGAATGCGCCGAATATAGCATGTATGCCGATGTATTCGGTAAAAGCCGCTCCCAAGAATCCTAAAATCAATATGAAATTGAGAACGCCGCCGGGGTAAGAAAATTTCTTTTGTACCCAGGGCAAGGCCAGGTTGAACAATTTTCTTACGATTAGAAGGATGAATATAGTAAACACTAGAACCAATAAAATTGTCTGCCAAACGCTTAGTCCGTGGTTGCTGGCACCTATCAGACTAAGTATTACCGAAAAGATCAGCCAGCCGATAAGGTCGTTAAACATTGCCGCTGCAATAATGATGTGCCCTATATTCGTTTTGAACATGTTAAGGTCCATAAGCGTTTTTGCAATTACAGGCAGTGCGGAAATTGAAAGTGCAGTGCCCATAAAAATTGCAAAGATCATCTTCATGCTCTCATCTTTCAAGCCCATCAAATAGGGGAATGAAAGCGAAACTGCGAATCCCAGTATAAAAGGTATAATAATTCCCATCGCTCCGGTAAGAAATGCCGATTTTCTTTCCCTTACAATAACGGAAAGGTCGACCTCTAAGCCTGATACAAGCAGCAGCAGAATCACCGCAAGGTTAACTATTCCGTCAAGTGCAATTTTCACCTCGTTGTTTGTCGGGAACAACGAAGTAAATACCTGCGGCATAAGCCATCCGAAAACAGTAGGCCCTAAAATTATGCCTGCAATAATCTCGCCCACAACAGCCGGCTGTCCTATCTTGTTGAAGAGCTCTCCTAATAGCTTGGCAGACAACAGCATTATGCTAAGGCTAAGCAAGAAGGTAGTAATATTTCCGGAGGTAAAATGCATAATAGTCTACCGGATAATTAGGAGGTTTGAGGGCAGGACTTTAAAAAGGTATTCAAGCTCGTTAGGAAACACTCTGTCTAGTATATTGAATTTTTTTGAGCCGGCCGAAACTACAAATATGTCTACATCGTGGCTGCGCGCAAAATTTCCTGCTTCCCAGCCTTCCCGGCCGAAAACACATTTTGCAGTTATTTTAATATCGTGTATACCCAGCTCCTTTATAAACAGATTCATCTTATCTTCTTCTTCAACCTGCATCTGGTCTATTAATACTTTCGTCTCGATTGAGTTGCCGGTATTCATAATCGTGCTGGATAGTGCAGGCACGTCGTAATTCCTGACTATTAAAAATTCATCGGCGTTTTCCAGCTTGGCAAAGTTATGAGACAGTATAATTGCTTTTTCACTCTCGGACGAGTAGTCGGTAGAGACGCAAAATTTTTTAAATTGTGCAGGCTCTTCCGACGGCGATTTAAGAATGAGCACCGAAGTGTAGGCTTCCCTCATAATCCTTCTGGCTACCGAGCCCAGATAGTATTTCATCATAGGCTCCTTTTCGAGAGCGCCTATTATTAAAAGGTCTACTCCGGAATGCACACTGCTTTTTATTATCGATTTAGCGGGCTCTCCCTCAGTCCAGGTAATCTCTAGTGAGCTGTCGTCAATGCCCGAATTTTCAATTAGATTTTGAAGCTTCTCTTCGGTTTGACTATCCTTCTTGCCGCAGTGGATTAATACAAGTTTTGAGTCGAATAATTTCTTCAGCCTGTGGGCTTCCTTTAAAAGAGCCCTGCCGGTAGGCGAAAACGTTACTGCCAAACCGAGTTTATTAAATGGTGCGCTCATTTTTTTAACTCTGATTGTTTACCTTAAAATAAAATCCGGATTATTGGTAATCAAGATAAGACCTGCTATTAAAATATCAAATTGAATATTAATAGTACAGTTTGTAGACGGAAGAAAAATATTTTAGATGATACGTCTGCATTATTTTTAAACAAAGCAAACCTATCATCTATTTGTTAAGAAAATTAATTGTTCTGCCCGGCTTCCTTATTGCCCGGCTGAGCAACTACAAGTAGTCCGAGCATCCCTAGGTCGCTGTAGAGCAGCGGGGCCAGGATGGGGGCGAAGGCAAGTATTCTTTCCATGCTGAATGAACCCGTACCTGCCAGGTCGGCAGAAAGGTGAAATCCGAAACCCAGAACGCCGATTACTACAGCCGCAATCATAGTCCAGAAATAAACCAGTGCATCTCCCCTGGTCCACTTCTTTGCAATGGATAAATAAATAACTACGGAGGTTGCGAACAAGCCGTAAACGATTGGGATCATTTTATAAAACGAGTAGCCGTATTGGGCATGGTCTATAATCGAAGTAACCGCGCTTGCGGCAAATCCCAAACCTACCAGCCACATAAAATGCCTGTCCCTAGAAATGGGCGCTTTGAACATTCCCAGCCCGGGCACTTTTAGCATGCCGGGCTCTCCGTTAACTTCTTCCGTAATTGCGTAAAGGCCCAGCAGGGATATACCGGCAAAGGCTAGAGGTGCTAGTATGGGTGAGCCGAAAACTACCCAGGCCCATGTTAGGTATCCCTGCGGGTTCAATACTGCGTTGGCATGGAAGGCCGTACCTATTACACCGACCAGAATTCCGGCCGTCATCAATGCAATATGAATTAAAGCCGGAAATTTCTTCGGCACGGATTGAAACGCAATTACAATGCACGAGACAGCACCGAACGGGAAAAACAAAATCGGTATCCATTCATATACCGGCACAAACCGGTTAATTGAATGAGCAAGCGCAACGTCTATTCCGGTAAACATCAAATTTATCCCAACAAAGATCAGAAGCAGGCGGTTCTTTTCCATAGGGAGCCTTATATTGGCCAGGTGAAAAATATTAACATCGCTCATAGCCTTCCTCCGCGCTTATGCCCGGCTCTTAATTCTGCCGCTTCGGCTTTTACCTTTGCAAGCTGCTGAAGCAGAGGATAAACTCCGTGCCATTGAACATAGTCAGGCCCCTGCATGTATGCACCGAACTTGGCTGTCCTGCCGTAATAATGCCATAGATCAAAGGCATCAAAGCTAATTGGACTTGCGAAAGGCTTGTTTGAAATAATGCCGTCTTTCACCAGACCTTCCATAATATCATTGGCTTGTTTAACTTTAGAATTCACAAAGGCGGTAACGCTGTCGGCCTTTGCATATTGTTCGTCGACAAATCTTGAAGAATGACAGTTAGCGCATATAGCTTTCATCGCTTCTCTTCCTTCTACTGCGTTCGGTCTGTCTGTTGTAACTGCGGCGAATAAAAACTTCGATAGTCTTTGTCCCACATCGTGGGTAGTGCCTTGGTTTCCGAAGCCGCTCATATGGCATGTGGCGCAGGTAGGCGCGGGCATATCGCTGGTAGTTAATCTGCCAGGCTTCTGCCGCCAGTTCCATTTATCGCCTTCGGTCTGGTACATAACGCCGTGTGCGGATTCATGGTAAATTTCCGTTTGAGGATGATCGGGGCCGAGATGACACTGTCCGCAGATTTCGGGCTTGCGAACCTGTTCCAATGAAAATTCGTGCCTCATATGGCATTTATTACAATTGCCTATACTGCCGTCTGCATTGGGTTTGCCGATGGAATGACACGTCTGGCACGCGGCAGGAGTAACCGATGGACCTTCCATATCGAAAAGAGCATTTCTTGTAGCAGTAATAATTCCGTTGGGTCCGCGGTTAACTTCGGGTATCTGCTCTACGGTTTTCTTTTGGTCGGCACTAAAATCGGCAAAACCGCTTAGTGCAACCCATGCAGGTCCGCCGTGCCTGCTGTGCTCAAACTGTTTGGTCTCGGCAGGATGGCAGTTTGCGCATTGCTTTGGAGTAGGAGATGCAGTTATGAAAAATCCCTCATGCTCTTTTCCCATCGGATTAGAGCGGTCCACTACATGGCAGTCGGTGCATCTTACACCCGCTCTTGCCATGGTACTTAGCGCGAACTGATTAACGATATCCGGTGTAACTCTTCTATGGCAGGCAGCGCATTTGTCGGCACCGCTGTAAGAGATTTGCTCTGCGGTTTTGCTTTCTCCTCCGGAAGGCAGCTTGGTGAACAAATAAATGATTATCAGAATTAGGATTGTTACCGCGCTTCCGATTATTAAAGTCCTGGGTACTTGGTTAGTCATAAATTACTCCGCAATTTTTAATCAAAAGTTTTAGTAAAAATAAGACAAAATACTCCGAATAACAAAAGACTCTTATTTTTTGAGTAGTCCTTACTGCAAATTCAAGATGGAAAAATTTTTAAATATAGTCAAGAAGATTTCTTAATGTGTATTCATTTATTTAATAGTCAACGTATTTTACCGGACGGAAATTATATTCTTTATAAGCCATAGCGGCTAAAGCGCAAGTTTAAGTTCAAGATCAAGTTCAAGGAAAAACAAATGAAATATCTTGACACAAAAAAAATTTAAGCGGCAATACTATAGCCTGAGATTATGATTACCGCTTATGGTTACGCGGAATTTTTATTCGCATAAATATGTGTTGAAAATGACGGTTTAAATTACTATTGTTAGGTAGAAAATTTTTAAACTATGAACTCAATTTCAAATAACCCGGTTTATGTTGAAGGCATTCGTTACACAGCAGGCCTGGATAATATTCAAAAGAATATTAACCAGCCGCAACCTGGTAATGTAGACTACTTAAAAAGCTTTTCACAGAACGATAAAAATGTAATTGTCAGTGAAAAGCCGGATAAGTTTCCGGGCAATGTTAATTTCTACCGGTATCAATACAGTTCTCCCGCATCAAGGCTTACTTACACCGGACAGATATTCAATGAAATTGAAAAGCCGTATAAAGCCGGTTCATCTTCTTCCCAGGGAAATCAGCAGTCTTCTAATAACAATGCTGCGATAAATTACGATAAGTATAACGCCGTTTCCGGCTTTTATATATTTGATAACGGGAGTC
>JAKAJV010000106.1 GCA_021813585.1 Bacteroidota bacterium | reverse complement strand
ATTTTATATCGATTGAACTTGGAAGCGGCAACATTACACTGGTTATGAATTCCGTTCAAAAAGTATGGAGCGAATTTGCACCAATGCTTCCGTTTAATTACTTCTTCCTAAACAGCCGGTTCGATAATATTTACCGGACGGAATTCAGGTTCCGCGAAGCGTTCTTTATATTCAGCGGCTTGGCAATTTTTGTAGCTTTGCTCGGTCTTCTCGGCCTTGTCTCCTTTTCTGTAGAGTTAAGAAGAAAAGAAATAGGGATAAGAAAAGTATTGGGCTCCTCAGTGTCGTCCTTAATTATTATGCTGACAAAAGAATATTCAAAGTGGGTTTTGATTGCGAATATTGTTGCCTGGCCTGCCGCATTTTATTTAATGAATAAATGGCTGCAGGATTTCGCTTACAGAACTGAAGTCCAAATCTGGGTTTTTATCCTTGCCGGCATCATTGTCCTTGTCTCAGCGCTTCTTATAGTAGGATTTCAAGTTGTCCGAGCTTCGTCTGTTAATCCGGTAAAATCATTAAGGTATGAATAAAAGCCCATCCCAACCCTTCCCCAGGGGAAGGGCTTTTACTCTCGGTCGAGGTATTCAATCCTCGACCTTCGTTATAAAATTGTAACCCGCGACGCAAGCGTCGGGGAATTAGAGATTAAAAAAAATTATCATCTGAACTGAAGATACGTTTTAAGAGATTCATCCGGCAAGCGACAAATGTCGTTATTTCAGCAAAACCATTTTCCTTGTACATAAAAAATTACCTGCACGAAGCGAATAAAAATAAATACCACTGCTTAAGTTTGAGGCGTTAAAGGCTATATTGTAACTGCCGGCAGATTTCCGTTCGTCAACAAGCGTTGCTACTTTTTCTCCAAGCAGGTTATATACCGTTAATTTAACATCAGATGCACTGGGTAATGAGTATCTAATTACGGTAGTAGGATTAAATGGATTCGGAAAATTCTGCTCAAGGGAATATTCCGAAGGTACCACGGTTTTATTGTTAACTCCGGTAGATTCGGGTACACCGTATATTTCAATTTCATTTATTGAAATTGTACCGTACGCAGCGACCTGCAATAAAAAAGCCGCATATCTTCCGGTTCCGCTTAAGTTATCCAGAGTCTCTACATTATTAACTCCGCCTGTTCCGTTGAAAGTAGAGTATAATTGCTGCCACCCCTTTGAACCATCGGAAATTTGTACTTTATAAGTACTGGCGTAAGACCGGCTGTACCATCGTATTATTATTTTACTAATTTGAATTTGCCTGCCGAGGTCTAGCTGAACCCACTGACTGTTGCCTTTATTCGCCTGCCATCTGGTATAGCTGTTCCCGTCTATTAAATTCTCCGGCTTACTGTAAGGATATGAAATCGAATCATTCGATGAAACCGTAACGCTGCTGCCTAAAGCCCTGTCAACCTGATCTGCCGGAAGTATATTTACAGTAACCGTGCTTGAATCACGGATATCCCCCTGAGCAATTAATGTATAAGTATTATGGGACGAATCTGGAAAAACAGAAATAGAATCCTTAACAGATACCGGCTGCCCGTTTAGTGTTACAGCAGAGCCTTTAACAACCTGCCAAACGAGAGAGCTGCTTTCACCCGCGCCTATAACAGGGGGAACAGCCTTGAACACTATTATTTGTCCTGACGGTAAAACCGTAAGCATCACCGACGAAGAATCCGAAACATCACCTTTAGTCTTCAAAGTATATTTCGTACTAATAGCAGGATTAACCGGCAAGCTTCCTGCTGCCTTAAGGCTCTCACCGTTTAATGTAATCACGGCTCCGGGTTCGGTATCCCATTTAACCAGCGCACTATCCCCTTTTTGAATAGTTGTTGGAGTAACACTAAATGAATATATCCTTCCGGATTTTGGAAATACAATAACATCATTCCTATAACGGTCGAACATATAATTTAACGAAGCAAGAGTCCTTACATGGTTTTCATTTTTGGCATTATCGTTTTCCTGCGTGTCCCCCCACCACTGCCAGGACATCGCTCCTGCATAACCGGTCTGATAAAGCTGCTCGTAAAGCTTATTATAGGGCACACCGTAAGTATCCTGCATAAAGAACTCACCTATAACCAGGGGCTTAGTTAGCTGCCAAGTTGAATAAGGATGATTGAAAGGCGACTGTGCCTGCATTCCGTAAAAATGCACATTATAATAATCCAACGTGCCCATAGAATCACCGCCTGCAGCAATCAGTCGATCATCCCGGTAATAATTTTGGTTTGGAATGGATGCAATCATAAGTAAATATTTAATAAACTTAGCGGCAGTATAATCAGTTCTATGAATTGAATTAAACATTTCCGTCAAAGAATCCCTTTGTGCCTTCGAAAGAGAATTAATATTTTCAAGAGCGGTTATTTTTGAAATAACGTTAACATCAGTTAATGTTTGAATTGAGTTGGCGCCGGAAGTTACAAGCGCACCCGGATCGATTCTATGAATTTCGCCTGCAACAAGATTTACTACCCTTTGAATATCTGCCATTGGAACATGTGCCCTGCTACTCCAGCCAAACTCATCTGAAAAGCCCTCTGGCTCGTTAAAAACTTCCCAGCCAGTAATTGCCGGATTTCCCTTAACAGCCTTAACCAAAGGGGCCAACGCATTTTTAAGAAAAGCAGAGGTATAAGATGTATCTATTAAAAAATTTATATTGCGCACCAAAACTACCGGGGGCAGGCTTGTCTTCATCATATCGTGCGACCATAGGCAAAGCTGCAGCCCTAAACTGCTTTGATGAGCTATATTCAGTATCGCCTGCAGGTCTTTAACCGCATTAGTTCCGGGCCCGTCTACTTTTCCGGCTGCATCATATTCGGGAGTTAAAGTTCCATCGGTAAACAACCATAGGCGCATCACGTTCCCTCCGTTATCGTGCACAGTACTAAATATTTTTCTAAACTTTGCGGTGTCTAGCGGCGCAGTACCTAGATCGGCCGCAAAATTAACCCACGCAACGTTCATACCGCTGATGAATATATTTCTTCCCGCATAGTTTATTCTGGATTGCCCCAAGGTAAGCTCGTTAACCAGCAGTACCAATGTAATGCTTATTAATGCGGAACCAACCTTGCTATTTAAAATATTTTTATACGGATACATCTTTTACCGGATTAAAAATCCCATTAAAAAAATATTATGACTCCAACGAAAAATAAATTCTCAATAAATTTAATTACAATAGTCAAATATTGCACCAGCCAATAATAGATTTTTTGTTTGCAATATAGAAGATAATTTGAAAGAAGACGGCAGATTTAAATACCTGGTAAAAGAGGAATTCCCGATTACGAGGGTGGCCTATAAGTAATTTTTAATTGGAAAGTAGAACACTGATGACACAGATTTAACGGATTTTCACAGTCCCGATTAAATTGGAATGATAATTATTTTTCGGACACCTTCTTATTTCCTTCACAAGTTTCGCGGATAAATTTCAGCCATAACATTTTTAAAATCAATAATATGAACCTCGGGGCAAGCCTCAAACCCTGTTCTGTCGCAAGCGACGGGGAACCTGCCTGTTCGAGTCTGTTGCACAACAACTTCTCTGTGGTTCTTAGTGGTTCTCCGTGGTCTCTGTGTTCCTTTTTATTAAGAAAAAAGAAGTTACACAGAGAGCACAAAGTATGCACAGAGAATCACGGAGGGTTCAGCAACAGACCCTGTCCGGCAGGCGGGTTATCCCCAACCTTCCTACCTACCGTAGGCACATAGGCGTCAACTTAATTTGTTAATAATTTGTGTAAGTAATTAAAATATAATTTAATATGTTAACTAAATGCTTCTATTTTCATATTCCTAAGTTGACGCCAATATACCGTAGGCAGGCTCGTCCGCCGAATCCCGAAAGCTTACGGGAGAAGGCAGATTAAAGAAAAGCTCTCTGCCGCTCACCGACTTTTTAAAAAAAGTTATTGTAAATAATTTTCGGTTACAACTTTCATTCAGGATAAAATTCATCGCATCCTTGCGGACGGAGTTGAAAAGATTATATCTTTCGGAAAGATGTTATCTTTGATGATGATACTTCTTTATTTGTAACGCCGCTATTCCTCTTTTAGATATAAAATCCTGCCGTTTACAGGTATATCGGCACTTCTGTCATTTCTCAGATCATAAACAGTATATTTATCCCCTTCCGAAAGAAGGATTAATTCGTCCCCCCACCAACCCGCAGCACTTACGCTGCCTTCATAATTGTTAATCAGAGTCCTTTCATTCTTAGAATCATTATCGTATATAATGCATTTATTATTCACGCTGTTCATAGTCAGGTCCTGCCGATAAATAAAAAGATATTTCCCTGAAGGCGACCATGTTACGTTCGTAAATCCGGATTGTGAATGAGAGATTGATTCTTCCGGTGATCCGCTGATCTTTTGTAAAACTATCTCTTCCTCTCTAATAGATTTGCCTTTCCCATTAATAAAAACTTTATAAGGTATATGGAAAAATTCCGTACCGGATGGTGAGATTTCAAAATGCACCAGCCCGTTAGAATTATCCTCTTGCTTGAAATCCCTATATATTTTATTAGTATTCTTTTCAATTAAATAATAATGATTTTGATATACGCTGCTGCCCGGATCAAATTTATAAAGCAAATACTTATTGTTTATACAGCCAACCAGGCGGTTGCCTCTAACCGGAGTAAAATTTTTTACCGCCTTATTTTTAGCGGCATTTATCAGCGAGGTATATTTCTCTCTTGGATACGAGTCATTATCGCCTGAATTTAAATTACAATACAGTAAAGAATCATTTGCCCAGATCAGGTCTACTCCATTTTTGCCGCGGTCGCTCTTAAGCCAGGCTAGTTCTCTATTATCTAAATTTATTGAATATACATTTGTTCTATTATTCAAGGAGTCATAATCATAAAAAGCGAGAAATCTGTACGAGGGTGAGAGTTTAAAATTATCTGCGGATATTCCGTAATTGGATGGCAAGCTTAGAATCATCTGCTTAACGTTGTCTTTGGAATTTACATACCAAATAGATGAATGATCTCCCGGGTTATCCAGGTAAATACCTGAATAATCTAATTTGGATTTACCCGTATTGCTTTTTGTTTTTCCGGTCTCATTAGCAGACTTATTCTTTTCAAAATTAGATGAGCTGCCGCATCGGAAATTTAATAAAGAAAAAAAGATGATTATTAATATTGTTACTGCTTTCATCAACACACTTTCGCTAAATTGAATATGTACCTGCCCCTGATGCTTTGTATTGTTTTGATTCTTAATCAATATATAAGGTTAAAAATATATCCGACAATAATGATTCCTACAGCTACAACACTTACAAATACAAGAATCAATTGGGTCTTCAGAACCTTCTTAAGAATTATTGTCTCGGGCAGAGAAAGCCCAATTACGCTCATCATAAATGCAAGCACAGTTCCGAGCGAAGCGCCTTTCTCAAGCAGCGCTTGAACAATCGGAATTATTCCCGCAGCATTTGAATACATCGGAACTCCAATTAACACGGCTGCCGGAACAGACCACCACGCCGACTTACCCATTAAACCAGCCATAAAATTTTCCGGTACATAACCATGAATTCCGGCGCCAACAGCTATTCCAATTACAATATATATCCAGACTTTTCCTACAATTTCTTTCACCGCATCAATACCCGCATTTATTCTTTCTGAAAAGACGGGTCTTGTTTCTTCAATTTCCGCATGCTCTGCTTTTATTTTAAAGACCCATTCTTCAACATACTTTTCCAACCTTAATTTACCTATTGCATATCCTGAAATCATAGCTATTATTAAACCTGTCATCATATAAGTAAGTGCAGTCTTCCACCCAAACAGACCAAAGAGAAGAACGACTGCAACTTCGTTTATCATTGGTGCGGCTATTAAAAAAGAAAAAGTTACTCCAAGCGGCACACCGCTTTCAACAAATCCCAGAAACAATGGAATTGCAGAGCAAGAACAAAACGGAGTTACTATACCCAAAAGGCTTGCAGAAACATTTCCTACAAAAAGTTTTTTCCCGCCAAGCATTTTTCTTGTTCGCTCCGGCGAGAAATACGTCCTTATTATTCCAACCGCAAATACAATCAAAATTAATAAAAGCAAAACCTTTGGTACTTCAAAAATGAAAAAGTTTACTGCGCTGGTTAAATGAGAACCCTTAGGAAGATTAATTATTCCGAATACTATCCAGTCGGTTATTGACTGAAGGCTTAGGTAGAGCAGCAACCATACCGGCAATAGTAAAAAGGGAATTGTGAGTTTTACATTTTCCTTTTTTAGTGATAAACTTTCAACAAACGAATTCATTATAGTCCCCTTCTATGGACAAACATCGGGCGCCTTTACAGTTCCTTCTTCTACTACTTTGAAATATTTTTTCTGAAGCCATAGTGCTACATTTACCAAGCTTATAAGTACCGGTACTTCTACAAGCGGACCAATTACCGCAGCAAATGCTTCGCCGCTATTAATTCCAAATACTGCTACTGCTACTGCAATGGCTAATTCAAAATTGTTGCTTGCTGCCGTAAAAGAAAGCGTTGCGGTTTTAGAATAATCCGCTCCAACCTTTCTTCCAAGATAAAATGAAACGAAAAACATTATGATGAAATAGAAAACCAACGGGATTGCAATGCGTACAACATCAAGCGGTATTTTTACAATGTACTCCCCTTTTAACGAAAACATTACAACGATTGTAAACAGCAGAGCTACCAAGGTTATCGGGCTTATCTTTGGAATAAATTTAGATTGATACCACTCTTTGCTTTTCAATTTAATTAATGAAAACCTTGTAACGATGCCTGCAATAAACGGAATACCAAGGTAGACAAAGACGCTCTCCGCTATCTGCCCGATTGTTATATCAACTTTAAATGTTTTTAGTCCTAAAGCGGAAGGCAAAACAGTTAAGAAAACATAAGCGTATATTGAGAAAAATAAAACTTGAAAGATAGAGTTGAATGCTACTAATCCGGCAGCGTATTCCGAATCGCCTTTGGCAAGTTCATTCCACACAATTACCATTGCAATACAGCGTGCGAGACCAATTATAATTAAGCCCGCCATATATTCCGGGTAACCCTGCAAAAAAATTATGGCGAGGAAAAACATTAATATTGGTCCGATTATCCAGTTCTGAATTAATGAAAGAGACAGCACTTTTACATTTTTGAAAACATCTCCAAGCTCTTCATACTTTACTTTTGCAAGCGGCGGATACATCATTAAAATTAATCCGGCAGCAATTGGAATGTTAGTAGTACCGCCTTGAAATGAATTCCAGAAATTAACTATCCCGGGAAAAAGGTAGCCGGAAAATACTCCGGCAAATATTGCAAGAAAAATCCACAAGGTTAAATAGCGGTCGAGGAACGAAAGCTTTTTTGAAATCGAATCCATTTTAGTTGTTATCAGATTTATGCTCAATTATAAAATTTTTTATTTGCTCTTCAGTTGGCAGCCCTTTCGCATAATAACGGCAGGCAAGATTACCCTCCAACGGCTCTGGAAGATTTTCTAAATCAATTCCGTTTACTAAAACCGTAGGAGAGCCACGAAATTTGATTTCTTGCGATAACTCGGGCGTCTCAACTAAAATTTCCTTATAGTCAATCTCTAATGGCAAATGCTTAATAACGCTTTTTACTCTCTTAATCATCTCTGAAGAATTTGGGCATCCTTCAAAATGTTGTACTTCGATTATAATTTTTTCACCCAGCATTTTAATCTTTCTATTAAATTAGTTTTGGCTTGCCATTGCGTTCATCAACCAGTTAGTTAAAGTTGATTTCGTCGGTAGTTTACCGCTATAAACAACCTTGCCGTTTACTACCAACCCCGGCGTGCTTAATATTCCATAAGTCATTATATCTTTAAAGTCGGTCACTTTTTCAATCGTGGCTTCAAGATGATTTTCTTCGACAACTTCTTTACATAATTTTTCCAAGTTAATACAATTTGTGCAACCTGCGCCGAGTACTTTTATGTTTAACATTTTTATTTATTCCCTTTCTGCCCGTGGAACTCTTCCAAAGGAACACCCTTCGGGGTGCGGGTACTCTGTGTTAGTTCTTTCACTGAGTCTCACAGAATGCAGCACACTGAATCACACAGAAATTTTTTTATATAGTTGATTAAATTTAGTTTTGATTTCATCTCTTACTTTTCTAAAAACAGAAATAATTTCTTCTTCTGTTCCTGCTGCTTCTGCCGGGTCTTCAAAACCAATGTGCAATTGTTTTCCTACTTTGCCCCAAAACACGGGACATGTTTCTTTAGCGTTATCGCAGACTGTAATTACATAATCAAATGATTCATTTAAGAACTGCTCAACATTCTTCGGAATATTTTTGCTTAAGTCAATTCCAACTTCCTTCATCACCTGTATCGCCTTTGGGTGTACCATAGACGAAGGTTTAGTTCCAGCAGAAAAGACTTCAAGATTGACGTCAAATGATTTTAAGAAGCCTTCCGCCATTTGACTGCGGCATGAATTACCGGTGCAAAGAATTAAAATTCTCATATTCAATTTTTTATATATTTAGCTATTTATCGAAATGTTTGACAAAAAGGATTATCTGCCGCATACTATGTTCCTATCTATATTTTGAATTTTCTGTTTGTCTGAGATAATGGAGTTATCATCTGCTATCCAGAAATCAAGCGTTGAAAGGACAGATGATATCCTTTGATCCGGTGGCTTAGGATTAATTAGATAATTAACCCACTTGCCTTCCTTCTGCTCAATAACAAAGCCCGCATAGCGCAGTATGCTGAGATGCTTCGATACAGTTGAAGTAGCAAGTTTAAGCACCTCCGTAATTTCACACACGCATAAAGATTTAGTTTGAAGCATTTTCAAAATCCTTAGCCTGTTCGGATCGGAGAGAGCCTTAAATAATTTTGTGTTATCTTTTATTGTTGCTGGCATAATATCACTTCGTTAGTAAACGAAATATAAGAGGTACACCTTTAAATAGCAAATTGATTTTATGGGTACTTTTTTAAATCCTGAAGCCTATTTTCGTAAGTTAAGCTTTTAAAGGAATTTCTTTATCCATTAGAGACATCAACAACAGATTCGACTCGTGATATAATTACAACTTGGAATGTTATTAAACAAGAAGATTACATGCCTTAGAATGTTACCCCCATCTTGATTTTATGATAATTCTTTTATTAATTAGTAGTGAACATTTGTTCACTTATATTTTAACAGTATGGCTTTAAATAAATTATTTCTTGATTTCAATTCCTACTTTGCTTCGATTGAGCAGCAAGTAAAGCCAGAGTTACGGAATAAACCGGTTGGCGTTGTACCGGTTATGGCGGAAACTACTTGCTGCATTGCCGCAAGTTACGAAGCAAAGGCTAAGGGAGTAAAAACCGGCACAATGGTATCGGAAGCAAAAAAATTATGCCCGGGTATAAATCTGGTTGAAGCTGACCATAGAACTTACATTCAATACCATAACAGACTAGTTGATAAGGTTAATGAGTGTCTTCCGGTCGATCATGTCTTATCAATTGATGAGATGGTCTGCAGCCTTATTGGCAAAGAGCGGGAACGTGAAAATGCAATAGCCATAGCGCATCATATAAAGAAAAAAATTAAAGATGAAGTTGGCCAATGCCTTCGCTGCTCAATTGGTATTGCACCAAACCATTTTCTTGCAAAGATAGGAACCAATATGCAAAAGCCGGATGGATTGGTTGTTATTGATAATGAAGATCTTCCGCATTGCCTTTATAAACTCAAGCTAAGCGATATTTATGGCGTTGGAAGAAGAATGGAAGCCCGCCTTCACCGTAACGGAATTTATACCCTTGATGCTCTTTGCAATGCCGATGTAAATTTGCTGCGGCGCGTCTGGGGCGGCATCGAAGGTGAAAGAATGTACGAACAGTTAAGGGGAAAAAATGTAGAACGGCCTCCTACACACCGCTCAACCGTGGGCCATTCCCACGTACTTCCTCCTAACTTGAAAAATAATGAGAGCGACTATGCTGTGCTTCATCGACTGCTTCAGAAAGCTGCTATGCGATTGCGCTATCTTGGCTATTATGCCGGAGCCCTTGGGGTAACAGTTAGATATAAAACTAAGCGGGGGGCCATCTCTTCTGCAAAAGACAGTGCCGTCTTTTATAAATCTGAATATGATTACCGGCATTCTAAAAAAGCTAAGTGGAAAGATTACATAACTTTTACTTACACACAAAATACTGTTGAACTAATAAACGCGCTTGATATTATGTGGAAAAGAAATCCTTTTTTGGCAGAAAACCGTACTAACCTCACCAACGAAAACATTCCAACTGCGGTTGGGGTTGTGCTGTTTAATCTTTTACATGAGAATTATGCCACACTTCCCATCTTTGAAAATTTAGAGAAAAATAAATCTCTCTACAACGCTATTGACATACTGAATAGGCGTTATGGTTATGCTTCTGTTTATTTCGGAGGCTCACATGTAGCCAGAGATTCTGCCCCAATGAGAATTGCATTTACACAAATACCCAACCTTGAAATAGAAGATGATAGAAGAATTTAGCCGCGTTATTTATATCCTACAACAGTAATGCTAAAAATGCCCTTTAGAAATTCACCATTTAGTGATAGTAATTCTTCAGATAATTCTATCTTTTTGGTTTTCTTTATTTCTATATTTTTGAATTCGGTATTTTCAATTATTTTAAGATACTCGTCCTGCTGCAAAGCGCCAGATATACAGCCTGCATACAACTCCGCTGATCTTTTTAATTCTTCAGTCATTTCTCCATGCACTACAATATCGGAAACACAGAAATGCGCACCGGGTTTTAATATTCGGTAGACTTCCGAAAAAGCTTTGTGTTTATCTGGCACTAAGTTTAATACACAGTTACTTACTACAACATCAGCAATATTATCCTGCAACGGTATCTTTTCTATATCACCCAATTTGAATTCAACATTATCATAGCCAAGTTTCAAGTTATTGTTATTTGCTTTATCAATCATCTCGCCTGTCATATCAACTCCAATTACTTTCCCTTCTTCACCAACAATTGCCCGCGCAACAAAAACATCATTACCGGCTCCGCTTCCAAGATCAACCACTATATCGCCTTTTTTTATCCCGGCATATTCTGTCGGCAGCCCGCAGCCAAGCCCAAGATCAGCATCGGCAACATATCCATTTAGATTTGAATAATCATCTTGAAAAACGGTGTATTCATTTTTATCCGGCATACAACAACTGGTTGGTCCGCAACATCCTGAACCGCTAGAGCTTTTTGCAATTTCGGCATATTTGCTTTTTACAACTAATTTAATTTCCTCCGGGGTGTTCATTGTTTGTCCTTTCTTTTATGTTTAACAATTACAAATTATGGAATATAGTTTATCCATTTCTTTCTTGGCTTTGTTAAGCGTTTTATGATTAATGCAATAGCAAACTTTCGGTCCGTCAATCTCACCATCTATTAAGCCTACTCTTTTTAGTTCCTTAAGATGCTGTGATACGGTCGATTGTGATAATGGAAGCTGCTCTACAATGTTTCCTACCATGCAGGCTTTCATTGAAGTTAATATTTTAAGAATTCTAATCCTTGCCGGATGAGCCAACGCCTTAGCAATGTCTGCCAGCCACATATCTTCTTTGGTAAATTCTTCTTTCTTTGAAAATGCCATTTCACAAACTCCTCTATCCTTCATCGTAAATATACGATATTGTAATTCCCATGTCAACAGCATAGTCTATACATTATTTCTTCATGCGGTTTATCACTTAAGTTTATTTCAATTTCATAATTCTAAAGGAGTTATTTATGATTTCTGAATTTTCCCTCTGTGAAACTCTGTGTTACCTCTGTGGTTCTCTGTGTGATAAAAAAAGTTACACAGAGTCGCACAGAGTACCACATCACGAAGTGATCGCTATGCGAGAGACCCACAGAGTCAGATACATTTTTATTTTTTTACTTACTCTAAATTCAATTTCGTTTGCTCAGCAAAAAAAAATTAATTGGAACGGCTATTTGCAGTACCGTCTTTCTGATAACTATTTGAACGAAACAAATTTTTCTGTTAGAAGAGCAAAATTCTGGGTAGACGGTTTGCTGCCGGCAGATGAAGGTAATTGGAGTTATAAACTGCAGGCAAATTTTCTTCAGCAGGTTAAATTTCAATTTCTGCTTCAGGATGTGCTTGTAAATTATAAGATAAATAATTTTGAACTCCAATCAGAATACATCGAGACGCATCTTGCAATCTAAAAGCTTACGGTTACTGTGCGCTTGCAGATAGCCTATTCGCTTCAAAACATTTAATCACGCTTTCTGTTGAACAATTGAATGATTTGAATTCATCAACGGTAGATAATCCGTGATACCTAATCGGATATTCTTATTTAGTAAAGGGAAACGATGTTAAAATTTCTTTAGATAATAAATTTCAGTTTGCATCAAATAAAACTAATGCGCTTACAACTTTGCAGATACAATATTTTTTTAATTAAACACTCACTTTATTCACAAGAGATTCATTGGAGTAATGGAGAATTGGAGTTATGGAGTCAATTACCTATTCCATTACTCCACTACTCCAAAATTCCATTTGTCATGGTTATGTAATTAAAGTTAAAAATAAATTTACGCTTCTCAATTTATTGAGGAAGGATTTCACAAAATAACAAATACAATTTATTCAAATAAGGAAAAATAAAAATGGTTAATCCACAAGATTGGTTAGAGTTCGGACAAAAATTTCACGGGCATAAATGCCCGGCAATGCCTTTAGGCTTGAAGGTAGGCGCAGCAGCGATGACTGTGACGAGATGACTGTTGAAAACTACGGCAGAATTAAAGGCAGGAAGCATGTTTGCATTGACTGCGCTGCTAAATAAATTATGATTAAGCTTGGTGAGTTTGGCATAATTAACTGGGCTCTCTTCAATATAATTATAAAATTGAAGATTTAACTTGGTGGTAGAAAATATTTATCGGATCTTAAGAAGAGTATTGTCTATTAGACGTGTGCTGCCTATCCTGCAGGCGATAAGGACATAATAATTTTTATTTTTAATCAATCTGTCGGTAAGAGTAAAATTATCCGAATCAATCACCTTAATATAATCCAGCTTTGAGTTTTTAACCGAATTTATCATATCATTCATTTTAGAAATAATTATTCCGGTATTTCTCTCGCCGCTTAATACCAAATTTTCAGCAAGCTTTAACGATCTGCTTAAAACAAGAGCATCGTGTCTTTCGGCTGCAGATAAATATACGTTCCGCGAACTCATTGCCAGTCCGTCCGCCTCTCTTACAATTGGAGATATAAAGATGCTGACATTATATTTTAGGTCTTTCACCATTTGTTTTATAACTGCTGCCTGCTGTGCATCCTTCTGTCCGAAAAATGCATAATTAGGCATTACAGAATTAAATAGAATAGAAACTATGGAAGTAACACCTTTAAAATGAGTCGGCCTGAATTCACCTTCCAGAATCTTAGTAATCTTCTCTACCTCAACATATGTCTGATAATTTTCCTGATAGATTTCGCTTGCTTCAGGAATAAAAACATAATCGACATTCAATTTTCTAAGAAATTTTTTATCCCTCTCAATATCCCGGGGATATTTATTCAGGTCTTCATTAATGGCAAACTGGGTTGGATTGATAAAAATAGAAACTACGGTTACATCCGATTTCTTCTTTGATTTTTCAACAAGTGAAAGATGACCGGCATGAAGAAATCCCATCGTAGGTACCAAGCCGATAGTCTTTCCTTCTGCTTTAAGTCTGGCAGAAATCTGCTGCATTTTTTTTACGGACTTAATCGATCTAATGATTCCCTCAGCTCATTAAATTCAAAATATTGTAGATATTGTTTTTCAAATCTTTACGCTGCGAAATTACATCTACAAATCCTTGCTCAAGCAGAAATTCGGATTTTTGAAAACCTTTCGGAAGATCTTTTCCTATCGTTTGTTTAATTACCCTTGGACCGGCAAAGCCTATAAGTGCCTGGGGCTCGGCAATGTGAATGTCTCCTAGCATTGCGTAGCTTGCAGTTGTCCCTCCCGTAGTAGGATCGGTCATTACAGATATGTAAGGAATTTTTGCATCCGCAAGTCTAGCAAGCCGGGAACTTGTCTTTGCCATCTGCATCAAAGAAAATGCGCCTTCCATCATTCTTGCACCGCCGCTGGCAGAAACAATTATCAATGGGAATTTACTTTTATATGCCCTATCAATTAGCCGGGCTATCTTTTCGCCTACAACCGAGCCCATGCTGCCGCCGATAAATTTAAAATCCATGCTGCCGAAGGCCACATCCATCCCGTTAATTTTGCCGGTACCGGTTCTAACTGCATCGTTCAATCCCAGCTTCTTAACCGTCTCCTGGATTCTGTCTCTATATTTTTTTGTATCTTCAAAATCGAGAGGATCGGCGGACTTCATTTTTTTATCGATTTCCTTAAAGCTGCCTTTGTCAAGAAGAATATCTATATACTCAGCGCTTCCGATTCTAAAATGGTAGCCGCACTTTAAACATGCCCACAAATTTGCCTCAAGCTGCTTTTTATGTATTATTTCACCGCAGCTTGGACATTTTTCCCACAGGCCGTCAGGCAAATCTTTTTTCTGGGAGTCGGGTGAAATATTTTCCTTTGATCTTTTAAACCATGCCATCTTTGTTACTCTTTTTCAACATCTGCATAAATAAGAAGATTAGTGTAAACAGACTTAGGGTCGTTCGACAGTATGGTAACTCTTCTTACCAGTTTGCCGGATTTACCGGAAGAATCAAAATCAACTCTTACTTCACCTTCCTTACCAGGCGCAATTTCTTTATCCTTTACAAGCGCGGCTGTGCATCCGCACGATGTAGTAATATCTCTAATCCTTAATGTTGCTTTCCCTTTATTATAAAACTTAAATATATAACTTGAGACCTGGCCTTCGTTCATCTTTCCGAAATTATGATCTGTTACAGGGAAGTAAATGATTGGAGCAGGAGAAGACGTACCCCCTACAGTATCTTTAGGCATTTCTGATAACGTTGGTCCCGTGCGCGGAACCGCTCTTGTAATAAAAATTCTTAAGTCGGGATTGTTCGGATCGTTTGTCTTTATCGTAACATAATTATCCAGGTGGCTCGAATTGCCGATATTTGTATAGCTGACATTAAGCCTGGCAGAGTCAGTCGGCTGTAATGTAGTTTTATCAATTGAAGCAGTAATGCACTTGCAGGATGTTTTTACACCCCACAGTTTTAACACCGCACCGCCGCCGTTATAAATCATAAATACATGCCCAAGCGAAGAACCTTCCGCAACATGTGTAAAATCATAATCTATCTGCGGAACGGAAACTACCGGTCCTACCGACTGGGCAGCAGCGGCTGCACAAAAGAAAACAAAAAGCGCTAAGAATTTTTTAAGCATTTTTCTTTTCCTTTATAATAAAATTTTTTAAATAATTCGGTTCCAGGTAATCAAAATTAAAGATTAAATGTTCATCCCCGTTCTCTCTGCTCCATTTAGCAACAAACTTGGGAGAAGGTGAAGAAATATCCATCTTTTTCATGTCGTCTCTTTTAAGAATTTCCGGCAGAACATTTCCGAAAACTCTTGTACTGCCGGCAAGTTTGTTAAGCTCGCCGTAATTTATTATTCTTAGATTGTGTACAAATATAAAATTATTGGATTTAATTTGAAACTTTGCATAATAAATCTCTTCAATATTCACCTTATTGGCAATTATGAACTCCATGTTCTCCGGAAGGATTGAAGAGAGTTCCAGCGCCAAGGCTTCAAAGGTGGGCACCGGTACGATTGGAAGATTTGCACCGAATGCGATTCCCTTGGCGGCGGACATACCTATCCGCAATCCGGTAAACGATCCCGGGCCCGATGAAACAGCAATTGCACCCAGATCTCCGGTTACTATACCGGCAGACTTTAAAACAAAGTCTATAGTCTCGAATAATTTTTCCGCATGTGCATTCTTAAGCTGAAAACCGGCCTCGAAATACCTGTCATCAGAAAAATATAAACATGCCCCGCACAGGCTGCCGGAAGTTTCGATTGACAATATGGGCTTTTCTTTATTCATGTTTTGTAAATTTTATTGTACGGGTAAAATCATCATTTACTGTTATATCTACCTCAATACGCTTATGCGGCAGAACGCCTGGGAATAGGTTCCCCCACTCGATAAAAATAACCGACTCGCTGTCGGAAAGATAATCGTTAAAGCCTATTTCATATAGCTCTTCAATGTCATTTATCCTGTAGAAATCAAAATGATAAATTTTAATACGGCCGTAATATACATTAACCAGGGCAAAGGTAGGACTGCTAACATTTTTAACTGCAAATGAGCCCGCAGCTTTCTTAATAAAAAAAGTTTTCCCCGCTCCTAGATTGCCGTTTAATATAACCACATCGCCGGCTTTCAATTTACCTGCAAAATATACGGCAAGCTGCTCGGTGTCTTCTTCCGAAAATATTTTTGCTGTAAACGGATAGTTCACTTTTTACTTCGGTTCCATCGTAATTACGGGCAAAATCATTTCCTCCATAGAAATACCGCCGTGCTGAAAAGTATCCTTATAATATGTTAGATACTTATGATAATCTGTCGGGTATACAAAATAAAAATCTTCCTTGGCGATAATATAATTTATTGTAACGCCGCGTTTAGGCAGTTTGTATTCCTCCGCATTCTTTATATAGATTGCGTGCTTTTCATCCACCTTAAGATTTCTTCCGAACTTAAATCTCAAATTAACCGATGCCTCGCGGTCGCCTAGAACTTTAGCGCCTCTTAACGACCTGATGCTTCCGTGGTCTGTCGTAATAACAATCTTTGCATTTTTAATTTTTGCCAGTGCCTTAAGCGAGCCGAGCAGAGACGAGTGAGTGAACCATGTATTGGTTAAAGACCTGTACGCCGGCTCATCGGGCGCAATTTCTTTAAGAAGATCGGAATCCGACCTGCCGTGCGCAATCATGTCTAAGAAATTTACAACAACCGCAGTTAGGTGAGTGTTTTGATATGACAGTATATTTTGCTCAAAATTTCTTCCTACTTCCGGGTCTATAATCTTAATGTACTTCAGCTCATTCCGTAATTTTATTCTTTTCCTTTCCAAAAGTTTTTGAAGAAGCTCTTTTTCATATTTGTTCATGCTCTTTTCGTCGTCATCACCGGAGCTCCATAAGTCGGGGTAATGCTTTTCAATTTCCGACGGGAACAGGCCGCTGAATAAAGAATTCCTTGCATATGGCGTAGCAGTTGGCAGAATAGCATAATAGAATTCCTTTTCGATTCTGAATAAGTCTCTCAAATGGTTCTCCATAATCAGCCACTGGTCGTAACGCAGGCAATCAATTACAAAAAAGAATACCGATGAATTGGAATCATGCAGGTGAGGGATAACGTATTTCGGTACAATCTCTGGGGACAGAGTCGGAGTATAAGCATCGCCTAGAGAATTCAGCCAGCCTTTGTAGTTCCTTTCAACGAACTTTGAAAATTCCTTGTTGCCCTCTTTCTTTTGATCGTTCAAAGTTTGGCGCAGATCAACTTCCGGATGCGAGTCGAGCTCAACATCCCAGCTTACAAGCTTTAAGTAAATATCCTTCCACTCTTCAAAGTCCATGTCATTTAAGAATGCATGGGAAATCTGGTTGAAGTCCTGCAGGTAATCTTTTGCGGCGTACTGGCCGGATATTTTTTTGCCTTCGAGAATTTTTTTACAAACAAGAAGAACCTGGCTCGGATTAACCGGCTTCGTCAAATAGTCGATTATCCTCCCGCCAATGGCTTCGTCCATCAACGACTCTTCTTCGTTCTTGGTAATCATTACCACCGGTATGTTGGGATTTATATCTTTAATCTGGCTTAAAGTAGCTAGCCCCCCCATACCGGCCATCATTTCATCCAAGAAAATCAGATCGTATTCTTTTTCTCTAACAGACGATACAGCATCTTCGCCGTTGGTTACAGTGTCTACTTCAAAGCCCTTCTCCGATAGAAAAATTATGTGCGAACGTAAAAGCTCAATCTCATCATCAACCCAGAGGATTTTTTTCTCTTTCATTTAGCAAACTCCCTTTCAACTATGTATTTCAAGTTATTAAAAAACTTATACGTAAATATAAATTCATATTACTCCAATTGCAGGTACTTAAAATCGATTGTGATGAGTACAATAGCCTTTATTGAATAGCAATGTGAACATCTAGCCCTGCTTCGTTGGATGAAGTGGGCGGAATTCTGGAAGCTCCCACAGGCTGTACCGTGGTCTTCGTATAGAAAATGGAAAGCGTTACCTTAGAGCTTAACGTATATTTAATCCTCGGCTCTATGGTTACCCTGCTCGTTCCGTCCTGCGGCGTACCGCCTTCTTTAAAATTAGCGGGAGTCATATCATAAATAATTGTAGTGCTCTGGCTGTTTGTATAGGAGAATGTAAATTCAATATCGTTCTTTAACGAAAGCCCGAATAACGGCAGCTCAAAGCCGGTTTTGGAATAGCTTGCCGATATACCGATATCCCTGGAATAACCTTCGGTAATATTCTGTGTGGAAACACCCAGATCGTAGCTGGATTGAACCGAGTACTTTATACTTCCGCTTAAGTTTCCGTTCCACAGTTTCCCGAATGTCATATTAAGTCCCACAAGCGGAGAAAACCCGTATTGTATTCTTTGTGTCTGAACAACTTGATTTCCGTCCGGATCGATGTACCAGCCTTCGGAATAAGTTGATGTATAGGAATGGTCTAGTGAAACTCTTTCGGCAATGGACTTGAACGGATAATACTTCTCAAGCCCGTCCCACGTAATCGTCCAGTTAGGCCTCGGGATAAAATTGGCAAAGTCTTTTAAAATTCCTATCCTGGAGAGCCAGGGCAAAGTTTCAAAGCCCTCTGTAAATGCATCGGACAAGCTTTGCGAAGGATTCCCTGAACTAGGATTGTATAATTCATGCACCCTGTTAATACCGCTTTTAAATATGCTGAAAATAAAAACCGGCGGCAAAGTAAGGAACGACCTGCTGGTAGTACCAGTGGAACTTATACTAAGCAGATGAGTATCACCGGTTACGGAATCCGAGGTAAGAGTATTGCTCTTGTTAACAGACCAGCTTACCTTCCAATTTAAATCTATCTTCGCACCTTCCCAAAGCGGTTTGGATGTCTGAAAATCCAGTGAGTTCTTCTGCGAGTAAACATCGTTCAAGCTTGCCAGGCCGGGTGTTCTCTTTCCTACATTTGAATTTAATCCAAGCATAAACAAGCGGGAAGGACCGTTGTTGTCGTTAAATGTAAATCCGAAGAAATTATAGAACCCGCTTCCTTCTGCAGCAAGAGCAGATTTGGAAACGCTGTTATCGTTAGAAAAATTAACGCTTATCGTTTCGTAATCGAAGAACAAAATTCTAGAAAGGGACTTCAAAAAGAGCAGAGCATTTTTAATTGGCGAGACCTTTACCGCCTGCAAAGCCTTCAGCGAATCTTTTATAGCCAGCGAATCGGTTAAAGACTTCTTGTTGGGTATTTCACCTTCATTAATCTTATTTCTATTTAAAGCTCCCTGCTCAAAATTCCTCTCCCTGCCCTGCGTTAAATTCATACCTAGGTTGTTTTGCGGGTTTGCATTTTCATCCGCAAACAGCGGATCGGTTAAAGCTTTAAGCGCAAGCCTAAGCCCAATTGTAGACTTGCTTGCAAAGCCTGCGCTTCTGCCGGCGTCTTCGCCGTTTATCTTCTGGCTAAAGTTGTGGTTCCACTGATATGCAACCGAATAGCCTGCGTTAATGTTAAAGAACTTGTCTATGTTCCATATTGAAGGAAGCCGGGGCTGCGTTCTAATATCCAGGTTCTGCTGGTACTGAAAATCCCTGCCGAAGAAGGCGCCTGAAAAAATCTTACTCCATATTTCACTCTCGGGATTTAACTTGCTGCTGTCGGCTTCAAGGTAAGCAAGAGATGAGCTAACCGTTAAATTATAAGTTGCCGTCAGGTTTAACAATCCGCCGTCGGTTAATTTCCAAGAGGCATTAAATCCTCGCTGGGTAGAAAAGTCATGCGACATAATTGATTGGCTGGGTGTGTTTCCGAATGCACGGTTTGTATTTACACTCCTGTTTCTTCTAGCCGATAAGCTTAAAGAAATACTCTGCGGCGCATAATAAATTTTTAAATTCCGGTAGTCTGCCAGCAGGCCAAATATAGTCCCGATAATCGGGATATTGGCAGGATAGAAATAATCGTCCTGACTGAAGTTAATACCGTAATTCAGATTAGCGTTCCAAACCCAACCTTTGTTAGCCAGCACTGTAGGGCTGCGGCTAAAGGTTTTGTTGTAGTTGAATCCCAAAGTTATGGCATTAAACGTATCTCTAAGTAACCAGTAAGAGGATGGTATTCTAATAGCCACATTGGAAGCCGACCAGCTGTCCGATGTATTTATTGTCTGGGAGCTTGATATAAGCTGCTGCCCTGCAGTACTGTTCGTATTAGTTACTCTGGTAGAATCTTTAGTAACGCTGCCCTGATTCAATAAATTTGCCGCTTCGCTAATGCTTATATCGGTACCGGGTTTGAACAGAGGCTTGCTTACGGTTTCAGTGTGCGAATAGCTTAACCTTAAACTGCTGCCCGGCATATTAAAAGGCAATAATTTAAGAACGTCCAGGTCTGCAGACATACTCCAGTTCTTCGTATCCACCCTCGAGCCGAATCGGTCGGACAGCCGGTGGAAGTAAGGATCGGTATAGCTCAAATTAAAGTTCAATGTCATCAGGTCCGCAAGCTTTAATGTAGAAGCCACGCTGTAAGCATAGCCGGGATGGTTATCAGCTCCTACAACTCTCAACTCGTTTACCCATACTTCACCCGAAACACTTCTGGGAAATGCGGTATTGTTGGTTACATTAAGTATTCCTACATCCAGGAATTTAATAGCCGTAAGAGTAGGGCTACCCTTTACACCGTAAAATTGTCCGGCGCCTCCGGCAGGCTTGGTAAGTAATGTTCTTAAGTTGGTTGAATCCTGAGCCTGCTTTAGAGCAGTTAACTGGCTGAATACAATATCAACGTCATTCCACCCGGGCTTAACAGGCTGCCGGTATTCGTAAAAGTTGCTTGTGTCTGTGCCGAACCTGAAATAGACTTGTGAAGTAGAATCCGAAATACTTGCGCCGGGTGTTTCATCGCCGTGAATAAACAGCTTCATTTCTTTATAATTAAAAACATCCAGCGGCTGGTAAAGATATTTAATCGCATCGCGCGAAGAATCCGCCTGCAAGCCCTTAACAATCAGGTCTAGAGACTGCTCGTTCTGGTAAACTGTCTGGTCGGGCTGCGTTAAATCTCTTGCTCTGGTAACTCCGGGAGGGCTTGTGTAGTTAGGATTGTCTTCGTAGTTAATTACGGAAACAGACATAACGGTATCGTAAGGCCTTGCCTGCAGCCACTGGTTGCCTACAAGGTTAAACTCCGCAATTCTTGTATGAATTATGCTGCTGACCCCTGCAGTAAATACTCTAATATATTCAACATCCGATAAGCTGGGATTTCCCACAGTCATTGCCGTATCTTGCAAAGGAATCCTGTAAAGGTACCAGCCTTCCTTTGTGTTTCCGCCTCCGGCAATAAGTCCCTCTTTCTTTGCTTCATTAGTATCAAGAGGAACTTGATATCTAAAGTAGCTGTTCACAAGATCGAGGTTACCGTTCAAGTTTAAATCCTCGGTATCCGGTATACGGCCTATATCCGTAAGTATGGCATTGCCTTCAGTTCCATTTATATTGTAATAAGCATAAATATCACCCGACTGTGCGGCGGCGCTGTTAAATGAAAAGTCATCGCCGCTGGGGTCTGCTTTATTCGCAGTATAGTATCCCAGTTTCCTTACCGAATCTCTTTCCTGCGCATCGAACATCCCGTCGAGTCCGGTATCCTCATTCTGGTCTATTACCCCGTTGTTGTTCAAATCTTCGGTGTTTAAAATATTGTTGGGAATAACGTCCTCACTTATTCTGCCGAGATCGATATAAATTTTAGAATTGGGCGGAGCTTGAACAATGTTTAGCCAGAATTCTATGTATTGAATATTTTGCGCCTGAAGATCGTTCGATGTAGAAGACAGTACCTTCATCATACCACCCCAGGTCTTTGTCGGGTCCTGCATCTTGGGGTTCCAGTTATACGTGCCCGGTGTATCCGGAATAAAGACATAATCTAAAACCGAAACCTGCTGGTCCTGCGTAGCAACTTGCTTTTTGCTGCCCCAAATATCCTGTACATTAACATTGGACGGAGTAATTGAATACCAGAAAGCTTTGGCTTTATAGTCCATCATTTGCTGGGGAGTCATCGTTGGAAAGCCGGGAATAGAGCCGGGAGGACTCAAATCCTTCCATGCAGTATAAGAAACTCCAATAGGCAATAATTTTTTCGAGCCTTCAAAATCATCTATGTACGCAATGCTCTGCCCTTTATCGTCGGGGATTGTACTAGTCATCGTATTCGGGTTGGGATTCATGTATGCAACCTCGCCGGCAAGGGAGAGGTTAGACATCTGCTTTGTGGAAATAACATGGTCTAGCGCAGATGTAAGGAACGGAAGATCGGCGTTGGTGTTAAAATCCACACCCATAATTGTATTGCTAAGAGGCTCTTCACCTATCCTTACTTTTTGGCTTAGAGTCTGCTGGTTAAGGTTAAGTATAGAAAATCCCAGCTTTGTTTTATCAGATATATCGAAAATACCCCGCGCGCCGATAAGAGTTTTAGAGGCAAGCTGGAAGAGGTCGTTCTGTTCAAAAGTTATTTTTAAATCCGCACCCGGTACAAGTGCAGCGCGGTTTAAGATGGTTAGCTGCCCGATGTTATAATCCACATTGTAATCAACACCGGGAGTTAATTCTCTGCCGTTTAAAGTAACCCTAACAGAATTTTCGACGACGTTAAAACCGAGTTGATAAGTTGACGAAGCTTCGCCTGAGAACTGGCCGGTTATTTCCCAGCGGTCGTGCGCTTTGTCCTGCTGAGCTACGTCCTGGGTTGTATCATAAACCGATTGGTAAGACAGAGAGTCGGGAATGCCCTGGGGCAAATCTCTGCCGAAAGGTTCTAGAGAAGGAAAGATAATTTCACCCGCAACGGGTAAAATGTCTACGGGCGGATTCCAGTCGAAAATGTTATCCGGATTTGGATTGCCGCTAGCATCATACCGGTCGAACCCGAACGCACCGAGAAGCTGTACAACCCCGGTATTAGTAGGCAGCTGCGAAACCGGATCGGCGCCGGGAGTTTCATATTTTATATCCAGCGTAAAGCCTTCCTTCTTTATGTTGGACCCGCCGATAGGATAAATATTTTTTAGCAGCAGCTTCCATGCCTCGGTATACTGCGGCTTCAAATACGCAGGCTTTATAAGCTTTAGTACCAGCCTTTTGGATGTATCCGCACCGGTAGAACTTAAAAACTCACCGTAGTAAGAATCGTCATCCGGGCCGGGACCGTTTTCAACCCGGTAGGCAACGGCTATTGCATCCTGGTCCTGTATCTGCGTATTAAATGTAATATATCCGGTGTACTTATTAAGAGTATAATCAACATCCGGCGTAAGCAAAACAAACCTGCCGGTTGCCGATGTATCTGGAGAGGGCACAAAATTAGCGCTTCTTAACGTATCCGGATAAGATAAATTTGGCGCATGCAAAGGCGGAAGATTTAAATAAGCGTTAACCTGCCTTTCTTTGGATTGATCGATCGTTAAGCCGTTCTGCGATTTCCAAACTTGTAAATCGACTATAGTGTATTGCGGATTAATCTGCGGAACCGACTTACCATAATAATTATAAAAAAGATTCAGTTCAGGATTAGTGCTTGCATAAGTAGTATCTAGGAAATAATTATTAGTTGCATACTGGTAAGCTCTAATTGTAAACGGCTGGGAAGTAGCGCCGCCGCTTACATTAACTTCCTTTATCTCGCCTTTCTTCTGGCTGGCTAGGGTAGTTAAAGATAGCGGACCTAATTTAAATTGGGCCTTAATACCGAAGAGAGCGTCGCTTCCGCCAACCAATGGAGATGTTTGCAGGGAAACGTTGCCGGCTTCTATGCTTTGAATAATCTCGTCTTCATAGCCGGTATATTTTATATGCAGCTGATTCTGATATTCAAACGTACGCTCGGTGTTCCAGTCGGCGCTAATATTCAGCTTGTCGCCTATTGTACCGTTAACATTTATTTGTACCTGCTGCTGAAAGTCCGGCTCGTTGGTAGTGTTGCCAAGCCTCGAGGCTGTAATACCTTCGGTAGTCTGGTTCCTCCAGGCTCCGTGTATATCCACAGCGCCTCCGATGTGCAGGCTTATTTTAGGCTTTCCGAAAATACTTAACACGCCTACACTGGGCAGCGGAATTTCGAAGTTGGTGTAATCTTTTATAAACTCGCCGAGCTCCTTCTTTGAGCCTTTGTAAATGTAAGAGCCGTTTGACAGCTGGTCCCACATCTGCTGCTCGTTTAATGCAAGCTGCAGTTTAAGGTATTGATCAATCGGCATTCTTAAAAGTATTTTCGTCTGGCGCCCGGCAACAATTCTTTTTACCTCAACATACTTTCCGGTAGAATCTATTGTAACAACTTTTTGAACCATCTGGGGAGAAGGCTCTGCGAAAAACTGGGAGCCGGTTTGAAGCCTTAATCTTACATACGGAACATCGTGCCTTTGATAATGGAAATATTTTAGCCTGGCGGTAGAGTCTATTGAAACCGAATCGAGCTTAACAGTATCTTTAGCTGCAGCAAGCGAATCGTTCTTAATCAGGCTGGTATCTACCTGATTATATTTATTTGCTATGCTGTCTTTTGCAGACTGCGCAGCGGGAGTGTTTGTAAGAGGAAGACGCAGTTGTTCTACGCCCTTACTGCTAACCGGATTGCTTTTCGGGTTTCTATCGAATGCGGAGTTCGAAGAATCGGCACGGCTGCTTAGGAGTGCATATTTAAAGAAAGCATCAACCCAAACCGCCTGATTCATTTGAGACTTATAAGGAGAAAGAAAGCCTAAATTAATTGCCGCGTAAAACATAACTATGCTAACAGATAATACGCGAACAATCTCCCAGAATAATTTTATCTTTTTCTTATTAATACGGGTCCCTAATTGGATATGTTACAATCTAAAATTATGGTATAAATTCTCTATAACCTTCCTCCTAAATTTTTTCGGCTAAAAAATTATATAATTTGATCCTCATTTTCAACAAGTGATAGAATGAACATAAAAAATCTCTACACTAAAATTATTATATAAGAACCATTCTTATAAGGTAAAATTTTTTCACTTACAAATTTTGGTACGTCCAAAATATAAGTTGAGTAAGCCGCTTTGGAAGCGGATTAAAAACTAGTGTGTAAATTTAGTTAACTTTTTTATAACTTCTGAATAATCCGGGAACTGTTTAATGAGAGATTCTCTGCTGCCCAGCTCAAAGTCGTCAAAGTTGAAGCCCGGCGACACGGTGCACCCGATTAAGCAGAACGAATTCTTATCCTTCAATTCGGCGGCGAACCAGCTATTCTTTTTTATTACAGCCTGCAGAGCCTCCCCGTCTTCCAAATTGCTGCCGAGACTAGTATATCTCATTACGCCGTCTTCTTCAATTACATAAATTTTTACCGCGCTTCCGTCGTAAAAATGCCAAAGCTCATCCGATTTAATCCGGTGAAAATTTGAAACCTGTCCGCCTTCCAGAAGAAAATAAATTGAAGTTGAAAACGCGCGGTTGCCTATGTACCTGCCGGGTAAATGTTCTGCCTCAAAAATTTCACCGGAACGGTATACTTCCTTAAAGTATCCGCCTTCAGGATGGGGCTTCAATTGAAGCTTCGAAATATAATACTCAGCCTTTTTGTTCACGGCAGCTTAATAGATTAACTACTGTATCAACGGTTAAATTAATTTCATCCGGCATAGAAACTTTGGATTCCTCCTTACTAAAATCTGAGAATTTATCTCGCAGATTCTGGATACTCGATACTTGATTCTCGATGCCGTACAGAAAATCGAGTATCAAGAATCCAGTATCAAGCATCGTTAAAAAGAATTTCAAATACATTTGGCTGGAATAATCTGATGGTCAGTACCAGCCCGGCTTCATTCATCTTTAAAATTAAAAATTCTACATGTGAAGATAGATATTTTATCAAACTTTTGAAAAGAGAATTAGACGGAATTACTCTATAAAATAAACTAGGGGCAGAGAAGTAATGATCCTATTTAGCAAAGAGCGGTAGACAACTTTCAAACCCATTATAGAACAAGCTAAGCAGAATTAAAGTTGTAATTGTGATTTTCTTCGCTTTATGATTAGACACCAATAGTTATATTTTTTGCCGGAGTTTTGTAAAAAAATAATTCTAAAAATTAAAGAAGAGTATTCCACTTAATATTGCTTCAAATAATAATGCAAGACAGCTGCCTTAACCAATCAAATTTCATTTCTATAAATTGCAGGTAATCTCCCGGTTATATGATTAAAACAAAAAGCACCTTACTTGCAATAGTTTTTTTATCCTCATTTATAAATATCCTAGCTCAGAAAAGCCATGCATATAACCCGCGGGAAACCTTCGACCCGGATTTTCTAAGCACGCCGGCAACTGCTTACAGAAGCGGCAGCGGCGCACCCGGACCTGAGTATTGGCAGAACGAATCGGACTACAGAATAAGCGCATACCTTGACGACAAAAAAGATATTGTAAGAGGCAGAGTAGAAATTACTTATTCAAATAAAAGCCCCGATTATCTTCCTTATGTCTGGCTGCAGCTGGACCAGAACAGGTTTAAGAAAGATTCAAGAAGCAGGCTTACAACTCCACCCGGCCAATGGGCAAAGAATTTTACCGGCGGATACGACATATCTTCTGTTAAGATTGAACAGTACGGCAGAATGGAAAACGCCGATTACATTATAACCGATACGAGGATGCAGATCAGGCTGAAGATTCCGCTAAAGCCGAAATTTGGCAAGCTGAAGATTTTTATCGCATATTCATTTAAAGTTGCGCCGAACGATTTTGCCAGAGACGGAGTTATGAATTCCATGAACGGAAAGATATACGACATATCCCAATGGTATCCCCGCATGGAAGTTTATGATGACATAGCCGGCTGGAATTCCCTGCCCTTTCTAGGCGACGGTGAGTTCTACTTGGATTACGGCAGCTTTGATTATAAAGTAAACGTCCCGTGGTACATGATAGTTGCAGGCTCGGGAGAGCTGCTAAATACCGGAGAAGTTTTAACAAAAAAAGAGATAGAGCGCCTGGCAGAAGCGAAGAAAAGCGATAAAACAATTTTCATTCGCACTTCAAAGGAAATTAATGAACCCGGTACACGTCCGGTTCATCATGGAAGATTGACCTGGCACTTCAAAATGAATAATACTCGCGATGTATCGTGGGCGGCTTCGAGAGCGTTTATTTGGGACGCGGCAAAAATAAATTTGCCCGGTAATAAAACTGCGCTGGCAATGTCCGTTTACCCTATAGAAAGTGCGGGCGACAGTGCGTGGAGCAGATCGACGGAATATATTAAACGCAGCGTAGAGATATTTTCAAAGCAATGGTACCCTTATCCCTACCCGGATGCAATTAATGTAGGCGGACCTGTTGACGGGATGGAATACCCCGGAATAGTTTTCTGCATTTGGAAAGACAAGACGAGAAGCTTATGGGCAGATGCCAACCACGAGATCGGCCACACCTGGTTCCCAATGATTGTCGGCTCTGATGAAAGACAGTACGCATGGATGGATGAAGGCTTTAATACATTTATCGATGTTTATGCCTTTCAAAAATTTAACCGTGGAGAGTACGCCCCGAAACACGATGAAGAATACGCGCCGAACGGAAATCCCGCCGGTGATATAATCCCCTGCATGTTGAAGAAGAATATCCCCCCGGTAATTACTTATGCCGATGCAATACCGGAAAAATATCTTCACACTGTAGAGTATTATAAAACCGCATTAGGACTGGTACTGCTTAGGGAATATATCCTCGGTAAAAAAAGATTTGATTTTGCGTTTAGGACTTACATAAGGCGCTGGGCATACAAGCATCCTTCACCGCAGGATTTCTTCCGCACGATAAACGACGCATCGGGCGAGGATTTAAACTGGTTCTGGAAGGAGTGGTTCTATAAAAATTGGAAACTGGACCAGTCCGTCTCGGCAGTAAAGTATGTAAACGGTAATCCGAAGAACGGTGCTTTAATAACAATTGAAAACCTGGACAGGATGGTAATGCCTGCTGAGGTTCAAATAAAAGAAGCCGGAGGCAAAACACACACGATAAAGTTTCCGGTTGAAATCTGGGAGAAGTTGGGTAAGTTTACTTTTAAGTATAACTCGACAAGTTTAATTGATACGGTTAGAATCGATCCGGGAGAGAAGCTGCCCGATGTAAACCGGACAAACAATGTATGGACTTCCGGAGCGAAATGATTTTTTGAAAAATTCTAATAAATATTTTCAGTCCACAAAAAAAGAGAGTTGCCATGAAATTACTTAACGCTCTTATAACTGTTCTTTTTTGCGTCTTTATATTTTCATTAAGCATCCATGCACAAGAGAAAGACACATACAATCCCCGGGAAGTATTCGATCCCAATTTCTTAAGCAGCCCTGGCACTATATACAGAAGCGGCAGCGGCGCACCCGGCCCAGCTTACTGGAAGAATGAAGCCGACTACAACATTGAAGCCGCGCTAGATACGGCTTCAAAAACCATTTCCGGAACGGTGGAAATAACATACACAAACAACAGCCCGGACAAGCTGACATACCTCTGGCTGCAGCTGGATCAAAATATTTTTAAGAAAGACTCGCGCGGAACTTTAACTACTCCTGTGGGCGGCGACAGGTACGGCGGCAGAAGCTTTACCGACGGCTATGAACTACATTCCGTACAGATTGTGCAAGGCGAAAAAACATCCGATGCCGATTACCTGGTAACCGATACGAGGATGCAGATAGTTCTCCCCCAGCCGATGAATCCCAAAGGTTCAAAACTACAGATAATTATAAAGTACAGTTATACTGTCCCGGAATTCGGCGCAGATAGAACAGGCTACCTGCCGACAAAGAACGGAACGATTTACGAGATTGCGCAGTGGTATCCCAGAATGGAAGTTTACGATGATATTATCGGCTGGAATACTCTTCCCTACCTCGGTGCCGGAGAGTTCTATCTTGACTACGGCAACTTCGACTATAAGATTACAGTGCCTTCAAACATGATTGTTGTAGGCTCGGGCAAGCTACAGAACCCGGCGGAAGTGCTTACCAAAGAAGAAATGAAGAGGCTGGATGAAGCCTCCAAAAGCGACAGCACAATATATATCATCCGCCCAGATGAAGTTAATACTAAAGAAACACGCCCGGTAAACAGCGGAATGTTAACGTGGCATTTTAAAATGGAAAACTCGAGAGACGTCTCGTGGGCCTGCTCGCAGGCTTTTATATGGGATGCGGCAAGAGTTAACCTGCCAAGCGGCAGAACGGCTCTTGCAATGTCTGTCTATCCCGCAGAAGTAAAAGCCGATTCCGCATGGGGAAGATCCACCGAATATGTAAAGAGCACTCTAGAGACTAATTCCAAGATGTGGTACGAGTATCCTTATCCGGTTGCGGTAAACGTGGCTGGCGTTGTAAACGGTATGGAGTATCCGGGTATTGTATTCTGCGGATGGAAAGCGACTAAGGGCAGGCTCTGGAATGTAACTACGCACGAGTTCGGACATACCTGGTTTCCGATGATAGTAGGCTCGGACGAACGGGAATACGCTTGGATGGATGAAGGCTTTAACACGTTCATAAATATTTATTCTTCTCTAGCCTTTAACAAAGGGGAATACAGGCCGTTCTTAATCAACTCGCCAAGGATAGCTCCGTTCCTAACTATGCACATTACGGAACCGATATTAACTTACCCGGACGTATTACCAAACCGGGAGCTGGGGCTGGACGCATACTTTAAGCCGGCTTACGGCCTGTATATGCTTCGCAACTTTATACTAACGCCCAAGAGGTTTGATTTCGCCTTCCGCACTTACATTGAGCGATGGGCATATAAGCATCCTACCCCGAAAGATTTTTTCAGGACGATGAACGATGCATCGGGCGAGGATTTAAACTGGTTCTGGAAGGAATGGTTCTATAAGGACTGGACGCTTGACCAGGCCGTTAAAGATGTAAAGTATATTGATAACGACCCGGCAAAAGGCGCGTTAATTACAATCGAGAACAAACACAGAATGGTTATGCCTGCAGTAGTGGAAATAAAAGAATCCAACCATAAATCCGGAGTTGTAAAGCTGCCGGTTGAAATATGGCAGAGAGGCGGCGACTGGACGTTTAAATATAATTCCACCAGCATGATTGATTCGGTTGTTATCGATCCCGACCACACCTTCCCGGATGCTGATCCTGCGAATAACACCTGGACATCCGGTGCTCAAAAGAAATAAGCCGCAGGTACAAATTAATTTTAAAAGGCTGAACCGAACACGGGCTATTGATAGTCCCGTCCCGGTTCAGCCGTGTAAAAACAGATACGATAATTAAGCTGCTTTCGTTATAGAAAAAAGAATATGGTTTAGTGCGCAGGTCTCATTTCAATAAAATCATTTTCTTAATTGCGCTATAGTTGCCGGCATTTAAACGGTAAAAATATATTCCGCTTGCAAGATTACTAGCATTGAAATTAATATCATACCTCCCTTTGCTTTCATATTGATTGACAAGCGTCTTTACTTCTCTTCCAAGCTCATCATAAATTCTTAATGTAACTAGCCCATCATTGGGGATCTCATAATGTATTATCGTTGATGGATTGAAGGGATTGGGATAATTCTGCATTACTTGAAACTTACTTGGTGCTGTGTTATTGTCTTGCATAGATGCTAACTGACTTGTACCCTGCTTAATAATCTGGTTTGAGGATGACCCGGCTGCCCTATCCAATAGCCAATTTGCTAGTAGTACATCCTTATTGTTTGCATATAAAGCCGGGATATCAGATAAAACAGTTTTTGCACTATCAAACTTCTGTGAATATAAGTAAACATAAAACTCATTAAGCAAGCCGTCCTTTTCATGTATTGTTCCGCTGAAATTAGAAACTAACTGATCATCTTCTGCTAACGCTGTTTGTAAATCTCTATTCGTTAAATTAAGGTTGGATAATATCTCAAGCGCTTCAGCCTGAAATTTTCCATCGTGCTGTGAAAAAGTATTAATATAATTAAGCAGCGAATTATCTTTAGTTTCCTTATAAACATTGCCCAATTCTGCCAGTGCAATATTAGCATCACCGGAGGGAGAGTTTGATTCGAGAATGGATTTATAAATATTAATTGCAGATTGATAATCCTTTTTCTCCCTGCTTTCCATTGCATTTAATAAAAGACCGGTAGAGTCTTGAGTATTTGATATGGATGATACTAATTGAAAACTTTTGCTTTTATGATTAAGAGGCGAAGCAAAGGAAGGTGTAATAGCAGCTCCGGGATCCTGGCTTAAATACGGTGTATAATAAATTGTTGAGCCTGTATTGGCAATAATCTTAGTGTCATCCGGCGTCGCTTGTCCCCACCAATCATACTCTGCGTATACAGTTGAATTTTGTTCAGCGTAAGCATTAGCGTATGTATTTCCTAAAAGTCTGTTATTATAAGCAATGCTTGCAGTGCCTGCATCCGGTGTTGAGTTATTGCCTGCATAAAGACCGTAATATCCCCCGGTAAGAGTATTTATTCCGGCAAAATATTGCTGTGAAGTATAAGCAAAAAGCGGCTGTGAATAATAGTCGCAATAAACGGCCGCATTGCCGGTTGAAGAAGTAGCGGTAATATTGTTTTGCAATAATAATGCGCCCGAATAATATAAATAAACTCCGTCTCTTGAATTATTGCGAATTGTATTTTCAAATAAAAATGGAGACCCGTTAGAGACAGTAACGCCGTCGCATACACCGGTGTTGTTTTGAATAATGCAGTATTCAATTGTAGGAGAAGCATAAAAAATATTAATAGCGCCGCCGCCGTAAGCTTGAACATTTTGAATTGTGCAGGTTTGAATTGTACCGCCGCTTCCGCTTGCAAAATATATCCCGCTCCATGTGCTGCTGCTTGTAAATGTAGCTTCATATGCATTAAGAGTTCCATTAACTGTTATGCCTGTGTTGGGTGCAAAAGTTAATGTGGCGCCGGGATTGATTGTTAATGTAACACCAGAAGCTACTGTTATAGTATTGTTAACAAACATATCCGTCATGATCGGTATCATAATTGCTAAAATCATAAATATTATCTGCTTGAGACAATACATTTTCAACCCAGGATGCTGGAACCACAAAATAATTTTCAATATGATCGCCGGGCAGCACAAATGCATGCGCAGTTGTTCCATCGTTGTCATGAACGAGCACATCCAGTATATTTATATGCCAGTTACCGAATGTGGCTCTATTGATATAATCCGGTATTTCACTTTTTATTTTGTTAATATCGGGGTCATCAGCAATGGCTGTAGATTGTCCTTGTTCTACACACAATATGATTATCATATTTTTTGTACCCGTGGAAGGTGTTAAGGCAGTTATTGTATTTTGATTGCTGCCTGAACCTTGATATAAACACTTGTCCCCCGGCCAATTTGTCTGTGCGTTTACAACTACTGTAACAACAAATAAAATTGCAAGTAAAAGTTTGGTTTTCATTTGTACCTCCAATATTTTTTAGTTAGTTATTTAATTAATGTTATCTTACAGGTAAGTACACCTTGCGGTGTTTCAAGAAGCAAGATATATGTACCACTTGAAAGGCTACTGCCGTTTAATGTTATCTGATGTCCACCTGCAGTTTCCATCCCTTCTGCAAGTGTTCTTATCAGTCTGCCAAGGATGTCGTAAAGGCGAAGCCTTATACTGCCGCTTACAGGCATATAATATGTAATTGTTGTTGAAGGATTAAATGGATTAGGATATACCGGAAAAAGCTTAAATCCACCGGGTACACCCTGCGGATACTTATTTACTACACTTGTAATTGTGTCTCCATTTTCATCTACCAGCAAATGCGACTCGTATATTGTAAACTTTCCATTATAGTCAGCCTCAAAGAATAAGGTTTTACCGTCTGCAGTAATTGAGGGATAACCTTCATATCTACCTGAGTAGACACCTGTGAAATATAAGCTGTCTGACATGAGTGATATATTTAAAGTATATGGATTTCCATAACCTCGGTCAAGAGATGTATCTCGGTACGTTACAGTAAGATCATAATTGGAGTAAACTTTCCCATCGAGTGTTGTATCGTCATGCCAAATTGATTGGTAGACTTTTGTCTTACTGATCGTAACAGCAATACCAGCATCGGGTCCGAGTCTTAATCCATCCCAAGTTGAATTAGGAAATATATAAGGCCAGGAAACGGCGGTGTCCCATGTTGCTGTTGCATTATGCCAATGTGAGATAAATGTTTCCTTGCAAATGGTAAAAATTAGTGTGGTATCATCCAGAAAACATCCAGGCTGAACTCCACATCCCCAATTTATGCCCCAGTATGGATGAGGGTTATTGATTGGTACGCCAGGATCTTTTACTGGTCCCCAATCATTTATAGTGCTGTCCCAATCAGAATAAAACATTTGCCAGCCACCGCCTGTCCACCAATCAAAAAGCAACCTTTTACCACTTGGTGAAATTACCGGGTCTTCTGAAAGATTATCAAACAGATAAGGTACCCGTACAGGTTTAGTCCATCCTGTGTCAGTTAGGTAAATTACCCCCCCAGCCGCCAAAGTATAGGGTTTTTCCATCAGCCGTAACGGTTGGTGCATCCGCACGTGCGATGCTATCGTCTTCTAATATTACCTTTATCGGTTCCGGTTTACTCCATCTTTCGGGCGCCTCCGGGTACTGGGAGGGTTTTTGTGCTTGTGCTTTAATGGATAAGGAAATGAAAAAAACAGTAATATAAAATTTTAATTTCATTTTATACCTCAGTATATTTTTATTTTAAAATAATCATTTTCTTTACAGTTCTCTCTTTATCAGTAAAAAGCGAATAATAATAAACACCGGATGATAGTTTATTGCCAAAACTATCTTTCCCGTTCCATTTTATTACATGATTACCGGCAAGGAAAAAAGAATTTACCAATTCCTTTACCTCTCTTCCTAGATTATCATAAATAATTATTTTAATCATTGATGATTTATATAAATAAAACGATATGCTGGTGCTTGGATTAAAAGGATTGGGATAGTTTTGGTATAATTTAAATGTTTTATTAATCAGGGTCTTATTATAATCATTAATATTTGTAACTGTATCCCCATTTTCATTAATTAATAACCTGCTTTCATAAATATTAAAAATGGGGCTTTTATTGTGAATATAATTAGTATCATTTCTATTTGAGCCAAAGAATAAATATTTTCCGTCCCCAGTTATTGTAGGATAAACATCTTGCCCAAGATTCCATGGATTATATTCTGGAATGCTACTATCAGGATGTGAATTTATATTTAATAGCATTGGTGTACCGTAAAAACCTATTGTTGAATCATAATAAGAAACATAAATATCTGATTCATCATGATTGGGATAATTATTAAATGTATACATTGAGAAATAAAGCTTCTTTTTATCTTGCGTCATTGTAATACCATCAATATCATTTCCCATATTTAATTTATGTTTATCAAACAAACTTGAAGTTCCCCATTGTTGTGTTGTATCGTTCCATTTGGAAATCATTAAATCTGTAAGAAAGCCACTTACCCTTGCAAAATAAAAGTATTTATTATCAGGTGTATATCCAACCCATTCAATCGAAGAAGAATTTATATTTGGACCAAGATTTTCAGGCATGCCCCAATCATTCAAACTATTGGACCACTTACTAACCCATAAATCCCAATCGCCATAGCCTCCATCATCATATCTTCTAAAATAAAGTTCTTCTCCATCAGAAGATATCGAGGGAGCTTGAGATAGACTTTGATTAATATTAGAATTTAATATTTGCGGTTTACTCCAACCGGAGTCAGTAAGCTCAGAATAATAAATACTTGTAGGATTGGGGGGGCTGCTGTTATAAAAAATATTTTTTCCCCATCAATTGAAACAGAAGGATCATTAGCATAAAATCCACTTAAATTAAAAGAAGCGATTTTTTTAGGTTTACTCCAAATCTCAGGTGCCTGTTTATATTGTGCAATTAACCCGGAAGAAGAAAAAATAAAAAAAAATAGCTAATAAATATTTATATACTTTTAACATTTTAACTGCATTAATATGTTATATTTTACAAATTGTCTAATGACACAAAGAAAGACAAATTATGAAATTTGGATAAATCCATGAGTATATTAAAGAAAATAGAAAGATAAGAATTGATAATAAGATTTACTATTTTATTAAAAGGTAGAAATATTGATATTATTATAGATACTTGGGTTAGTAGTTTGTAATATTTAATAAAAATTAATAATTGTATAAGTATTAAATTATTTTCGTTTTGTAAAGAATATATCATAAAATACACCAATATATAAAATCATTTATATTCTTAATAAGATGTTAAGCTTATCTGTAAGAAATTGCAATTAAAAATTTATTAAGAATGCTGCTTTGTGTTGTAAAACAACAAGACTAAGATTAACAACAATCTGTAAAAAATTTTTTCCATAAAGTAAATTTGCATGGTTCAATTTATTAATTCATTTTAATATAACAGCTATTTAAATACCTCATTTAAATTTAACCGGTAATAATTTCTTATAATTTCATTTTTACTTTAATAGAATAATACCCAGCGATTTTAAGATGCCGGGTATTGGGGGGAATGTAATATTCATTTAATCATCAGCATTTTTTTAGTTATAAAGAAATTATTCCCGGAAGGTGAAATGACACTTAGACTGTAGAAATATATTCCGCTGGATAAGCTTTGGCTGCCTCCCAAAGCATTGAAGACGACATCATACTTGCCGCCGGTTTGAAAGCCGTTAACAATCGTCCGCACAACATTGCCAAGCACATCATAAACTCTTAGCGTTACAATACCGCCGTAGGGCAGCTCGTAATGAATTGTTGTAGAAGGGTTGAAAGGATTGGGGTAGTTCTGACTTAGATAATATGACTTAACCGAGAAGTCGATGTTTATAGAAATAATACTTGAATACGAATAGCTTCCGTCGATATCAATCTGTTTAATCCGGTATTCAACTATGCCTTTGTAACTAAGATTGCCGAAGTTATCTATAAATTTGTATACCGTATTTTCAGTAGAGTTCACTTTACCCTGCACAAATCCTATCTTCATCCAGTCCTGACGGGGCGTAGTTCCGACAGGTCGGGACAAAGCCCGTTCGATTTCAAAGCCTTTATTATTTAATTCTGTTGCCGTCTCCCAATAAACAGCAACCGAATTGACTGCGGCTTCAACATTAATTTTGGTAATCTCCACAGGCACAGCGTAAAAAACCTGGGCCTGATTGCTGAAGCCTGAAGCCGTATCCTGATTGATGGCAAAAACCCTGTATGTATAGAAAGAAGAATCGATGTTTGTATTATCGATATACTGCACCCGGTCAGCAGAAACAGTATCGATGTTGGAGAAGACCGCGGCCGAGGTTGAGTCACCGGCATGTCTTTGAATAACAAATCCCGATTCGTTGTTTGAATTATCTTTCCATGAAAGCAGGATTCCCTGGTTCTGATTAAGCGCAATAAGACCGGAAGGCGCGGCGATGGGTTTATAATTTACCAGCAGGGTCCCGGATACATTATTTGTTCCATCCCAAAAGCCTCCGCCGCTTGGGCTAAAACCGCCGTACCTATACCCGCTGTTATTATAGTTGAACCTGGAGGCGAAGAAGTAAGTGCCGTGTTTTAAAGCGCCGCCGATATACGCACTGTATTCGTCGTAATTACCTGCAGCCCGGCTGTAGACGGCAGGTACCCATGTAGTCCAGTCAGCCGGGTTACTATTTGAAGCCCCGTATCCTATCCAGGCTTGGATCTTACTGCTAGGACCTAAACCCCCGGTAATACCGTTTATAAAAACTTGAGCAAAAACTTTTATTGAATCGCCTTCGGCAATCACCCCGCTGCCCGGAGATTGGAGATTGCACCAGTCTATTCCCGTTGTGGTTTTAAAATACCACACAGCAGACCACGGACTTGAACCGCTGGCATTTACCGCTTCAACTCTCCAGTAATATACGGTGTTATATGCAAGGCCATTTAAATTAATTAAAGTATCCGTAATCCCGCTTTTATTAAAAACCAAATTTGAAAATGAAGTATCCGTGGATACTTCAACTAAATATGATGCGGCACCAAACACGGATTTCCAGACTAATGCGGAATTTAATTCAACACCGGCAGCCGCATTTGCAGGACTGACTAGAACAGGTGCAGCAGGAATAAGAGCGCCGTATGAAACGGTATTCTCAAAGGCTCCGGCGTCTGGATTAGTGCCTGCGGGGCTGGGAACAACATTATTATTTATATCCCTGTTAATGGAATTGCTCTCGCCTAGGCTAATTGCAGGGCTATGATTCTGAAGCGTATAATCAGTACCGGAAGTGAACAAAGGATTCCCGTAAGCTCCGCTTGAATCAAATCCCTGGGCCTGCCATTTTGAAAAGGAGGCAGGCACCGAATTGCTCCAGTGCCACAGATGCTGCGGCGTTCCTTTTACGGAATAATAAAGGTTATGATCAATTTTCCAGGTACCCGCAGAACCGGATTGAGAATAAATCGCCCAGCCTTTTAAAGAATCGACTGAATAAAAAATATTATTAAACACCTGCATACCGGTTATACTTGCAGAAGTATAAATAAAAAATCCGGCATTGTCCTGGTCATTTGGGTCGTGAATGATAATGGTATTATTAAAATACCGGTTGCTGCTAGGTGCATACCCGCCGCTGGTAAATAAGGAAATGTTTTCCGACCAGCTAGCAGTCTCATTCTCAAATACATTATAATATACCTTCGAATACCTGCTGCCGTCATCCGAAATATTTTCATCCCCGGCATACTTTATTGTGCAGTAGCGTATAATTAAACTATCGGAATAATAGGGATCGCTGTAGCCGTAGGCAATCCTTATATTGTCGTTTTTATTTGAAAGCAAAGTATCGTACTCCAATATTGTATTATCCGTACCGTCGATATAAATGCCATGCCCGCCGCCTGTAACAGCGCCTGCATAACTTATGGTGGAATTTCTAATAGTTAGATGCGTGCCCTGGCCGGTATAAATGTTTTGATTATAAATATTGGTGCCTGCGCAGCTATCGATATTGCAGTCTTCTATTGTTACATATTCGTTATCGTTGAATGCGATATCCCGGGGGAATCCGTGTACAAATTTCAGGTTTTCAAATTTAACGCCGGTCTTGTAGCTCATATTCAAACAATTCATCGAGCCCAGACCGTCAATTACCGGCTTGTCTCCCGATCCGTATGAATTAAATGTAAGACTATCGCGGCCGGGAGTTAATGTATAACCGAAGAACCTTTCCCCGCATTTAAAGCTGATCGTATCGCCGGCGGAAAAGGCAAAGCTATTTATTTTGTTTATTGTCTTCCATGCCGATGAAGGCGAGAGCCCGCTGTTATTATCGTTCCCCGATGAAGGATCGACATAGAAATTTCTGCCAAATACATTAACCGCAAACACAGTACTGAGGAAAGTAATAACCAGTAAATATCTGAAAACATTTTTCGGCATAAAGTTATTTCAACAGTTTAGTAATCATATAGTCTGTTTGTAACATAAAAATATTTATAAGCCGGTTATTTTAAACACCGCATTTAAAATAAGATATTCATTCTAAGAAAATTGTAATTGCAAGTATATAATAACAACGTTTATTTACCGATGTTAACATCAGCCGGTAAAACTACGGCGATAAGGAACTGAATCTAATTCAGCAAAAGATTTCCTTTCATTAGTCCGGGTTAATTTAGCCGTAAATTTTAGGACGACTTAATTTACTTTACACAAGTTGACCGCCTATCGAGGCAGAATCGCTTTAGCCACGAATTATCACTAATTTCCACGAAAATATTTATAAAAGAAATTAGCGTAATTCGTGTTAATTAGTGGCTTAAAAGACTTTTATTTTTGAGGCGGTCAACTTGAGTTACTTTAATAATATTAATTTCTTTGTACCTGTAATAGAGCCGTCACTATTACCGTTTGAATCCCTTACGTTCAATCTATAGAAATATATGCCGCTCGGTAATTTTGATCCGTTGAATTGAATTTTATAATTACCTGGCGCTTGAATTTTATCTACCAGAGTTACCACAGCCTGGCCGAGCAGATTGTACACTTTGAGTGTAACACGTTTTAATGCGTTAAGGCTAAACCCGGCGCCAGAGGGAACTGAATAATCTATCGTGGTTACCGGATTAAAAGGATTCGGATAATTCTGCAAAAGCGCGAACTGCACCGGAACATTTTTATTACCCGAAACGGAGCTTACATTATAGAAGAAATAGTTTACCGCCTTTGCAATAACGTAATTAAAAGACGAATCATCGGCAGTTGTCTCCAACGGAAAACCCAGATAAATTATTCTGCCGGTAACGCTGGAATAACCGAATTCCCCGGAATACTGTATTCCGGCGCCCTTATTGTTGGAATACTTCAAACAAAGGCTGCTGCCGCCGTAAGCATTTATCTCATCAGGGTATTTTATTAAATAAGTCTGGCCAAAGTTAAGCTTAACTCCGTCAAGAGCCGAGCCTTCAACGCCGGCAACAGAATTTGAAGCGGCAGTATCGGAAACAAATTCGGCTTTAAGATATTTATTATAAAAATTCTTATCGGCAGAGCTCCCCCTGTTGGAAAGGTCCCAGCCTGCCTCGCTGCCTGAAACGAAAATACTACCGCCGCTCTCAAGATATTTTGCAGCAACTTTCTGTTCGGTAGAATCGAAAGTTTCATTGGCAGTACTTTCGTCTCCAAGAATCCAGAACACCGCATCGTATTTGCTCATATTAAATGAAGAATCTTTTAGGCAAGAATTCTTTACGGTTTCAAAATTCAGCTTTACCGCTTCCAGACCCCTGCCGTACCTGCATGCAAAGGTATTTTCGCTGCCGCGCCAGCCACCGCTTTGTCTTTCGAATCCGTCAACGATTAAAATATTTTTTGTACCGGTGAATTGACCGGCGCCTAGAGCATTCGACCAGCCGCTTTCACTAAACGAAGGAGGATTATTCGAGACGCTGGATACGCGGTAGTACTCTGCGTTACCGCCGGGAAGCACTTCCGCGCTAGTCGACTTAAGAGAAGACTCATCCAAAATCATACTCCAACTAATTCCGTCAGTGGATTTATATAATCTATAGCCTTTAACATTCGCGGTATCGCATTGCCAGGCTATCTTCACTTTCCCTCCGGACTCATTCAATACACTTAGCAATGCAGGCTGGTTAAAAGAATAATCATTCACCATACCGTTATAGTACCTCGGGGTATACGCAGTCAAATCGGAAGGAGTGTAAGTCCAGTATGAAACTGCCCAGTCCCGGCTGGATGCTTCAGCAACACGCAAAGCGCCGTTTGGAGCTTTATCTATAAACAACCTGACATGTCCGACTTTATGAATCGCATCGCCCGGTTTCAAATCGTCCCAGCTTGAGTACTGCGTGGTAATAGACGGCATATTGCTGGTTGAGGAATGATAGCTAAGCTGCCAGCACCTGCTTACAAAGCCAGAGCAGTCTACACCTACTGCATAGTTGGAAACTCCTGCGGTGTTAATATCTCCAGCATATTTGCCGCTGTTAAGTCCGCTGGTAAACTGTGCGAGAGTGCTGAATCCGCCCCACATGTATGGAACGCGTGCATTCATACCGACAATTAGCCATGAAGGAGTCCTTACTAGATCGCCGTCCGGCCCTCGTACATCCGTGGGTGATAGATTTTCCAGGCTGCATGAATATTTAAACAGCACATAGCTTTCGGCCATGCGAAGAGCCGTGGTTCTGCTTGAGGACTGGACGGAACCGGGGCTATACTCATTTTGTACTGATTCATTGAGCGGTGTATCTTCAATATAATTTAATCCGGAATTATATTTTTCAGGATATTTTATTCTCGAAGCTGTATAACGGGAAAGCCCGCTCCATTTTACAACTGAAATTTTATCCTTATCCGAGATTAATTGGTATAGATTTCCCGAGGCGTCTATTTCAAAATCACGTACCGTATATAAATATTTTACCGATGGAACTTCCAATATAGAAAGGACACTACCGGACGGTGAAATTGTATAGACTTCCCTTTGTATTTTTAACGGAATATCCGAAATATAGTTTTCAACTATTATAAAGGAATTTCCCGCCGAATCTATTCCGATTAAATCTGCATAAGCCAGATTCGAGGGAAAGGACAGCTTAAATTCTTTATTGAAGTTCTTTAACTCGAAAATAATTTGGAGGTAATTCCTATTTTTAACCAGCACTCGTATTTTGTCCTCATCCAAATTATATAGCGCTCCGCCGTTGTCTATAAAAATATCTTCACTGCCGGATAAAAATGATTTTATGAATTTAATGTTCCCATCCTTAAAAGCAGATACATACCGGGAAATTAATTTTAGCTGAGTATCCGGTGCCGATGAAATGAAATCCTTAACGACCGAACTGCGTGATGCCTGCTTATGCATTATATTCTTGTTAATACAGTAGCTTAAAGGATCATCGAATGAGTTAATCCATATCTCGTCGTTTTTAATATCGAAAGAGGAAATAGAATACACTCCCGAACTTTCTATTCTTACTTTAACCGGGAGAGCAGAGTATTTTTTCTCCAATAACTCCGTAAATGCAGTTTGTCCGTATGCTGCGCCGATGATAAATGCAGGGAAAAAGAAAGCAAAAATATTTTTCATAAATGCCCAGGTTAAATTGAGTAACGTATTTCAAGCCGTACAAATTTACTGATAATAAATTTTATCTCGAAACCTAAAAGCGAGTCGTGCTAAGGAATATATATTTCCTTCACCGATGTTATCTTGTTATTTTCAGCTTTAAAGATGTAGGGCTTTTCTAAAAATTGTGTGGAATTATTTTGCTTCAACAGAGCCAGAAATTTAATTCCGTTAATCTTCTGGTTAAAATTAAAATTACCAGACTTATTATATGAAAGCGTCTGCATGATTACTTCCGCATCGTCAGGGAAGCCCAGCTTTAGAGAATCAATCTTCAAATTTCTAACATAGAATCCCTGCGGCTCTTCCGGTTTACTGCCCGGGAATAGTTTTTTATCTTTATCATATTCCAGCCTAGCTTCTTTACCCGTAAACCATTCAACCGTATCAATCAACAAATAGTTGCCGGAATTTTCCCGTCCAATTCCTTTAATAAATCCGGTAAAGCTGCCGGTTATTGATTGCTTTGCAACATTCGGAGTGGAAATCTCATTTTGCTTTTGGGTTTTATTCTCGTGGCAGCCGCATGCAAGATAAACAATAAAAACGTATGCAGCCATATGGATATATTTGGGGAGATATTTTTTCAGTTCCATGTTCCTTATATATTTAAGAAAAGAATTTCGTTGCATCCCCGCTTGACAATTTTGCAAATACTAATAATATGTTTTAGAGTCCGTTGTTAAATTTTTTTTACTTCATTCCGGGCCTGTACTTTTTCCGTCTATTAAATCTATAATTGAATCAAGAACTGTTACGCCGCATTCCGAAAGCTTTTCCTTACTCTGGTGCCCGTTTGATATAAGCAGGCAGTCTGCGCCAATCTCGTTAGCTACCTCATAATCATGCACTGTATCGCCTATCAGCAAGACTTCCCCCTTGCCATTGCCAAGCTGCTTCATTAGTTTTCTGCCCAGATCAACTTTGCCTTCGGCATAGATATTATCCAGTCCCACAAGATGGGCAAAGAAAAGATCCAGCTTAAAATACCTAACGATATCTACCAGAGATTGGTGAGAATAAGCGGATAATATGGACTGTTCTTTTCCGTTACCTGCAAAACCTGAGATTACCGTTAAAGCCCCTTTGTGCAAACCACACTCAAGCTTACGGATTTCGTATTCATCTATCCACTCCCTGCCCAGTTCGGAAAAAGGGTAAACATTAAAATCGAACCCGGCCTTTTTATAATAATCTTTAACGGGAATTGTAAAAATATCCTTGTATTTTTCAACGGTAAGGGGCGCTAATTTCCTTCTGGCTAAAACACCGTTTATAATATCGACGCAAAGAGCAGTATCGTCAAACAGCGTTCCGTTCCAATCCCAAATAATATGTTTATAATTTTCAATCATTCTTCAAAAGATATTTAATAAGTTTATAATAATTCAACGGATCGGTTAACAAATCATGGTATTTTTTTTCTCCCATAAAGATGTCGGTTATCAGTTCGCTAAGCTTTTGGCCGTAGAAACGGAACAGCAGGCCGCGCACAGCCGGATAAGTATAAACCAATGCGGCTATAATTTTTGAAAACCGCAATTCATCTATTATGGAATGATTAATTTTATAATTATAAAGGTCTGCGGCCATGCCCGCACTTAGGTAGCTCTCGTTTATTGTGTCCGCTGCTAATTTGCCGCTTAGGACTGCGCTATATATTCCTTCGGCAGTAACGGGATCGGCAAAGCCCGCCGCATCGCCGGTTAAGAAAATTCTATCCTTAGCAAACTTTAAATTATTTCCCTTAATCAAGGGGACGAAATATCCGTGCCGCTCATATCTTTGCACATTAGTTATGCCCAGAAGTTTCAGGTAAATGTCGAGCAATTTATTTAATTCTTTTTTCCTTTTTTTCATCTCCACAACGCCAATTGACAGATGATCTTTTTTGGGAAAGACCCATCCGTAGCCGTTCGGTAAAATATCGAAATCGAAACGTGCGCTTTTATTAAATTTATCTAACATAGAATCGCCGGTATAAATTTCATACTCCAGTGCAGGGAGTCTTATCAAATATAGCTTCAGCTTTAATATTTTTGAGCATATACCGCCTGCCCCATCGGCACCTATTACAAACCGGGCAGTATATTTATCATCCTTAGTTAAGACATCAACAGATTCCTTCCCTGTAATTAAATCCGTTGCTTCGGTATTTTCCAATACCATAGCGCCGGCGGCCTTAGCTTTTGATAGGATTAAATAATCGAATTCCTTCCGCATAGTCATATAAATTATCGGCTTGTCCCTTCGGGTAACGAAGTGCCGGTTAGCTCTTCTGTCAAACACCTCGGTAGTAAAGCATTGAACATCGGAAACCTCTTCGAAACTGAAGGGAAAGAGCTTTGCAACTCTTTGCACAACTCCGCCTCCGCAGGTCTTATACCTCGGCAGAATTTCCTTTTCGATTACTAGTACTTTGAATCCTTGTGCCGATAAAAAATATGCCGATGAAGAACCTGCGGGCCCGCTTCCAATTATTATTGCATCGTAAAAATTATTTTTCATCTGAATTGAAAAATATAAATGTTTTTTGCGTAATCAAAAAAAGTGATGCAGGTTTACCGGTTGAAATACGGCACATTATTTTTACATCGGTTAAACTAAGTTTTGCATGCGGATGTTTAAAATGCGATTTAACAATTCGGCAATATATTCTTAACAATTATTTTATACTCCGTTAAAAATTAATTATTAATTTTGAATAAAAACGGGAGTAATTATGTTATACGCAATATTAATTTCTGTTTATTTAGCCGCCATATTCATAAGCGCCTGGGTTCTGGATTCTGGTGAAGGCACTCCTAAAGTATCACCTGGAATTAAAAAATCTTGATTTACCCGAATGACCGAGTTCGGACAAACAACTTAAGTCCAATCAATAGAATTCTCACGAAGAGGTAACTTTGTTTGTCTCACAAAACTTCTGTTAAATTTTTCCGGCTTCGGAATTCATCCCCGCACTTATGCCAAATATTTTCTGTTGTACAAATCACATTTTTATTATCATATGACGATAACCATTGCAAATATTTTTTTATAGACTTATTTTTTCACCGGTTCTTTCAAAAGGTTCTCCCCTGCCTTTTGAGATATAAGAACTAAGTCCCGATGGTCGCCCGATCATTGGGCTTTTTATTTTTAAACAAAAATTTTTTATTTTTGATTAAATTGTTTCATATTCAAAGGGGCCCGTATGATCTTACTTAAAAACTGCTTCTTTATAGCTTCATTTGATGAAGACAAATCTTATTATCGTACCGATATTTTAATAGACGGTAATAGAATCAAAAAAATCGGGAAGGAATTAAATGCCGGTAGTCTCTTAAATCCGGATACGCGGTCAATCGACTGCTCGGATCTTGTTGTTATTCCCGGACTGGTAAATACACATCATCACTTTTACCAAACATTAACAAGAAATATTAAACAGGTACAGAATGCAAAGCTGTTCGACTGGCTTGTTTACCTTTACGAAATATGGAAAAACATTGATGAGGAAGCTGTATACTATTCATCTTTAATTGCAATGGGGGAACTGCTTAAAACCGGCTGTACACTTTCTACCGACCACCATTATCTTTACCCGGAAAGTTTTAAAGGCGAGCTGATGGGAATTCAATTTGAAGCTGCGGAGAAATTAGGTATCCGGTTCTCGCCCTCAAGAGGGTCGATGTCGCTTAGCAAAAAGAACGGCGGGCTTCCGCCGGATTCTGTAGTGCAAACCGAAAATGAAATTCTTGCAGACAGTCTTAGAGTTATTGAAAAATACCACGATGCATCCGAAGACTCAATGCGGAAAATTGTACTGGCTCCGTGTTCTCCGTTTTCGGTTACAAAAGAGAATATGAAAGAAACGGTAAAACTTGCTAGGGCATATAAAGTAAGGCTTCATACTCATCTTGCGGAAACAAAAGATGAAGAGGAATTCTGCAATGAAACCTTCGGTAAAAATCCGCTTGCGCTAATGGAAGAAGTCGGCTTTGTAGGAGAGGATGTTTTCTTTGCACATGGTATTCATTTTAATGACGAAGAATTAAAACTCTTAAAGGACACTAATACTTCAATCGCCCACTGCCCCTCTTCAAATATGCGCCTGGGTTCGGGCATTGCGCGCGTTAGAGAAATGCTCGATATGGGAATAAACGTCGGAGTAGGTGTGGACGGCTCCGCTTCAAACGATTCCTCCGATATGCTCGGCGAGCTGAGGAATGCAATGCTTCTTCAAAGAATAAAGTACGGCGCTGCAGGCTTAACCGCTGCCGAAGCATTTAAAATGGGGATTGAGAACGGAGTAAGAATTTTAAGTTACAATAACCTAGGCAAAATTAAAGAAGGATGGCTTGCGGACCTGGCGCTGTTTAATATTAATAAACTGGAATATACCGGCTCACTCTCCGATCCTCTTTCGGCCTTATTATTCACCGGCATTTCCCATTTAACAGAATATACTATTGTTAACGGGAAGGTTGTAGTTGATAAAGGGAAGTTAACCGGCGAAGATGAAAATATGATTATTGCAAAAGGAAATGAAATCTCGTCGGAGTTATTATAAAATTAAAATTCAATTTTGTGTTTAAATAACTCATGTTACGCAAAGTTATAAAGCTTGAGTGTCATACCCGCGAAAGCGGGTATCCAAGATGCGAAAATATGATAAAAAATGGATTCCCACTTTCGTGGGAATGACAATGCGGACATCAAAATGTATTCCTGCGTAACATGAG
>JAKAJV010000012.1 GCA_021813585.1 Bacteroidota bacterium | reverse complement strand
CCAGATTATTCCAAATTCAGGGCTAGGCGAGTCAGCCCCGGTTGAAATAAGAAATGCCTCGGAAGCAAAGGAAGCCCCGGGAAAGATTTCTGAAAAAAGAACTCTTGGCGACTTGATGATGACGGTTAGCAATTTTTCGTTTATTGTTTGCGCCTGCGGACTAAAAATTAAGGTTCCGCCTCAATATAAAGAAGCATCAATTACCTGTCCTAGGTGCGGACGTAAAAATGATATACCGTATAATGAAATTGCAGCGGCAACTGCATTGGCTAAAGGCATGAAGGTTTAGGAACAGCAGCAGCTCAACTTTAGTACTTAGCGGTTATAAAAAAGAATTAATTTTTTTACCGCCTGGCTAAAGGTATTAAGCACCATAACCTTAAGATTAAAAAAGGGAGTAAAATTTTTTTGGTTTATTTCTTAGCTTATAAACAAGGTAAGATATTAAAACAACAGCGCAGCCCAAAACAAATAAACCGGCTAGGAATGGAATTATAGTCCTATAGATTTCCATTTATTTTCCGAATTGTTATTAAATTGAAATCTTTGCCCATAATTAAATAACTCAATTAGAGCGTACGTTGTAGGGAGGTTTATTTTTCAATTTATATGACAAGTATGAAATTCCGACCAGAATAAACATTGCTCCAAATACTACTGCGATTGCAGAAAAAGAAAGTTCGGTTAACGACATAAACCCACTCGTGTAAATTAAAATTTAGAAAATTGTCTTAATCTGATTTCAACTTATTGAAGTGTGAATATTTAATAAAGCTAATAGAGACATGCGACATTATTTATCGTTGAAAGTTTATTTTTGGTCGATATGCGGCAGCAGGCAAATACAATGCGGCATCAAAATAAATTGATTAAATTCTCTGTGAAAAATTAAAAATCAATAAGTAAATGAAGACGGCTGCGAAAAATTATCCTGCATCGGCTTTGATGACAGTAATATTTTCTGCTTTATTTTTTCCAGTGCTTGCTGCATTACTAAGGTTTCAACCGGCTTCGGAATATGTTCCTGGGGCTTAAAGTTCTTGTCATGTAACAATACATCCTCGCTGCTGCCCGAAGTTAGGAATATTATGGGTATGTTGTGTTTGTAGGAAATTATTTTGGCTGCATCAATGCCTGTTAATGAGCCGCTTAGCCGAACGTCCATAAGAATTACATCCGGCTTATCGGATTCGCTTTTTGTGATTGCTTCAATTGCAGTGCTTACCAAAGAAGTGACTTCGTATCCGAGTTCTTCGAGCTTTAGCTTTATATCCATGGCAATCAGCAGTTCATCTTCGGCAACTAGAATTTTTATCTTGTCTTTCATAGTTATCCCTCGAATATTTCATTTGAATATTTAATCTCATCTCTTTTTTATTAAATACTATATTGCAATGCATATAACGATCAGTCAGTTGATAATAAAGCTAAATTCAATTATATCAAGAACGAGAGAAATAGATTGGATATTCTATGCAACCGGGTAAAACTACAGGGATAAATTTCTAGCTATTAATTCCGAATTCAACGTAATAAACTAAATTTCTAAAATCAAATTAAATTTTTATTAAAATGAAGGATGTGTCTAAAATAACTACCCTTTATAGATAATTCGGATTTCGTTTTAATAGAGCTCTTGCTGAAATCGACCGTCCCGGATACGGCTTTAGCTTTAATAATTATCGCGAATGTGATACAATACTATGTAGAGATAAATTCTAATTATATAAATTTAAACATGTTATTGCACAAGAAATATAAAATGAGCAAAGGTAAAAGTTCAGCATTTGTTTATTAGTAATAAAAAAATAGCTGCTGCATAATATTTAGAAGTAAGAAAAATTAAAGGCTCGGTATATGGTTTTAGCCCCAAACGGGAATTTTTTCTGCGGGCGTTATAATTTATTTTAGTATCTTAATTAAAATCGTTAAAGGATTACGGCATGAAATCAAATTCCTACTTATTGTTAATCTTAATAATTCTTTTATTCTCCGGAATAAGCACTGCACAGAATGCTAAGCAACCGTTTAAGCTTGATGACCTGAGAAAACTGGTAGGTTTATCAAGCCCCAAGATTTCGCCAGACGGGAAAAGTATTGCAGTTATTGTTTCCAGGCGCGATTGGGAAAAGGATAAGAGCAGCCAGGAAATTGATCTTATCAAAATTAAAGAAGACACGTTCAGAAGTATTACATACAAGCGGGAAGACCTATCGCACTTAAGCTGGTCTCCCGACGGATCAAAATTAGCTTTTATATCCAAGGATGCAGACTCGAAAAAATCTCAAATCTTTATAATGCGCATGGATGGCGGCGATCCGGTTTGTATTACTAAATCAAAAACCGGAATAAGTGAATATACCTGGAGCCCGAACGGTGAAAAAATTGCATTCGTTGCGCAGGATACTGTTCCGAATCCCAAAGAAATTAAGCACCACGAAGACGCCTTCCAGGTAACTGATAATAATTACATGGTTAGGGCGGCTGTTCAGCCCTGGCATCTTTGGATTGTCCCGGCTGAAGGAGGCCAGGCCAAACAGATTACTAAAGGGAGTTTCAGTCTTTGTACCGACCAAGAAACTATATCGCCTTTAGTCTGGAGCCCCGACGGGAAAGAAATATTGTTCCAGAAGTTTCCGGATGTTTGGGAAGGCAACTCATGGCACAGCCTTATTGCTGAAGTTGATACAAACGGCGGAGAAATTAAGACTGTAATTAAAGACGAAGGATCTGGCCAGCCGAAATATTCTTCAGATGGAAAGACTCTTGCATTCATGCGTCCGAGAAACGGCGATCAGAATAACGGCAACGCCGTATATACCGAGGCAGACGGTAAAATTATCGATGCGACTGCGGAGCTTGCGCGGAATATAAATAATTACTTGTGGCTTCCCGATGGAAAAAGTCTTCTGCTTGCAGGCGAGAAAGGGACAGGTTCAGTACTGTGGCGTCAGCCGCTAAAAGGTAATGCCGAACTTCTTAAGCTCGGCGATGTTGAAGCCGGAGGTGGAAGCATCAGCATTTCGAATAACGGTATTATCGCTTTTATCGGCAGCACACCAGATCATCCTTCAGAGCTGTATGTACTTCCTTCAATAAACGGTACGGCAAAGCGGCTTACCAATTTCAATGCTTTTGTAGACAGCCTGGCACTCGGTAAAACAGAAAGTATAAGCTGGAAAGGACCGGACGGATATGATGAAGACGGAGTTTTAACTTATCCAGTTGATTTTAAAGCCGGCAATAAATATCCGCTCGCACTGGTAATTCACGGCGGACCTGAGGGTGCATCTACGGTTGGTTTTTCATCTCTGCCTCAGCTTTTGGCCGCCAAGGGATTTTTTGTGTTCCAGCCTAATTACAGGGGCAGCACAAATCTCGGCGATGCTTATCAGCATGCAATTTTTAGAAACACCGGCGAAGGACCCGGAAAGGATGTAATGGCCGGCCTGGAAAAGGTTGAGCGGCTTGGTGTAATAGATACTGCCCGCATAGGCATATCCGGATGGTCTTACGGCGGATATATGACCTCTTGGCTGAACGGTTATTACCCGGATAAATGGAAAGCTGCAGTTGAAGGTGCCGCTCTAAACGATTGGGTTATGGACTATATCATCGCTTACTATCAGACCGATGATCTCTATTTCTTCGGCGGCTCGCCCTGGGTTGAGAAATATTGGGATATATGGCGCGAGCAGTCGCCCATTGTATTAGCTAAAAATGTTAAAGCACCTACTTTAATTATGGGCGATGCCGGGGACCCGAACGTTCCTATTGTTAACAGTTATGAAATGTACCATGCGTTGCGCGATGACGGAGTTAATACGGAATTCTTTGTTTATCCTGCGGATACTCATTTCCCCGGAGACATTGTAAGAACAACCGATGTGTTTAAAAAATGGATTGACTGGCTTGTTAAGTATGTAAAATAATATATAGATATTTGATGAAAACATTAATCTTGAAGAGGTAAAAATGAATTTTAAAACGAAGTTTATGCTGCCAAAAAATACCTTCAAACCTTGGAACCGGCGGATGTTAATATTCGGCTTGCTTACAGTTGTTTTTTATTCTCAGCTCTCGTTCGGGGGAAATATTTTTTCCAAGGATGAAATCTTATTTAAAAGCGATTCTCTTACAACTAAAGTTGACTCCGCAGCAGATCAGGTACTAAGAGAGAGCGGCGTTCCAAGCGCATCGGTGGCGGTTGTGCAGCATGGGCGAATAGTTTATGAGCATGCATACGGCGATGCAAAGCTTAATCCTAAGGTAGCAGCAAAGCCCGGTATGCGCTATGCAATCGGGTCAATAAGTAAACAGTTTACCACAGCTTCAATACTTCTTCTTGAGCAGGAAGGAAAACTTTCGTTGGATGATCCAATCTCCAAATGGCTGCCGGATCTTACACAGGCAGGCAGCGTAACTCTGCGGGAGGTTCTTTCTCATACTTCAGGTTATCAGGATTTTTGGCCGCAGGATTATGTGCCGCCGTTGATGCTTAAGCCGATGCCTCCGCAGGAAATCTTAAACCGCTGGGCAAAGAAGCCGCTGGATTTTGAGCCGGGAACCAGGTGGCAATACAGCAACACTAATTACGTTATTGCTGCACAGATTGTGGAGAAAATTACCAAAGAGCCTTTCTTTAAATTCCTGCACGATAATATTTTAAAGCCTCTCGGTTTAGTAAGCGCCGTTAATTTTGATAAAGGGAAATTAACTAGTGAAGACGCATCTGGTTATATGCAGTACGGCTTGGGACCGCTGCGCCCCGCACCGGATGAAGGCGAAGGATGGATGGCAGGCGCAGGCGAGCTGGCTATGACTGCAGGCGATTTAGCCAAATGGGATATTTCATTAATTGATCAAAGCCTGCTGAGCCGTAATTCGTATAAGCAGCTTGAAACAGAAGTGCTGTTAAAGGACGGAGTAGGCACCCATTACGGTTTGGGCGTTCAAGTAGGGATGATGAATAATCACCGGATGATATCGCACAGCGGGGAAGTTTCCGGGTTTACCGCCGATAATGTAGTTTTCCCGGATGACAGTGCCGCCGTAGTAGTCCTTACAAACCAGGACGCCTCGCCCGCTGCCGGAGCTATTGCTGTCAGGATATCAAAATTTTTATTCAATGCACAGGATGCTCAAACTGCAATGCGGACCGAGCAGGCACGAAAAATATTTGAAGGACTGCAGAACGGAACTATCGACCGCTCTTTATTTACGTCCGATGCAAATTTCTATTTCAGCAAGCAGGCTCTGGAAGATTTCAAATCAAGCCTTGCACCTTTTGGCCAGCCGAAAGAGTTTGTACAAATAGGACAGCAGAAGCGCGGAGGAATGATTGAACGCTCATTCCGTGTAGTGATGAAGAGCCAGACTCTGCGGGTATGGACTTACCAGATGCCGGACGGCAAGCTGGAACAATATCAAGTTGCAGCGCAGCCTTCGTTTTAAATATTAAAAAAGATTAAGGACGGATTAAAAATTAATGCAGATTAAAGGAAACACAATTTTAATTACAGGCGGTACATCGGGTATCGGGCTTGCATTTGCTAAAAAGTTTTGGGAGCTTGGCAACAAGGTAATAATCTGCGGCCGAAGGGAAGAAAGGCTGAGAGAAATTAAAAAGTCGTTTAACGGAATAGAGACAAAGGTGTGCGATGTTCAGGACGGGGAACAAAGAGTGGAACTTGCGCTATGGGTGATGGATAATTTTCCTGAGACAAACACACTGATAAACAACGCCGGCATTCAACTTCTTACAGACCTTACCAGGGAGGTTGATCTTAACAGAGTAAATAAGGAAATAGAAATTAATTTGATTGCTCCTATTCATCTTACTTCTCTTTTCTGCCGGCATCTTCTGGAAAAAAACAGCGCCGCCATAATTAATATTTCCTCCGGACTTGCATTTGTCCCGATAGCTTTTATGCCGGTTTACTGCGCTACCAAAGCCGCCCTCCATTCATTTACGCTTTCATTGAGGCATCAATTAAAGGCTACCGCCGTAAAAGTTTTTGAGATAGCTCCGCCTTCTGTGGATACCGAATTGGGTGCCGATAGGAGAAGGGATTCCAATCAAACTCACGGCGGAATGCATGTTGACGAATTTATTGCAGAGGCAATGGGATATTTGGAAAACGATGTCTACGAGTCGGCGGTGGGAATGGCAAAGAACATGCGGGAAAAAGGAGATGCCTTGTTCGCCATGGTCAATCATTAAATATTAAAATTCCGGAAAGATATGAATATAGAGAGCAGATACGAGAAATTAATTAATTATCTAACAGATTATATTTACACGGTAACCATTAAAGGTGGCGTTGCTGTAGACACGTACCACGGTCCGGGCTGCGTTTCCGTTACCGGCTATACGTCGGACGATTATGCAAGGGATCCCGATCTGTGGTTTAGAATGGTTCACGACAAAGACAGGGATAAAGTGCTAGAACAGGCCGGGCTGGCCCTTTCGGGTAAGGAAGTAAATCCGATAGAGCATAGAATCATCCACCGCAACGGCTCGGTACGATGGGTGAAAAATAAAATTGTGGTTACCAAGGACAGCATCGGCAACCCGGTTTCCTACGACGGGCTTATAAACGATATTACCGAATTGAAAAAGGCAGAGGCCGCCGCTAGGATTAGGAACAAACAGCTTCGGCAGGCTGATAAGATGGCCTCCCTGGGCATTCTTGTTGCCGGCATTGCACACGAAATAAATAATCCTAATAATTTTATCCTTTTAAATATCCAGTTATTCTTAAAGATTTGGAAAGACATTACTCCGATTCTGGATGAATATTACAGCAACAACGGCGACTTTGTCCTTGCCGGCATGCTGTACAGCAAAGCTAAAGATAAAATTGCCCAATCCTTGGATAGCATACTTCAAGGATCGGACAGGATAAAAATAATTACGAAGAGCCTGACCGAATATTCCGGAACGGACAGCGGCAGGCTGAATGAAAAGGTTGACATTAACAAAGTAGTAGAAACGGCAATTTTGATTACCGAAAACCTGATAAAAAAATCGACTAATAATTTTGCTGTTAAGTACGGTAAAGATCTGCCCGGAATAAGAGGCAATATACAGCAGCTTGAGCAGGTTGTAATAAATCTTATAAACAATGCATGTCAGTCGTTAAAAGATACCTCGGCTAAGATTGCGGTTTCAACATATTATAATGCCGAACGGAAAAAGGTAAGAATAAAAGTTGAAGACGAAGGGATAGGCATTGACGAAAAAAATCTAAAGTACATTATGGACCCGTTCTTTACTACTAAGAGAAATATAGGCGGCACCGGTCTCGGCCTTTCCGTTTCATATAATATTGTAAAAAGCCACGGCGGAACGCTTTTATTAAAGAGCGAGCCGGGAACAGGAACAGCTGCAAGAGTTTCATTCCCGGTTAATGAAGGCCAAGCTTAAACTTGATGAGGCAAGTATGAATACAATTACAATACCTGCAAATCCCATCCTTCTTGTTGACGATGAAGAGCATTTTCTGCTGAGCGCAGAACTGACGATTTCATCGAGCGGGATAAAAAATATTGAAACATGCAAGGACAGCAGCCGGGTGATGGACCTGCTGGCGAATAAAGAATACTCGCTTGTAGTGTTGGATATAAACATGCCGCATCTTTCCGGGCTAGATCTTCTGCCCGCAATAGTGAACAAGTACCCGGGCATACCTGTAATTGTTATAACCGCAGTTAACAATGTAGACAGCGCAGTGTTCTGTATGAAGGAAGGGGCGTTCGATTATCTGGTAAAGCCGGTTGACGATACGAGGCTTGTTACTTCTATTAAGCGCGGACTGGAACTTACCGAGATAAGAAGCGAGAACGAGATGTTGAAACAGTCCCTGCTTAGCTCCAACATACAGAATCCCGGTGCATTCAATGAAATAGTTACGCACTGCGGAGTTATCGAGTCCATATTTAAATATATCGAAGCTATTGCGCGGACTAACCTGCCTGTATTAATTACCGGTGAGACCGGAACCGGCAAAGAGCTTTTTGCAAGGGCTGTACATAAAGCCAGCAGAAGGAGCGGGGAACTGATTTCGGTTAATGTGGCCGGCGTTGACGACAACTTTTTTTCCGATACTCTATTCGGCCATAAGAAGGGAGCCTTTACGGGCGCTGAGTCCGAAAGAAAGGGACTAATTGAAAAGGCTGAGAACGGGACATTGTTCCTTGATGAGATTGGAGACCTCAGCATGGAATCGCAGGTTAAATTGCTGAGGCTTTTACAGGACGGACAGTACTATCCTTTGGGCTCGGATATTGCCAGGATGTCCGACGCAAGGATTATTGTAGCAACCCACCGCGATATCAAATCCATGCTGTTAAGCGAAAAATTCAGGCAGGACTTATACTACCGGTTAAAATCCCATCACATAATTATTCCGCCCTTAAGGGAAAGGAAAATAGATCTGCCTTATTTGATTGACCATTTTATAACCAAAGCTGCAGGCGAGCTGGGCAAGAAAAGACCGACTGCGCCAAAGGAGCTTTACACGTTGTTGAGCAACTACACTTTCCCAGGAAATATAAGAGAGCTGGAGGGAATGATCTTCGATGCGATAAGCTTGCATACCTCCGGCATACTGTCGCTTGAGTCGATAAGGAAAAAGATTGCGGACTTTAACGAGGATAGAAATTTCAAGAACAACGTTACAAATTCTACTGCCGGAACGCAGGATGAACTGCTTTATTTTCCCGGAAGATTTCCTACACTGAAGGAAACAGAAGATACCTTGATTGAAGAAGCATTAAAACGCTCGGACGGGAACCAGACAATTGCTGCCGAGCTGCTCGGAATTTCCAGAAGGGCTTTAAATAACCGTATCCGCCGCGCCGATAATAAATAGAACACCGGCCGCAGCCGCAATTTTAGCTGCTTAAAACGATGAAACTACCTTCTGCAAATTACGTCCGGCCTGCAGTATTCTTTAGGCGATAAATTCTTACAAATCCTTTTTAAGCTGATTAACCCTGTTAATACCGTTTAATGCCGCAACCCGGTAAGCCTCTGCCATAGTAGGATAATTGAATGTTGTGTTTATAAAAAACATGAGAGAATTTCCTTCTCCTTTCTGCGACATAATAGCCTGACCGATATGGATAATTTCTGCGGCATCGTAGCCGAAGCAGTGTATTCCGAGTATCTGCAGAGTTTCTCTGTGGAACAATATCTTAAGCATGCCGGTTGTTCTACCGGTAATTTGCGCTCTTGCCAGGTGCTTAAAAAATGCATGACCAACTTCGTAAGGAATTTTTTCCTGGGTTAATTGTTCTTCAGTATACCCTACGGAACTAATTTCCGGAATGGTATAAATTCCAGTAGGAATAAATTCTACCAGTTGGTGCTCGCATTTTCCGAATGCTATATGTGTTGCCGCAAATCTGCCCTGGTCGTAAGAAGCGCTGGCAAGATTTGGGAAGCCGATTATATCTCCCACGGCGTATATGTGCGCATGCGGCGTCTGGTTATTTTCATTTACGACTATAGAGCCCTGTACATTTGTTTTAATGCCGAGGTTCTCCAGGCCCATATTGTCCGAGTTGCCGGTTCTTCCCTGCGCCCACAGAAGGTAGTCAGTCCTAATCTTTTTATTTGATTTTAAAAATACAGTAACGCCGCTGTCGTCTGCTTCAACCTTCGCGTACTCTTCATTATGCCGGAGAATAACGCCGTGCTCGCGCAGGTGATAGCTAAGCGCATCAATAATCTCATCGTCCAGAAAGGCCAGTAGCTTATCCCGTGTGTTAATTAAGTTTACTTTTATCTGCAAGCCTCTAAAGATGGATGCATATTCGCAGCCTATTACGCCTGCGCCGTAAATGGTAATAGAGCGGGGATTGTCTTTTAAATTAAGGATTGTATCGCTGTCAAGAATTCTCGGATGCTTAAAATCCACATCTGGCGGATGATAAGGGCGCGAGCCGGTGGCGATTACAAAGTAGTCCGCGGTATAAAACTCCTCTGCGCCGTTGGAAAGCTTAACCGAAATTTGGTGCGGGTCAATAAATGCAGCTTTGCCGTCAATAATATCCACAAGGTTCCGTTCATAAAAGCTTCTTCTAAGCTTATACTGCTGCTGGATAACCGATTCGGCTTTTTTAAGAAGGGTTTGGAAGTTAGCTTCTTCAAGGCTGTTGCTTTCATATAGAATTTGACTTGCATGCCTTAGAGCCTTGCTGGGTATTGTGCTTCGGTGCGTGCAGCTTCCGCCTAAGGAAGAAAAATAATCGCACATTGCAACATGAAGGCCTTCCTTTGTACACTTCATTGCGGCTCCCTCGCCTCCGGGTCCGCTGCCTATTACAATTACGTCGTAATGATTTTCCAAATTAATTCCTCCGCAATTATTATTCTTGAATATTGGCACTATTAAATTAATGCATATCTGCTCTTTTATAAAGGCCGATATTATAATAAATTTATAATGATGCTTTTCATCATAACTGAATTCGGCTTATAAATAAAATAGGAAAATAAAATGGACGGATCGAAAATTCTTACTACTACCAATAGGACAAAACTAAAAACGCTGCCTAAGCGTGGCGATTACAGTACCGGAACTATTTATAAAATTCTGGACGATGCCTTCGTTTGCCATATCGGGTTTGCATCCGAAGGACAGACATTTGTTCTGCCGGTAGCGTACGGCCGGGGCGGCAATAAAATATATTTCCACGGCGGCAAGGGCAGCAGACTGTTTAAAACAATTAGAACCGGCGTTGAAATTTGTATAACGGTTACTGTTATTGACGGTCTGGTGCTTGCAAAATCCGCTTTTCATCATTCGGTCAATTACAGATCTGTAGTTATATTCGGAAAGACAGAGGAATTGCAAACCGCCGGAGAAAAGATTAATGGACTGAAAATAATAATGGAACATCTTTTACCCGGCAGATGGGATGATACTAGAACTCCCAGCGAAAAGGAATTAAACGCTACAATGGTACTGTCAGTGAATCTGGATGAAGCTTCGTCAAAAATAAGAACGGGGCCACCTGTTGAAGAAGAACAGGACACAATGTTAAATCTATGGTCCGGGGTAATTCCAATTAAGATGAAGCCGGGAAAGCCTATACCTGCGCCTGGATTAAACGAGGGGATTAATGTACCTGGCTATATAATTGATTATATAAAGCGCGTGGAAACATTTTAACATGTTCAAGTTTTTCGGAAGCGATTTAATTGGACCCTAGAAGAGAAACTAATTCAGGTATACAGGTAATTCTTTTTAGACTTTATACTGCTAAAAGGCCCGACACCAGGAACAAACGAATAAAACTTTTCGTACAGATGTAAAGGATAAAAAAAATTGCACCCATGGAGTGGAAATCATTTATTCCCTGTTCTTGGCTTTATAAGCTAAATAAGAGCCGCCGATTAGCAGTAAAGCCGAACCGAAAAAAATTCCTAAAGAAGATACAATAATCGAAAACATATCCATATTTCTTTCTCCCGTAATTTTAGAAATTTAATACAAAAAAATTTAATGCCAGATCAAATTCAATTTTTTGATTCTGATTTTAGATAGTTAAATCAAATTAGAGCAAATTTAAGTTCAGTTTATCCGCAATGAACTTTTACTGATGTTAAAATAAATAATTTTGCCACACACAGCAATCAGTTATTCGTTAAAAGGTTTATACAGCCGATAAATGATATAAATTTTTCGACATTCTATTTTTTTTGCAAAGATTTATAAAACCATTTGCCGCATGTATAAATTCCTTAACCTATTTGCGGGGGAAATAAAGCCGCCTTGCCGGCTTCTGAATTTTATTTCCCGGTATTATAATCGAGTAAAATGCCGGAAAACTTTAGCGGACATATTATTTTTAATCCGATTGAAAAATAATATCACCGTCAAATACAGTAATGCAAACCTTAGCATCTTTTATCTTTACAGGGTCAATCGTAAGAATGTCATTGTCAAGCACAACCAGGTCGGCAAGCTTTCCCGGTTCAATCGAGCCTTTTATGTTTTCTTCGAAAGCAGCATAAGCATTGTTAATAGTGTAGCATCTAATTGCATCTTCCACCGAAATTTTTTGTTCTGGTATCCAGCCGCCGGGATTTTTATCGTCAAGTGTTCTTCTTGTAACGGCGGCGTAAATTCCGAGTAATGGATTTATTGGCGCTACTGTCCAATCGCTTCCAAAGCATAAAACAGCTCCGGCATCAATTAGCGATTTAAATGGGTAAGCATCTTTTATCCTTTCGCGACCTATTCTTTTTTCAGCCCAAACACCGTCGTCGATGCAATGATAAGGCTGCGCCGAAGCAATAACACCCAGTTTAGCGAATCTATCTATATCTGTTTTCCTCAGATGCTGTGCATGCTCAATCCTGAATCTTCTATCCCACTTGGGATTTGTATTTTCAATTTTTTCGTAAAGATCAAGCATATATGCGTTGGCTCTGTCGCCTATAGCATGCGTAGAAATCTGCAGAAGGTTTTTATCGGCATCCGTTGCCCACTTTTCAAGGCTCCCGTCGGATACAATATCCATAGGCAAACCGTAAGTGGTCGTATCCTGATTATAGCGATCGAAAAACCAGGCCGTACTGGAGCCCAGCGAGCCGTCTGCAAATGCTTTCAATGAGCCGAGTTTAATTTTATCGTCGCCAAAATTATATTGTATTCCGGCATCTGCCAGGCTTTTATAACTTGCAATAGGCAGCCTGGTATAAATACGGCAAGTAAGTTTATTTTCTTTCTCCAATTTCTGATAAACGATGAGGTTACTTTTATACGTAATATCCTGTGCGCTGGTTACACCGAATTTTTTTGCTTCGTTTAATGCGGCAAGTGCAGCTTGATAATTTTCTTCCCCGGTATTATCGGGTATAATTCTGTAAATAAGCGCCATCGCATTATCCTTAAGTATACCGGTAGGCTCGCCCGTTAATTTGTCTTTTACAATCGTACCGCCGTCCGGGTTAGGAGTATTTTTAGTAATACCGGCTAATTTAAGAGCGTACGAGTTTGCAAGAGCCATATGTCCGTCAAACCGGTCTATAAAGACAGGAGTATTAGTGGTAAAATCATCTATCATTTCTTTAGTCGGCAGGTCTTTTACCTCCCAGGCCTCATGGTCCCAGTTGCCGCCTGTAATCCATTTGCCTTTATTTTTTTCAATATACTTTTTCAATATGGATTTAAATTCAGCGGTTGTTTTTGCAGGTCTAAGGTTAAGACCAAGCAGATAAAATCCGCCGCTTATAAAGTGTACATGATCGTCTATAAATCCCGGAAGCATAAGCCTGCCTTTAAGATCGATAATTCTCGTATCACCGGTAATCATCCTTTTTACTTCGTCGCTGCTGCCGACGAATATAATTTTATTTTCCCGGATAAGAACTGCCTGCGCCATCGGTTGATTTTTATTGACGGTGTAAATTTTACCGTTTATAAAGGCAGTCATGTTATTCTGAGAAATTAAATTCTTACTAGAAATTATCATTAAGATACCTGCTAAAAGAAGTTTAATAAACATTTCTTCCTCCGGAAGTTAATTATTTTATCCCTTTTAATTTGGAATCCTTCCGCTTTAAAATAAATATTTAAATCGATAGATGTAAAAAATTTTTTAGGAATATTTTCCGGAATATTTTCCGGTAAAATAATTATGTCCAAATATGGAATCCCAAATAAAAAATAATTAAGTTGAGCCAATAAAAAATCATCCTTCAGAATAAAAACAATTTAAAGTATGAATCTAGACGTACTAGTATTTGCGGCGCATCCGGATGATGCCGAGCTATCAATGGGCGGGACGATAGCAAAACTGACTTCAAATCAGGTTAAAGTGGGAATAATTGATTTAACCCGTGGAGAACTCGGTACAAGAGGCACTGCCGAGATAAGGCAAAAAGAAGCGTTCCAGGCCGCAATTGTTCTTAAAGCCGCTCTAAGGGAAAACCTTCATATCGCCGACGGGGGAATTCATATGACAAAAGATAATTTGATGAAGGTGATAATGACGATAAGAAGGTATAAGCCGAAAATTATATTTGCGCCATATTTTAACGACAGGCACCCTGACCATATTGATGCCAGCCAGCTGGTTAAGCGCGCTATGTTCTCTACCGGTCTGGCAAAAATAAAAACATTCGATAAAGAAGTTGCCCAGGATATTTTCAGGCCTCATAAGCTTTTCTATTACATGCAAACCTTTACTTTCGATCCCACTTTTATTGTCGATATATCCAATTATTTTGATGTGAAGATGAAGGCAGTTAAAACGTATGAGACTCAATTCCACAACCCCAAGAGCATTGAGCCCGAGACGTTTATTAGTAAGCCCGAATTCCTGAAATACGTAGAATCAAGAGCGCAGTTTTACGGATTTCAGATCGGCAGGCATTACGGAGAGCCTTTTTATTGCGAAGAGAAAATGGAATTTGATTTTAACTTTTTATTGAAGTCCTAAAGATATATATCTGTTTGTTATTCCGAAAAAGGATAAATTGAAACCGCTTTTAAAATTTTTTTTATAAATTACTCTAAATATATAAAATAAGCTGAAGGACTTAAATGAAAAAACTTTTTGTACTTGTATTGTTAATGCTTATAGCAGGATGTTCCAGAAAGCCGGAGGTAGTTACTTTAAAATCCGGCCTTCGATATGCGGATGATACTGTTGGCACCGGTCGGCAGGCCAAATTGGGGGACCTAGTAACCGTTAATTTTTCAGCCTGGATAATAAAAGATTCCAAGGATTTATTTAGCGATTGGAATAAAGACTCTTCCAAGATCAATACATTGATCGGAACTACTAAATACAGGAAAGCGCCTGTTAAGTTTATCCTAAGCCCGAATGCATTTATTAAAGGCAGCGAGGAAGGCATTGCCGGAATGAAAGTGGGCGGGACAAGGACGATTGTTATACCATCGGAATTGGCGTATGGAAAGACAGGCATAGGCCCGATACCGCCGAATACTAATATTAAGGTGCAAGTACAGCTGGTAAGTGCCAAACTTCCCGCCAACGCACAGGAGTGGGCAATTGATTCGACGCAGATTAAGACAACCAAGGACGGATTAAAATACGAAATACTTAAAGCAGGGACGGGACCTAACGCAGCAGATGGAAATATAGTGACGGTTAACTATTCCGGTTATTTCCTGAACGGGAAAAAATTCGACAGCTCTGTTGACCGCGACCAGCCTATACAATTTAAGGTGGGTATGCACAGCGTAATTCCCGGATGGGAAGAAGGGATTAAGCTTCTTAATAAAGGCGCAAAGGCTAGGTTTATTATTCCGCCTTCTCTAGGATACGGCGACAAGCAGAACGGAATTATTCCTCCCAGTTCCACTTTGATTTTTGATGTTGAAGTGCTGGATATTAAGTAGCCGGTACTGTTAAAGAAAATTTGCGGACCGGCTTACCCCGCCGGTCTGCGGTATAATTTCAAAATCTATTGGCGTAGAAATTTATTATCGAGATTGCCTGCTGGTAATAGCCCCTGCCGAACAAATTTAAATGATTTAAAATATGATAAAGCTTATAAAGGTCTTCCCTGTACTCATAACCCGGGGCAAGCGGAAATGCTTCGTTATACGCGGAATAAAATTCGCTGCCGAAACCTCCGAATAATTTTGTCATCGCCAGGTCAGCTTCCCTATGCCCGTAATAAACGGCGGGATCGATTAGGCATGCCTTGCCTAATTCATCTACAACGTAATTGCCTCCCCACAAATCGCCGTGAAGCAGGGAAGGATTTTCCCCGGTTTCATTTAAGATTTTTTCAATTTTGTCTTCTAGTTTAGATACTCCGGCAGCCAGCTCACTTGTAGCGTAGCCGTTTTTTTCAGCAAGCTTTAACTGGTATAAAATCCGGTTGTTGAAATAAAATTTAACCCAGTTATTTTCTGCACTCTTTTGTGGAATGTTGATCTGCTTATTGGAACCGATATAGTTATCTTCAAAAAATCCGAATGAGTTGGAAGTGAACCTATGCATAAGAGCAAAGCCGCGTCCAAAATCCTCATAAAAATTTTTTACGCGGTTTCCCTGGTTAATTAGCTCCAGCAGAATAAAATTTTTTTCTGCCATAATTACTTGGGGAACTCTTAATGAATTGGATTTTTTCAGTTCATTTAATCCGTTGGCTTCTTTGAAGAACATATCTGCGGGCGTTGAGAAGTTGACCTTAAGGAAATAATCGGCGCCGGAATTCATTTTTATTTTCAACGAATTGCTGATGCAGCCGCCGCCAATAGTAGATGCTGAGACTATAGAGTCTCCGGTAAACGATTCAATATTCGACCGAATTTTATCTTCCAGTTTCATTTTTAATTTTATTTAAAAGTTCGGCGCAAGCATCTTCAAGAACGTCTAGCACGTAGTCAAATCCTTCCGCACCTTTATAATAAGGGTCCGGTACTTCATCAATATCATACTTAGATGAAAAGCCGGCCATCTTATAAATTTTATTTCTATATTTTTTCTTCCTATCCCAAGCCAATATGTCGGCATAGTTATCGTCGTCCATTGTTATTATATAATCGAAATTTTCAAAATCGGAGCCGGGATTGAAAGTTCTGGCTTTGTGGACAATATCGTAATTTCTTAAATCCGCACGTTCAATCATTCTGGAGTCTGCGCTTTCGCCGGTATGGTAATCAATTGTACCGGCAGAGTCAACACTAATGAATCTTTCAAGATTATTTTTCTTAATCAGCGAAGACATTATCGTCTCAGCAGCAGGCGATCTGCAAATGTTTCCCATGCACACAAAAAGAATTTTTTTATTAGTCATAAGTTACATATTCCTAAATTTTGTATTTTTGCTTCAGTCTCTTGAAAAAGCGAAAGCAAAAATAAAAAATAACTTCCTATTTCTTAATATCTAAAATTTTATATGAAAAAATTTTTACTGATTACCGCACTTTCATTTTTCTTTTTGGCAGATTTTACGGGCGCGCAGTATATATATCCCAAGCGCGAGCTTAGGGGTGCGTGGATTGCAACCGTAGCCAATATCGACTGGCCTACTTCCAATCATGAAACGCCGGGCAGACAAATACGAGAGCTTGTGAATATCTTTGATAAATTAAAGGCCGCAGGCATAAACACTGTGTATTTCCAGGTAAGAACCGAATGCGATGCTCTCTATAAATCATCTTACGAGCCCTGGTCTTATTGGCTTACCGGCAAGCAGGGCCAGGCTCCTAATCCTTTTTACGACCCGCTTGCATTTGCAATATCGGAAGCTCACAGCAGGGGGATGGAGCTGCACGCATGGTTTAATCCTTACCGCGCTGTAAAAACAACCGGCGAATACCAGATAGCGAAGAATCATGTTTCGGTTTTGCATCCCGAGTGGATTCTGGATTTTAAAGATTATAAAATGCTTAATCCCGGCTTACCCGCAGTAAGAGATTATATCGCCAAGATAGTTGCAGATGTTGTAAGAAGGTACGATGTGGACGGCATTCACTTTGATGATTATTTCTATCCGTATTCTCCCAAAATATCTAACCAGGATGAAGCCGCTTTCAGAAAGTACAACGACGGGATAAAAGATATAGACGATTGGAGAAGGCACAACATTAACCAGATGGTAGCCGAAGTTTACGATACGATAATGGCTATAAATCCTCACGTTAAGTTCGGCATTAGCCCCTTTGGAATTGTTGAGAATAAATATGCAGGTACGCATGGGTTTGAGTCTTACAAAGCGATTTACTGCGATCCGTTAACCTGGATTAAAGATAAGACCGTGGATTACGTATTGCCGCAGCTGTATTGGGAAATAGGGAACAAGGCAGCGGATTTTTCCAAGTTGCTGCCCTGGTGGTCGTCTGTAGTAGACGGGCGGCAGTTGTTCGTCGGAAGCTTTTCCACAAAAATGGCAGGCAGCGATTATAAAGGTTCGCCGTCCGAGCTGGAAGATCAAATTAGATTGAGCAGACAAATAATCAGAGTCGGCGGAATTGTTTTTTTCAGTGCAAAATCTATTACAGATAATTATTCTCATTTTTCCGATTCTTTAAAATTATATTTTAAATATCCTTCATTAATTCCTGTGATGAACTGGAAAGACTCTGTACCGCCGGAACCGCCGACGAACCTGCATGCATCGGTTGATACCAACGGCATAAGACTGACCTGGGATAGGCCGGCAATTGCGCCGGATGGGGATTCGGCTTACAGATTTGTTATTTACAGATTTTCATCCCCGGATGAAATTGATTTAGACAATGCTACTCACATCATCCGGATAACCGACAACGCGAATGATTTTTATTTGGATATAAGCGCAGAGACGAATAGCCCCGGTATTACCTATGTAGTTACCTCGCTGGATAGAATGAACAATGAAAGCAAGGGAGCGACTGTTAGCTTCACAATAGGAAAGAAATAATTTTTAGCCGGCGGGATTGAACTCCCGCCATAACTTTTTGCCCACCCATCTGCCGCCCATCATTGCGTAAGAGAATGAATTCTTTTACATTTGTACGTTAGCGGATGTATCTATTCAATACTTTTTAAACTTAAAAGCGGTAGCGGAGTTTTTATGGCTTATATAATTACCAAGTTATGCCTTGACTGTAAGGATATTGCATGCACTCAGGTTTGCCCGGTAGACTGCATTTACGAATACAGTGGAGACGATACGTCTATTCCTAAAAACCAGCTCTTAATAGATCCCGATGAATGTATCGACTGTAATGCATGTGTGCCCGAATGCCCGTGGGAAGCAATTTTTGAAGAAGAAATGGTTCCGGAAATTTTTCACGAGGATATTGAAATTAATGCAAGGATAGTCGGCAAGCCTAGGTTCGTTCCAAAGAGGCCGGAGGATAAGAAAATGCCATCTAGTCAAGAAGTTCAGGCTAATAAAGAAAAATGGGGCTACGTTGCATAAAGGAATAGAGCACCGGTATTAATAACTCATGTTACGCAAAATTATAAAACTTGAGTGTCATACCCGCGAAAGCGGGTATCCAAGATGCGAAAATATGATAAAAAATGGATTCCACTTTCGTGGGAATGACAATGCGGACATCAAAATGTATTCCTGCGTAACATGAGTTAATAAAATAAAATTAATAAAGCAGGTCTAAAAAGATTATTCCTCTCCTGTAACAGTTACAACAATTCTGCGGGCGCCTCCGTAATTTCTGTGCTCGCATAAATATATTCCCTGCCAGGTCCCTAAATTTAACCTTCCGCCGGTTATCGGTATAGTTAAACTATTCCCCACAATTACGGATTTAATATGCGCAGGCATATCATCCGGTCCTTCCGTATTATGTTTATAAAAAGGAGAGTTCTCCGGAACAGTCTTATTAAAGTATGATTCCAAATCAAGCCTGACGGTCGGATCGGCATTTTCATTTATTGTTAAGGAGGCTGAAGTATGTTTAATAAAAATGTAAGCTACACCGATGGATATTTTTTTTATTTCCGGAACATTCTTAACTATTTCGGATGTAACCAGATGGAAGCCCCTTAGTTTAGGCTCCAGTGAGAATTCTTTTTGATACCACGCCATAATGCTAAATCATTAAAGATATGAACTCATTCTTTTATTTCACTTACTTCAATCTTAATTCCCTTAACAAACGAGTAAGCATCCTCGCCGACGCACTTCCCCGTAATTTCTATATTCTGATCCTGCTGAAGCTGGCTGGCAACAAAATCTTCATGCTCATCCATGAAGAAACAGATTACGGGGATAGTCGAATCGCCGGTATTAAACTCAAGCACACGCCTTGTGCCCAGCAGCCTGTATATGGCTTTTACTGTGCCGGTTACAACAATTTTATTATCCAGGTACTTTTGATCAGCTTGGCTCTTATTCTCCGAATATTCCTTTGCCAGATTAACTGCAGAAATCTTTATAGGATTAAGATCTCTATAGAACAATAAAGAGAATATAAATGACAGAACAAGCAGAACTACCGCCCAGATGATAATTTTTTTCTTCACCTTATTTATGCATGTTGTTGAAACATTTACGGAAAAATTACTTCATCAACTTAATTAGTTTTTAGGATATAAGCCAACAATTTCATCCTATAGTATTGCCGCTTGAATCTTTATTTGATCTTTATAACAATCCGGAATTATTTTGTTTTATAAATTTCCTAACAAGTTACTTTAAAAATTTCTGCTTCGTCTCTAACTTTTTTTACCGGGATATTCCGGCAACCCAGGAGCAGATTAAATATTCGGAAGAAAGAAATAAATTTGGAAAGCCCGGCCTGTAAAATTAAAAAGATAATTATCCCTGTCTTGTTAGTATTATTTATTATTTCGGCTGCAATGCTTGCTTATTCCGATTATACTCTGTCTGAGGAAGCTAGAATTAAATCCGATGAAATAGGCAGGCTGGCTAATACGTTAAATATTAAAAACGAAATTCTATCAGTCATTCAAGCCAAGCACATCTCGGTTATCAATCTTTACGGGCAGGATGCAAATCCTAACGGTTACGGGAAAATAATATGGAATATATCGGATAACTCTGCAGTACTGCAAGTCTCCAACTTAATGCCCGCAACCGGAAAAGAGGACTATCAACTTTGGCTGGTTAAGGGGGATACTTCTATAAGCGAAGGAGTTTTTAAAATTTGAAGACCGGACTCTGAAAATATTTTTAAGATAGACAGCCTGCATGTGAATAATTTAAACAACCTCGACTCCATAATGCTGACACTAGAAAAAAGAGGGGGATCGCCGAAGCCGGAAGGAATAATTTACCTGCTTGGTAATCCCTCATCTTAGAATTCTTGTTTTCTATCTAACGCCAAGCTCTAATTTCAGATTTATCTTTTCCCCATTCCGTAAAACAGAGACATCAACAATGTCGCCGGGTGAAAAATCTCCCAGTGCATAAGTAAAATCATAAATGTTCGAAATCTTTTTGCCGCCGAAATTTATTATTACGTCCCCGGCTTTAAGGCCGCCTTTCTGAGCCGGGCTGCCTTCGCTTACCCCGTTTATTTTATAACCGTCGGCCTGGCTGCCGAAATCGGGTATTGTACCGACGTACACCCTAAAGGAGATTTTTTCACCGGTATCTTTTCTGGGTACGCTTATATAATCCGGTTTGATCGAAAGAGTGTCAACCTGAAAAGAAATTTGATCAACCAGCTTTAGAATTTTTTCTTCTCCAGCAGAATTTATTTTACTCGCAATATCGGTAGGCCTGTGGTAGTCCGAATGAATATCGGTGAAAAAGAAAAGCACAGGTATGTTCTTAGCATAAAAAGAAGATTGATCGCTGGGTGCATAGCCGTCATCCTTAAGCTTCATGTTGAAATTGAAGCCGGCTTTGTCTTTTTCAATCAGGTCTTTCCATATTGACGAAGTTCCCAGGCCGTAAACAATCAGATCGTTATCCGTGTTTAGTCTGCCGATCATATCTAGGTTTATCATGGCAGAAATATTCTGCAGTGGAACCGGAGGATTGTTTACAAAATATGATGAGCCGAGAGTTCCGAGTTCTTCACCGGCGAAGCAAATAAAAATTAAGCTTCTCTTTAATTTGGTTTTAATCGAGGAGAATTTCTCAGCAAGTTCCATTATTCCGGCTGTACCGGAGGCATTATCGTCGGCGCCGTAATGAATTTTCTTTTCTTTGCCGCGGTACAGCGAACCAATTTCGCCGTATCCCAGATGATCATAATGGGCGCCGAGAACTATATACTGGTTACTCAACGAAGGGTCGCTGCCTCTTATATATCCGGCTACATTTCTGCCATACTTTGTTATTTCTCTCAATCCTGTTTCTATCTTTATATTACTGTTCTTAAAAATAAAGGACGCAGGTTTCTTTGTACTGTCCATTCTGGCCTGGTAATTCTTTAAATTCAAATTTTCGGAATTGAATAAACGGTCTATGATATTTCTTTTCACCTGCACTATGCAAAGCGAGTCGATTCCCTTAGCGCCGTCGTAAGAAAGTTTCATCAGTTTATCTTCATCATCTTTTGGATAGTAACCGTTGACAAAGATAACTGCGGCTGCACCTTTTTCTTTTGCAACTTTAGCTTTATACCGGAGTGCTGAATATTTTTCAAATTTGCTGCGCGCATGACCTTCATCCGGATTGAACCTTAATATTACCACCGCTTTACCCCGGACATCTAATCCTGCATAATCATCGTAATTTAGTTCTTGCGCAGAAATTCCGTAGCCGGCAAAAACCAGTTGAGACTCAATTCTGAAATTTCCCGAAAATGGTGCCGGGATATAATCTTTATTCAGTTTAAGGTTATCTGCTTTTTTATTTGTGAAAAGTTGAAATGAGTTGCCTGCAGCCGGCTCTATGCCTGCTATAAATGGAAAGTCCTGGTAATAACTGCCATTGAAAAGTGGCAGCAGTCCGGAGCTTAAAAAATCTTTTTTTATAAACTCTGCCGCCAGCCCGGCGCCTTTGGAGCCGGTGAATCTACCCTCCAGCTTATCGGAGGCGAGATAATTTATTATTGCTTGAATTTCTTTTGCGGTAATTGCCGGGTTGCTGCTGCTCTGGCAATAATAAAAATTGTTTATAAAGAATACCGAGAACGAAATAAGGACAAGTAACTTTTTCATGGTAACCCCAATTGTTAATTGATCTGAAATAAAATTATTCCGGTACATGAACCATAAAATATTCTTTCGCCGACTCTCCGACGGCTCTAGCTTCCTTTAATGTCATATGCATATCGTCCGGAGTGTCTTCATCGTGGCCGGCTTCAATTATCGCCAAATCTGAATTCTTAGCATTCTTAACCAATTCTTCACAGTAGGCAGTATCTCCGCCGTAACAAACTTTTATCCCGCCGTAATAAAACTTAAACCCGATTGCCGGCACCTGCCTGGTTGTAATCCCGTCGTGTAAATATTCCTTGTGTACAACCGGAAAAGGTTTAACGGAAACTCCCTTGCTTTTGAATTTCTCCGAGTCTCTAGATACTCTTAAGTTTATTTTGTAGGGAATAGTCTTAGAGTAAACTTTGCGGAAGGCATTATAAATGCTCTCAATTTCCACGCAGCCTTCCGGGTAACAAATATTCAAAGTTGATTTTTTGTTCATTACCCGCATGTAAGTTAAAAGCGACCAGACCCCGCCGACATGGTCGTGATGGCCGTGTGTAATAAAAAGGTCGGATATTTCCAGAATATTTCTGGAGCCGATTTCTTTATTAAGGTCTCTCAGAATCCCGTCGCCCGGATCCACAACGAAATGAATTCCGTTTATTTTAATTAGGATGCCTGTTGCTATGTTCGGAATTGAGCAGAAAATTTTTACAAAGAAATTATTCTTATGCCAGACCAGGGGATATTTTTGCTGCTTCATCATTTAAAGCCTGAAGATATTTTTAATCTTTTTTATGCTCAAGATAATACTTACACGATTTGGAGTTTTTGCATCTGGCAAAAATATTAAACGAGTAGCTTTCCACCGTATAGCCAAGCTCGCTGCAAATTTCCTCCGGGAGAGATTTTATTTTGGGATTTATGAATTCAACTATCTTCCCGCAGTCAATGCAAATCAAATGATCGTGCCTCTGTTTTTTGAAATTGCTTTCATACCTGGTAAGATTTTCGCCGAAATTTCTTTTTATAAGAAGATTGCACTGCACAAGAAGCTCGAGCGTGTTGTAAACGGTAGCCCTAGACACCCTCGATTTCTGTGTCTTCATTAGGATAAATAAATCGTCAGCACCGAAATGCCCCTCATATTCAAGTGCGGCGTCCATTACTTCGAACCTTTCGGGAGTAATCCTGTTTTTCCCGTTCTTCAAAAAGTCCTTAAATATATCTGCCGCTTGCTTATTTTTCATTATAGCTTTATCGAACCATTTTAATTTATTTTAATATACAGCCGCTAATATTTAACTGCAAATTTAATTTTATTTTTCCCCCATATTTTTAATAAGGACATAACCTATAAATTGCGGTAACTAATTAATACCAATAAGCCTTAATCCGTTAACAGCAACAAAGCTTAGTATATATCCGGCCGCAGTAAAAACGAAAAGTTGAATAAGAGGAATTCGCCAGCTTCCCGTTTCTTTTCGGGAGATAGCAAGAGTAGAAATACACTGCAGAGAAAAAATAAAATATATAATAAGTCCGATAATAGTTGCAGTGGTAAACAGTTTTTTACCGGTACCTGCAATAGTAGCCTGTCGCATCTCCCTTATAATTGATGTCTGTAAAGTACTTTTATCGCCGGTAACTTTGAATATTAATGCAAGCGAGCTAACAAAAACTTCTCTTGCAGCAAAGGTAGGAATTAAAGAAACTCCTACACGCCAATCCAAGCCCAATGGGCTCATTACCGGCTGTATGAATTTGCCTAAATCGGCAGCAAAAGAATGTGACAATCTTTCAGAGCCGATTAATTGCTCGGCTTGTTCCTGGGACATACTGCTGCTGTTAACCTGCGGATTATAATCCGGGAAATAAGTCAAGAACCATATTACGATTGAAAGCAATAAAATTACAGAGCCCGCTCTCTTTACATATGCCATTGAACTATGGTATGTATTTGTAGCAACAACTTTCAGTTTCGGTATTCTGTACGAGGGTAGTTCCAAAATAAACGAGGAATTATCAACTTCCTTTATGATTTTGTTATTAAATTTATTTACAAGACTTGCTATTAAAGTGGCGCTTATGGTGCTAAAAATATATATACCGGCTAATACCAATCCTGCTATCCACGCTTTGCTCATCGGGAATAAGAATGCAAGAAATAATGCATATACCGGCAGCCTGGCACTGCAGCTTAACAAAGGAATTATAAAAATCGTTAGAAGTCTTTCTCTTTTATTAGGGATTGTTCTGGTAGCCATTATTGCCGGAATAGCACAGGCGAAGCCCGAAAGCATGGGTACAAACGATCGACCGTTTAATCCTATTTTAGAAAGCGGCCGGTCAATCAGCATGGCTCCTCTTGCAAGATATCCGGTGTCTTCCAGTAAGCCTAAAATTAAAAATAAAATTATTATTTGAGGAACAAAAACCAGCACAGCTCCCGTACCGCTTATTACGCCGTTTGCTATAAAATTACCAAACCAATTATTTCCCAGCAAAACAGTAGCTTCGTATGCAAGGTAACCAAAAGCAGAATCTACAAGTTCCATCAGCGGCTGGGCAAGCCAGAATATGGAAGTAAAGGTTATCGACATTATAAAAAAGAACAGCACTAGGCCCCATGCTTTGTGTAATAATATCTTATCGACTTTTAATGTAGTTTGATCGATACCGATATTATTTCTGGCCTGCGGGTTATTTAATATATTTAATTTTTTATTCGCAGTTTCAAGGTCGGAAGGATTAGCATCTTTATTGCTTTTAAAAATTACTTTGTCTTCAATATTTTCAATTTCCTTGTAATATCCAATTAATTTATCAAAATGAATATTACCATTCTGCCTTATAGGGTTCTGCCTTGGTTTTAATCTTCCGTTAAGAATATTTTTTTCAATAACTTTAATTAGTTCATCAATACCTTTTCCGGTTCTGCCGTCAACTTTTACAACGTTACAATTAAGTTCGTTAGTTAAATCGGGCAGGGATATATCAAATCCTTTTCTGTTTAATATATCCGTCATTGTAAGAACCAAAACCACATTAAACTTTGCGTCTATTAGCTGCTTTGCCAGTAATAAATGGCGGGACAATTGGCTTGCATCAATAGTTACTACGATTAAATCAGGGATACCAAAACGGGGGTGCGAATAAAGAGAATCAATTGACAATTCTTCGTCGGGTGAATTTGGAATCAGGCTGATTATTCCCGGCGAATCCAAAATACTGGCTTCAAAATTGTATTTCTTCTGCAGTTTGCTTATTGAATATTCTACGGTGGCTCCAGGGTAATTTACCGTCTTATAATTTTTCCCGCTAAGATAATTAAATAGAGTAGTTTTCCCTGAATTTGGCGGGCCGACAAGAGTTATCAACGGCTCTGCTTCAAGAGTAGAAGTAATCATAAAACTTTTATACAGCTAGCTTCATCTTTTCTAATTGCTATTATTGTACCTCTAACAGAAAATGCTATCGGATCTCTAAATGCAGACATATTGATTAATTGTATTTCTTGGCCGGGAGTAAAGCCAACTTCCAAAATTCTTCTTGACGAAGGGTGGGAGCCATCTATATCGTTTATTATTCCTTTTTCTCCGTATTTTAACTCGGCAGCAGTTCTCATTCCGTATAAATCCTTAAAACTAATTGCGCACTATTAAGATTTAGTCTACATAAAAATAGAATATTCTAAATTTATAATCAAGCTCAAAAAATTTTTTCTGTAATAAATCATAAAATTCTTTATGCAAATTTACTATTTAATTTTGATAAATTTTTTAGTTAATTAACGTTTGGTAAATTAAATTTAATTAACCAGAATCCTTATCTTTAAAATATCTTAAGAATAATAAAATGAGTGAGAGACTCACATTTAATGCATTGAATGAATTTTTACCCGGGAATACTAGATTACAGTCGGTACTGGACTTGCCGAAAGTCTCAATAATTGTACTCGATAAATCTGGTAAACTGATTTTTTCAAATAAATATATGTGCGAAATCCTGGGTATTTCACGGGATGAAATTACCGGAATAGATTGGTTTGAAAAATTTGTCCCGGCAAAGGAAGCAAATAAAGTTAAAGCTAAGTTTTTTGAATATGTTAAAGGAGGCTCAACAGATTTTGAAAATATAGAGATACCTGTTATTTGCAAGTCAGGTGAAGAAATTGTGTTTCAATGGAACAACGTTGCAATAATAGAAAAAAATAATGCAATAAATAAAATTATATGTTTTGGATTTAATATTTCGGAATACAAGAAAGAGGAAAAAATAAAAGATATCATATCGGATATACTGCAGGCTGCTAACTCCGAAAGCAACTTAAACGAATTGTTTAAGTATATCCATGCCTCAATCGGTAAGGTGATGCCGGTAGAAAATTTTTACATAGCATTGTACAATAGAGAAAGCGGTATGATAACCTTTCCGCACTTCATCGACAAAATTGATCGTGTAGCGCCGCCTAAAAGGTTTGGAAACGGCTTAACTGAGTATGTATTGAAAAACGGTATATCGATATTAATCGATGAAAAAAAAGATGAGGATTTGGTTCGAAAGGGAGAGGTAGAATTGATCGGCTCTCCTGCCAGAATTTGGTTGGGAGTGCCTTTAAAAATCAAGGAGAATACGATTGGGGTACTGGTTGTTCAAGATTACGATGATGTAAATGCATACACTGAAAAAGACCAGAAAACTTTAGAACTGCTGGCCTATCCAATCTCTTATGCGATAGAAAGGAAGAGAGTTGAAAATGAAAAAAATAAACTTATTGAAAAACTGAGCGAGCTAAACGCCTCTAAAGACAAATTGATCTCAATAATCTCTCACGATTTGAGAAGCCCTTTCAATTCATTGCTTGGCTTCTCGGAAATCTTGACAACCGAATACGACAGCCTAACCCACGATGAAATTCTGGAATATCAAAAGGCCATTTACGAAGCTTCAAAAAATTTATACAGCATGACAACTAACCTTCTCCATTACTCCAGATTTCAGATGGGGAGGTTTGAATATAATCCTGTTAAGATTAAGCTCATTAAAATTATAAACGGTGCTTTAAATATTCTAAAGGGCAACGCATTAAAAAAGCAGCTGAATTTGACAGTTGAAGTAGATAAAGCTATTGAAGTTCTTGCCGATGAAGACATGCTGAATTCAATTGTTCAAAATGTGATATCGAATGCTATAAAATTTACAAACAGAGGCGGCGATATTAAAATTATCGCAAACGTTATTACCGCTACCGATAACAAACAAATGGCTGAGGTTGCTGTTCAGGATACCGGAGTGGGAATAAACAAGGATGACCTTGAAAAGATAAATAAGGACGTCATCTTTTCTTCTCCGGGAACCGATAGAGAATACGGAACCGGTCTGGGGCTTTTGCTGGTAAAAGAATACATAGAGAAAAATAAAGGTTATGTAAGGATTCACAGTAAATTAAACTATGGTACCACATTCACATTTGCATTGCCGGTTGTCTAGCCGATGATTTAACTATTCCGATAAGGAAAATTGAAAAAGAGGCAGAGCATAAAAGTTAAACCGGGGCCGTCAAATTTTCATACCGTATTATTTATGGATAAAAAAGAACATATTGTTCATTCAATTATAAATATATTACAAACGGCTAATTTTAATTTTACCCTTGAAGAATTGTGCGCCCGTATTCATAAGATTTTATTACAGCATTTCCCGTTGAACAATTTTTATGTAGCCATTTATAATAAACCCGGGCAGCTGCTAACTTTTCCTTATTTTGTAGATGAAGTGAATGATAAACCGGGGAACAGGAAATTCGCCTCCGGATTAACAGAGTTTGTAATACGGAATAAAGAGACACTATATCTAAACTCTGCGGAGATAAACAAATTAATTGAGGATGGATTTATTGCACCTGTACCCCGCGAAGTTAAAAACTGGCTGGGCATACCTTTAGTAGTACGGGACGAGACGGCTGGTGTGATTGTGCTAAAGGAATATAATCATGAAAATGTTTTAACCGAGGAAGTGAAGGATATTATGGAAATGGCGTCATTTCCTATTTCCAGGGCTATCGAAAGATCAATTTATGAAGAAGAAAGAATTGCTTATATTAAAAAGCTGCATGAGTTAAACGAAAGCAAAGACAAATTCTTTTCCATAATTTCTCACGATCTTAAAAGCCCTTTCAATTCAATACTTGGTTTTACCGAGATGCTTAAAAACCAGTACGACGAATTAAGCACCGAAGAAAAAAAATACGTCGTCGATTCGCTTTACAATTCTTCCAGGAATATTTTTAACCTGTTGAATAACCTGCTGCAGTATTCGAGATTTGAGGCCGGATTGAGTGAATTTAATCCGAAAGTTCTCTCCATAAATAATGTTGTAGGCAATCTACTCTTATTGTTAGAAGGAAACGCCCTAAGGAAGAAATTGCATATCACAAATAAAACTACCGGCCAAATACACGTGTATGCAGATGAAGATATGCTGAACTCAATCTTAACGAATTTACTGACTAACGCGATTAAATACACAAACAGCGGCGGGGAAATAACTATTTCATCAATTAGTAACAAGGCGGATGCTATAATTTCGATAAAAGACAACGGCATCGGGATGGACGAAAAAACACTGGACAATTTATTTAAGCTAGATATTAAAAAGTCCACTAAAGGTACAAGCGGGGAAGAAGGAACCGGGCTGGGACTTTTGTTAATTAAAAGCTTTGTTGAAAAGCTAGGAGGTAATATAAATGTTGAAAGCAAAACCGGTGAAGGAACAATGTTTAATGTTACTCTTCCGCTATATAAAGAATCGGTTGAATAAAGTTCTGCTTCCTTATTAAAAAAGATAAACGTTGAAAATTGTGATATTTAAATTTATTTTTATAACTAGTACGCCAGAATTCGTGGTTAACTCCGAATTTATTTCAATTATTGTCTATGGCTTTAAATAAATTTGATTTTATATCCGTCAATAAATTTAATTATATAACTAAGTAGAGATAAATAATGGAAGAAGTAGCCGACAAAACACGTAAGCCCAAGCTTCTTGTTGTTGAGGATGATTTCGAAAACCGGAAACTTATCGAGGTCTGTTTAAGGAACAAATTCGAGATCGGGGTCTCGGATTCCGAAGATACGTTTTATGAGGAGCTCAATAAAACCAAGTATGATATTTTTCTAGTTGATATTTATATTAAGGGGAAGAAAAACGGCCTGCAGCTGGTAAAAGAATTGAGGGAAATGCCGCTTTATGCCAACTCGCCTATTTTATGCATTTCTGCTCACGTGTTTCCAGAGGATAGATTAAATGCATTTGACGCAGGCGTTGACGAATTTCTGGCTAGGCCCATTAGGAATGAAGAGATGCTTGCCGCAATTCTGGGAGTGTATAAACGGAAGACGGGAAAGAGTCTTTAAAAATGAAATTAAGTTCCTGCGATCCTTTTAATCTTTAATACAAATAATTTCCATTTAATCGATCTTTAAATTTAGAAATGGGAGATTATGAAAAACCTAACTTTAAGAGTAGGCTTCTATTCAATTATCATTCTGGCATCAATAATATTAATTGAAGGCTGCGCCGTCAGTCCGCAGCTGGTTGAGCAGGAGAGAATCAACAAGCTTAAAGCAAAAATTGATGAGCGCTTTAACGATTCATTGTTCGCCAGCGCGCATTGGGGAGCCTTAATCAAATCTCTTAAAACAGGCGAAACGTGGTACTCGCTTAATTCATCTAAAATGTTTATGCCTGCCTCAAACGAAAAAATTCTTACCGGGGCCTCCGCGCTGTTAAAGCTTGGTCCGGAATTTACGTTCGATACATACTTGTGCTACCGGGGTAATATTGTCGATTCCGCCTTAGATGGTGACCTGGTTGTATTCGGGAACGGCGATCCGACCCTTTACGATAGGTTTTTCAAGGATCCCAGGGATTTATTCAATTCGTGGGCAAACATGCTTCTTGAAAGAGGGATAAAAAAAATTACCGGAGATATTATTGGAGACGACGAAGCATTCGGCAGCGATACGCTCGGGTTCGGCTGGTCCTTTGACGGGCTTGACTCCTGGTATTCAGCCGAGGTAGGCGCCCTGCAGCTAAATGAAAACTACATCGACTTGAAAATTATTCCTCCAAAGATGGAAAGTGATTCGGTTAAAATAATTCCAAACCTGCCGAGTAAATTTTATAAGATAATAAATAATATGACTGTAGAAGATACCGGCCGGACACAGATAAATTTTACAAGGGAGCTCGGAACCAATAATATTATATTTACCGGTTTAATAAAGAGAGGCTCGCGCGAAGTTATGGTTTCGCCAACTTTAACTTACCCTACTCAATTTTATGTAACAGTGCTTAAAGAAGTTTTTGAAAACCGCGGAATTAAAGTTGAGGGAAAGCCCGTTAGCTGCAGAGTGCTTCCGGAATGGAATCATAAGCCGGAAGACTTTCAGCTTATCGATGACCATAAATCGGCTCCGCTGAAAGATATTTTAACAGGCATGCTAAAAAGAAGTCAAAATCTTTATGCCGAGACACTCGTTAGAACTCTGGGCTGGAAGGAAACCGGATTAGGCTCATTCAAAAACGGTAAAAAAATTGTTGAAGAAGAATTGGAAAGTTTCGGAATTAAACCCGGCAGTTACCGTTATATGGACGGCTCTGGTCTTAGCAGGTATGATTATGTAAGTCCGGAACAATTAACGGCTGTATTAACCGGAATGTGGAAGGGCAAGGAACACGACATTTGGTATAACGCTCTGCCTATCGCCGGTACGGACGGCACTCTTTCAAACAGAATGAGAGGAACCGCTGCTGCCGGAAATGTTCATGCAAAAACAGGTACGATATCGAATGTACGGTCGCTTTCCGGTTATGTTACTACTGCCGACGGTGAGCCGTTGGTATTTTCATTTATTGTCAACGGCCATCTGCAGACTGCAAAGGAGACCGAAGATTTAACCGATAGTGTACTTGAAATGTTGGCAGGCTTTACTTCCAAAGGGAATTAAAAGCTGAACCGAATATGTTCATTGACTAATACTGAAAAAAATTGTATGTATGCTTAAAGTAAATTCATGAGTAAATAATCCGGTGAAGATTATGCCGTAAATGCCGGAAAATTATTTATTGAAACTTTCTTTTATTTAAAAATTAGGAAAGGAATTTGAGTATGGCAGCAAAAAAAATTTTGATGATTGTCGGCGATTTTGTAGAAGACTACGAAGTGATGGTCCCGTTTCAGATATTGAAAATGGTTGGTCATCAAGTTGATGCGGTGTGCCCGGATAAAAAAGCAGGGGATACCGTTAAAACCGCAGTTCATGATTTTATAGGTGACCAAACTTATGTTGAGTTGCCCGGGCATAGGTTCAAACTAACTGCGGACTTTGAAAGTATAAAGCCCGAAACATATGATGCGCTGGTTATTCCGGGTGGAAGAGCTCCCGAATATTTAAGGTTAAATAAGCGGGTCATTCAAATAGTAAAGCAGTTTGAAGGTAAGCCTATTGCAGCTATCTGCCACGGCCCCCAGATACTGGCAGCCGCAGATATGCTTAAAGGTAAGCATATGATTTCTTACCCCGCAGTCGGTCCGGAATGCATTATTGCTGGCGCTGAATTTGGGGAAGTTAGTGCGGGCGCGGACAATGCCGTTACCGACGGAAAGCTTGTTACGGCACCAGCGTGGCCTGCGCATCCCGAATGGATGAGACAGTTCCTTAAAGTACTGGGCTCAAAGATAGAGCCGTAAATTTGGCGGCAGCAGTTAAAATAATTGCTGCCGCTTTTTTTATCCTTCGAGGCAATGGAATAAATCAGTATGTGTATACTGCATCAACGGTACCGGTTTTGGGATGGAATGGTATTTTATTTATCATAACTTGGAATCAGAAATTAATATCTTAATTTTTAATAGGAATCATTTTTAATCTGCTTTTTTACCGACCGGCTCTTTGAAATTAAAACTATAGCATCAAGATTATTTTTGAAAATCAATCTATAGTATTGCCGTTTAAATCTTTGTCACATTGTAATCCCTTCGGGATTTTTTGTGTCAAGATATTTCATTTGTTTTTTCTTGAACTTGATCTTGAACTTGCGCTTTAGCGCGCTATGATTTTTCTGCTGTAATAATTATTTGGGAAGGAGATGATGAAATGGAGACTATTTTTGATCATAACGTGACTAGTATTGAAATAGAATTATTAAATTCCTTTATTCCAAGCCGGGTAATAAGGAACAAAGAGAACTATATCGGGAAAGTAGACGGTGATAAAAGCTATGCGGATATCTATCATCTTTATATATTAAGAGGCGATATAGCTAAAGCTGATAATTATGCAGGCAAAATTAAGAATCCGAAATACAAATGTATTTTGTCTTCCTTTTAATTATTAACTCACCTTACTCAAAAAGAGCCATACCTTGAAGGCCACTGTTTTCAGACCTTCAAGGTCGCTTAATTAGTTGAAGGTTTAATGCGTAAGCTGAGTTATTAAAAGAGAAATTAAGATTCAATGTCTCTTTTCATCTGGTCGAACTGCTCTTTAGTAATTTCGCCCTTTGCATATCTCCTTTTTAATATATCCAGAGGAGTTTCCTGAGGCGGAAAATTTTGAACAGTAGGATGATGCCTGCTCGAGCCGTTAGATACTGCCCAGACTATAAGTACAATTATGATAATCCAGAAAATCCACCCAAACCACATCCCGTTCCAAAAAAAACTATGAAACATTTTAATGCCCCGCTAAATGTTTTTAACTAATTACGTTTTGCCGTAGGCTCATTTGCACATTATTAATTCATGTTGAATTTTACATACTAACTTATAAAAAATTATTGCTATTTTCTATGCAGTTCATAAATGCAATAAAGCTTAATCGGTTTAATATTTGTATTGCACTAAAAAGAATGAATTCTATCCGGCTGTAATTATTTTGAATTATTTTCTTTTTCATTGCAAAAAAATAATTAAATTAAACGTGTAGTTTTTTAATGAACTTGTTTAAAAAGCAGAAGATGTACAGGGCGCCCGTTCGTAAAGCTTCAATTAAAGCAAATTTATAATCAACATGTAGTTAATCCATTAATAATTTTTTTGAGGAGAATAGCATGGAAGATTCTAACACATTTTTGTACGTGGTTGTTGCTGCAATATTGTTTTTATTTTTCATATGGGGCATAAGGATAGTACGGCCGACGCACCGGGGTTTAGTTGAAAGGTTAGGCAAGTATTATCGCTTTGCGCATTCCGGCTTCAACTGGATAATTCCTTTAATAGATAAAATGTACAGGGTGAATGTTACCGAGCGTATGATAGATGCCGAGCCGCAGGAGATAATAACCAACGATAACCTAAACGCGCTTGTAGACGCGCAGATTTATTACCGCGTAAAGGAGGATGAAGAAAGCGTAAGGAACTCGCAGTATAATGTTTATAATGTAGACGACCAGATTGTTAACCTTGCAAGGACAACGCTGCGAAATATAATCGGCACGCTAACTCTTAAATCCGCAAACAGCGAACGTGGAAAGATAAACGACCAGCTGCACGGTACACTGATTAAAGAAACTACGTCTTGGGGAATAGATATTGTACGTGCGGAGCTGAAGCAGATCGATCCTCCGAAGGATGTACAGGACACAATGAACAAGATTGTTAAGGCGGAGAATGAAAAAATTGCTGCGGTAGATTTTGCGACTGCTGCCGAAACAACCGCCGACGGCGAGAAGCGGGCAGCAATTAAAAAAGCCGAAGGAATACGCCAGGCAAGAATTTTACAAGCGGAGGGAGAGGCGGAGGCTATAAGGCTTGTTAATGAAGCCGCTGAAAAATATTTTGTGGGCAATGCACAGGTTCTGAAAAAATTGGAAACCGTTCAGAGTGCTTTTGAAAAGAATACAAAGATCATCGTCCCGAACGATCAAGAACTCGTAAATATTATCGGGGATATGGCCGGTATTGTTCCGTTAAAGAGAGATTAAATTAAAACCGTAAAGAATAGAAATTTATAAATGAAGGAAACAGCTATCGCGTGTATGCCGGGTTCATTTAAGTGCGTGTTTGTGCCCGGTGTGCTGCACTTTTTTGAAGTAGTGAAAGATATCATCCGGTTTTAGCTTAACACTTTTATCGCAACTATCGTAATGTCGTCCGATATCTGCATGCCTTCGGACCATTGCCTGCATTTGTCGAAAATATATTTTAAAATATCATCCGCAGACCCGCCGGAGGATTCTTTGAGTAATTCGCCCACCTTATCAATTCCCAAATCTTCTTTGTCCTTGTTAAAAAGTTCGGTCAGTCCGTCGCTCATTAATAAAATAACGTCGTTCACTTGCAGCAAAGTTTCAATTTTCCCGTAGGGGAAATCGTAGAAGGCGCCCAGAGGCATAGCTTTCAGAATAATATTTTCTACCAGGCCGGAGCTGTTTCGAAAGATTAAAATCGGAGGCATTCCCGCAGAGCTGTATTCAAGATTATGATCTTTAATTTTAACGGCGGCAAGGCACATCGTTAACATATATAGATTCATCTTTTTAATAGCGCGGTTGGATGAATTCATAATTTCATCAAGGCTGCCGTTGCCGGATAAAATGTTCAGCAGGCCCTTTGTTACAATTACCATATTGCCGGCTTTTAATCCGTGGCCTGTTGCATCGCCTATCACTGTTGTAAGCGATTTATTGTCATGCAGGAAAAAGTCGTAATAATCTCCTCCTACTTCGGAAGCCGTCTTCATAAAGCAGGCAATGTCAAGGCCTTCAATTTTTGGCACCTGCTTGGGAAGAAGAGACAGCTGCAGTTGCCTGGCCTCTTCAAGTTCTTTCAGCGTCCTCTTATTTTCAGCTTCCACCAGTTTTCTTTCAAGCTCAATTTTGCCTGCAAGTTTTTCCTGTGCCAGCGCTCTTTCAGATAAGACCTTAACGTTCGTCAACTGAAGTTCAAGGTCCTTATTTACATAAGCAAAATTATACGCAAGAAATATCGACATAGAAACCGCAAGCCCTAACATGCCGTATACAAAAACAGGCTGTATGTTGAATAACGGTGTAACGAAAGAATAGTCAATTAATATCTGATAAATTATAAATGCACTTAGAATAATAAATCCGGTAAAGATTATCCATGAGCCTTTTTGCTTCTTCTTTCCCTTTTTAAATGAAAAGTAAATTATTGCAAGCATCGAGATAGCGAAATAAACATAGATATTTATGCTGGAGATGTTTCCCAAAGGATAAATTACAGACAAAACAACCACCGCAACAGCTAGTAATAGCGAGGCAATCCAATACTTAGGTAATCTCTCCAAAGTGATGGAGAAAGCTGTAACGGTCCCGAAAAAAATTGTTACCGCCGCAGAAATACCGTTCATCATGTAATAAAAAATTATTTGTTCGGGGACAGTAGCCACATACCTTTCAATTCTAAAATACGTTAGTCCTGCAAAGCCTAAGAGGCAGATGGCATAAAATAAATTTTGTCTTTGTTTTCTGTAAAAGCCGTACAGAATAATGTGGAAAAAAAATAATATCAAAGGAATTAGTGTGAAGGTCATTTCATAAATATAAGTTGACCTAATCTCTCCGGGCATAATATCCAATATTGTATTTAACTCTCTTATATAGATCGCAAATCCGGCATCAAACCCGTACTTCATAAAGGAGCCGGCAGAATAATTCGCATATCTAACAGCAATTACCTGATGTTTTTGGGGATCAAATTTTATTTCGTGCCATAGCCTGTTCTGCTCGGGTACATAACTTTTACCGGAATTTCCAACTAGTCCGTATTTACCAATTAGCCTTCCGTTCAGATAAACTTCAGATGCGCCTAGCTGTCCGATAAGATAGACATACGTTTTATTCCAGAGACTTGAATCTACAATAAAGTGAGTTCTAAACCAGCCGACATTTTTCCAGCCGGATTGGGGGAGGTTTCCGGTAATAAGGGCTGATGTAACTGTTTCCCACGAACTGTCGTTAAAATTTTCCGATGCCCATTGCATATTATCTCCGGTGTGGTACTTCCAGTTATTGATTAATTTTAATCCGGGGTCGCTGCCCTCAAAGCTTAACGGAGTAATCATGCGCTCATAAATGTTATCTTTCCATTTAGGAATTGTAATTCTGATTGTGGTATCGTTGTATATGGTTGCCGTTAAATTACCTTTAATCCATCCGCCCTCGTCAACAGCTTCTGTGTTCCATGTGCCCTTTGTAAACTTAAACTCTATTTTGTCTCCCTGTTTAAGTAAAACTTTTTTAATCCAAACGGTATCCGATTGCCTGTCCATCGGAACTGCGGCGGGATTCCAGATGCCAAGGACTTCTTTGTTCCCGGTAACGTAAATTTTCTGGCCGGTTAAAGGCTTTTTCAGTTGAACAATAAAATTTACTTTACTGCTTACATAGGATTTATTTGAGCAGCTTGATAGAATGAATAGTGCAGATAGAATCAAACATTTCGATAAGAAGCTATAAAATTTTCGGTTCATAAATTATTCCCGCTATTGCAATTCAAATTTACAAAAAGAATGAGAATAAATTATCCTATAAAAAACTTCTTTTTAGCTTAGGGTGTTTACCTGAAGCCGCGGCCTGTCATTGTTCCATTCAAACTTAACCGGCCTTCCGTAGAAATTTATTAAGTTTGATTCTGTGAGTACCTCTTTAGTTCTCCCGGATGAAAATATATTCCCATCACGCATTAGCAAAGTGTAATCAAAGACCGGCAGTATTTCCTCTATATGATGCGATACGTAAAGAAGAGAAGGTGAGCCCGGCACGCCTCCGATCTTCTCCACATCAGAAAGAAAATTTTCTCTGGCAAAAATATCAAGGCCGGTACACGGCTCGTCAAGTATAAGAAGCTTGGGAGAGTTCATCAGTGCTCTAGCAAGAATCACTTTCTGCTTTTCGCCCTGGGACAAAGTATAATAAGCTCTTTTCCTTAAACCTGTGCAGCCGAATTGTTCCAATAAGCCTTCTGCTTGAAGCAAATCTTCTTTTGCCGGCTTATCGTACAGCCCGATGCTTGCAAACCTTCCGCTCAAAACTATCTCTTCTACGGATTCATTTACGTACAATGCTTCCTGTAGGGAAGAGCTAACCCAGCCGATTGATTTCCTCAGCTCGCGCAGGTCGTACGAACCGAATTTTTTACCGAGCACAGTAATCTCGCCTTCGGAAGGATAAATATAACCCGTAATCATTTTTAAAAGCGATGTCTTGCCCGATCCGTTCAATCCGACGACAGACCAATGCTCACCTTGTGCAACTGCCCAATTAATGTTTTTAAGTATGTTGGAATTATCCTTCCGCCATGAGACATTCTGCATTTCAATAATCAACATTATACCCGGTGAGTTATTTATAACTTTTCACTAAAGCTTAAAATTAATTGCACAAACTTATTGCGCGGAAAGTTTATGTACAAGAAGCAGCTAAATTTCTTTACCAGTATTACCAGTCCGAAGTATATCTTTCAACCTTAATTGACGAGACGCCTGCCTGAAGGTTCAAATAAATTTTCTTGGGTGCTGAATCGAAATTTCCTGTCTTATACAAATTGGACCTGATTTTATCAAACCCGGAAAAATCCTTAGTGGATAGAGCAACCTCGGTTTTAATTTCGCAGCCTGCCGAATCCGGTACAAGGATTACAATAGATGAGACACCTGATTTTACATAGACATTAGTCGAATCTGATTTGTTGCCTAGCTTTAATCTTAAAGAGGCTGCACCCATATGTATATTAACATCATTGGCTTTATAAGGGCTTAAGTCAAAATCTACCGAAGCAGCGCCAAGCTCAAAATTATAATCCCACACCGGCGTAGTATTTAATCTTATCTTTGCTCTGTTTTTCAAATTGCCGTCATTTATCGTGAACTTCCTGCTCTTCATATTAAGGTTAACGACGGTGCTGTTATCGCTTATCCACCTATTAAGCTCGTAGTTATTTTTAATGCCCGTTGTTACGGCAGAAATTAATTGTGCGGTTGTATCCCGGATAATAAATGTACCTGCACCGGCTTTAAAATCCAGCTCGGCATTTTTAATCGATTTGTCGTAAGGGATGCTGTAGTTGTTAGTATCCACATTACCGTCAAACTCAAGGCTGATGCCTTTGTCGTTTATTGTGAATTTATTGTCTACAAAGCAGAATGCCGAGTTAAAGAAGGCAAAGATGGTAACAGCCAGTACTATTGCCGCCAATCCGGCAAGCAGAGATTTAACAATGTTATTCCTTACAAGGAATGTGAGCCCCCATATTACAACTACTACCGGCCAGAATTTCCATAGATGCGGTATGTCCAGATTAATATTGCTTAAGTTATTCAGCAGTATAAAAATGCCTATAGTAATAAAAAACAATCCCCAGAAAATATGTTTTGTCTTCATATTTTTCTCATTAAGATTAGTAATTAATTCTTTTTAGATCTCAATAATAATCCAAAGCCGAGAGCGATTAAAATCAGCGGCCAGTAGTCTCCGAAATTAAATCTCGGGATAAAGTTATCGGCTAGAAACAGCACGCCAATTATTATCAGTATTGTTCCGCCAATATTTCTGCGCCTGTGTCTTTGTTCCTCATATGCCTCGCGGTAGGCCGTAAAATCGGGCTCGGCAGTCGATTTCTGCTCGCTTGATGAAGCAGTTGAAGATGATGATGTGCTTTCCGTTGTTGTGCCTGCGGTTGTAAAGACATACGGCTCTTCGGGTACAACAATCCATAGAATAATATACGCAAGAACGCCGCTCCCGCCAAGGAAGAGAGTGACGATGAAGATTATTCTAACAAGTGTGGGATCGACTTCAAAATACTCTGCAAGGCCGCCGGCAACTCCGCCTATCATTTTATCTTTTCTAGAACGGTATAACTTCTTCGGCATCTTGTACCTCCTTTAATATTTTGTTTTTCTGCAGGTAATAATACAAAAAATAGTACAAAGGAAATTTATCAATTATTTTGCCGGTAAACTTGTTTGAAGTACGGGAGTAAAAAAAGATTAACGGTTAAAAATTTATTTACTCTCTTCAATAAGGCTTTTAAAAAATTGAAAATGCTTCACTACCGACCTTTTCCAGTAATCATGGTTATGGCTGCCGGGACCGGTAATAAAATCAATAGGAATGTCGAGCTCCTTACATTTTTCATCGAATCTTTTGTTAACATCAAAAGCAAAGTCTTCGCTGCCGCAATCCACTATTATAGGAATTTTATTGCCCTTAATATTTTTCAATAGATAGATATCCGAAAAATCTTTCCAACTGCCGGCGGTAGAATCAAACGGGCCCAGTACTTTAGGCAGCCCCCAATTTTTAGGGAATGCGGTTATATCCAGAATGCCGCTGGTGCTTCCCGCGCTCTTAAAGAATTTACTGTGAGTAAGGTACAAATAAATTGCACCGTGGCCTCCCATGCTAAGCCCGGTTATAAAAATGTTTTTCCTATCGATATTAAATTTTGCAAAAATTTTCGGCACAAGATCGTTAAAGAAAAATTTAACGTACTGGCTGTTCTTCTTAACCGGGCTGTTTATATACCACGAATCATAAAATCCGTCCGGGCACACTATTATAAGGCTGTCTTTATTTGCGTAGCCCTGTAAATCCGCATCTTCGCCCCACTGTGCATAATTGCCGGACCAGCCGTGCAGCATAAATACAAGCGGGTAGGAAACAGACGGATTGTAATCGGACGGCGTAAACACAAGCGTCGTGTCGGTATGCGGTATATAGCTCCTGTTGAAGAATAAAGTATCCTGTGGATAGATGAGAGCTGCAAATAGAAAAACCGGGAGTAAAATTCTTTTAAGCATTTCGTTTGCACATGTTGGAAAAAATGTATTCCAAAATAACACAAATATTTTAATAAAACATGATGCACTCTTTTTATAGATTGTAAAATCTAGATGCCTTTCCTATTTTTGTAAAAAAAATTTGGATTGATATGAAAATTGCTCTATGCCAAATTGATACTGTAATCGGAGATATAGAAAACAACAAGGCGAAAATAATTGAAGGTTATAATGCCGGGGTTAAAGACGGAGTTGATCTGGTAATTTTTCCTGAGCTGGCATTGGTTGGTTATCCGCCTCTAGACCTGGTAGAGAAAAAAGAATTCAGAAGTGCGGTTAATAATGCTGCAAATGAAATTGCCTCGGTAACAAAAGGAACCGGGCTGTTGTTCGGCGCAATTACGGAAGACGACGATCTTATCGGCACGGATATCCACAACTCCGCCATTCTTTGCTACGACGGAAAAATTCAATTTATACAGCATAAGACCTTAATTCCTAATTACGATGTCTTTGACGAGATGAGGTATTTCGACCAGGCAAAAGATGTGCATGTGCATTTGTTCAAAGATGAAAAATTGGGGATATCGATCTGCGAGGATATTTGGAACGACGCCGACTACTGGCATAGAAGAAGGTACAGTATCGATCCTGTAAAAAAGCTAATCGATAAAGGCGCTAGCTTATTAATAAATATATCGGCAAGCCCGTATTCGTACGGCAAGAGAAAAGACAGGCAGCAGATGTTATCGGTTCTTACAAGGCAGGATAAAATTCCACTCGCGTATGTTTGCTGCGTAGGCGCTCAAACCGATTTGATATTCGACGGTGCAAGTATGTGCTTCGATTCCAAAGGGTACCTCGTCCGTTTGGGTAAAGCCTATACGGAAGACTATCTTATTTTCGATACTAAGGAAAATTATAAGCCGGTAAAACAATCCGAAGGAACTTTTGAGAAAGAGGTTCTTGATGCGCTAATTTACGGTGTAAAAGAATACTGCGGCAAGCTTGGGTTTAAGAAGCTGCTGGTAGGATTGAGCGGGGGGATTGATTCCGCCCTTGTTACGTATATTGCGGTGCGGGCGCTCGGAAAGGAAAATGTGCATGTTGTACTTATGCCTTCCGAATACTCAAGCCAGGGAAGCATAACCGACTCCCGGAAACTTATTTCAAAATTAAACATCTCATCAGAACAGATTTCCATACAGCCTGTAGTAGATAAGACTATTGAAATGCTTAACCATGCTTTTGCAGGTAAGACTGCCGGTATTACGGAAGAAAATATTCAGGCAAGGCTGCGCGGCTTATACCTGATGGCACTTTCTAATAAGCATGGATATCTGCTTCTTACAACAGGCAACAAAAGCGAAATGGCTGTAGGCTATTGCACTTTGTACGGAGACATGAGCGGCGGTCTAGCAGTTATTGCGGATGTTTATAAGACAGATGTTTATAGAATGGTAAAGTATATAAACAGGGATGAAGAAATTATTCCGGTAGAAATTATAGATAAAGCTCCTTCGGCGGAACTAAGGCAAGGGCAAAAAGACCAGGACTCTCTTCCGGAGTATGAACTTTTAGATAAAATACTTAGGATGTACCTGGAAGAAAATAAAGAGCAGAAAGAAATTTCGGCAATCATCGGCGACGATAAGGTGGTGAAGGAAGTTTTGAGATTGGTTGATATAAATGAATTTAAAAGAAAGCAGGCCGCGCCGGCATTAAGAGTTTCTAAAAAAGCCTTCGGGTACGGAAGAAGGTACCCTATAGTGCAGGGATGGCGGAAATAAAAATTATTAAATATTAAAGTTTACAATGGATATAATGAGAGTTAACAAGCTGAAATTTATTTCAATCATAATTCTAATCTGCTTTGCAGCGGGCTTCAATTATGCTCAGTTCGGATTTCAAAAAAATGTAGTAACCTTAAAGGCTTTCCAGTCGTTAGATAAGGTTCATGCAGTAAGCGAATTCAAAATAGCAGCCCGGCTCGAAGTGGACAAAGGCTGGCATATAAATTCAGACAAACCGCATGAGAGCTTTTTAATTCCTACAAAGTTAAGCATTGATTCTTCAAAAGAATTTGTTTTATCTAAAACAGTTTATCCTGAAGCGAGCGATATCAAATTAAGCTTTTCCGAAACGCCGCTGTCTGTTTGGGAGGGAGAAGTATTTATTGGCGGCTTAGTCCAAGCACCTTCGGGTTTGGCGCCGGGCAAATATCCTTTGGTAGTAAACGTTGAATATCAATCATGCAACAATATGACGTGTCTGCCGCCGGTTGTTCTAAAAGATACACTAATGGTAGAAGTAGCGGACAATTCGGTTAATGCTGCGGAAATAAATGAGAGCGTATTTAAGAATATCGATCTTAATTATACCGGGTCAAATGCATCGGTAGATTCAAATAAAAGCTCAGTAACCTCCGTGCTAGAGCACAGCGGAATTTTATTAAGCCTGTTGTTCATCTTTATCGGTGGACTTGCATTAAACTTAACGCCCTGTGTTTACCCTCTTATACCCATAACCATCGGTTTCTTCGGCGGGCAGAGTGAAGGCAGCACCAAGAAGCTTTTTATGATGGGGCTGCTGTTCGTCATTGGTATGGCCATAACGTATTCAGTAATTGGTGTGGTAACTGCGTTAAGCGGTGCCGTGTTCGGATCGCTTCTGCAAAATCCGGTTGTAATAATTTTTATTGCGCTGGTTTTTGTGGTGCTGTCCTTAAGCATGTTCGGCGTTTACGAGTTCCAGCTTCCTAATTCTATAGTAGCAAAAGCAGGCGGGGCAAAGAGCGGCTATTATGGCGCTTTCTTTATGGGCCTTACCATGGGCATAGTTGCTGCGCCTTGTATCGGTCCTTTTGTTCTGGGACTAGTAACATACGTTGCCGCAAAGGCCGATCCTTTCTTCGGGTTCTTAATGTTCTTTGTGCTGGCACTCGGACTAGGGCTGCCTTATTTAATCCTTGCAGTATTTTCGGGTAAGATTAAAAAGCTTCCCAAAGCAGGCGAATGGATGGAAGCGGTTAAGCATATTTTCGGATTTATTTTAATCGGTATGGCATTCTATTTCATTTTACCTTTGTTGCCGAAAAGCTTTTCCGGTTACGTTTTGCCGGTTTATATGATAGTAACCGGGCTCTATTTATTAATCTTCGAGAAGTTCGGCAGCAAGATAAAAGGTTTTAGAATTTTTAAGATAGCCTTCTCCATCTTAATTATTGCAGTTGCAGTTTATTCTCTTATCCCAGAGCAAAAAGCAGAGATAAATTGGAAACCATATAACTCAAATATTTCCACAGCAGGCTTAAGCAGCAGCAGGGGAATGATAATAGACTTTTACGCCGATTGGTGCATACCGTGTAAAGAACTCGACGCCTCAACATTTAGAGATCCTAAAGTAATAGATGCGGCGAAAAGCTTTTTAACTTACAAGGCTAATATGACCAAATCACTTTCGCCCGAGGTGGAAGCGTTAAGAGATAAGTATAATATAGTCGGCGTCCCTACAGTGCTGATAATTAACTCCAAGGGTAAGGAAGTTGAAAGGATTACCGGCTACCTTAATGCCAACGAATTTTTAAAGATATTGAACAGCGTAGATTGATATAATTATACTTCTACTTACCCAATTAAATAATACGCGGTGAAATCGGACGACCGATTAATCCGGGATTCAGATTTCACCGCTTCGGAAAAAAATCAAATATATTCTTCGTAAGAATATTTCATAAATGTCAAGTCAACAATTTTATTGTCCTTCCCATCCTATCATCAAATTAAAAATGTTAGAATAATTATTTTCAATTCACAAATATTTAATTCTATTTTCTAACTTAAAAATGGCATTCCCACTCGTGAGAAATAAAAATGATAGCGTATGGAATATGTTAACAATATTTATTGTAATGTAAACAAACTATAATTATAAATATACTTTATATGATGGCATGGTTTATGGGGAAATTCTACGGATTTTTAAATAACTAAATATTCGAGATTAAAAAATGATAAAAGAGAAAGAAGTTCAAAATTTAGCAGAAGTGACGGTAAGGTTTGCCGGGGACTCCGGAGACGGGATGCAGTTAACCGGAAGTCAGTTTAGCGATACTACTGCGCTGGTTGGTAATGATCTCAGCACACTTCCGGATTATCCGGCCGAGATAAGGGCTCCGCAGGGAACTGTTTACGGAGTGAGCGGTTTTCAACTTCATTTTAGCAGCAGCGATATCCATACGCCCGGAGACAGACCGGACGTGCTTGTGGCAATGAATCCGGCTGCTATTAAAAAGAATATCGACGAATTGAAACCAGGCGGTATGATTATAGCCAACACCGATGCGTTCGATAAAAAGAATTTACAGCTTGCAAAGTATCAAAGCAATCCTTTGGAAGACGGCAGTTTGAAAGGCTACGAAGTTTACCCGGTTCCGATTGCTAATCTAACTGCAAAGGCTCTAGAAGGGACTTCGCTTTCTCAAAAAGAAATTTCCAGGTGTAAAAATTTCTTTGCACTGGGCTTAATGTACTGGCTTTATAACAGGCCTCTGGAACCCACCCTCGATTGGATTCAGCTAAAATTTAAAAACAAACCGCAATTTATAGATGCTAATGAAAAAGCTCTGAAAGCAGGATATAACTTTGGCGAAATGACCGAAGTATTTTCTACCAGGTACAGTGTAGAGCCGGCAAAATTACCCAAGGGAATCTATAGAAGCATTTCCGGTAACGAAGCCACGGCTCTAGGATTTCTGGCTGCATCAGTACGAAGCGGTTTACCGCTCTTCCTTGGTTCTTATCCTATAACTCCGGCTTCCGAAATATTACAATACTTAAGCACATACAAAAATTTCGGCGTAAAAACACTTCAGGCGGAAGATGAAATTGCCGGCATTACTTCGGCAATTGGTGCGGCTTATGCAGGCGACCTTGCCCTAACAACTACCAGCGGGCCCGGGCTAGCATTAAAAACCGAAGCCATCGGCTTAGCGGTTATGACTGAACTGCCTCTGGTTATAGTCGATGTTCAAAGAGGCGGGCCGAGTACCGGCTTGCCTACAAAGACAGAACAGGCCGATCTGCTTCAAGCTGTATACGGCAGAAACGGCGAGTCTCCTGTTGCGGTGCTTGCCGCTTCAACTCCAAGCGATTGCTTTAATATGGCTATTGAAGCATCGAGGCTTGCAATAAAATATATGTCGCCGGTAATTTTACTAACAGACGGTTACCTGGCAAACGGCTCTGAACCGTGGAAAGTTCCGCATGTAAATGAACTGCCTGAGATTCCGGTTAAATTCAGAACAGAAAAGGAAGGATTCGCTCCTTATCTGAGGGATGAAAATTTATCCCGCCCCTGGGTTAAATTAGGTACTCCCGGATTAGAACACCGGATAGGCGGATTGGAAAAAGCCAATATTACAGGCAACGTTAGTTATGATCCCGATAACCACGACAAAATGATTAAGCTGAGAGAGCAAAAAGTTAAAAATATGGTAAGAGATATCCCCGATATTATTGTTGATGGTGAACAGGAAGGAGAGCTGCTTGTAGTAGGGTGGGGAGGAACATTTGGTGCTATTAAAGAAGCAGTAATTAAGGCAAGGAATTCCGGATACAAAGTCTCACAGATTCATTTTAAATATTTGAATCCGTTCCCGAAAAATACGGGAGAAGTTTTAAGAAGGTTTAAGAAGATATTGGTTCCGGAAATAAATTTGGGTCAGCTTGCAAAAATGCTGCGGAACGAATTCTTAATTCCTGTTGAGCAATTTAATGTTGTAAGAGGATTGCCTTTCAGGGTAACCGACATTGAAAATAAAATAAAAGAATTACTTGGAGGAAAAAATAATGGCCGATAATCATAATGATTCAACGAATGCGCAGGTTGATGTTCAAGAAATAAAACTAACGGCTAAAGATTTTGCCAGCGATCAGGATGTAAGATGGTGCCCGGGATGCGGCGATTATTCTATTCTTGCTCAAGTACAAAGATCATTCGCGGATATAGTAGGAATTAATAAAGAAAAACTAATTTGGATTTCCGGTATAGGCTGCTCTTCGCGCTTTCCTTATTATATGAGCACATACGGATTCCACGGCATCCACGGCAGAGCCCCGGCAATTGCAACCGGTGTTAAAGTTGCCAGACCCGATCTTTCTGTGTGGGTAGCTACCGGCGACGGTGACCTGCTGAGTATCGGCGGAAATCACTTTATTCATGCCTGCCGCAAAAATGTTGATTTGAAAATGATCCTTTTCAATAATAAAATTTACGGACTGACGAAGGGTCAATATTCACCTACTTCTGAGAAAGGCAAAAAGACAAAGACCACTCCTTACGGAAGCGTGGATTACCCGTTTAATCCTGTTGCTCTGGCACTGGGTTCCGAGTCTACATTTGTTGCAAGAACTCTGGATAGAGACCCGAAGCATCTTCAAGCAGTAATTAAGAGGGCAGCAGAACATAAAGGCTTGGCCTTCATAGAAGTTTTCCAGAATTGTGTAATTTATAACGACGGTGCTTTCGATAATTTGTCCGACAAGAAGACGAAGGACGATAATCTGCTTGTGCTTGAACACGGTAAGCCGATGCTTTTCGGTGCAAACAAGGATAAGGGAATTGTTTTTGAAGGAGGTACTGTAAAAGCGGTTGAAGTAGGCCCGGGCAAACGCAGGGTTGAGGATGTCCTAATACATGATGAGTTTGCAGAAAGTCCTATCCTCGCTACAATATTAGCTCATATGACAGATGATCCTTCACTGCCCACACCTATCGGAATATTCAGGCAGATTTTTAAGTCGACTTATGATGAAGGTGTTGCGGAACAGATTGAACAGGTTAAAAAATCCAAAGGCGAAGGCGACCTGGAAAAAACGTTGTTTAACGGAAATACCTGGGAAGTTAACTAAGATTTAGCCCGGTCTAAATTTTACGCAGCTTTGCATAAAAAATTATATCTGATGAAAGCAGTTCGGCTTTCATCAGATTTTTTTTGTTCAGGTTGTCGTATCATAATATTAATCAACTAAAATAAATTTATAGATTAAAAAATAAAAATTTAATTTTAATATTAGTTTGAAAATATTATCTTTGGGCACAAAAAAATTAAGTAACTCATGTTATGCAAAATTATAAAGCTTGAGTGTCATACCCGCGAAAGCGGGTATCCAAGATGCGAAAATATGATAAAAAATGGATTCCCACTTTCGTGGGAATGACAATGCGGACATCAAAATGTATTCCTGCGTAA
>JAKAJV010000114.1 GCA_021813585.1 Bacteroidota bacterium | reverse complement strand
TGATATCTCATCAAGAAGCCTCAGCTTTGAAACTTTGAGTACGTTATTTATCATTTCAATGGCTTCCTGCGAGCGGGATAAAGCGCGCTTCAGCCTTTCTTCCACGCCCTCGCTCAATGGTCCCAAATATTTTTTCAGCACTAAATCCAGATAGGAATGAAGTGCCGCAAGTGGAGTCTTTATCTCGTGTACTATCCCTATAATATACTTTTGCTTTTCTTCTTCGGCCGCATTTAACTTATCGAGCGATTCGACAAGCTGCTGTTCCATGCTGTAAAGCTGCTTGGCTATATTGTTGGCAATAAAAACGCTTACTACTATAACAAAAGTAAAAACCACATCGTAAGATATGATGAACTTGATACTGTTGTACAGCGGAAACGAAAGCAATCCGCTTATTTTTTGGTGTGGTATAACTCCCAAATATTCTCCGAAAACAAGAACATTAAAGAAAGCTATGACAAGTCCGGCGATTGAATAAATAACCTTCTCCGGAAGAATCAAGCTTCCTATTATCATATGAAATACAAACAGCATGAAGAGCGGCGTTTCAATTCCGCCGGTAAAATAGACAATAAGCCCAAGCACCGTTAAGTCAAGTATCATCTGTACCAATGAAAAATGAAGAGGATTAAACTTGCCGGGATCGCACTTTAAAAATTTTCTAACCCACTGTAAAAAAATATTATAAATAAGAATTGAAATATTTACTATGATTAACGCGGTAATCTGAGTGCGGGTAAACGAAAGTCCAAGTATAAACTCCGCAGAAGCCAGAAACAAAAACAGCATTAGTATGGCGCCGTAGCGTAATTTTATTAGCCACATGTTACGCCGGCGGATAGTATTCCAGAACTCGCTGTAACTATTCGCCCATGTAGGAACCAATGATAACATCTGTTCCCCAACCATAAATTAATAAAAATTTTTTATTACTTGAACAAATTGTAATCTGTTCAAAGTCTCCCTCCCTTTTGGGGGAGGGAGAAACAATGCAAAAATACAATTTATGAGCCGAATCTAAAAAAGTCTTTTGCTTTTTAGAGTAGATTCATTTAAGAAATATATTTACCTCTTTTCGTATAGTGAGTATGCAGCAGCTTATGAGACAGATGCCCGCATGGTCCTTCAGTTAAGAACTTCTCATAAATATAATTGATATGCGGATTCTCATGAGACTTTCTTACCGGTAGGCTTTTCTCTTCTTCGTAAATTGCCTCTGCGCGCTTCTTCCTTATATCTATGTTCGTCGGTATTGGCTGGCCGCCGCCGCCAAGGCAGCCGCCCGGACACGCCATTATTTCGACGAAATGTACATCGTTCAACTCGCCGCGCCTCAGCATCTCCATAACCTTTTTTGCATTTGCGGTTCCGTGGGCAACTACAAACTTAAGCTCTACGCCTTCCAGGAACTTAAATTTTTCCACGCACTTTTCCAGTTTAACCGATGCTTGCTTAACTCCGTCAAACCCGCGGCATGGCTCAATTACAAGGTTATCAAACGGAACTTCCCTGCCGGTTACCAGCTCGTAAACGGTTCTTAATGCAGCTTCCATAACACCGCCCGTAGCCCCAAAGATCAGCCCCGCTCCGGATGCATCGCCGAAAGGCTCATCGAAATGAGACTTAGGCATCTCCGGCAGATGTATTCCCGCTTCCTTAATCATCTTTGCCATTTCCCTTGTTGTTAAACCGTAATCGATATCTTTATAGCCGGATGCGGTCATCTCCGGCCTGTTGCATTCAAACTTTTTAGCAGCACATGGCATTAAAGCCACGGTAACAATATCCGCCGGATCGATGCCTGCTTCTTTTGCATAGAATGTCTTCATAATCGCTCCGAACATCTGCTGCGGCGATTTGGCGGTGGATAAATAATCAAGATACTCGGGATAAAAATGCTCAATAAACTTTACCCAGCCGGGTGAGCATGATGTAAACTGCGGAAGCTTAACCGATTCGTCTTTATCCACTATAACTTTCTTCAGCCTGTTAAGCAGCTCTGTCCCCTCTTCTATTATTGTAAGATCGGCTGTAAAGTTTGTGTCGAACACTTTATCAAATCCGATCCTCCTCAAAGCAGTGTTTAATTCGCCTGTAAAAGAATGCCCCGGCTCAACGCCGAACTCCTCGCCGATTGCAGCGCGAGGCGAGGGCGCCGTTTGAATTATAACATGCTTTTTAGGATTGTCGATCGCATTCCAAATTTCGTCCGAAGGATCGTTAGCGCGCAGCGCCGCAGTAGGACACCTGTTTATGCACTGACCGCAGTTAATGCAAATAACATCTGCAAGCGGCTTATCCAAAAACGTACCTATATGGGTTTCGTGCCCTCTGTCTATTGCTTCCAGCACACCTACCTCCTGCAGGTCTATGCACGTTCTTACGCAGCGCTTGCAAAGCACACACTTGCTCATATCCCTTATTACGGAGGCAGATGATTTATCTACCTCGCGCCCCGGCTTATCCGTATGCCCAAAGGTATAGCCGTCTACTCCGTATTCTTTAGCAAGAGCTTGGAGCTCGCAGTTTCCGTTCCTGAAGCACGAATAGCATTCGCCGTAATGCTCGCTCAGCAGAAGATCGATTATATGCCTTCTTGCCTTTCTTACCATAGGGGTTGAAGTATTAATTCTTATCGGAGTTGTAACCGGGAATGAGCAGGCTGTCTGCAGCGTGCGCATCCCTTCCACATCTACAACGCAAATGCGGCACACTCCCGCAATGCATAAATCGGGATGATGACAGAGAGTAGGTATATGGATTTGATTCTGTTTGCAGGCTTCAAGTATTGTCGTACCGAAGGGTACAGATACTTTCTTCTCGTTTATTTGAATTGAGACCATTCCGCCTATCGTCGAAGTATCCTTCGGCTTATCTACAACAAGCGGCTGCTGGCTAACAGGTATTCTTATATCACGCTTTACCATTGCTTTGTCCTTTCCCGTCTGTATGGAATATTTCTTCCTTAAAGTTTTCCAAAATTGATATGAATGAATTCGGACTCGATTGACCCAGCCCGCATTTGGATGCAACCTGCATGGTTCTGCCGAGTTCCTTAAGATTGTTTATGTGTGCGAAAGTAAATTCCCGCCTCTCGATTTTTTCTATCCCTTCCAGAAGCTTTGTGTTGCCGACTCTGCAGGGGGTGCACTGTCCGCACGATTCCTCTACAAAAAATTCCATAAAATTTTTAAGAACCTTCAGCATGTTCCTGCTCTCGTTAAATATCATTATGGAACCGCCTGTAGCGGCGTCTTCGTATGCAAGCACCCGGTTGAACTGCGTCTTCGGGATGCAAGTTCCCGATGCGCCGCCTACCTGCACTGCTTTGGTATTCTTTGCATCAACAATTTCCAAAAGCTCTTTTACAGAAGTTCCCCAGGGCAGCTCGTAAACACCCGGCTTGTTGCAGTCTCCTGAGACTGAAAATAATTTTGAGCCGGTAGATTTATCGGTGCCGTGTTTCTTAAACCAGCCTCCGCCTTTAACAACAATATGAGAGACCGAAGCAAGAGTTTCGACGTTATTAACAACCGTAGGGTAGCCCATGTATCCGGTATTTACCGGGTAAGGAGGCCTGTTCCTGGGCTCGCCTCTGTAGCCTTCTAGGGACTCGATTAACGCAGTTTCTTCGCCGCACACGTACGCACCCGAGCCGAGCCGGATGCTTATATCGAAATCGAATCCCTGCCTGCCTAAAATATTTTTCCCCAGCAGGTTGCTCTGGTGCATCTTCATAAGATATTCTTCAAGGTCGCTCAACATATATTCATATTCGCCGCGTAAATACACTATACCGGTCTTAGCACCGATAGTAAATCCGGCAATAACCATCCCGTCAAAAACCAGATGCGGGTATTCAAGCAGCAGAATCCTGTCTTTAAATGTGCCAGGCTCGCCTTCATCGGCGTTGCACACGATAAATTTTTTATCGGCGTTTGCAGCAGCAGTAAGCATCCATTTTGTTGCCGTAGGAAAGCCTGCGCCGCCCCGGCCTTTTAAGCCGGAGCCTTTTAACTCGAATAGGATATCTTCCCTTCCCATCTCGAGCGCTTTTTTAATCCCTTCGCTGCGGGAATATTCTGAAAATATTACCGGGCCGGTTCTCTTATTAGTTTTTTCAATTTCCATTATCCACCTCTACTTAATTTCATTCAAAATATTAACAGCCGTCTCAGGGTCCAGATGCGTATAAACTTTTTCGTTCACAAGCATCGCGGGGCCCTGGTCGCACATACCCAGGCAGTTGGTATATTCAAGAGTTATTCTTTTATCTTTGGTCGTCTCGCCAAAGGAAATTCCGAGCTCTCTTTTAACTGCATCTTCAACGGCATCTTTCCCTGCCATGTCGCAAGATATAGTACGGCAGAGACGTACAATATTTCTTCCCTTAGGCTGCGTGCAAAGGAATGAATAAAACGTTATAACGCTGTAGACCTCCACCGGATGAATATTCAAGAGCCTGGCCACTTCCTGCTGCGCAAAATCGGAAACATACTTGTGCTTCCGTTGAATAGCCTGAAGTATCTGCAGCAAAGATGCACGGTCGTTCCCGTATTGATTAACAAAACTTTCGATCTCGTCCGACAAAGCATTTTTTTCCAGTACCAGCATGTTTACCTCCCTGCCTTGAAGTGAATTAATTTTTCAACTTTCTCAAGAAGCTGTTCGGGTGAAATCGGCTTTTCAACAAATTCATCCACCGGAACCATTTCGTTAATCCCGTACTCCATACCGAAAGACTTGGAGACAGATGTGTACATAATTATCGGCGTATTGATCTTTTCCTTTCTAAATTTTTGCGCTAGGAAAAAGCCGTCGTCGGGCTCGTTCATCATTACATCGAGTATTATCAGGTCCGGTTTGTTTCCTTTTACAAGCTTATAACCGTCGTCCGGATTGGTAGCGGTCATTACTTCGTAGCCTTTAGATGTAAGAACTAAACTACTGGCATCTAAGATATCGGGGTCATCATCAATGATAGCTATTTTAGACATTTTGAGTCCCTATATTTTTTATTATTTATTGTTGTTTATTCTAAATGAATTATCATCACTCAATATTATCTGTTCTTCATTTTCTGTTTTATGCATCCCGCTTCTTAACGGGAAGCTGATTTTAAAACAAGTTCCTTTGCCCCATTCGCTTTCAACTTCAATTTTACCGGAATAGAAATCGACAATGCGCTTGATTATAGAAAGCCCTAGACCTGTTCCGTTTATATTTTTCGTTTTCTCGTTCTTCGCGCGGAAGAATTCCCGGAACAGCCTTTCCTTTTCTGCAGGCTTCATTCCAATGCCGGTATCGCTTATTTCAACGGTAAGATAGCTTTCGGTAGAACCCGCATGTATTGCAACAGTACCGCCGGCTTTGTTGTACTTAATTGCATTGCTTAAAAGATTGGTTAGCACTCTGGTTATCTCATCATAGTCTGCATAGATTGCCGGGATACCATCGTTTGAATTTATAGACAGGGAAATATTTTTTCCCTTCAGCTCGTTCTGGAACAGTTCTGCGGCCGACTTTATTACGGATAAAATTTGAATCTCTCTTATTTCCCTGCTTACTTTCTTCATTTCAATCCTCGATATATCCAGCAGGTCGTTAACCATTTTTAAAAGACTGTCCAGCCTCAGTTGCGAGCGGAGGATATAGTTCTTCTTCTGCTCGCCGCCAAGGTTTACCGTTTCATCCGAGAGCAGCCTAAGATAGCCGTACACCGCTGCTATAGGGGCTTTCAGCTCGTGGGATACCATAGAGACAAACCTGGACTTGAGGATCTCAAGCTTTTTCAATTCCGTTATATCCTTAATTACAACCACAACACCCGCCAGCGAGCCGTCCGGGTGCGGCACCGGCGATGAAGTAGCCTCTACGAAAATTTGCCCGTTGCGATTCAAATCTATTTGAGTTGAATACGACTTGTGCTCAAACTTTTGAGCTGATAAAATTTTATTTATCAATCCGGCTATCTCGGCGTGCAGCTTGTCGATAATGTATTCTTCAATTTTTATTTTATCTAGCTGGAGGTATTTAAGTGCGCTTGGATTATAAAGGACTGCCTGGCCGTCCTTATTAACAACAAGCAAGCCGTCGGTAATCGAATTGATGATTGTGTTCAGCCTTGTTTTTTCGAAGGCGACTTCGAGAAGCCGTTCTTCTCTTTCTCTCCTTAATTTTTCGGTTTCCAGCAGGAGCTGTCTTTTATAGTAAGCTTCTTTCAGCTTAAGTAAAATTTCCTCCGGAGTAAACGGCTTTGGAATATAACTGAAAGCGCCGGCCTTCGTGGCTTCGATTGCGGTTTCGTAGCTTGCGTAGCCGGTAGCAATTATGCAAATGGTCTGCGGATGAATTTTTAATATCTCATTCAATACATGAATGCCGTCTACGTCTGGCATCTTAAGATCGATTAATGCAATGTCGTACTCCGAAGAAGACCCGAGTTTAATTCCCTCGCTTCCGTTCCCGGCGGTATCGACAAAATACCCTTCGCTCTCAAGCAGGCGCTTGGTTCCGGTACGAAGCAATTTCTCGTCATCCACTAATAATACTTTCGGTCTACTACTATTTTGCATAACCAGTTTGTCTGCCGGTTAAATCCGGCGGAAATCTATTCAACTCTTGTTAACGGAAAAATATGATTCCAGTCTTTGAACGAGATCATCAATTACCACAGGCTTGTTCAGCATGCCGTCGCACTTTATCCATTCCTTTTCTTCTTCAGTCGATGCATCGAACTTAAAGCCGGTTAAGTACGTTGCCGAAGTTAAAATAAACACGGGTATATTTTTCCCGTGGCCGTCCTTCTTAATTTTGTGGCTTAATATAAATCCGGAATCGTGCTCTTCCATTATCAGGTCAATTACCGCAGCATCCGGTTTATGCTGCTTGAACAGCTCCCATGCATCCTTGCTGTTCTCGGCAGTAATAACTTTGTATCCTTTCGACTCAATCAGAACTTTATTTTGTTCCAGCAGATCAATATCGTCATCTACCAATAATATTTTTTTACTTTCATCGGATTGCATTTTCTTCTTTCTCCTTTAATTCACTGCTGCCCGCAAAGGCTGCGGACACTTTTATATTTTGTTTCTCAAAGCTTTCGGGAAGCTTAACCGTAAATTCGGTGCCGCTGCCGGTGCCGCTTTTAAATGAGATAAAGCCCTGGTGCATCTTAACAATGCCGTAGGATATTGCCAGGCCGAGGCCGGTTCCCTTACCGATTTTTTTAGTGGTAAAAAAGGGCGTAAAAATCTTGTTGTAATTTTCCTTGGGAATTCCCGGCCCTGTATCGGCTACATTTATTACGTAAAATCCGTCTTCGGAAGAAAGACTGATCTTTATCTTCTTTAATTCACTCTCGCCCAGGGCTTCGCACGCATTATTAATTAAATTTAGAAAAACTTGTTTAACCTGGTCTTCGTCGCAGTCAATTCTTTCTATAGCGGTGCGCCTATCTATTTTTATATTTATGTCCTTATAAACCGGATTAAGCTTCAGCGTTTTAACAATCTCTTTAATTAAGGAATAAACATTAACGGAAGTTAAATTAAGCTTGCCCTGCCGCGCAAAGTTAAGCAGGTTGGATACAATATTCTTGCACCTGTTGGCTTCGCTTACTATTGTTTCCAGGTCTTCAGCGCTTTGGCTGCTTTCCGCAGCGGCATTCAACTGCTTCTTCAACAGAGAAGCATAAAGGATAATTGAGCCGAGCGGGTTGTTTATCTCGTGAGCAACGCCGGCTGCCAGCTGCCCGATAGAAGCAAGCTTTTCGGCAGTCCTCAATTGTTCCTGCGCGTTGTTCAGATCGTTGTACGCTTTATTCAGCTGGTCTATCAAATACGGCAGGCACATCTCGCTCTCTGCCAGTCCTTTGGCAATTGCTACCGCATATTCGCGGCATGTGTTGTAGCCGCATGCGCCGCAGTTCAGCTCATCATGAGCGTTGAACTTATTTGTGCGGGCAAGTATCTCTTTAATCTTATCCTCGGAAGGATGGGGGCGGCGCTGGCTCTTGCCGGAAAAACTTCTTGAAAAGTTAAGGTCCCTGCTGTTGTAAATATTGCTCTTCCAAATTTGCTTGTCGGTTGAATAAATATTCTTTTCTATAAAGTTGATTACCTTCTCCCGCCTGGAGTAAAAATTCAGATCCGAATCGATTGCAGGGCCGCTTATGCAGCCTTCGCAGAAGAGAATATCGACGAACTTGGCTTTAATATTGTCCTCGGCAATCTCGCCTATTATTTCGGTTACGTTCTTCTTTCCTTCGACCACGATAATTTCTTTTTCTAGAATGTCGCTCGGAATTTGAGCAGTCTTCAGCAATCCGCCGGCCAGTGGGTAGGCCTTGCCCATGTATGCGTGCGGCGGATCGAAATCGCTCTCATCCAGGCTGTCGAGAACTATTCCCTTATCCTTAAACATCTTTTTTATTTCGGTAAAGGTAAGGACGGCATCAATTACTCCGGCAACCTCACTGCCGGTGTATTCATGTTTTTTTGCAATGCACGGACCGATAAAAACAATCTTAATATTCTCATCAGAATTCTTCCTTAAAAATATTCCGGCAGCAATCATGGGCGATACAACCGGCGCTATGTTGGGAACGAGCGACGGATAATATTTTTCAATATAGTTTACTACCGCCGGGCATGCCGAGCTTATTACGGTCTTCCTGCTGTCGGATTCAAACAGCTTAAGGTAGCTTTCGCTTATTAAATCTGCGCCGAAAGCAGTCTCCACAACTTCGTCGAATCCCAGCCTGCGCAATGCAGTCGGGAACCTGGAATAATCATTCGGGAAAGATGCAGCAAACGAAGGCGCTACTACTGCTATGGATCTGTGCTTTAATAGAATCTCGTTCAATACTCTATCGACGTCGGTAACTATCTGCTTTGCATTCTGCGAGCAGACCTTAACACAGTGCCCGCAGGCAATGCACCTTTCCTCCAGAACCGCCGCCTGCCCGTTAATAACCTTAATGGCCGAAGCCGGGCATTCCCTTATGCATGAGTAGCATCTCTTACATCTGTCAGGTATTGTGGTTACTATTCCTTTGTTCACTTTTTTAATTTCTTCTGTTGGAATATTTAGTATGAAGAATCTCATGAGCCTTATGAGAATTCGGCTCAATAAAGAATTCTTTATAAAGAGTCTTTACGGATTCGTTCTCATGCGATGTCCTTAACTTCATCTTATTGTCTATGGCGTACAAGGCCTTCATTCTTTTCTGGATCTTTTCCGGCTTATTGTGAATCGGCTGGCCGCCGCCGTTAATGCATCCGCCGGGGCAGGCCATTACTTCGATAAAGTGGTATTTGGAACTGCCGCTTTTTACCTCTTCAATTATTTTTTTAACATTGCCTATACCGTTTACTACCGCAACGTTAAGGCTTAAACCGTTAATGTTTACCGAAGCTTCCTTAATTCCCTTGCTTCCCCGGACGGAATCAAATTCCAAATTCTCCATTTCATTGCCGGAGATTTTAAAATAGGCAGTTCTTAAAGCAGCTTCCATTACTCCGCCGCTGGTACCGAAAATAGCCGCAGCGCCGGTGGATTCTCCCAAAGGATTATCAAAGCTGTCCTGCGGCAAATCGCTGAACTCGATTCCGGCTATGTTAAAGAATCTTACCAGCTCCCTCGTTGTAAGAACGGCATCAACATCCTGCAGTATTCCTTCCTTCAACTCGCCCCTGGACGATTCATATTTTTTTACCGTGCACGGCATAATGGAAACGACAAAAATATCCTTCGGGTCGATGCCCATTTTTTTTGCATAATAGGTTTTTAAAACAGCGCCTTCCATTTCGTGCGGCGATTTGCACGACGAAATATGCGGAAGGATTTCCGGCGAGTTTTGTTCGGCATATTTTATCCAGCCGGGGCAGCAGCTCGTAAACATCGGCATAGGGGCCTTGTCGTTCAGGCGGCTGATAAGCTCGGTTGCTTCTTCCATAATGGTTAGATCAGCAGCAAAGTTAGTATCGAATACTTTTTTAAATCCGAGCCTTCTTAGGCCGGTAATTAATTGCCCGGTTACATCAGTACCCAGCGGCATGTTGTACTCTTCGCCCAGTGTTGCACGTACCGCCGGTGCAATCTGTACAATTGTAAATTTGCTTTTATCGTTCAGCGCGTTTGCTACTTCTTTAAGGGAACTCTTCTCTCTTAAAGCGGCAGTAGGGCATACCAGCACGCACTGCCCGCATAAGATGCAATCGCTGATATTTAGTCCCTTGTTGTAAGGCGTTGTAACAATACTGTTAAAGCCGCGCTTGGTAAAATCTATCGCCCCTACTTTCTGCACTTCGTGGCAGACTCTAACGCACCTGCCGCACAGTATGCACTTTGCAGGGTCCCTTTCCATCGAAGGACTTGAAATATCTATTGCATGGCTTTTGGATTGG
>JAKAJV010000010.1 GCA_021813585.1 Bacteroidota bacterium | reverse complement strand
CGATTCATCTCATGTTTTTACTGTTTCAATCCACGCGCTCGCACGGAGCGCGACCATTTCCTTCATTTCTATTTTTGATATGGATATTGGTTTCAATCCACGCGCTCGCACGGAGCGCGACGTCAGTCCGTGATTGTTCATTTCGGTACAGAAGTGTTTCAATCCACGCGCTCGCACGGAGCGCGACAAGAAAAGACAACTTGGCTCTGCGCTTAAAACTGTTTCAATCCACGCGCTCGCACGGAGCGCGACTAGTGCGGTTGCGGGCAAACTTAAAACCAAATATGTTTCAATCCACGCGCTCGCACGGAGCGCGACTGTATATAAGTTAAGTAAATAAAAAAGAACAAGTTAAACTATATGTTCCGCTTAATAAAAATATTTTCATCAATAAAAAATAAATATCAAAATAAAATTTAATTTTAATTTATTTTTACACCGCTAACATACCGGTGTTTTAGTGTGCACTTCGGTTAGCGCATGCCTAAATTCAAAGTATTAACGTGTCTTCAACGTTAAAATTTCTATCCTTACCGTGGTGCTCTAATCTCTTTTGCCAATTAGAGCCGAGATAATAAAATCTAAGACTGTCTTCTTCTTCGTTGTAAATCGACAGTAATTGATTCTTAAGAATTTCCCACTGAGCCGGCTCAACTATGCATTCGAAAACCGAATCCTGCGCGCGGATGCCGAAGTTAAGACATGTGTCCGCAACTTTTTTCAAGCGTTTTCTGCCGCTCATTGTTTTTGTGGAAACGTCATAACTAACTATTATCATCATAAAAATTAACAATTAAATAATTTTTGATTCACTTCAAATAAAATGGCGGATAAGTTTCCATATCTCCGCGTATATATCTTGCAAGAAGCTGCGCTTGTATATGCGGTAATAATCCAATCGTCATTTTCTCACCAAGGAAAGGGTGAGTGATTTCTTCCTGCTTTCGTTTTTGATATGAAGTTAATAATTCTTTTCTTGCGCTGTCTGACATTCTTACTTCACCCGATTCTCTAATCTCAAAATCCTTTTTTGTTACCTGTTTTAGATTAATTAAATTCAGCATCACTCTGTCGCCAAGGTAAGCTCTGAATTCTTCCATAATATCCAAAGCCAGGCTCGGTCGCCCCGGTCTTAGTTGATGAAGGAATCCTACCTGAGGATCGAGACCGACTGTTTCAAGAGCAGAACGAACATCATTTGCAAGAATAGAATATAAGAAAGATAAAAGAGCATTTGCAGCATCAAGCGGGGGACGTTTTGTCCTCTGGTTAAAAGTGAAGTCATCTTTTTGTGAGGTAATAAGGGAAGACAAAACACCAAAGTATAAATTAGCGCATTCGCCTTCGTAGCCTCTAAGTTCGTCAAGCGTTTGTGTCTGCTGAATATTGTTTAATCTTCTCCCAAGAGTTTCAGCGGCTGAAATAACTGCATCGGTACAATTTTCGGGATGATTGCGCTGATGCCGCAAAAGCAGATACCGGTAGTTTGATACCTTAGCGGCTATAATAGGTTTAGCTATCTGCAAAGATTCAAATTCATTTTCTGAAATTGCGTACTGAGCTTTACGCAAAAGTACATTTCCTTTCTGCGCACCATAAACTCTCGCAAGAAATTTACCTGTTTCCGTTAAGTAACTAATTCCAACATTATTCTCTGCACAAAAAGCCATAACCTGCGGAGTGAGCGGCTTGAATCCAAAACATACTATGTTTTCAATTGTATGTATCGGAGCCTGAAATACTTTCTGATTATTGACCTCAACTATAAACGTCTCCCGTTCTTTATGAACAAAGGCATCATCAGAAGTAATGTATAGTGTGTTAAGATGTTTTTTCATTTTATATAATTTAGTTTAGTTATTTTGAACTCATCCCAACCCTTCCCTTGCGAAGGGAAGGGATTATAAAATTTTATGACTTGTTATTTATTATTCTGTCAGAATATTATCATAAATCGTTTTGTTGATAATCAGTCTCTCCCCCGCCTACCGGCTGGCAGGTTTGTAAGGGAGAGATTAGAGTGGGTTCAAAGTTAGCTGAAAAGCTAATCTCAACTTTCTTCCTTATCATACTGAATACAACTCCTTAATATAATTCTGAAGCCTTCTTTTATTCATTGCTTTGGGCTGACAGATGTTTATTAGTGAACAGTTCCCGCATTTAGCCGAATATTCGGCTTTAGGAATTTTCTTATTGTCTACAATTTCTCTTACCGACTGAATTACCGTGATTGTCTGCTTGCGAAGTTCTTCATCGATTATTACAATATTTCTTCGCCGAATTTTGCCGTAAAAGAATGCTGCTTTTGAGATATGAGTATTCAGCATTTCTTCAAGGCAAAGCACCTGCGCACAAAGCTGAACTTTATCGCTCATATCTTCTTTTGGCTGACCTGCTTTAAATTCAACGGGAAAAACTTCTTTACCATTAAGAGTATTTTTAAATTCAACGACATCGCATCTGCCAACCAAACCGTATTTATATGAATGAATTCTTAAGCCGCGGACTGTCTTTACATCTCCACGAGTTTCGTAGGTATCGGTATCAACTTTTTCGTGAAGAATTTCTCCGCGTACGGTAAATAAATTATCCTGCCAAACGTCATCAACGTGAATGAGTCCGCATTGTCGCGGACAAAAAATGTAATGCTGCAATGCGCTGATCATTATGAAATCATCTTCGGTGTACATACTATTTCCATTTCGTCCCTATGGGACTTAGTTTATGTTGGATGTTTTTTTTTCTATAAATATCCAGTCCCTAAAGGGACTTTTCTCCGCTATGTTTTTCCAGTGATGCGATCTGGATTATCCCGATAGGGACAAAATATTTCTAGAGTAAACAAACCCAAAACAATCCGAAGTCCCGCCTGCCGAGCGTGTTGCAGAATCGTATTTCCTCTGTGTTGCTCTGTGTATACTCGGTGGAACTCTGTGTAATTTCTAAAAATTAGGTACACAGAGTAGCTCAGAGGAAGCACAGTGTTTCACTGAGTGGTTGTGCAACAGACTCTGCCGTCAGGCAGGTAAGGACGATATATTTCTTTCTTACAATTCAACCATTTTAAATATTTCCGGAAACGTTTTGCCGTCGAGATAAATTTCATAGTCGGAATAATCTCTTGCCGGAGTATCGGTTAATTTTTTATGTGTTACTCTTGCAAACAACTCGTGGGCAAGTTGATTGCCGAGAGCTGTTTTGTGTTTGAATACAACCAGCTTTCTTGTATTCATCATTCCGCGTGCTGCTGAATGGTCGTGGTCGAACATATTTTGCATTGCGTCCCAGAATAATTGTAAGTCATCTTCGTTAAATCCTGTTTGATTTGCAAGATGAGCTGAAATAAATCCATGTGTTCTGTATAAGCCATAAGGTACAGTGTATTTGCGCCCCATTTCGGAACCTCCAGTTTCTGATCTTTCTTCTGTTGTTTTTGCAACACGAGTAATGCTGTGTTCAAGTGCAACGATTTGATCTACAGAACGTGCAAATGTTAATTGGATTGGTCCGCGAACTTGCCCGGCATTTTTTCCTGTTGACATTACAGCACCAAATGTTCTAACGTCATAATAGTTTTTGCACATCCACATTCTTGCCGCTTCTGTTTTATCACCTTTCTCTTTTTTGCTTACTTCTTCATCTTCGTGTGCCTCATCAATCAAATTATTAAGTACGGCTTTTTCTTTTATAAAAATATTAAACGGTGCTTTTTCTTCTTTAGTCATCAAAACATAGTTTCGAACTTTCCTTTTAATACAAACGTCGGTAACTAAACCATTAGCTGTTTCAGCATCAATACGTGGTAAATTACCTGCATCTGGATCTCCGTTTGGATTACCGTCTTTTACATCAAAATAAAAAACAAAGTCATAACGATTATTAATTGGTTCCATTTTAAATTCTCCTTTATTTAATTATTGTTTGTTTCGTTTAAAGTTTTGTCTGATTTGCTTGTGAAGAAATCCTGCCGCTGATGATAATAACCAATTGCGAAATTAGCTTGTTCATTCAGAGATAGATTTGTCGGAAAAGAAACGACCTCTGATAAAATTTCTCCAACAAGTTTTTCAAAATAAATTTTTCTTCCCTCGCTTAGTTTTTTAAGATGAGAATTTTTTAAGCTGAGTAACCTGGGGAAAACTGTAACAGGACTGCTGGAAGCAGCACCGTAAAATCTATCCCTAATTGTTGTATTGATCTTAGCCGGAAGAGCAGATTCTTCCTGTATTTTTTCCAAAGCTGCAAACAAACGTCCGGTTCGATAAGCAACATTTGTGTTATTTGGATCGAGTCCCATAGTAATCTCCTTTTCGTTTTGATTATAAATTTTATTAAACCTATTTAAGTAAGCTTTTAGAATAGCAGCACGGGTTCGATTAACATTTTGTTCTGCTCTAATTCTGCGAATACACTGCTGCATTAGCGTTTTGGGGTAAGGAGTCCCATCAATAATACTTTCAATGATAGCTCCAGCAATATTTGGAGGAACGTTATCCATTTTGTAAGAAAGAGCAGTAGAAGACAAAATCTGATATAGTGAAAGGTATTTCTGATCTTTAGGTCCGTGTACAATTTCAAAGTCATCAAAATGTTTTTTGATGTTCTGACCAAAATCTTCAACTGAAGGAGCTTTCCAGAAACGGACAGAAATTCTTGCAGCGTTAGGTGAAAGCCCTAATACATAAAAGTGATTTGTTTTTTCCGATGAGAGCTTTCCTGTAAAAACAGAATTAATAAAAGATTCAATTACCTGTACGCCTTTGTCGGGATTATCTTCATCTGCTTTTTGCGCAACAAGAAAGGCAAATATTTCTTCGGTATTAACTTCTTCTGTTTTCTTCTCAGCCCAGAAGACTATTGTGGTATCGGCAACAATCACTTTGTTAGATTTAGAACTTATCAAGTGTTTAAGGGCAGTTGTATAAGCAGATTCTGCACTTTTTGATATCGGTGCATTAAATGCTTTTAGTTTACCATAAGAATCAAAACCCGAATTGATTTGAAATGCTACTAACCTTGCATTGCTTTTACCACCGGGAATTGGTGTGGGCGTATGTAGTCGGGCAATATTTCTTCTTTCACCTGTAATCAGACAAGGGGCAATTAATCCTGATGCTTCTCCATCTTCATCTGAATTATTACGAGAAATTGATTTAACATATTCGTTAATCGCTTCTCTTTGCGGAATTAATTCAATTTCTCCATCAAATCTGAAGGTTAAATTACATCCTGGAATTCTTTTACAATCTTCCCAAGTAGGATGTGATTTTACTTTTTCTATCTGATTCATTTGATAGAATTGTAATACTGCTTGAACTCCTACATCATTTTTTATTTCTGGTGGTAATTGTTTAATCTTTTCAATAAAAGTTTCGTGCTGATTTAGAGCCATTTGTATTGCATCAACAGAATCATCTTTGGGATGAGCTAACACATAACCATAATGATCCCATAAAAGAGAAGCATTTTGCCAAGCATTTTTACCTGTTCTGCTCTGGGATTTGGGCAGCAAAAATATTTTACCCCTCCTGTTCTCTCTTAGATCTTGTAGATCAACAAACTCGCCATTTCTATTAATTATGATTACAAATTTTAATTCCTTTAATTCAAATCCTTCTTGTGGAAGAATATTAGCTTTCCTCTGGTAGTAATCATACAAAGCTTGTAGTATCATTTTCTTATCTCCTCGCTTGTATAGTGTGGAATTTTAACAACACCGCTTTCAATTCTTGCCGGGAAGAACATAGGTTTGGGATCTTTCAAATCTGTGAAGTCCATATCGTAAAGCATAAAACCAAGTTCACGTGTTTCATCAATTACTTTCGCTGGTTCTTCTTCGGGATTTTTTATAAATCTGAAATTACAGCTAAACTCCCTTGTGCCAAGATAAGGCTGATTAAAACATTGTCCTTTTAAAGCACGGCGTTCAAAAATTGAGAGATATTTTCCCGGATTTTCATCTTTCCGGTAAGCATCTTTTTGTTCTTCCCAATCTTTAATTTCTTCCAGCATAAATTCTCTTTCATGGTGATCCCAAAGAAATTCTGGAACCATTGTATGTTTATTATTTTTTCTATCAACGATGGGAATGAATTCAAGAACAGCATAAAAGCGGTATTTGACATCGCGAAGAATATATCCGGCTCGCTGCTGGCGATTATCCTCTATAATTATACCGGTTTTGTTGGAAGCAACAGCGCCGACTTCATTCCTCCTTATAGAGATCCATTTGAAGGGATTGATGATTTCAATTTTTGTCGGATGCCATCTGATTGCCGGTTTCCAAAAAATCGATTCAAACACGGCGCGAACAGATGATGGTGTGGGAACATCATAGCTTACTCGCTCGACTTTCATTTCAGGGCGTGTAAAGCAAGCATAATCTCCCCAAACTTCAAGACAGAATGGTTTGTGATTAAGATTGTTCATACATATTTCCTCCTATGGTTTGTTTATATTTATTTATAAATATATCGTCCCTACGGGACTCATTTTTTCTTTTTGATTTTTGATTCTATAAATATTTCGTCTCTAAAGACACTAGCTTTTATATCTGGTTTCTGTCTATAAATATTTCGACTCTAACGAGGCTAAAACCATTTTTAAATTATTTTAATCCCGATAGGGATTGAATATTTATAAAAAACTTTTAGGATAGACAGAACCTAAATCCCTTTAGGGATGATATATGTTTTTAAACCACGTCGTTCCCAATAACCCAATCCGATTCATTTCCCAATAAACCCAAGCCTGGTTTATAAAGATTTTCATCACTCTGCACCCAATAGCCGTTAATATCTTCAATATAATTTGCATTTTTAATGTTGTTAAAAATGTTTATCGGAACATTAACGATATATCGCTGCAATCTTCTTAATAATTCTTTTGTTGGATTGTATCTTAACTGTTCTATTAAAAGTAAACTACTTTTCTCTTTTTCTTTATTATCGTACTTAACTATTATGCTAAATTGTTGTGTTGAATCTATCATATTAAAATTTTGTGCAAAGGTTTTAAAGGAAAAAGAAAAATCAGAAGAGCTGTTTAAAATGTGATATTCAAAGTCAGCTTTATCGAATGTATTAAGATTTGAGTAAAGATTTTTATAATATTCCGAATAGATACTTGGTACTAATTCAAGACTAATTTTATTTCTAATAACAGCTTTGCCGGCATCTTCTGCTTTTCTTAAAAATCCCGAAGGAGAAGGTTTAGGCGGAACAAAAACAACAACTTTGCCTCCATCTTTCAATTTGTTTTCTCTGTTGCATCTTCCGGCAGCCTGAGCGATTGAATCAAGACCAGATAGCGCACGATAAACAACCGGAAAATCTATATCAACCCCTGCTTCAACAAGCTGCGTGCTGATAACCTGTATTGGTTCACTATTTTTCAATTTGGTCTTAATATCCGAAATAACTTCGCTTCGTTCTTCTCCGCACATATATCCTGAAAGATGAATAGTTCCTTCCGGCATTAATTTATGAATTTGTCTGCAATCATCTTTTCTGTTAACAATACAGAGAACTTGTTCATAAGTTTCTAATTCATCCGCAATTTCTTCAAAAGTTTGTGGCTCTGTTAAATTCTTTGGCAATTTTATTTGTACTCTTTTAAATTTTAATGCAAGCGAATCGGGATCATCAATTATTTCAGTTACATTTTCAAGTCCGTCAATTACTGAAGTATCGCTTCCAATTTTTCCCTTAAGTGCCGGCTGCGTTGCAGACATTAATAACACAGTAACTCCAAAATATTTTACCAATCCTTTTAATACACTAATAATTGGTTTTAGATAATCTGTAGGAATCATTTGAGCTTCATCAAGAATAATTACACTGTTTGCAATATTGTGTAATTTTCTGCAAGCCGAAGTTTTGCTTGCAAATAAGGATTCGAAAAGCTGTACATTAGTTGTAATAATAATTGGCGCATCCCAGTTTTCCGAAGCAAGTCTATTTTTAGAATTCTCAAACTCCGGATCAAGATTGCTGTGGTGTTCTACAACTTGATCTTCACCAAAGAGAAATTTTCCATTGGTTTTTAATCTTTCAATTTCTTCATCAATATCACTTCCGTATTTAAATACTTTTGATGTTTGCTCAATAATACTTGTGTAGGGAATTGCAACAATGATTCTTTTTTTATTGTGCTTTATTGCATGTTCAAGTGCAAAAGCCATAGATGATAAAGTTTTCCCCCCGCCAGTAGGAACGGTTAAAGAGTAGAAGCCTGGTTTTAGTTTTGCTTTTTCAACACATTGTTTTAAAATATCATTTCTTTTTATATTTAACTCGGAGTCAGGTTTTTTCTTTGATAAAAAATCATCAATTCTTTTCTTCAGTTCATCAAGCGGTAAATAATTCCCCCGTTCTTTTTCTTCCGTATATTTTTCCGTATCAAGAAAATCAGCATCAACAAGACAGGAAAAAAGCATTCTTATCCACAGATGATTTTGTTCGGCGGCTTCTTTACTGTTTCCTAATTTATAAATTGCCGGAATCGAAGTCGGAATTGGAGATGTAAGAAATTCTTTTGCATCTTCAATTGGTTTTATTTTTTCTAAATCGTCCAGAATCAAATTCTGTTTGTCATCAAATAATCTTGTATAAAGCTGCGGACTCCAATCCGGTAAACCTGAATGATGACCGCCAATAGTGTAAGCTAAGGCGTTAGCCATTTTTGAATGGTTAAACTTTTCAAAAATATAAACTGCACCAGCGGTGCTGTGGTTGGGTCTACTGCCGTAATTTTCGATGTGTGCATCCGGGTCGGGATATCCCGAATTTCTAAACAGATATTTTTGCCAATCGGGATGATATTTGCCGAGATCGTGCAGATAACCAACTAATTCCGCCCAATCTTTATTTCCAAATTCATCAGCAAATTTACCAGAGAGCCTGGCAACTGCTTCAAGATGTTCTTTTAAAGATTGCGGCTTTTTCCAGCTGCCGTCTTCATTTTGTTTTACATGCGCAATAAACTCTTTCATCATTTTCCTTTCCGGCTGGATATTCCTCCGGCACGTAAGCCACAAAAATTAATTAATCTTTGGCCCGTACCGTATTAAACAGCCTTTAATTATCCTTTACACAAAATTTAATTTAGTCTTTTACGTAAGTCTTCTTCATGCAAGCCTGCCCCGTATATACTTTTCCCGCTGTAAATTTAAGATCGATATTATAAAATCCGATTCAACTTAAATAATTTTTTTGTTAAAATCATAAAAGATATAGGGACGGCACCGTTATTATAATGCCGTCCCTTTTTATTTAACATACAGCAAGCTGAAAACTGTAGACTACAGCCAATGTCTTATTGTGCAGGTGGTGCCGGCGGCGTAGTTCCTCCCTCATCATCCTTGCCGCCTCCGCCTCTGGTTTTGGGTATAGGCTCAAACTGTGTAAGCATGGCCTTATTGCCTGCAAATGCGGTCTTAACAAAATTGCGAATCTTTGTTTTTATCTTTTTTAATTCTTTGTCCGCTTCGTCTCTTTCTATAGTTGCCTGGTTCCTCTGCTTCTTGGCGTCTTCCTGCTGTTTGTCGGCGTCAGTCAGCTTTGCCGGCGCTTCGCCTAATGCCGTAATATCTGCCTGCTGCAATCCTCCTTTTATTAGATCGGCCGTTCTCTCTGTTACTATGGGAATAAGATATTCGCACTCCGCGCGAAGAGAGGATATGCCTTTGGGAATACGCTTGTTTACACCTAAGTTAAAAATTTTTAAAATGCGGGTATTACCCACATAAGCGCCGCTTGCCGCATTGCGTACTTTGCTTATCAAATTTTGAGATTCGACAATGTATGCATTTTGCCCGGCGGTTAAGTCTTCCTGCCTTTTTTCCTTTGTGTTCAGATTATCCTCCTTTGCGGTAAGACTGCTTATTATTTCCTGCAGTGTTGTTCGCTATTCTGCGGGGAATCCCTTCTCCGCTAATGCGGCCTCATTCCGGCTTACTGTTTCGTCCAGGGCATTCCCGTCCTGGATGTTGTAATTAATCTTTACGTTCATCTCTCGCTCCTTTTGTTTGTTAAACAATTATTTTTTTGGGGTCTGCTTTTCCTTAAAATAATCCGGTAATTAAATCCTTTTATTGCGGTTTTATTCAAATTTCGAATGATTAAGCTATAATTTTCCGGCGCTCCATGTAAATTCAAGTTGTATGGGGGCAAATAAACCGCGTCAGCTGTTAAAGCTGCGCCGCACCGGTTTAAATTCAGGCTGCCGGTTGTTAAAGTTATGCCGTCCCTGTAAAAAGCATGGGCGTACATGTCTAAAGTAAAGCTGTACTGCCCTAAAGTTAGGCCGTCCTTTAATAAAGCTGTACTGTACCGGTGTAAAGCTGCGCAGTCATTTCCCGGATGAAAGTAGTAACAAAGTGAAACTTTTTCGTCATTTAATAATTTTAAATTGCACTTGTTTACGGCAGTAATGCATTGGGTAGGAATCTGAATGTCTGATGCTGTGAAGTTTATGGAAGGGGAATTTTTATTAGAGTATTTTATTCTTATTGTGCTGTCCGCTTTCCCGGGCGGAAAAATTTTCTTATGTGTTATTTGGATTAAGCATAATTGAGGGTGCGTATTTTGTGTAAACACTCCTGCCGAATCTGTAAATAAGTATACATTGTTTCCGCAGCGGTTATAAGCTAGTAGAAAATAATTTCCGGCAGATAAGGAATTCAATTTCGTTTTTCCCTTTTGATAAACGCAATTAAAAAATAATTCCCGTTTTTACCCAAACTACATTCCGTATAAGAACCCGCTTTTATCCTTCGGTTATAAATTATGAAAATTAAAAATATATCTCAAGCAAAATAATTTTATGGCGGGGCTGTCCAAAATAATTTTACTTACATAAGACACGTTACGCAAAACTAATCCTTGCTCTTACCTTAATCGTAATCTTACTCGATTTAATCCGATTAAGAGTAAGGTAAGAGTAAGAGTAAGAATCATGCGTAAAATGAGTTACATAAGTTAAACCCTGTGCTCTTTGCGCTTAGCTCTATGCCGGTTTTCTTATTTTTTCAGGCTAAGCAGATAGTCGGCAATCTTGCCCAGGTCTTTCACATCAATGTTATTAAAGGACGGCATCATAATCTGGTATTTGGCCTGGTAATCTTTAAGCCTTCCGGTGCTCATGTAAGAAGAGGGATTTCTTAAATAGTTTATAAGAGCGTCTCTAGTCCAAAACCTGCTTACGCCGTGCAGGCTTGGCGCCATATTAGTCCCGCTAAGGTCTGCGCCGTGGCAACCGGTGCAGCCCAGGCTTGCCATCATTTGCTCTGGAGTTTTTGCCTGGCCGGATTGCTGCGTCTGCTGTGTAACTGTGGGCTCGGATTTTTGCTGCACGTCCGATCGCTTTGTGCTTTTTTCAAGGAAAAATAAAATGAAGAATAAAATTAAAACTGCCGCTATCCATATTTGAGGTTTTGTCATACACTACTTTGTTTCAATTAAAAAAATATTTGTTTAGTCAATCTTAAAAGATGCGCTTACTACCGCGGTAATTACTTTATCTATTGAAGTATTATCGTTTATACCGTAATCCGATACCTGGTTGGAAAAAGTAGGCGTAATTTGCAAAACTCCCATACGGGCATCGCGCATCGGCCCAAGGCTTCTTCCGGTAGCTTCGGCAATTTTATCTGCCCTTACCATTGCATCCTTTGCAGCAGCCGCCTGTATCTGTATTTTCAATTCCGCCAGCTTTGTATAATAATATTCCGGGTTATCAACCTTAAAGTCCACGCCTTTCTCAATTAGCGATGAAATGTCTATCGATATCTCCTTAATCTTATTTACATCGCCGGACTGTATCTCAATCCTCTGGTTGTACACGTAGCCTTTTATATTTGTAGTTTGATATCCGCTCGGACTCATTTCATAAACGGGGAAGCTGGTAACGGCTGAAAAATTAATTTTGCTTTCCGGGAAGCCTTTGGATTTTAAATATGATAACAAAGCCGGCTTTTCACTCTGCATCTGCCTGTATGCGGCATCTGCTGTGGGCTGCTGGGCAGACAGCGTGCCCTTCAAAATAGCCAGGTCCGATACAATATCCTGCTTTGCAGAACCGGTTACGGTAATCGTCTGGCTGGCATTGTAGTTCGATTTCCACGTCCATGCCAGTATTATAGCGCCCAACAAGAAGCACACACCAAGTATTGATGCAGGAATTAAAAGGCTGTTCTTTTCACCCATAATTATGCTCCTTTTTGTTAATTAAAATCACTTTAACCGACGCCAAAATTAAGAAAAATTATATGCTTAACCAATTGAGAAATATATCCGTCAATAACTGCCAAAATTATTTTTTATTCCGTACCTATGGTCCTTCTAATATTTTGGATGATTCTGCCGTCTATAAATATTTTGTTCCTAACGGAACAAAAAACATATGCAAAGCACTTTTATTTTTTTATATTGGACTGCGGCACCTTAAAATAATTTTATAGATGAAAAAAAATGAAAAAGCCTAACAGACTGATAAATGAAAAAAGTCCGTACCTTCTACAGCATGCTTACAACCCGGTTAATTGGTATGCCTGGGGAGAAGAGCCTTTTGAATTGGCCGCCGTAACCGGCAAGCCGTTATTTCTTTCCATCGGGTATTCCACTTGCCATTGGTGCCATGTTATGGAACATGAATCTTTCGAGGATGAAGAAGTTGCCGCCTTAATGAACGATACATTCGTCTCGATTAAAGTGGATAGAGAAGAGCGCCCGGACATAGACGGAGTTTACATGAACGTCTGCCAGATGATGACTGGCAGCGGCGGCTGGCCGTTAACAATACTTTTAACGCCGGATAAAAAACCTTTTTTTGCAGGCACGTATTTCCCCAAGGAAAGCAGGTTCGGAAGGCCCGGCATAATTGAACTCATCCTTAAGATTAAAGAGCTATGGCAGACAAAGCGAGAGGACATATTGAAATCTGCAGATGAAATAACCGTTGCGGTTATGCATTCCGTACGGACAGGGAATGTAATGCAGGTTGATGAAAAGATTTTAGACCGGGCATTTAACGAATTAAAGAGCAGATACGATATAAGCTATGGAGGCTTCGGCAGCGCTCCCAAATTTCCAACTCCGCATAACCTTGTCTTTTTACTCCGCTACTGGAAGCGAAAAAATTCCGGTGAGGCATTAAAGATGGTTGAAGAAACTCTTATGCACATGAGGATCGGTGGAATTTACGATCATGTGGGATTCGGCTTTCACCGTTACTCTACTGATAGGGAATGGCTCGTACCGCATTTTGAAAAAATGCTCTACGATCAGGCCTTGATATGCCTGGCTTATATAGAAGCTTACCAGATTACAAAAAATACTTTTTATAAAAATACGGCAGAAGAAATTTTAGCTTATGTTAAAAGAGATATGACATCTGCCCAAGGCGGATTCTATTCCGCCGAAGATGCCGACAGCGAAGGCGAAGAAGGAAAGTTTTATTTATGGCGTAAAGAAAATTTTAATGAGGCCCTGAACATGTTTGAGGCTGATTTGGCGGCAAAATATTTTAATGTAGATGCCGGCAGTTCATCTAATGTGGAGACCGGCCGAGAAGATAACCTTACCGGGGAATTGAACGGCGCTTTTATTCTTCACACCTCAAATAAGCTTAGCGCATTTACGGACGAACAAAATAAAGGCGCAGATGAATTTTATCTTACAATAAATACAATCAGGAAGAAGCTGTTCGAACTTAGAAGTAAAAGAACTCACCCCTATAAGGATGATAAGATATTGACCGACTGGAACAGCTTAATGATCTCCGCATTTGTTAAGGCAAGCCTGGCATTTGAAAATGAGAATTATCTTTTCGCCGCAGAGGAATGTGCTGCATTTATTCTGAAAAACATGAGACGCGGCGAAGAATTGCTGCACAGGCATAGGGATAATGAGTCCGGCATTACGGCTTATATTGATGATTATGCGTTTTTTATTAGTGCACTGCTGGACTTATACGAGGCGACTTTTAAGATCGGCTACTTAAAAGATGCGATACTGCTGAACGGTTATCTTATAAAACATTTTTGGGATAATAATTCGGGCGGTTTCTTTTTTACCGGCGACAAAAATGAAACTACTATAATGCGGCGGAAGGAAATTTACGACGGCGCAGTCCCCTCGGGCAATTCAATTGAAATGATGAACCTGCTGCGGTTGAGCAGAATAACGTCAAACACAGAGTATGAATCTTATGCTGCGTTGATGATCAAAGCTTTCTCCGAAGAATTAAGCTCGGCACCGTCGGCCTATACGCAAATGCTTACCGCCGTCGATTTTGCCTTAGGGCCGGCGTATGAAATTGTAATAGCCGGCGAGCTAAGTTCGGCCCAAACCCAGTTATTTATTAAAGCAATAAGAGAGAAATATCTTCCGAACAAATCATTGGTTTTGGCAGAACCGGGCGGCAGCGAAATAATCAGCCTAGCTCCCTTCGCTAAAGAACAAGCTATGGTAAACGGAAAAGCGGCGGTCTATATATGCCGCAATTTCAAGTGCGAGATGCCGGTAACGAGCGTTGCCGGTCTGAAGGAGCTGCTTAAAGAAATTTAAACCGTGTCTTACCGGTTTGCCTAAAAAATAACTTCAGCTATAGAAAGTTTCACCTGCAAAATGTAAATTAACCACGGTCAAAAAAACTTTAAAACGAACTAAACAAATTTCCTTTTAAGCTAAGCGAGGTTAATCTGGAACAGGATAATAAACTAGTTCGGTCGCTGATTCAAAATGTTAAAAAGGGAAATGATTCATCCTTTGAACAGCTTTACCAAATGAATGCGGGGCGCATCTATGCTCTTGTTCTACGAATTGCTGCCGATAAAAAAAACGCCAGGGATTTAACCAAACGGATTTTTATTACTACCCGTGAGCAAATATCTTTCTTCAGAGACGATATGTCCTTTGCCTCCTGGCTTATTGGCATTGCGGTATATACCGCTCTGGAAGCTTTGAGAAACAACGGCGATCTTGTGGACGAAAAGGTAGCTAAGAAAAAATTCTTCGGCAGGAACAAACATGAGGAAAGCCGCGAAAGCCCCGCCGGGGAAGTAACTTTTGAAGAAAATATTTTATCGCTTCCCTCCAGGGAAAGAATTGCATTTATTCTGCACGATATGGAAGAGTATACTAAAGAAGAAACCGCCGACATACTTTTCGTTGACAAGTCCGGGCTGGATGAAATCCTTACCCGAGCCCGTAAACTTCTTGAGCCTTCCGGCGCCTTTATTGATTCTATTCAAACAATAAAAAGTAAAATCTCTCAACTGCCTGCAAGAATTGAACCTCCGGCCGATTTATGGAAAGAAATTTTTACAGAAATTCACCGGATGAGATCTATCACTGTTCAAGCGCAAAAGGTAAATGTATCCGACACGGAGGAAGCTGAGGAAATTGACTTTAGCAAGATAAAAAAGAAAAAGGGACACTGGGCAGGTGATTTGAAAAGCTTAACCGGAGAAATTCCGGTATCCGAAGATTCTAAAGGATTTTTAACACGGATAAAGAAATTTCTTAAGAAGTAATATTTATTAAACAGGGCAGGAAGAAAACTAAAAATATATTTCGGTAATTTAATTTAATATCTGTTCCCGCTGGCAAAAAATTACTGCGGGCGGGAACAGACATCAATCTCTCATTCTTGTTTGAAAGCTCTTCTATTTCTTTGGACGATAGACATGGGTGCTTTGCCCGAAGAAAACCTCAGCCGCTTCCATTACCGTTTCCGAAAGTGTTGGATGCGGATGTATGGTTAGTTTTAGATCGGTTGCATTCGCTCCCATTTCTATTGCAAGGGTTCCCTCGGCAATTAGCTCGCCGGCACCTGGCCCGCAAATGCCTACGCCCAAAATCCTTTGTGTTTCCGGCTCAATAATTAATTTTGTAACTCCGTCGCTTCTATCAAGTGTAGTAGCCCTTCCCGATGCGGCCCAGGGAAATTTTGCAATGTCAACCTTAATGTTTTGTTCTCTTGCTTTTATCTCGGTTAAGCCTGCCCATGCAATTTCAGGGTCGGTAAAAACCACAGCAGGAATGGCCCGCGGTTCGAAGGCAACTTTATGGCCGAGTATTGCTTCAACTGCAACTCTTCCTTCGTGCGATGCTTTATGTGCCAGCATCGGCTCGCCGACAATATCGCCTATCGCATAAATGTTGTCGTCGTCGGTCTTCATCTGTTCGTTAACTGCAATCCAGCCGCGCCCGTTTGTCTTTACTTTTGTATTCTCCAAACCTAGGCCTCTGGTCTCCGGCCTGCGGCCAATGGACATAAGCACGTAGTCGTAAGTCTGTTCCGTAACGTTGCCCTCGCCGTCCTGAATATTTACGCTTATTCCGTCCTTCACCTCTTTAATTGAAAGAACCTTTGAGTTAACCATTATTTTTTCAAATTTTTGTGCAACGCGTCTAGAAAGGAACGCTACAAGGTCTCTATCGGCGCCGGGGAGTAAACCCGGCATCATTTCTACAACAGATACTTTGGTGCCGAGCGCGTTATAAACGGAGCCAAGCTCCAGTCCGATATATCCGCCTCCTATTACCAGCAGAGATTTCGGTATTTCAGGCAGATCGAGTGCTGTAGTGGAATTCAAGACCCGCTTACTTTCTATGTTCAGGAAAGGAATAGTTGCTATAACCGAACCGGTAGCGATGATCGCCTTTACAAATTTCAGCTCTTCGCTTCCGCCTCCGGCTTTCTCTACTTTTAGCGTAGAAGAATTGAGGAAGCTAGCGGTGCCCTGGATGTAATTTATCTTGCGCTGTTTGGAAAGTATTCCCAGTCCGCCGGTTTGTTTTTCAATTACTTTGTTTTTCCACTCGCGCAGTTTATCAAGATTAATTTTGGGTTTCGAAAATTCCAGTCCCCAGTTTTTAGCTTCTTCGGTTTCATTAATTAATTTAGCAACGTGAAGCAATGCTTTGGAAGGGATGCATCCGCGGTAAAGGCAAACGCCGCCCGGGTTCTTTTCGTTGTTTATAAGTGTTACTTCCATTCCAAGGTCGGCGGCAAAAAACGCAGCGGCGTAGCCGCCTGGTCCGCCTCCTATTACAGTTAATTTTTGTCTGTCCATTTTTCTCCAGTTTATTATTCTAACTCTTACTCTTTCTTTGGTTGAAGGAGTAAGAGTAAGGATTAAGAGTAAGAGCGGGAAATTCATCCTTCAATTAATATTTTCATCGGCTGCTCTAGAGCTTCGCAGACCCATCTTAAAAATCTGGCGGCGTCTGCGCCGTCAATAATTCTGTGGTCGTACGATAAAGAGAGGGGGAGAGTTAAGCGCGGCTCGAACTTGCCGTCGATAAACACCGGTTCGTATAAACTCCGGGAAACTCCGAGAATGGCAACTTCGGGAGAATTTATTATCGGTGTAAAATATGTGCCGCCTATACCGCCCAGGTTTGTTATTGTAAAACAGCCGCCCTGCAGCTCTTCAAGGGATATCTTTCTAATCCTGGCCTTCTCAGCTATAGTGTTCATCTCAACGGAGAGCTCAAAAAGATTTTTCTTGTCTACTTCTTTAATAACGGGAACAATCAGGCCGTGCTCGGTATCTACCGCAATCCCAATGTTGAAGTAATTTTTATAAATTATTTCCTTCTTCTCCATATCTATGCTGGCATTAAACTGCGGAAATACTTTTAAAGCCGAAGCAATAATCTTTAATAGTATTGCTGTAACGGTAAGCTTGCCACCTGCTTTTTCAACCTTGGGATTGAAAGCCTTCCTCATTTTTTCCAACTCGGATATATCCGCCTTGTCGTGCTGGGTAACGTGAGGTACGGAAGTCCATGCATAGCTAAGATGCTCTGCCGTTTTGGAGCGTATGCTGCTCATAGGCCTTTTTTCGATCGCGCCGAACTTGGCAAAGTCTGGAAGAGGCTCCTGCTTTACTGTTGCAGCAGGCCGCTGCGATCGTTCTTCATTCAGCTTCTTAACATAGTTCTTTACATCGTCCATGGAGATTCTTCCTGCAGGGCCGGTGCCGTGTACTTTATTTACATCCACACCAAGCTCACGGGCTATTCTTCTAACCGAGGGTGCAGCTGGAGCGGCGCCTTTTGTAATTGGCGGCTGGCTATCCTTCTCGCCGGGCAAAATACTTTCTCGCACCCCGCGCGGGATTTCCTGTTCAACAGATTCCATCCCGTGTTCAGGAGGTTTTTCTTCAATCTCGGTAATCTCTTTTTTTACCGGCTCGGCTTCAGCCTCTTCCTCTTCACTTAATTCTATTTTAATTATCGGCTGGCCAACGGCAGCCTTTGCGCCGGCATTAACTAAAACCTCAACCACTTTACCTCTGTAGGCGGAAGGGACTTCAATAGTAGCCTTATCGGTTTCAATTTCGAGTATGCCCTGGTTTTTCTCAATTACATCGCCGGCTTTTACAAGCACATTCAAAACATCTGCAGAATCGATATTCTCTCCGAGTTCGGGCATTTTCATTTCGACTGTTGCGCCGCCTTGTTTTTTTTCCGGTTCTTTAGGCAGAGGCTTTTTCTCTAATTTTGCTTCGACGCTTATTTCACTTTTTGCTGCAGAAGACTTTTGCTCTTTGGACATATCCTCCTTTTTACCGCCGGATTCTTCCACAGTTATTATAGCTTGCCCCACTTTAACCTTGTCGCCGGCTTTTATCAGTACTTCTTTTATTGTTCCCGTAACTGCCGAAGGAACTTCGATTGTAGCCTTGTCCGTCTCTATTTCAATAACTCCCTGTTCTTTTTGGATTCTATCTCCTGGACTAACCAGCACAGTCAACACGTCGGCAGATTCTATATTTTCACCAAGTTCCGGTAACTTAAATTCTATTGCCATTTTCTACCTTAATTTCATTTTTTATTTTGAAAAAATTTTTTCTAGCATTTGCCGGTTAAGCAAATTTGTTAAAGATTTTCTGTCCTCTATCTAAAGCCGCAAAAATAATTCAAGAAAAATTTTGAGCTTTATAAATTCAACTTACAGGTAAACCGGATTAAGCTTATCCGGGCTTATTCCGAAATCTTTAATTGCCTTCTCTACCACCTGCGTTTTAATTTTGTTTTCCATAGCCAATGCATTAAGAGTAGCGACGACAATATGCTTTGCATCCACCTCAAAAAAGTCGCGCAGTCCTGCTCTGCCTTCGCTTCTTCCGAAACCGTCGGTTCCCAGGCTTACCAGCGGCCGCGGGAACCATTTTGATACCGAATCGGGCAGGGCTTTAACATAATCCGAGGCTGCAACAAAAACTCCTTCTTCATCATTCAGTACTTCTGTAATGTACGGGGTTCTGGGGGCTTCCGCAGGGTGAAGCATATTCCATCTGTCTGCGTCAAGACCGTCTCTTCTAAGTTCTTTATAGCTGGTAACGCTCCAAACATCGGAGGCTACTTTAAAATCTTCTTCAAGTATTACATGTGCTTTTAAAACCTCGTTAAGGATTGTCCCGCTTCCGAAGAGCTGGGCTTTTAGCTTCAACGCTTTTTTAGACGAGGCTTTAAATTTGTACATCCCTTTAAGAATGCCTTCTTTTGCGCCTTTGGGCATGGGAGGCATTTCATAGTTTTCGTTCATCACCGTAATGTAATAAAAAACTTTTTCCTGCTCTTCGTACATCCTTCTTATGCCGTCTCTAATTATTACTGCAAGCTCGTATGCGAATGCCGGATCGTATGCAACCAGGTTGGGCACCGGGTAAGCCATAAGATGGCTGTTGCCGTCCTGGTGCTGCAAGCCTTCGCCGGCAAGAGTGGTACGGCCGGCGGTTCCTCCCAGCAGGAATCCTTTGCAGCTCATGTCTCCTGCTGCCCATACTAAATCCGCCGCCCTGTTAAATCCGAACATTGAATAGTAGACGAAGAAGGGAATCATATTTATTCCGTGGGTTGCATAGGCTGTACCTGCGGCGATGAACGAGGACATAGCCCCGGCCTCTGTTATTCCTTCTTCAAGAATCTGCCCGTTGGTTGCCTCCTTATAGTAAAGCAGAGTTTCTTTATCAACCGGCTCATACAGCTGGCCGGCATGGGAATAAATGCCTACCTGCCGGAAGAGAGCTTCCATACCGAACGTCCTGGCCTCATCCGGAATAATAGGAACTATCAGCTTACCAAGCTCCTTGTCTCTTAAAAGCTTTGCAAGAATTCTTACAAAGACCATTGTAGTTGAAGCTTCTTTACCTTCGGTGCCTTTGTAGAATTCTTCAATGATTTCTTCCGGGGGAGTTTTTAAAGGACGGATATTAGTTTTTCTTTCCGGAACAAACCCGCCCAATAATTTCCTTCTTTCCTTAATGTATTTAATCTCAGGGCTCTCTTCTGCCGGCCTGTAGAACGGTGCCTGGGCAACTTCTTCATCGGAAATAGGGATGCCGAATCTCGTACGGAATTCGGCCAGCTCGTCTTCGTTTAATTTTTTTTGCTGGTGAGTAATATTCTTGCCTTCGCCCGCTTCGCCCAGTCCGTAGCCTTTAATCGTCTTTGCCAGAATAACAGTTGGTGAACCCTTATGTTCTATTGCGGTTTTAAAAGCAGTATAAACTTTTTCAGGGTCGTGTCCGCCCCGCTTCATTTTACGGAGCTGCTCATCGGAAAGGTTCTCCAGCATTTTAAAAAGATCGGCGTCGCCGTTGCATAAATGCTCGCGTATATATTTACCGGATTCCACAGAATATTTTTGATACTGGCCGTCTACTATTTCGCTCAGCCGTTTGACGAGCTTTCCGTCGATATCTTTTGCGAACAACGGATCCCAATCGCTTCCCCAAACCACTTTAATTACATTCCATCCGGCGCCGCGGAAGGCTGCCTCTAGTTCTTGAATAATCTTTCCGTTGCCTCTAACCGGGCCGTCAAGCCGCTGCAGATTGCAGTTAATAACAAATATCAGGTTGTCGAGTTTTTCTCTAGCGGCAAGAGTAATAGCGCCTAGTGTTTCAGGCTCGTCTGTTTCACCGTCTCCCAGAAAAGCCCAAACTTTATGTTCGTTCGTTTTCTTTAAACCGCGGTCTTCTAGGTAGCGGTTAAACCTTGCCTGATAAATAGACATGATGGGGCCGAGACCCATAGAGACAGTCGGAAATTCCCAGAAGGAGGGCATAAGCCAGGGATGGGGGTAAGAAGACAATCCGCCTCCGGGTTTGGATTCTCTGCGGAAATTATCCATCTGCCCCTTTGTTAATCTTCCTTCTAAAAAAGCTCTGGCGTAAATACCGGGAGATGCATGGCCCTGGAAAAATATCTGATCGCCATCGTAGTCGTCTCCTTTACCCCGGAAGAAATGGTTAAAGCCTATCTCGTAAAGTGTAGCCGCCGAAGCGTACGTGGAAATATGCCCGCCTATGCCGTGTTCCAGTTTGTTGGCCTTTACTACCATTGCCATCGCATTCCATCGGATTAAGCTTTTAATCCTTCGCTCGATTTCCCTATCGCCCGGGAATGGATGCTGCTTTTCTCTTGGTATGGTATTTATATAAGGCGTGTTGGCGGAGAAGGGGATTTCAACGCCTGCTTTATGCGCCCTTATCTGGAGCTCCTGTAAAAGTTCCTTTACTCTTTCCGGTCCGCTGTGTTCAAGAACGTAATCCAGCGAATACAGCCATTCACTTGTTTCTATATCTTTAAATTCTTTTGATTTATCGTTGCTCATTTTATGTGTCCTTTTTCCGGTTTAATCAATTATTGAAACTAGCCCTGAAGGATTTGCATGCCCGGTAAAACAATCCGCTAAGCCGGGTTTTAAACGGCCACCGAGATTTTCTTTGTTAATATTTTGCTTTCTGCTGTGCAAACGGGTAAGCGTTATCCGTAAATTTAGCGACTTAAATTAATCGTTTTTGAAAAGAAATACAAGAAAACCGGCTCATTTACAACCTGGAAGTGATTTGGAAATCAGCTTATCGGGAAGATATTTCCAATCGATAATTAAAGCACGGTCGACATGTTAATCTCATAGTGAAAGGGTAATACTTCAATAATCTCTCCACTTCAATTTTATTAAGAAGGATTGAATTCTTTTAGCTCACCGCAGCAGTATCATCTTTTTAACCAAAGAGTATGAATCAATCGATAGCTTATAAAGATAAATACCGGATGCCAGACTGCCGGCAGAAAAATTTACTTCGTGAAAGCCTGCGTTTAAAATTCCGTTTACCAGGGTGCCTATTTCTTTTCCACTAAGGTCGTAAACTTTTAATTGAGTATACCCGGCGCGGGGAACGGAAAACCGGATTGTTGTAGAAGGATTAAACGGGTTGGGATAATTTTGCAGTAGCTCGAAATCTGCAGAAAGAGGTTTGTTGTTTCCTTCTGCTTTGGGGCCGGCGCTGTCTATTTCCCTAATCCAGATAGACCTGCCGAAAGTACCGGCGACTACGTAGAACTTTCCGTTTACGGCAATGCTGTCGATTGATTTCATCTCGGTAATAATCGCGGCTTCAGGCAAACCGCTATTCCATCTTACCCAGGTTGTACCGCCGTCCGCGGTTTCAAAGCAGCCCATCTCGGTGCCCAGATAAAGTTTATTATTGTCCATCGGATTAACTATAAGATCCGCCACCGGAATATCGGGGAGATTGCCGGTAATATCCAACCATGTAATACCCCGGTTTGTTGTCTTAAATATTTTTTGCGACGAAAAGCCGTTAATCAACGCATAAGCAGAGTTGTAGTCCTTTGGGTCCGGCACTACCTTTCTAACAAAATAATCTTTCGGAAGGCCCGCCGATCGTTCATGCCATATTCCTTCATCAAAGACTTTTAAAATGTTTACTCCGTAAATATCTTCCATGCAGGCATAAACTATAGGAGTACTGCCGGGAGAAGTAGGAGAAACTGAAAAGTTGCCAAGGGCGGTGGAGTTGAAAGTTTCCGGATTTAACTTGTTCCAGCCGGCGCCGTTGTTATATGAATAATAAACATAATATCCCGAAGCGGCGTAGAGTACTGTTTTGTACTGGTCTTTATATTCTCTAATTGAAGTATACCACTGATCGGACGGAGCTATGCCGTTATCAATTTCATGCCAATGGGTGCCGTAATCCGGTGATTCTAAAAAGTGGAACTTCCGGCCGTCGGCAAAAACGCCGTCTGACCCGAAAATTTCCGAGGCGTTGCTTTTATCTACCGTAACACCACCGCCGTCCCCGTCGTAGGTTTGAAACCAGGAGTTACCACCGTCTGATGTTCCGCTTATGCCGTTATCCTGCGAGCCGCCGAAGATTACTCCGGGATCCTCCCTGCCTACGCTGATATTAACATATTGAGTAACCGGCAGGCGGTTCAACTTCGTAGTCCAGTTATTGCCCTTGTCGGATGATATTGTCAATCCGCCGTCGTTGCACTCAAGGATTGTACTGCCGTCATTCACCCAGGCCAGCGAGTGATGGTCGGGGTGCACGCTGCCGGATTTTATAGCTTCCCATGTATTGCCGCCGTCTTCCGATCTAAGTAGAGATGCGCCGCCTGCAAAAATTAAATCCGGATTCGAAGGACAAACCGAGATAAAATTATCGTACCAAGCCTGCTGCTCAAGATAATTGAAAGGGACTTCTTTTTTAATCCAGCTAACTCCGCCGTCTGTAGATTTGTAAATCCCTGTTAGGCCGTTAGTGGCTGCATTAGAAACGGCGGTAAAAAGGATGCCAGAGCTATAGACCGATACCGAAGTTCTTCCGTAGCTTGATGATGAAATACCGGGAATTGACAACCGGCTCCAGCTTAATCCTCCGTCGGCAGATTTGAATAATCCCCAATATTTAACGCAAGCATAAAAAACGTCCGGGTTATCGGGTGCTTCGCAGAAATCCGTTACATCGCCCGGCAAAGTAAGTTTAAATGTATCGCCTCCGTCAATCGAGTTGAAAAGGCCGTCGGTAGAAGCCGCATTAATTTTTCCGGAATTATTCCTTGCGTATCTTATTTTATAAAATGCATCCGGAACAGTCGGGAGCGGAACGGAATCCCAGGTTGAGCCGCCGTTGGCAGTCTTCCAGAGTCCGGTGCCCGTTCTAACTCCGGGCTCGCCGGTGCCTATAAAAATTGTATTGGGATCATCTGGCTTTGATGCGAATGAGCCTGCAGCCAGAGAAGATAAGTTATCACTCAGAGGGATAATCGAATTGTTGTTTAAGTTTAACTGCCAGAGCCCGCCCGAGGCCGAAGCCAATCTTATATAAGAATTATCCCGGCTTGTCTCAACATCCAGCAGCCTGCCGGAATTATAAACTTCGCCCGGCAGATCGGAAGTTGATAATAACCCCGACGGGCCCAGTAATTTCCATCCGCCGGATGAAGATAAGGACTGGATACTGTTTCCTTTGGGTTTAAGAGAAAAATTTTCCGCAGGCATGTTCTTTAGACTTTTCCAAATTTCACTCAGCGCTTTTCTACCTAGCTGATGACCATATGGCTGGTGCCAGTAATTGAAATACCATTTTTCAAATTCCGGGCCTTCTTCCGGATGACGGCTTATAAGCTTAAACCATTCCCTGTTGGCTTCCTTCAAGGTGATGCCGCCTTTGTGCAGAGTACTTTTAAGAAGCGGTAAATAAATTACCGCCGCAGTAATAAACACCAGCAAGATTAAAATAGGAGCTTTGGCTCTTAACCTCTTCATTCGTTCCTTTAACCGGGTTTTATATTCAGAGCGGGGTAGAAGCGCAAGAGATTAACTGAAATTGAAGTTGATCGAAATAAATTCCCGGTTTTAAATTTATAAATCAAATTGAAATGTTAAATAGTAGCAGACACACCTGCAGTTTAACAATTGTAAAACTAAACATAAAGGATTTTTACCGGGGAGATATAAATCAAATTTTCATCCTCTGGTGCGCTGAGCAACTTTTAGAATGCCGGCAGAGAATATTCGCTTTTATGCCGGGACAAATTGATTTGAAAAGACAAATTAATTAAGTTCAATCAGGTTATTTCCAATAAGTTCCAATAATCGACTGGCATATGGATAAAGATAGCGGATTCCATTCCGATAAAAATAAGCTTAAACAAATACTCGGGGTTGGCTTCGGTATAGCCGTAACAATTGGCGGTACCATTGGCGTGGGAATATTGCGCACGCCCGGAATGGTAGCCGCACAGTTGGGCAGCGGCTGGCTAATAATCCTTGCCTGGGTTGCCGGCGGAATTTATGCGCTGCTCGGAACAGTTTCGGTTATTGAGCTAGGCACAATGTACCCCAGAGCCGGGGGATGGTACGTCTTCGTAAGGAAAGCCTTTGGAGACTACGGCGGATTTATCGTAGGCTGGAGCGATTGGATTGCAACGTGTGCATCCCTGGCATCCATAGCAATCGCAATAGGAGAATTTTTCTCAGTGCTGTTCCCGGGTCTGTCTTCAAATATTAAAGTAATCGCCTTAATTATTCTGCTTCTTTTCGCAGGCATCCAATGGATAGGATTAAAGTCCGGCAGCGGAACCCAGCAGGTAACCAGCTTAATTAAAGCCGCAGCATTTATAGCCTTGGTTGCAGCTTGTTTTATCTGGGGCGGCAATATTTCCGCTTCGGCAGTTTCTACAGTAAAAATTCCTTCTGCCATAGGAGCTTTATTCATCGCATTGGTTATAGCGCTTCAATCAATAATATTTACATACGACGGGTGGTACAGCGCAGTATACTTTACCGAAGAAGATAAAAACCCCGGTAAGAACCTTCCGCGCTCTGCTATCGGGGGAGTGTTTGCAACCATTGCAATATATCTGCTTGTTAACGCCGGCCTTCTTTATGTGCTTCCGGTATCTAAGCTGGCAGCATCTGTTGCGCCCGCTACAGATGCGGCGGAAGCTTTGTTCGGAACTAAGGGGGGACAAATTATTACCGTACTTTCTATAGCATCGCTGGTAAGTATTTTAAATGCAGTCCTGCTTATTGCAACACGGATAATTTTTGCACTCGGGCGCGATAAATTATTTACAGTAAGAATTACCGAAGTAAGTAAAGGCGGAACTCCGCGCCCGGCATTGCTTGTTAGTGCTGGGCTGGTGGCTCTGCTTATTGTCTCGGGTACTTTTGAAATTCTGATTGCAATATCTGCTTTCTTTTATGTTGTAAATTATTTTGCCGGATTCAGCTCTCTGTTTGTCCTAAGAAAAAAAGAACCGGGACTAGAAAGACCGTTTAAAGCATGGGGATACCCATGGACGACATCTGTTTTTTTAATCGGCTCTTTGGTTTTTCTTATCGGCGATATAATCGGTGATCCTTTAAATGCGCTGTTCGCATTACTATTTGTAGTATTAACAATACCCGCTTTCTTCCTCGTTAAGCGATTAAACGCTCCGGCAGAATAATCAATTTGTCTTAATCAGTCTTCAAGCACTTTCCGAAGGAACTTATCCACTTTGTAATCTTTAATTGAAAGCACAAAGAAAGGCACGCAGAAAATAAGATATGAAATATCGAACCGGTCTAATACTATTGAGCTATAAATTCCGAAGGCAAAAAATTTGTGCAGCATAGAAAAAAATGCCGGAAGAAAAAGGAATATACCGGATGTAAAAAAAACTTCCTGGATGTCTGAAATTCCCCAGCTTATTAAAAGCGCAAAGAGTAAAATCGGCGCTGCAGCCCAGACCGGCAGAAATGAAACCAAAGACTGTACCGCGAACGGCCCGTAATTAAAAAATTCTTCCGGGCTCCAAATAACAAAGGGCAGAAGTGTTAAGAGAAAAACAAAAAATATTATACCCGCAAAGAAAAATCCTTTTGCCAGCTCGTACCTGAATTTATACGGGAGATAAATAACATATATCAATGCAACAATACTCCTGGTAGAAAGTAGCAGCCCGAATAATACCGCATAGGCAAAAAACTTAAAGCCCGTCTTTTCATCCTCAAGGTATTTTTCGGAAAGAAGGATAAGCAAAATAGTAAGCACAGTGTTTGCAAGCAGTTCGCTCCGCACCGCTATCTCGAATAAAACCACCGGGCATATTGCAGCAATAACAAGCTTAATTACGCAGTCCTTGGAGTTCTTTGAAGTAAACAGAATTAGGAGAAGAAAAATGCCGAGACCGATAACCTCGAGCAGACCGATATTATTGATTAGATAAAACGGCGCTGCAAGAAAGAATAAAACGGGGAACCCTGAAGGTAAGAATGTATTGTTGTAAGGATATTTTCCGGCAGAAAGCCTGTCGAGCCAATCGGCAATAGCCGGAAGCCTTCCTAACCTGCCAAGCCTCGGGAAAAATATTACGTAGGCAGAAGCAAAAATAATTATCAGCAAAATTAACAGAACATATTTTCTTTTATTAAGCCAATTAAATTTTTCTTCTCCCGCCTTGCCCAGCCATCTTAACAGGAAAATAAATATGATAAAATAAGCGGCAGTAATTACCGGCGGCCAAACGTTTATATAAATTGAATAGTATTTGAAAAAATATATGCTGCTTATTAAAGCAGTAATAGAGAGGGAGATGTTATTAATTAAATGATCTTTTGAAAACATAATTAAAAAAGCCGGCCCTTTAATTCTTCCTTTACATATAGCTTTGCATTTATAACAGCCTGGTAATCCACATCCAGCAGGCCGCCTATCTTCTTAACCATGCTTTCCTCGTACACATCCGTTTTCGCGTCGGCAAAGGCAAGGCGCCAGAGATCTTTCAGCAGCTCATACTTGTTTTCGGTTGAGAAGTTTTCGTTAATCATAACTGCATATTCATAAAAGCTGTCCTCGCGCTTAAAATAATCCTCGGCGCTTACAATCAATTCGGCAACTCCTGTTTCATCAATATCAAAATATTTTTTCATCAAGGAAACAATCATCATTCTTTCGTTGGCGGAAAAATCATCATCGGCTTTTGCTACATCTACCAGCAGTATGCAAAGTGCATTTTCAATTAGATGAAAGTTGTTTTGCGGCTGATTATAATATCCGCCGTTAATTTGCTCATTCAACCGGCTCTTAATGAATTCAAACATACGCATTACTCCTCGGTCTCAATCTCAACAACTTTTTCCGGCTCGGGCGGCCGCTCGTAAAGCGCTGCAAGCTCTTTATAATATTGAGCCAGGTGATGCGGCACCTGATCCCACGTAAACCTCCACGTCCAGTTACCGCCGAGCGTACCGGGAAAATTCATTCGCGCCTCTCCGCCCAGGTTTAAAATATCCTGCATCGGAATAACTACCACATCTGCTACGGAAGCGTATGCCGCCCTGATTAACTGTGCGACAACGTCGTTGCCGTAATAATTTAAATATTTTTGGGCGTGGGTATAGATGTCCGTTCCGTTATTTTTCTCTTTTTCAAAATAGGCGCGCGTAGTATCGTTATCGTGCGAGCCGGTGTAGACCATACAGTTCTGCACATAGTTATGGGGGAGGAATTTCCTCTCCATATTGGTGCCGAAAGCGAACTGCATTATTTTCATCCCTGGGAAGCTTAATCTTTCCCTTAGCTCGGTTACCGATTTTGTAATTACGCCAAGGTCTTCTGCAATTATAGGCAGCTCGCCAAGATATTTTTTTACAGTTAAGAACAATTTTTCTCCCGGCGCCTTTACCCATCTCCCGGTCTGCGCCGTTGTTGCAGTGCCGGGTATTTCCCAATATGCATCGAAGCCCCGGAAATGGTCTATCCTGATAATATCAATCATTTCGAACAGTTGAGCGAAGCGCTGCCTCCACCACAGAAAGTCGTCCTGTTCCATTACCTTCCATCTGTAAAGAGGATTGCCCCACAGCTGGCCGGTCTCGCTGAAATAATCTGGCGGTACGCCGGCTACTGTCTCTAGGCTGCCTTCGCTGTCAACGGTAAAGAGTTCTTTATGCGCCCATAAGTCCGCACTGTCGTAAGCTATAAAGATCGGCATATCGCCGATAATCTTAATCCCTTTGTCGTTGGCGTATGCCCTCAGTTCCTTCCATTGCTCAAAGAATTGAAACTGGATAAACTTGTAGTAAAGAATTTCATCGGCTAACTTTTTCTGCCAGCTCTTTAATGCGGACTCATCGCGGTGTACCAGTCCCTTATCCCACTGCGTCCAGACAACACCACCGTGGTAATCTTTAGCGGCCATAAAGAAGGCGTAGTCTTCCAGCCAAATTTTATTTTGCCCGCAGAATTCATCAAAAGATTCTTTTACGCCGTTATGGTTTTTCTTATAGTTCTCAAAGGACTTTTTCAACAGCGTCTTCTTATAGTTTATTACCGCACCGTAGTCAATTTTATGATGATCGGAATGGATGGAATTGTTTAAATCTTCGGCGGACAGAAATCCCTTTTCAAATAATTTTTCCGGACTTATAATAAGCGGGTTTCCCGCAAAGGCAGAGAAGCATTGGTAAGGGGAATCGCCGTAGCCGGTTGGGCCGAGCGGAAAAACCTGCCAAAGCCTTTGGCCTGCTGCCTCCAAAAAATTAACAAAATTATATGCTTCGCTTCCCATGTCTCCTATTCCAAACCTGCCGGGAAGAGAAGTGGGATGAAGAAGGATGCCTGCCGAACGCTCGAATCTCATATTTACCTCTAAAAATTTGCGCCTAAAAATAAGAAATGAACGTATAAAATAAAAAGCGGAATAATCCGCTTTCATCTGCTACTCATTTGCATTTGCTTAAACAATTGCTTCAGTCTGTGCAGGTTAAACTTTAATAAAGATTTTTTTAGCATACAGAATCCACATTATTCCAAGCCAGAACAGCACGTTTAATATTGCCCATGCTAGCGATGCATTTACAGGGCTTAGCCACCAGGTAAACATAGAGTTATATAAATAACCCATCAAGCTGGTTTCTTTTCCCTGGGCATTAGTAAACCGGATAAAGCCAAGAGTCTTTGCAACAATGCCCGATAGAAAGAAAACCGTAATCGCGTTCATCCCGTATACTACGAACGGCTTCGTCCACCACTTGAATCCTTTCACATCAATAAGCCAGTAGCATATTGCAAGAAACTGAAGAGCGAGGCCGGCGGTAAAAACAACATAAGATGAAGTCCAGAGTCCCTTATTTATCGGGAACCAAATATCCCATATTGTTCCCAGCACAAGCCCTGCGTTCCCGAAGACGAACAGCCAGACTACTTTTTGTGCGGGTTCGATTTTCTTCCTTAGCCAGTAACCGGCAAGAACTCCAAGCAGGGTTGTGGAAACTGCGGGCACAGTACTTAATATGCCTTCGGGGTCCCAAACCTTTGAGCCTTTCCATAAGTGGTCCAAGCCTAAAATAGCTCTGTCCAGCCATGCACCTAAATTAGTCGCAGGTTCAAGGTTTGGGTAGCCTATGCCGGGTACGGGTATTAAAGTCATTATTCCCCAATAAGCCAACAGCAGCGCTGCAGATATGTAAGCGATGGTCTTAACTCCGGCTTTCAAAAAAATAAAGGAGGAAAAGAAATAGCAAACGGCTATTCGCTGCAGTACGCCCGGAATCCTCTGCGTGGATAAATTAAAATAAGGATACCCGTACATGATTAATCCAAGCACAAATAGAATTGCCGCCCTTCTGAAAATTTGAACCATCAATCTTTTATGGTCGTCGCCTCTTTCTTTCCTTTTAGTTAAAGAAAATGTTATAGCCACCCCAACGATGAAAAGAAAGAACGGGAATATCCAGTCGGTGGGAGTTATACCGTTCCACTTTGCATGTTCCAGGGCAGGGTAAATATTACCCCAACTGCCGGGGTTGTTCACCAGTATCATCCCTGCAATGGTAATTCCTCTAAAGACGTCTAACGAAAGAAGGCGTTCGGATTTTTGTGTTTCCATTTTTCGATATATCCCCGGTTTATTAAAAAATACTTGTTATAAAATAATTATTTTTTCATTAAAGCCAATGAAATAAAATAAATAATATTTTCTGCGGAAAAGTAGCAGGAATAAATTTGCCGGAGTGGTTTAGGAATTATTTTAAATTTGTTGGCTCATTAAGGATTTGCGTTACGCCTTTTAAATGAAGGTCCTTCACGCCTTCCCTTACAGCCTCCATAAATCTTTCACCCGGGTCGTATTTCATCGTATGGTAATTAGGATCTTTCTCAAGCCATAAAGGCGTTCCCTCAAAGTCCATATATTCCATATGGCCTATTAGGTACTCGATAGTCGGGTATTTTTTTACCAGGTATCTCACAAGGTAAATATCGGATTTAACCTGGGCTGCAGTTAAATCATCTTTATCATTTACACCGCCCACATTCTCAACACCTATCGATTCATAATTTAAGCCGATGCAATGGCGCGCCATCCACGTTTCCGGCATCAGCCTGTGAATCGTTCCGTCCCGGTCTACTACAAATTGAATGGATACATTCAATTGGCCTGCGGAAGCAAGCTCCGGGCGAGAGCCTTCTAGCGTTTCTTTATTAAATACTGCAAATGTTGAATCATACGTCCCGATGGCAGTCCAGTGAAGAACAATAATTTTCGGGACGATTGAAATATCTTTTGGAGTAATGCCGTAATGCTGATGAATATATTCTTTGGTTAATTCAATTCTATTTGCGGAAAAGGAAATCGGCGAATCTATAATCTTCTCACCGGTTCCGCATGAAACTGAAATGAGCGAGAACAGTAAAACCGGACCGACAAACTTAAGAGCAAGAAAAAATATTTCTCTGCTCTTAAGTTGAACTATGCTTGAGTATCTTTTATACATTTTTTATGAATGTTCTACTTCGGCAGTTTGTAATTCTTTTACTTTGTCAAGAGCGCCTTTAAGATCACTGATTATATCCTGCGCATTTTCTATTCCTACCGAGAGCCTTACCAGCCCGTCAGAAATACCTGCTGCGAGCCGTGCTTCTTTTCCCATAGTATAATGAGTCATGCTGGCGGGATGCTGGATTAAAGACTCAACTCCGCCTAGGCTTACGGCAAGCTGGCAAAGCTTAACCGAATTCATCATTAGCTGGCCAGCCTCAAATCCGCCTTCCAGTTCGAATGTAATCATCCCGCCCGGACCTTTGTGCTGCTTTAGTCCGAGTTCAAACTGCGGGTGGCTTTTTAATCCCGGGTATGATATTGACTTAATCATCGGGTGAGATTCAAGGAACTCTGCAACCTTCATCGCGTTTTCGCAGTGCTTTTGCATTCTAAGCGAAAGTGTCTTTATGCCGCGGTGAACAAGGAACGAATTGAACGGATCAATTACTCCGCCGATTTGATTTAAAGTTTTCCTGCATCGGCCGTATGTCTCTTCATCCTTTACAACTACAATTCCGCCGACGACATCGGCGTGGCCGTTTAAGAATTTCGTCAAGCTGTGAAGTACTATATCGCATCCAAGTTCCAGCGGGCGCTGCAATGCCGGGCTCATGAATGTGTTATCAACAACCATAAGCGCCCCGTTCGCATGCGCAATCAAGGATATTTCATGTATATCCGAGACGGCGAGAGTAGGATTGCCCGGAGTTTCTACATAAATAACTTTTGTATTCGGCTTTACGGCAGCTCGTACAAGATTGAGATCCGAAGTATCTACAAACGTAGTTTCAACCCCGTAATTCTTCAGGATTGTATTAAGCAGTGTGGTAGTAGGCCCGTAAACAGCGGCAGAGCATACCACATGGTCGCCGCATTTTGTAAGCGATGCAAATACGGTATGAACAGCAGCCATCCCGCTCGCACATCCCAAACCTTTGCAGCCGCCTTCAAGCTCGGCTATGCTGTTTTCCAGAGCTTCAACGGTGGGGTTAAGCATGCGCGTGTATATATATCCTTTTTCTTCTCCAGCAAACAAGGCTGCGCCGTGCTGTGCGGATTTAAATTTGAACGTGGAAGTTTGGTAAATAGGCGGCACTACGGAACCGAATTCGTACTCATCGATCCCTGAATGGACGCATTTAGTTTCGAAATCGTTTTTATTATTCTTCATTTTTTATTTCCCTGTACTTTTTGAGTAGATTTATTAGCGGCGGCTTTACTTTTGGTTAGCCGGCGATTAAAAGAAAGGTTATTTATAAGAAAAAATTTTATCACTTTTTGCAAACTATTTTCACTTTGTTGGTGAAAAAATAAGTTTTATCCCAAAGAAAAGCTAACCTTCATTTAAGAAAAAACTTCGGGCAGGCGTGTATTGATGGGCAAACCGGCCGCACTAAACCGATACTTTAAGACGCGCCGCAAAATATTCTAAAAGCAAATTGAGACTAAAAATTTTACCGGAAGCAGGCTTTAAATTATTTGAATAAATTGTCAATCTTTTCTTTTAGGTCGTTTAATTGAACGTCGGATCGTTCCCCGGATTTTCTAAGCTTAATTTCAACTATGTTCTCTTTCAATTTTTTTTCGCCTACTATTATCTGGACAGGCATGCCTAAAAGGTCGGCGTCGTTAAACTTGAAGCCCGCCTGAGCATCCGGCCTGTCGTCGAACAGCACATCATAACCGGCAGCACTAAGATCGCTGTAGATTTTTTCGCAGGCATCCGCAGTAGATTCCTTTCTCATGTTCAAGCCGAGAAGGTGTATGTGGAACGGCGCCAGAGTCTTATCCCATATAATTCCTTTTTCGTCGTTATGCTGCTCAATATAGCAGGCCATAACGCGCTCAACTCCAATGCCGTAGCTTCCCATTATCAGCGGTTTCTCTTCGCCGTTTTCATTTAGGAACGTTGCACCCATCGCCGTAGAATATTTAGTGCCCAGCTTAAATATATGCCCCAGTTCGATGGCGCTGAATACTTGCAGCTTATTCCCGCATCTTGTACATGTTTCGCCGGACTGAACGATACGGAGGTCGGCATAATCCATGTCCTTAATATCGCGTTTAAGATCTATTCCGCCCAGGTGGTAATCGTTTTTATTTGCACCGCTGAATAGGTTGCTGGAATCTTTTAATTTTAAGTCGGCAATAATTTTTCCCTTAAAGCCAATAGGCCCGATTGAGCCTGCATCCGCACCGGTAATTTCTTTTAGTTCTTCCGGGCGGGCGGGGCGTATCATCCCTCCAATAATTTTTTCAAGCTTGGTCTCGTTAACTTCGTCGTTGCCGAGCATAAGAACCAGTATAGGCTTCCCTTCGTGGATATACACTCTGGATTTTGCGCATTGAGCTTCGCTGATGCTTAGGAATTTACACAGCTCATCTATGGATTTTACACCGGGAGTGAAAATCTCTCTTATTTCTTCGCTGGTCTTATCACTTAGCTTAGCTGCGGCAATCGAAACGGCAACTTCAACATTTGCCGCGTAGCCGCAATGCCCGCAGTATGCAACAGTATCTTCACCCGCATCGGATTTAACCATAAATTCTTCCGAGCCGGTGCCGCCCATAGCCCCGCTAGAAGCGCCGACAACAAAATACTTAAGTCCGCACTTGTTGAAAATTTTTCTGTAGGCTTTGTCGTGGAGTGCATAGGCAGAGTCAAGCTGTTCCCACGTCGCATCGAATGAATACGAATCTTTCATAAGGAACTGCCTGCCGCGGATTACGCCGCTTCTCGGCCTCGCCTCGTTTCTAAACTTGGTTTGTATCTGATACCAGATCTGAGGTAAATCTTTATATGATTTTAAAACGCTGCGCGCATGGAAAGTCATTATTTCTTCATGGGTAGGTGCCAGTACGTAGTCTCTGTTCTTTACATGGAATAAAGTGTCTCCGAAGGATTCAACCCGGTTTGTCTCTTCCCAAATCTCGCGGGGATTTAATGCAGGCAGATGAAACTCCTGCCCGCCGATGGCATTCATCTCTTCTCTTATTATTTCCGTTATTTTTTTTATTACTTTATAGCCCAGGGGCAGAAAAGAATAAATGCCGGCAGATACCATCCTTATCATCCCCGACCTTAGCATAAGAATATGGCTGGTTACAACAGCATCGTTTGGAACTTCTTTTAACGTGGGTACAAATGATTTACTTAATCGCATACTTTTTCCGGTAAAGATAATTTGCAGGTAAGTTTAGGCAATATTGAATTTTTAGAATCAAAAATAAATAATTGAAAAAGTTTATCAAAATAAAGATAGATGTGAATTTTGACTTCTGGTGATTAGTTGTTTTTTGTCCGACTGCCTAAATACAGAATTATGAATATGCATTTAAAATTTTTTCAGTGGAATTTTACAATTCTTTTACATAATAATTCACTTCAACATTGGATCTTAAAAATCTTTAAGTTATAATTGTCCCGCATTTAACAGAAAGCGGATTAATGTTAAAAGAAGACATAAAGTTAAAGTCTAAATTTGAAGTAATTAAGAGTCTCGAAAGCTTTGTAGATCAAAATATTCATAGCCTGTTAAAACCGATTGAAGAAAGCTGGCAGCCGAGTGATTTTCTCCCGGATATGAAATCGGAGCTTTGGCGAGACGAAGTATTGGAATTCCGGAACAAGGCAGCGGGTTTGCCGGATGACCTGATGATTGTTTTAATAGGAGATATGATAACCGAAGAGGCTTTGCCTACATATCAGACGTGGTTAAACCGTCTGGAGGGAATTACGGATATTACGGGAAGCAGCATAAATGCGTGGGCAAGGTGGAGCCGGGGCTGGACTTCCGAGGAAAACCGTCACGGCGACCTGCTTAACAAATATCTTTTTTTAACAGGCAGAGTAAATATGCGGGCTGTTGAATTAACTATTCACCATTTGATTAATAACGGCTTTGACCCTCATACTGAAAATGATCCTTACCTCGGATTTATTTATACATCATTCCAGGAAAGGGCTACTAAAATTTCCCATAGCAATGTTGCAAGGCTTGCTATAAAAGCAGGTGAAGACAAGCTTCATAAAATTTGCGGTGTTATTGCGGGCGATGAGGCCCGGCATGAAAAAGCTTATAAACTGTTTATGACTAAAATTTTTGAAACCGATCCCGTCCAAGCAATTCTTTCTTTTTCCAAGATGATGAAAACCAAAATAACAATGCCGGCCAATTTAATGTACGACGGCTGCGATAAGAATTTATTCTTAAAGTTTTCTAATGTTGCTCAAAAACTGGGTATTTATACCGTAAAAGATTATTCGGAAATAATAAATAACCTGGTAAAAGGTTGGAACATCGAATCAATAACCGGGCTTTCCGGTATTGCCTCAAAAGCTCAGGACTATTTATGCACACTATCAGATAGGTATCTGGCGCTTGCAAACAGATTTTCTTTTTCAAACAAGATTGATGAATTCAGCTGGATATTTAACCGGGATACCCTTGTAAAAAATTAAAAGTTAAGCGTCCAAATAAATTTTAATTTTTTACTTTCATATCTGTTTACAAAACATCGAATTATTAGTCTGCACAGTTTGACAATCTGTTTCATCTATGCTATATTTTATTAACTGGATTTTGGAACTCTTCTATCAAAATAAAAAGTTCGGCTTTTTTAATTTCTCAAATTTAACGAGAGCAAAATGGGAATTTCGTCTTTACTTGGTAAGAAAGCATCGGCATATTTAATATTGTTATTTTATCTTCTGGCATTATTACCGGGATGCGCATCTAAAAAGGCGAATAACCCCCATAGCAGCGAAATGAAATTCAATATCGATAACTCGAAGCTAGGCGCAGCTATAAACGATACATTGTATAACTTAAGATTTAACCCGCCGTTAAATTGGAATAATGCTGGACAGAAAAAGGTAGACGAAGCCGGTAGAGCAATTACTAAGGCCTTGGCGGGCAACAATCAGCTTTCCGTAAAGCCGCTTTATATTTTTGTTAATGGCTCCGACGGCTCTGTTTTGAATATTGCAGATATAAGACTGAATCCCGAACAAAACAATTTCGATCTGAAAATAAAAGAATACGGAAGGATAATGTTCGGCAGCGATTCCACGAACGTGAAAAAAGCCTTCTACACGAAAGACGGAATAGAGATAGCGCAGTTTTTAATTCAAAAAAACGGATTTGTAAACTTCCGGCTACTTTTTGAAAACGGAATTGGAAACCTTTTGCAGTTTGATTATTTATCTAAACAAGAAGATTACTCAAATGAAGTTAAGGCCATTGAGTCATCAATCGGATCAATTAAATTAATTAAAATCCATTAGAGGGAGGTACTATGTTAAAAAAATTCTTACCTATCATCATGGCAGCTATTATGATGGTATCAATATTCGGATGCTATGCCCAAACATTTGTTGTTGGGAACGGAGCGCAGGGAAACCAGGTTGAAGAAACGAGGCAGTGGTATATTCTGTTCGGTCTGGTTCCGTTAAATACGGTAGATTCAAAGGCTATGGCCGGGGAAGCTACAAACTATACGATTCATACTGAACAAACATTTCTGGATGTAGTAATAAACATATTCACTTCTGCAGTCACTGTTTATTCTAGAACGGTAACGGTTACAAAATAAAAAACAAACTGTCTCAATCGGCCTTAATTCTTGTAAAGTCCGGCTTATACGCCGGACTTTTTTATAGCCCGGATAATAAAGCGTTTTTTACTATATTTGCACAAAAAAATTTTTATGGAAGAATTATTAACTTTTGAAGAAATAAGAATAATCGGTTCTTTAATTGAAAAAGAATTAACGACTCCGGAATACTACCCGCTTACTGTTAATGCGTTAAAGAATGCCTGCAACCAGAAATCGAACCGGGAACCCGTAGTATCATTCGACGAAAAAACAATAGAAGCGATGCTTGACAAACTAAGGGATAAGGCTCTTGTAAGAAGAGTAACCGGCAGCGATATAAGAGTTCCCAAATACAGGCAGAACTTTACAGAGGAGATGAAATTCTCGTCTGAGGAAATTGCCGTTATGTGCGTGCTTATGCTTAGAGGTCCCCAAACACCAGGAGAAATAAAATCCAGAAGCGGAAGGATGTTTAACTTTGAGAGCCTAGCGCAGCTAGACGGGGTGCTACAGAGCCTGACGAACAGGGAGAAACCGCTGATAATAAAATTACCCCGGCAGACTGGTATGAAAGAATCACGGTATGCGCACCTGCTTTCCGGTATGCCGGACTTTGAGTCATTAAATAATAATACTCCGGCGGCTGTCCCGGTTGACGCGGGCAAGATAGCGGAGCTTGAAGAACAGGTAGATATTTTACGCGGCGAGCTGCAGGAATTGAAGCAGCAGTTTTCCAGGTTCAAGCAGCAGTTCGAATAATAATAAATCATGCTTTGAAAAATCCGATGAAGCGCCTGCTTGAATTTTTTTAATCTGTCCGCGTACTATATTTCATCGGTTTGCGGGGAAGAGGAATATTCCTGTTCCGGTTTTTTCATTATGAAATAATAAACAGCGAACGATATAAAGAAGCCGGCAAACCATGCGTAATCGTAAAGAATGCCGAGAGCCGGAATAATCAGTCCCGTTAGTGCCGTTAGAACCCCGCATGCAAGTGCTAAGAGAGCCCTGACATTAAAGCCCCGGCGGTATTCATATTCTCCGCCCCTGCGGTATAAATCTTTTACGTTAAGGTTTAACTTCCGGACAAAATAATAATCGCAAATTAAAATGCCTGCGATGGGACCTAGAAAGCTGGAGTAACCGACAAGCCAACCGAAAATATATGCGCTGTAATCTGATAAAAGCTTCCACGGCTGTATTGCTATTCCAATTACCGCGGTTATCAATCCGCCTTTTACAAAATTAATTTTTCCAGGGAATAAATTTGTAAAATCGTTTGCCGGGGAAACTACATTAGCGGCTATATTAGTAGTAAGGGTTGCTACTATAAGCGCTACAAGCGAAAGAGCGATAATAAACGGGCTGTTAAATTTGGAAAGAAGTTCTACGGGATCCCAAATGGCCTTTCCGAAAATTATTATTGTTGCAGAAGTAACAGCAACACCGATGAAAGAAAATAAAGTCATTGTAGGCGGAAGCCCTATTGCCTGCCCGGTCATTTGTGCTTTTTGACTTTTAGCGTACCTTGAAAAATCCGGTATATTTAAAGACAGTGTTGCCCAGTATCCCACCATTCCGGTAAGCGAGGGTATGAAAAATTTCCAGAACTCTCCTGCAGTTTGGAATTTGCTGGGCTGGCTTAAAATAGGGCCGAAGCCGCCGCCTTTTATATAAGCCCAATATAAAAGCACAAGTCCCATTACTATTAAAAACGGCGCGCTGTATGCCTCTAGCCATTTAATCGATTCAACACCTTTAACAATAAAGTAAACATTCATTCCCCAGAAGATTAAGAATCCGGCAGCGGGGCCCCAGGAATACACAGCCCACGAGGGCATCAAGATACCTATCAAAGAATTAAATGCCTGCCCGCCTACCCAGGTTTGAATTCCAAACCAGCCGCAGGCTACAATTGCACGCAGCAGGGCAGGTACGTTCGAGCCTAAAATTCCGAACGGTGCTCTTGCAAGAACGGGGAATGGGATTCCATACTTTGTCCCGGCATGAGCATTTAGAACCATGGGTATCAGTACAATTATATTTCCGAGAGCTATAGTCATAATTGCCTGCCACCAGTTCATCCCGCCTGCAATCAATCCGCTGGCAAGCATATACGTAGGTATGCAGACGCTCATTCCTATCCACAGCGCCGCAATATGATAGGTGTCCCACGTTCTCTCTGCTTTTTTTGTCGGCGCCAGGTCTTTATTGAATAAATTATTTTCGTCGGCCCGGTCTATGTCGGTCTCAATCAGCTTTGAATTGAATAGCTGAAGCATAATTAATCCGCTCCTAATTATTGGTTCAATTAACTTATAAGCAAATGGATGCCAGGCTTAAGGCACCGTATATAAAGCTTGTATTCCCGGGCGGGGAATCTGCTTACTTCCATGCACCTGCATATGTATCGCGCTTAACGAAATTCCCTCTGCCTGCTTTACCTAGGAACTTATCATTTCTAATTATCATTTCGCCTCTTGAAAAAACAGTATCGATATTTCCTTTTACTTTCTTTCCTTCAAACATAGAATAATCTACTGCCATATGATGAGTCTTTGCCGAGATTGTATATTCTTTTTCCGGATCCCAAATTACAATATCCGCATCGGAACCAACAGCGATAGTTCCTTTCTCCGGATACAGCCCGAACATTTTTGCAGGAGTTGCCGATGTTAATTCAACCCACCGGTTCAAAGAGATTCTGCCCTGCCTTACTCCTCCGTCAAACATCAACTGCATCCTGTGCTCAATTCCGGGACCGCCGTTGGGTATCTTCGTAAAGTCGTGCAACCCGAGTTCCTTTTGTTCCTTAAAGCAGAACGGACAGTGGTCTGTGGAGACAACCTGAAGCGTATTGTTTTTTAATCCGGCCCAAAGCTTTTCCTGGTTCCATTTTTCTCTTAGCGGCGGAGTAAATACAAGCTTTGCATCTTCAAAGCCGGGTTTATTCATATCATCTAGGGAAAGGAATAAATACTGCGGGCAGGTTTCAGCATAGACCGGCAGCCCTTTGTCCCTGGCTTCGGCAACTTTATCCAAAGCATCGCTGCTGGAAAGATGGACAATATAAACAGGCGCACCTGCCATCTCGGCAAGCGCAATGGATCTGTTAACAGCTTCTCCTTCTGCCGTTGTAGGCCGGGTTAGCGCGTGGTAGATAGGTGCGGTTTTACCCTCGGCCAGAGCCTGCTTAACAATAAGATCAATTACGTTCCCGTTCTCGGCGTGCATACAAACTAAAGCACCTGTCTTAGCTGTGTGCTGCATTGCCCTGAAAATTGTTGCGTCGTCTACCATCAGGACGTTGGGGTAGGCCATAAAAAGCTTGAAGCTTGTAATTCCTTCGCGTACCATATCGCTCATGTCTTCCATATGAGCTTCCGGAAGATCGGTTACGATCATATGAAATCCGTAATCTATTACTGCTTTATTCTCGGCTTTCTTCCACCAAACGTCCAGCGCATTGCGCATCCTGGTTCCTTTACTTTGAGTTGCAAAATCTATAATGCAGGTTGTGCCTCCAAAAGCTGCGGCCTTTGTCCCGGTTTCAAAATCGTCGCAGGAGGTAGTGCCGCCGAATGGCATATCCAGGTGCGTGTGAACATCCAGCCCGCCTGGTATAACATATTTCCCGGAGGCATCGATAACATTGTCGGCTTCAATATTAAGATTTGAACTTATAGTTGTAATCTTTTCTTTTTCAACAAAGATGTCCGCACTATAATCATGCTCTGCCGTAATTATCCTTCCGTTCTTAATTAAGGTTGACATATTTACCTCGCTGATAAATTTGCTAAATTTTTTATTTTTCTTTTACTTTTATAAATCACCTTTGGTTCACCGATAGTGAAGCCAAATGTTTTTTTTGATTTTTCCGGCGGCTGCATTAGTTGGCGAATAGCTTCTACCAAAGCTTGAATGTCGCTGTCATGGTTAATCACCTTTCGCTCAAGATCATCTAGCCTCTTTGCAAGCTCACTGGTGATAGAAATATTTCTGCGGATTTGGACAAACGCTCTAACAACAAGAACGCTCATACGAACGGCTTTAGAACTATTTAAAACGTTAGCCGCCATAATTGCGCCATGTTCTGTAAAAACCAGAGGAAGTTTTCTTCTTCCGCCGCGCATTGAGTTTGATATTGCATTTTGCAACATCAAACTCCCGAACTCTTCTTTCGTAAGTCGAAATGCAAAATCGGCAGGGAATCTTTCCTTATTCCTTTTGACTTGCTGGTTAAGGCGCGCAGTTGTTACTCCGTAGATTGAGGCAAGATCACTATCCAGAATTACTTTCTCTGCTCGCAAAGAAATTATTTTTGTCTCAATCCGTTTGTATGTTACTAAATTTGCTTTTGATATATATTTTGAAACCATAAATCACTACGCTAAGAATTTCTTAATGAATTTTAATTCCATATTTTTTCTGAAACTCGCCTAGGTTTTCCCAGCTAAGCGGCTTCTCTTCCTTTTTGAAATTTAGCATCAATTCGTTCCATGTCTTTCTCTCCGAATCATCATCAACCCTTACCATCGCAATGCAGCCTTCAACAGGACATACAAGCGAGCAGAGCGAGCAGCCGACGCAATCATCTTCCCTTACTACAGTTTTATTGTGCCCGTTAACAGGTATTAAATCTATGCACTGGTGCGCTCCGTCTTCGCACGCAATATGGCAGAGATTGCAGTGGATGCATTTTTTCTGGTCGATCCTTGCGACTGTTTTGTGCAGAAGATTGAAGTTGCCGAAGTTGTCTAAACGGCTCAGCGACTTGCCGCGTATGTCGTCTATCGATGAAAAACCTTTGGACTGCATCCAGTTCGTCATACCTTCAATCATGTCTTTAATTATTCTAAAGCCGTAGTGCATTACTGCCGTACAAACTTGTACGCTTGAACATCCCAGCAGAATGAATTCAACTGCATCCTTCCAGTTGGAAATACCGCCTATTCCCGAGATGGGAAGATTGACTTCGTTATCTAGTGCAACCTGGGAGACAAGATGAAGTGCAATCGGTTTAACCGCAGCGCCTGCATACCCGCCGTGTCCTCCTTTACCGGCAACGCTCGGCTTAATCTCAAAGGTATCCAGGTCGACTCCGATGATGCTGTTGATAGTATTTATCAAAGAAATTCCCGAAGCGCCGGCTGCTTTGGCTGCTCTTGCAGGGTAAAGGATGTTGCTTACATTGGGTGTAAGTTTAACAAGCACCGGAATAGTAGAAACTTCGGTTACCCACTCGGTAATCATTTTGCAATATTCGGGAACCTGCCCTACTGCAGAGCCCATTCCTCTTTCACTCATTCCATGGGGGCAGCCGTAATTAAGCTCTATACCGTCGCAGCCTGTGTCAATCGATCTTTTAACAATCTCATGCCATGTTTCTTTTTTTGATTCTACCATAAGAGAGACAACTATAGCGCGGTCGGGCCAGAGCCGTTTCGTCTCGGCTATTTCTTTTAAGTTCAGCTCTATGGGCCTGTCGCTTATAAGCTCTATATTATTCAGTCCGACAAGCTTTTGACCGTTATAATCATATCCGCCGTAGCGGTTGCAGACGTTCATAACTGGCTCGCCGATGGTTTTCCAGACTGCGCCGCCCCAGCCTTGCTCAAAGGCGCGGCATACCTGGTAAGCAGTGTTTGTCGGCGGTGCCGATGCAAGCCAAAACGGGTTAGGCGATTTAATACCACCGCAGTTTGTCGTTAGGTCTGTCATTTATTCTCCTATAAAATTTTTTTAAACTTATCCTTGAATTTATACTTGAACCTGAACCTTACTGCCGGGGCAGGTTGATTAGTTCAAGATCAAGTTCAAGTTCAAGGTTCAAGCAGAAGCCGATAGATAATTATCAATAGAGCGCGCCGCCATCTTGCCGTCGAATGCGGCATTAACTACTTCCTTGCCGCCGTTAATGCAGTCTCCGCCAGCAAATACTTTCCGGTTGCCCGTTTGATAATTTTTAAAATTAACAACTACTTGGCCGTTACGTATTTTCAGCTTGGGTATTGAATTTAAAAAATCCTGGTGAGGTTTCTGCCCGATTGCTTTTATAACCATATCTACCGGCAGAACAAAGTCGGAATTTGGAATTAAAGATAATCCGGCTTGGTTATCCAGCCTGGATTTTTTACATATTATCTCCTTAACATATTTCTTTCCTTTAATTTTTACAGGCACGGAATTAAAAAGGAAAATTACGCCGTCGTTTTTTGCAAGTATAAATTCGAATTCGTAAGCCGACATTTGAGATGCAGCCCTCCTGTAAACAATATAAACTTGCTCTGCACCCAGGCGCTTGGCTTCCGTTGCAGCATCTATAGCCGTGTTGCCCGCACCAATAACCGCAACACGCTTGCCTATTTTTACCTCGTCCCATTTTTCTGATTTCACCTCTTCAATAAAGGATAATGCGTCGTGCACTCCCTTAAGATTTTCGCCGGGAATTTTTAGCTCGGGCGATTCGCTTAAGCCTATTCCTAGAAAAATTGCATCATGCTTTTCGAGAAGCTTATCGATTGAGATTGCTTCCCCGACTCTAATCCCCGTTTTTATCTTTACACCCAATCCTTTTATCATCTTCACTTCTTTCAGGCTGTCCTTCTGCCTCATCTTGTAAGGTGCAATCCCCCAGCTGTTAAGCCCGCCGGGAATTTTATTCGACTCATAAATAGTTACATCGTACCCCAGCAGCGTTAGCTCTGCGCCGCATGCAAGCCCTGCCGGGCCCGAGCCGATAATTCCAACCGATTTATTTTTCCCTTGTGCTTTTGTAAAAAGATCGGGCATGCCGCTTTCAAAATAATTATCCATTACATAGCGCTGCAGCCTGCCTATTTCTATCGGCTTTTCTTTTTTCCCGTTGTAAACACAGGCGCCTTCGCACAGCACCTGAACGGGACAAGCCTTTGCGCAGGTAAGCGCCACCCAGTTAGACTCCAGTATGGTTTTTGCCGAGCCTAGCAGATTATCGCTCGAAATCTTTTTTATAAATCCTGGTATATCTATGTGGGTAGGACAAGATTTGGTGCAGGGAGAATCGAAGCAGTACAGGCACCTTTCGGCTTCGGCTTTTGCACTTATTCCCGTCAACGGCGGGTGAAGCTCCGCAAAATTAGCCTCATATTCCTTTGGTGAAAGAAGCGGCGCTGTGTTTTTCATATTTTAACCAACAAATTAAAATGATGGATTAAATTAATTCTATCTCCGGCAAATATTCTATTATTCAACATCCATGTTAGCAGTTAAGCAATAAAAACCGGTAGCCGGCAGAGCTATTCGACTTCATCATCAGCAATTTTAAGTACTTCATCAAAAGCACCTACTGCCGAATCAATCTCTTCTTTTTCAATAATCAACGGAGGCGCAAGTACAAAATGGCTTATCCAGGGAGAAACATAAATTCCCATTTTCATCAGCTCGCCCGCTATCTTATCAACCGTTAGCTGAACGCCGTTAATCTTATCCTCCTTAGTATTGAAAGGCTTGCGGGTTTCTCTGTTCTTTACTATTTCGATAGCCCTGAACAAGCCCAGCCCGCGAACATCGCCGATAGAACTATGCCGGGACTTTAATTCGATTAATTTTTCACCTAGATACTCTCCCATCTCTAGCGATCTCTCAACCAGGTTGTATTTTCTTATTTCATTTATTGCTGCTATGGCCGGCGCCAGTGTTAACGGATGCGCTTCGTAAGTATGGCCGTGGGCAAAGTAATGGTCGTTAAAGTAGTCGGCTATTTTTTTTGTTGTGGCTGTTAGTCCCAGCGGCACATAGGCAGAGGTTATTCCTTTTGCAGTAGTTAAAATATCAGGCTGAATGTTCCAATGATCGACTGCAAACCATTTGCCCGTTCTTCCCCAGCCGCTCATTACTTCATCGGCTATTAACAAAACATTATTCTCGTCGCAAACCTTTCGCAGGCGGGGCATGTATTCCTCCGGCGGGACGAGGATACCGTTGGTACCTACAACTGGTTCAACAATTACGGCTGCAACGTTGCTTTCGTTCCTTATCATGTGCTCAATATAATTTGCACAGGCAACCCCGCAGCCCGGATAACCGTGTCCTATGGGGCAGTGGTAACAGTTGCATTCGGGTGCAAATATTACTCCGTCAATCTTCCCCGAAGGCTCTACAAGCCACCTTCTCGGATCGCCGGTAGCGGCAATTGATGCCGCAGTTGAGCCGTGGTAGGAATTGTACCGCGAAATGATTTTGTACTTGCCCGTATACATCCGTGCGATTTTAATCGCGGCCTCGTTTGCCTCGGTGCCGGATGTGGAGAAATAAAATTTCTGCAGGCCTTCCGGCAATACCTCAAGAAGAAGATTACTGAGTTCCGCACGTACATCGGTAGTATAACCCGGCGCAATATAGGGCAGCTTCCTTGCTTGCTCTTCTATTGCTTTTATTACAGCCTTGTTTTTGTGGCCGAGAGAAACGCACATTAATTGCGAAGAGAAGTCGAGATACTTTTTCCCTGCCGAATCATAAAAATAACATCCTTCGGCATCAACTATGTGCATTGGTTTCCAGCCTTTTTGAAACCGCCATGTTCCGTACGTATGCTCAGCGGTTGTTTTAATTATTTCGTCTGAAGTCATTTGAACCTAATTAAATTTAGTTTAAAACTTATAATAGGATTTGTCATTCCCGCGAAAGCGGGAATCTACTTAATTAATTCTACATGCAAATCTTTCCATTCGGCGTTAAATTTTTCAATGAGTTCAATTTCCCACGCTCTTTTCCATTTCTTCATTTGCTTCTCTTTCGTAATTGCTGTCTTAATCTCATTATGCAGTTCATAGTAAACCAAGTTTTTGACATTATATTTCTTAGTGAATCCATCAGCAATACCTTCTTTATGCTCATATACTCTTCTTATTAGATCATTTGTTACACCGATATAAAGCGTCCCATTTCTTTTGCTAGCAAGAATATAGACATAATAATTTTTCATTCTCAATTATATCAATTACTTTTAATAATTGTCGCTTTTCATCTCTCCTAGATAATTGAGTATCTTTTAACTTTAACACTCTGGTTTCCCGCTTTCGCGGGAATGACATACGTTAGATTCATTTTAAAATTAAACATCTATGCTAGTAATAGCGCCGTAAGCCTCCGGCCTTCTATCCCTGTAGAACTGCCAGATGTTGCGCACTTCCTGAATTTCATCCAGGTTCAAATCGGCAACCACAAGCTCGTCCTTATCCCTGCTTGCCTGTGCAATTATTTTACCGCGCGGGCTGCAGAAATAGCTCTTACCGTAAAACTCTCCTATGTTCCAGGGCTGCTCGGTGCCCACGCGGTTAATAGCTCCTACAAAGTATCCGTTAGCCACTGCATGGGCCGGCTGCTCAAGTTCCCATAGGTATTCCGATAACCCTGCAACCGTAGCGGAAGGATTAAATACTATTTCGGCGCCGTTCAATCCCAGTATCCGTGCGCCTTCGGGAAAGTGCCTGTCGTAGCATATGTATACTCCTATATCTGCAAAGGGTGTTTTGAAGACGGGGAATCCGAGGTTGCCCGGCTTGAAATAAAATTTTTCCCAGAAGCCCGGGTCGCAGTGTGGAATATGGTGTTTCCTGTATTTGCCCATGTAGCTACCGTCGTAATTAATAACTGCGGCGGTGTTGTAATATATTCCGGTTATCTCTTCTTCATAAACCGGCACTATTAAAACCATTTGATGCTTCCTGGCTGTTTCCTGCATTAGTTTGGTAGTAGGGCCGCCGGGCACTTTTTCTACCATGGCGTACCATCTTGTCTTTTGCTCGGCGCAGAAATACGGGCCGTAAAAGAGTTCCTGCAGGCAAAGTATTTGAACACCCTTGTTGGCAGCGTCCTCGATCATTGAAATATGCTTGTCTATCATTGCCTTTTTAATAGCTTCGATCGGCTGCTCTGTAGAGATATCCAGCCTGGCCTGAATTAAGCCGGCGCGGACTAGTCTAGGCATAACATTATCCTCCGATTATTTATCAACAATTAATTTCAGCTCATCCAGTTTGTTCTCGATTCCGGATTCCACTTTATTGTTGTCTTCTTAAGCTTAGTCCAGAATTCAATTGAACTTTTACCGGTAATATCTCCGGTTCCGAATTTAGATTCATTCCACCCGCCGAAGGAGAAAGGCTCGCGCGGTACGGGAACCCCTATATTTACTCCGATCATTCCTGCGCTTGCGTTATCGATAACGTAACGGGCAACTCCGCCGCTCTGGGTGAAAACAGATGCGGCGTTGCCGTACAATGAACTGTTTTGAATTTTAATTGCGTCTTCAATTTTGCCGGTCCGCATTATTGATAGAACAGGCCCGAATACCTCTTCTTTAGCAATTTTCATTTCCGGCCTCACATAATCGAGTATTGTAGGTCCGACATAAAATCCGTTTTCTTTCCCTTCCACTCTGCTGTTCCTTCCGTCCAACAGAACCTTTGCACCGCCTTTTTCTGCCTCGGTAATGTAGTTTTCTATTCTCTCTTTTGCCTGCTTGGAAATAACCGCCCCAAGGTTTTTACCCGGGATAATTTTTTTCGCCTCTTCCACAATCTTGCTGATGATATGATCCACTGGTCCAACAGCAACCATAGCGGAAGCGGCCATACAGCGCTGTCCGGCACATCCGGTCATTGATGCGGCAACGTTTGAAGCAGTCATGTCGGTATTTGCATCCGGGAAAACTATGAGATGATTTTTTGCCCCGCCAAGTGCCAGCACTCTTTTTAATTTTGATGTGCCTCTTGCATAAACTGCTTTAGCAGTTTTTGTGGAGCCGACGAAGGAAACGGCTTCTATACCGGGATGGTCGCAAATTGCTTCAACAGCTTCCCTGGCGCCGTGAACAACGTTAAATACGCCGTCGGGCAGCCCGGCTTCTTTTAAAAGCTCTGCAATCCTGTTCGCGCTTAACGGCACCTGTTCCGACGGCTTAAGAATCATCGCGTTACCGAGCACTATTGCGTTGGGTATTGTCCAGTTGGGAACCATGTTCGGAAAATTAAACGGTGTAATGGAAGCAACGACTCCCAGCGGGTAACGGTCGATTCTGCATTCCACTCCTTTGCTCACTTCCAGTATTTCTCCGGCAGAGATTTGAGGAAGAGAGCAAGCGAACTCGGTAACCTCTATACTCTTTTCTACTTCTGCCCGCGCTTCGGATAACGTCTTACCGTTCTCTTCCTGGATTAGTTCGGATAATTCATCTATGTTTTCTTCAAGCAGATATTTGTAGCGGTAAAATACCTGCACTCTTTCTTTTATTGTTGCAGAGGACCACTTGTGAAAAGCTTTTTTTGCCGACAAGACAGCTTTATCCACGGCATCATAGCCGGATAGCGGGACAGAAGATATCATATTGCCGTCAATGGGGGACAGGACTTCCATCGTTTCAAGGTCCTGTTCGACGAATTCACCTTCAATATAATTTTTTAATGAAGAGTATTTCATAACCGCCCTCGGGTTCATTTAAAATAAAAAGCCCGGCTCCATTTGTTCTTTAGCCGGCAAAGTCGTTTCTTAAGGAAACAGCATTAAAAATAAATCCGCACCAATTATAACTGTTGTAAGATATTTAGTTTTAATTTAAGATACAACGGGAAATTTTTAATTCGTATATTTTTTTTAATCCGGCAGGTGCAGGTTATTTAGCCTTTATTGGCCCCTTCTAAGTCCTCCCCAAAAGGGAGGACTTTAAATACCTCGACCCTTGGGTCGTGGGTGTCTTTTAACGCAGGTCGGAGTCCTGACTTGTCCCCTGAAAAATTTTCAAAAATTAAGTGGTTGTTTTTAAATAAATTACGGAGGTAAAAAAGGTAATTTGTCGCACTAAGGGACTTACC
>JAKAJV010000037.1 GCA_021813585.1 Bacteroidota bacterium | reverse complement strand
TTCCGATCAAGCTGAAAGCTGAAAAGGCACCCATAGAGATTATAATAATTATTCCAATCAGAATGGAGATGCGGGTTGAAATGCTGATGTATTTTATCTTCTCGAATAAATTCAATCTACCACCGAAGTTTTAATCCTGTTGCCGGCATAGTACGTAAGTAACGAATAAAATTTATCCTCTCAAATATACCGCTCATAAAAACATTTTCTAATAGAAGAAGATAAATATTTCCGGAATGCGTTAAAATAAAAATTAACTGGTTATCTCATATTATCATTCGGAGTGCGAGATTTTGGAGACGGTCATACCGAAATACTTTAACACGAGATCGGTTCCGAAGGCCATAGTAGAGCCTAAAACGGCCATTACCAATGTAACTATTACTGCATACAACAGCCTGTCGTTATTATACAAATCAACTATCCACAAATTTACACCCGACAGATTTTTTGTATCGATCTTTTTGTTTAACGTGGCTTCCTGCTTGCCGCCCATTTCGCCTCCCGCATATGAATTGCCGTATGCGTAGGCAAAGATGAAACAAAAAACAATCAAAGCTGCTATTTTTTTCACGTTCATTATTTCATTCCTTATCTGTTAGACTATTGTTTATTAATTTTGTAAAAATTTCATTTTCAAATAACACAAACATGTTACCTGGTTAAACGCTTTTCGTTCCTTACGGCTTTAAATAACTTGGAACAAATAACTACCGTCATTAAAATTGAAGAACCGATTACAAGCACGCCTGCTATAACGGAATAGACTGGTATATTCGTCATCTTATAAATCTGCTCAATTACAACAGAGAAGCCTGCGAAAGCGATCATTATTGCAAATAAGAGCCGGATGCCGTAGCCGCGTATGTATTTAACTGCGGTTACTCCAAGCTGCGCGCCTATTGAAGCGCCGATAAGCATGTAGAATGCCGCGATTATTTCCACCCTGCCTTTTAATGCATATGTAAAGCAGCCGTAAGCACCGCTGAATAGTACGCTCATAAGATCTGTGCCTACTGCTATTGCGGTAGGGCAGCCGATTAAATAAACCAGCGCCGGCATTCTTATAAAGCCGCCTCCTACTCCCATAAAGCCGGATAAAAAGCCCGTAATAAAAAAAACAAACAACACTATCCAGAGAGAGACGGATTCAATACCGGAGGTAGGGAAGGAGACCATAGGTGGAATCTTAATTCTATGCAGGCGCTGCGATAAATTGGCTTTGCTTCTGGTTGAAGAAGCCGTTTCTTTTTTAAGTGCTTGTTTATTGGAAGGGCGTACAAAAAAGTAATCGTACAGCATAAATGATGACAGGCCCAACAATAATATTATATAGCTCCATCTTACAATCGAACCGACATTCCCTACTTTTTCTAGAACCATTATAACCTGCGATCCGCCTTCTACACCAGCTATAGAAGCCACTATCGAGATCATGCCCAGCTTCCAGTCAACGTTTCCCATCTTACTGTGCTTTCTAGTTGCAACAATAGACTTGCCGAAAATATGTGCGAGGTCTGTTCCGATTGCATAGGACATGTGGAAGCCGAAAATATTCAGTGCGGGGGTAACAATCCACGCGCCCCCCACACCAAAGAAACCGCCCAGCACTCCTACACAAAAACCGATGATTATTAATAATATAACATTGAACTCTATGCCTGCGACCGGTAGTGTAATGTTAAATATATCCATTTTCTTTCTCGCTTAAGTGAAAATATTTGTTAGCTATTACTTTTAGCTGCTTTCCTTTCTTTCCTGGCTTCAATAATAAGTCTCGTAATAATCATAATAGTCATAAGTACTGCAGTGCCCATCAGAACGATGCCGGCGAACGACTGATAGACCGGGACTTTTGTAACCTTATAAACCTGTTCGAGTGCGATTGAAAATCCCGCCAGCACAATCATAATTGCGAACAGCAGCCTTATTCCGTAGCCTTTAATATACTTTATTGCGGTAGCGCCCAGCTGCGCGCCGATTGAAGCTCCTATAAGCATAATGAATGCCGCTATAAACTCGACGCGTCCTTTAACTGCATATGTAAAGCAGCCATAGGCACCAGCGAACAAGATGCTCATTAAATCTGTACCGACGGCTATAACGGTGGGGACACCTATTAAATAAACCAATGCAGGCATTCTAATAAATCCGCCTCCAACTCCAAGGAAGCCGGACAAGAAGCCCGTGAATAAAAAAATCAGTATAACAATCCAAAGAGATACCGATTGTATGCCGGAAGCCGGGAAGGAAATCATAGGCGGAAGATTTATTTTATGAAGCCTCTCCGCTAATTTTATCTTGTCTGCTTTTACAATTGAACCGGAAATATTCTTTTTGCCTTTTGCAGATTGGTTTTTACTTTTAAAATAAACCTCAAAGTAATCGTAAAACATAATTGAACTTAAACCAAACATTAGGAAAAGATAGCACCATCTTACGATTGAGCCGATATCGCCGGCTTTTTCTAATATTAAAACAACCTGCGAACCGGCTTCCAGCCCGATAATGGAAACCAGGATTGAAATTGCACCAAGCTTCCAATCGATATTGCCCATCTTGTTGTGCTTAATGGTTGCACCAATCGACTGGCCGAAGATATTGGAAAGATCCGTGCCTATTGCATAGGCCATATGGAAGCCGAAAATATTTAAAGCAGGCGTAACTATCCATCCGCCACCCACACCAAAGAAACCGCCTAGCACTCCTACACAAAAACCGATTAAGATTAATAGTAAAGCATTAAACTCGATTCCTGCAACCGGTAAATAAATGTTAAAGATATCCATAGCCAACCTGAATTATTTGTTAAAACTGAAGTAACACTTTATACCTTTTCTTTACGGGACATTACAACTAGTTTATAAATAATTACAATCGACATAGCCAGCGCGGTTCCCATAAGCACTACGCCCGCTAAAGATTGAAAGAATTCATGCCGAGTAATTTTATAGAACTGTTCGGTAGCAACTGAAAAGCCCGCAAAGATTATCATGATGGCGAATAATAATCTGATGCCGTAGCCTTTAATGTACTTTACAGCGGTTGAGCCTACTTGTGCACCAATCGAAGCGCCGATAAGCATAATAAACGCTGCGATAATTTCCACGCGGCCTTTCATAGCGTAGGTAAAGCAGCCGTAGGCCCCGCTAAAAAGTACCGTTACCAGGCTAGTACCTACTGCTATTGCAGTGGGTAAGCCTATTAAGTAAACCAGTGCAGGCATAATAATAAAGCCGCCGCCAACTCCCAGAAACCCGGAAAGGAATCCGGTAAATAAGAAGACGATGAGTATAATCCAGATCGAAACCCTTTCAATTCCCGATGCGGGGAATGAGATCATGGGCGGAATATTTATTTTGCCGAGCCTTTCAGAAAGTTTGCTCTTGCCGTTTACAGGCTTTTTTTCAGAGCCGCCGCCCTGCTTCTGATGCTCTTCGCTCATCTGTTTCCTGACCATTGAGAAATAATCGAAAAGCATAAAAATGCCGAGGCCCCAGAGCAGCAGCATATAGCACCATCTTACTATCATTCCTACATCGCCGGCTTTTTCCAGAGCAATTATTAAATCACTGCCTATTTCCAAACCGACAATTGAAGAAGCAATTGAAATGAGTCCTAGCTTCCAATCTATGTTTCCCATCTTCTGGTGCTTTTTAACCGCGCCAATTGTCTGTCCGAATATGTTGGAAAGATCGGTGCCGATAGCAAAGGCCATATGGAAGCCGAAAATGTTTAACCCCGGTGTAACTATCCATCCGCCGCCTACACCGAAAAAGCCGCCTAGAACTCCTACGCAAAAACCGATAGCTATCAACAGCAATGCATTAAATTCTATGCCGGCTACAGGCAGATATATATTAAAGATATCCATTTCTCCCTTTTCTATTTCAGTTTAAGATTATTCTGTTAAAATATTTTTTAGCAAACCGCAAAAAGTGTATGCCGCTAATTTCGGCTTAAGCATAAATTAACAGCGTGCTTTACTTTTTGTAAACAGACTTTTCTGTGCCAGGCTCATCATTTTGTCTTTCCTTTCTAGATTCAACCGTAAGCTTGCCGATGATTATTGTCGTCATAATAAGGGCTGTACCCATCAAAATAATTTCAGCAATAATTTGAAAGAACGGCCTGCTGATTATCCTATAGAACTGTTCCGTAATTACCGAGAATGCCGCGAACACGAGCATTATTCCGAATAACAATCTTATTCCGTACCCTTTAATATACTTTACCGCAGTAGCGCCAACCTGCGCCCCCACGGAAGCGCCCAGCAGCAAGATAAAAGCTGCAATAAGCTCTACCCGGCCTTTAACCGCATAAGTAAAGCACCCGTAAGCAGAGGTAAAAAGGACTGAGACTAAACTTGTTCCGACAGCAATAGTAGTAGGAAGACCAATGAGATAAACAAGCACCGGCATTATAATAAATCCGCCGCCTACGCCCATAAATCCGGAAAGGAATCCCGTAATCAGAAACACGAATAGAATTATCCAGAGTGAAACGCCCTCTATACCCGATGCCGGAAAAGAAATGATTGGGGGCAGATTTATATTGTGCAGCCTTTCGGCTATCTTCGGCCTATCATTTAAATTGCCGGTCTGCTGGTCTTTCGGGCTTCCTTCCGCTAATTTCTGCTGCCTTAATTGAAGTACGAAATAATCATAGAGCATATAAGCGCCGAGTGCGGTAAGGAGAAATACATAGCACCATCTTACAATTATTCCCACGTCGCCGGCTTTTTCCAGGGCAAGTATAACACGGGAGCCTATCTCCAATCCTATAACCGAAGTAATGATAGAAATGAGCCCCAGCTTCCAGTCGATGTTTCCCATCTTATGATGTTTTCTAACCGCGCCTATAGACTGGCCGAAGATATTTGCCAGCGGCGTTCCTATAGCAAACGCCATGTGAAAGCCGAATATGTTGAGTGCAGGGGTTACCATCCATCCCCCGCCGACTCCGAAGAACCCGCTGAGGACGCCGACACAGAAACCTATTGTAAGCAGCAGTACTATGCTGAAATGTATTCCGGCAATGGGCAGATAAATATTAAATATGTTCATTTACTTTTTTGATATAAATAACTATTTAGTGAATTGTAATTCCCTTTAGTCCGCCGTTCCTTTAATGAACCGGTCTACTGCATCTGAACTATCTTAAATAATTCATCAAGATTTTCCGGCAGCAGCATTGCGGGCCCGTTAATACCGCCGCCGGCCGATGAATCTTTACCTAGCGGGGAAATTTCTTTTCTCATTGAAACTGTCGGGCTTATCATTATAATTACAGGAGAATGGAAATTATATTTTTTGAATTCTCCAGAAATTTCATCAAGCCTTGCCGTAATGGTTCGCTGTTCCGGCAAAGTTCCGTTCTCAATTACCGCGGCCGGCATAGCCGGGTCCATTCCGTGCTTTATTAATTCATTGCAAATCTTGTCTATCCTGGAAGCTCCCATATAGATTATAAGATTTGCATTTTTCAGCTTTGCCAGCTTAGCCCATTCCACTTGAGTTTCCGGCTTGCCAGGCGATTCATGAGCAGTTATAAGAACGCATTGAGTGATAAGGCCTCTGTGGGTAATCGGTATACCTGCATAAATAGGGGCGGAAAGCCCGGATGTAATTCCCGGTATGATTTCGAATTCAATGCCGGCTTTCTTTAGTGCCTCTGCTTCTTCAGAGCCTCTGCCGAACACAAACGGATTGCCGCCTTTTAGCCTTACAACCGCTAAGCCGCTTTTCGATTTCCTAATTAGAATTTCAATTATGCGTTCCTGCTCTATGGGATGGTAACCGGATTCTTTGCCGACGAAAATTTTTTCGCAGCCGGCTCTACAATAAGTCAATAATTCGAAGCTTATCAGCCTGTCGTATACAACTACATCAGCCTGCTTCAATTTCTTCATTGCTTTAAGTGTTATCAGTTCCGGGTCGCCCGGCCCTGCGCCTACTATATAAACTTTACCGCACTTCAAAATAAGTCTCCGTTAATATAATTACTGCGGCTATAAATGCTTAATTACATTTATTATAAGAAAGAATGCCGCCGCTACAAAGATTGTTGAAAAAACTCCGATTAAAATATCAGCCTGCGAATCCGACCTTGATGCTATACGCTGCTCGCGGGCTAAAATGCTGTTTATAATCTCAAGCGTCTCTCTGCCTATTTTCTTAAACTTGTCGTCGTATTTTACTACCTCGTTCTGGCTTAGAGCATTGGTCTTTATATCGTCAAAAAATTTATTGTATGTGTCCGACATTTCTGTATAGTTGAATTTTATTCGTGCAATATCCGAATCGCTTAAAGCTTTCATCCCTATCAGTTCGCCGAACCTTTGATGAAAATCTTCTTTAGCTTTCTGCCATCTTAGATACCTCTGCGTTGAGTAACCCCTAATTAAAAGATTTTTTTCCTCCCGTCTCAACTGCAGTTCCGATTCTTTAAACAAGTGAACTACGTCTATTACTTTATTACTTCTTTCTATCCGCTGGGTAAATATCCAGCCCAATGCCCCGCTAGAAAGTATTAAAAGCAATAAGATTATGAAGGTGATAATAATCTTTCTTTTTAATATGATTGGATCGCTCATAATTTTACCCGGTAATTATTTAAGATTTATAATTCCCTTTTAAGATTTTCCGAATATAATAGCTTGAAGGCCTTCCGTCGTTTCCGGCAATAACCTCTTCCCAATTTGTTTTAGAAAATCTATTGAACATTTTTGCCTTTACCTTAGCCGATCTTTTTTTTAGTCCCGCATCTCCCCTATTATTTAAATTTGTTAGAAGATGACTCCTAAATTGCCCCGCCAGCCGGATAATATCCGCATAGACCGGTGGAATAAGATCATCCAGTTTATTCTTTATCTCTTTTGCATAAAACGGAGCTTTGCCTTGCGAAGAAACAGATATTGTTAAGTCGCCCCGTTTTAAATTTGCAGGCAGAATAAAATCGCACAAAGACGGCTTATCGGCAACATTTATCAGAATACCGCTAGCTGTGCAGTCGTTATTCACGGCTTTATTAATCTTCTCGTTATCGGTTGTGCAAAAAACAATTTTAATATTCTTTAAGTACTCTTTTGAATATGATTTTTTGATAATTATAATTTTATTTTTCGCGGCTAATTCAATAAGCGGCCTGCATAATCTGGGAGAGACAATAGTTATTTTAGTATTAAATTCCAGAAGAGCCAGAACTTTTCTATAGGCAACTTTTCCGCCGCCTACAACCAGGCATGGAAATTTTTTTAGATTAATTAGTATCGGGAAAAAAACTAGACGTCTGTTTTTTTTCATATAAATACTTAAACTGCTGAAGTAATTTTATTAATTGATAGACAAAAACCAAAGGAGTAAGTAATTCTGTAATCCTTGTGTTGCATCAAAATATGAATTACTAACTCATTTATTGCAATAAATTTTGTGATGCATTGTATAGATGGTATAAAAATATTTTTAATGCAGTCGATTCATGTTTCTGCTTTATAAAAAATTATTATATTTCTCGCCATTATTAAAAAGCTTGATGCAGTTCGGGTAGTGACGCCGCTTATTTACGGAATTAAAAGTTCATATCCCTTTAATACCGGAGATAGATCTCCGGTCTATTTCAATTCCGGTATTTACTCATACAGGCCGTTAAGTTAAACCATCATTAGGAATAACCATTATGATTAAAGATTTTAATAAAACTTTTTTTTATCTGCTGTCGGCTTGCTTATTATTTTTTATAACAACCTCAGCTGAAAGCCCTATTAAAAACTCTTCCGGTACTGCTCGAAAAAATCCTTTATTAACACCCAGCAAACTTCTGTTCCAGGCGCCGCCATTCGATAAAATTAAGGACGGCGACTATAAGCTGGCCTTCGAGGAAGGGATGAAGCGGCAGCTTGTGGAAATTGAAAAGATAGCGAATAACCCGGCTCGTCCCACATTTGAAAATACTCTTGTAGCCCTGGAAAAAAGCGGGCAGACATTAACTAGAGTATCACTGATTTTTAATGCTGTTACCGGAGCCAACACGGATTCAGTACTGCAAAAAGTTCAGGAAGAGGAGGCTCCAAAGCTTGCTGCACACAACGATGCGATCTTCCTGAATACAAAGTTATACGAAAGGGTAAAATCAATTTATGAAAGCCGCAGCCGCTTGAAGCTCGATCATGAATCGCTTAAGCTTGTTTCGTACTATTACAACAAGTTCGTCCGCGCCGGCGCCAATTTAAACCAAGATGACAAGATCAAATTAAAAAAGTTAAATGAAGAAGAAGCAACTCTTGAAGCCAAATTTACAAATAAACTGCTGGCAGGTACTAAAGAGGGCGCCTTGGTAGTGAGCGACAAATCCGATTTGGCGGGGCTTTCTCCGGCGGAGATTGACGCCGCTGCACAGGCTGCTGCAGCACGGGGACTTACCGGCAAATGGGTCCTCCCGCTGCAAAATACAACTCAGCAGCCGGCTCTTCAATCTTTGGAGAATAGAGATGTTAGGAAAAAGCTTTTCGAAAATTCATGGAATAGAAACGAGCGCGGAGATGCAAACGATACGCGGCCAGTTATTGAGCGGCTTGCAAAAATCCGTGCCGAGAAGGCTAAACTGCTGGGCTTTCCTAACTATGCCGCATGGAGGCTGCAGAATCAAATGGCTAAAACGCCGGAGGCTGTAGATAAATTTCTTGACGGTCTTGCGCCTGCTACACATGCGAACGAGGAAAAGGAAGCTGCAGATATACAGGCTTTTATAAATAAATCAGGTAAAGATTTTAAGCTTGAGCCGTGGGATTGGAGTTATTACGCCCAAAAGCTTAGCAAGGAACGTTTCAATCTGGACGACTCCCAGATTAAGCCGTACTTCGTTCTGGATAATGTGTTAAAGAAAGGGATTTTTTACGAAGCCCACGAGTTGTACGGCTTAACCTTTAAGGAGCTTCATAACATACCTGTCTATCAGAAGGATGTACGTGTCTTTGAGGTTTACGACAAAAACGGCTCGCCGCTGGCTCTTTTTTATGCAGATTATTTTAAGCGCGATAATAAATCCGGCGGCGCATGGATGGATAACCTTGTGCTGCAGTCAAAACTGCTCGGCACTAAACCGGTTGTTTACAATGTAACCAACTTTACCAAGCCTGCACCCGGGCAGCCTGCTTTATTAAGCTTTGACGATGTTACAACCATGTTCCATGAGTTCGGCCACGCATTGCACGGTATGTTTGCAGATGAAAAATATCCAAGTCTTTCAGGTACAAATGTGCCGCGCGATTTTGTGGAATTCCCTTCCCAGTTTAATGAGCACTGGGCGCTTTATCCAAAGGTGCTTGAGCATTACGCACTTAATTATAAAACAGGCAAGCCGATGCCGAAAGAACTGGCTGACAAAATTGAGAAGTCGACGCTGTTTAATGAAGGGTATGATTTTACAGAGCTGCTGGAAGCGGCCGATCTGGATATGGCTTGGCACACTTTGTCTGCAAGCGCGCCGGAACAGAACTCGGATCAGTTTGAAACTGCAAGCCTGAAGAAAGATCATTTATATATACCGCAGGTGCCGCCGCGTTACCGCTCTAGTTATTTTCTGCACATATGGGCTAACGGTTATGCTGCGGGTTATTACGCGTACCTTTGGTCGGAGATGCTGGACGATGATGCATACGACTGGTTTATGACTAACGGCGGATTAACACGAAAGAACGGAGACCGGTTTAGGGAAATGATACTTTCCCGCGGCGCTACGGAGGATTACGGAAAAATGTTCAGGGACTTTAGCGGCCACGATCCTCAGTTGGAATCTATGTTGAAATACCGCGGCCTTAAATAGAAGATTAATAAAAACCGACGAACGTTGTATATAATGCTTCGGATGAAATTAACTGGTTCTAAAAAATTTTAGAGCCGGTTATTTTTTTGCTTATTCAATAGTCAGCTAAAGCTAATAAATATTTTGCATGTTTAGTTGATGCTGCTGATTCTTCCCGCCATATAGTATTGCCAGTTAAATTTTTGTCACATTGTGATCCCTTCGGGATTTTTTGTGTCAAGATATTTTAATCTGTCTTCCGTTTCCCGTCTCTCGTTTCCCATTTTCCATTGCGGCCTGCCTCTACCTGTCGGTAGACAGGTGCCGTAGGCGAGCTTGCCGCGCTATGTGATAAGGCTTTTGTCTTTAATCCCGCCGGATTTATTTTTAACTTTTAAAATGAAAAATGAAACTGTAAGAATTAAGTTCCCGGTATACGGCTGGCTCGGATTAGCATTCATCGCGGTGTTCTGGTATCTTAACTGGTTTCTTAACGGCTTAAGGACTCAATGGGGATTTTTTCCGATGTGGCTGTGTTATTGCCTTGCCGTTGACGGGCTTGTTTATAAAAGGAAAGGCACGTCTTTAATAAAAAGGAGTATTAAAAATTTTATTTTGCTTTTTATTATTTCGGCGCCTGCATGGTGGCTATTCGAATTTTTAAACGGCTTTACAAAAAACTGGTATTACGACGGCAGACAATATTTTACCGGCCTTCAGTACTTCCTGCTGGCTTCGTTAAGCTTTTCTACCGTTATGCCTGCCGTTTTCGGCACTGCTGAGTTAGTCGGTACTTTTAAGCTAATATTGAATTTAAAGAAACGGAAAGCAGCCGGCCAAAACAAATCGGCTGCGCTTAAGATGCTTGCTGCGGGAATGGCTATGCTTTCCCTTGTAATAATTTTTCCCGAATATTTTTATTATCTAATATGGATTGCTCTTTATCTAATCATAGAGCCTGTTAATTTATCTCTTAAAAATAAAACCTTAATTGAATTTACAAGGCAGGGTGACTGGCGGCCTTTAGCAGCGCTTTCTACCGGCACTTTAGTTTGCGGATTTTTTTGGGAGATGTGGAATTATTACTCTTACCCCAAATGGATTTATCATCTCCCGTTTCTAAACTCCCTTCATGTTTTCCAAATGCCGCTTCCCGGATTCATCGGCTACATCCCTTTCTCATTCGAGCTTTATGCTATTTACCATTTAGCCGCAGGCTTAATCTCAAAGAAAACATTGAGCGATTATATCAGGATCATTTAAGTACTCGTAAGGCTCTGTCAGACTTTTATGAATATCTTCTTCTTATAAAAAATATTCATCACCCATAGCCAGAACAAGATATGCAGTACGGGGTACGATACAGATGCAATGTACGGATCGGAAAAGATGCCTGCCAATATTTTATTTTCAATAAAGGATTTTGTTCCGATGATATATAACAACTTGGCAAGAGCTGATGATAAGACGTAGACAGCTATCGCGTTCATACCGTATACGATGAAAGGCTTGGTCCACCATCTTGAATTTTTTACATCCGTAAGCCAGTAGCATATGGCAAAAACAATTAGTGCAAAGCCGGTAGTGAATATAACATAAGATGGGCTCCACAGCTGTTTGTTTATAGGAAACCAGTAATTAAGTATAACTCCTGCAGCTAGGCCGACACTGCCGTAAACGAACATATAATTTGTCTTTTCTTCCTTTGACTTTTGAGACTGCAAATGATGTCCGGTTATTACACCGAACAAGACGGATGATACGGCAGGGATGTTGCTCAGCAGTCCTTCCGGATCAAACGACGGAGTGTATAAATGCCTGCCAAGTATCAGCCTGTCGATGTAGCCGACTAAATTCCCGTCAACTGTAAGATTGCCGGCGCCGTAACCGGGAACGAGGACTAACATCATTAGAAGCCAATAAAAAACTAGCAGCCCAAATGTAAAAATCAGCTGGCCGGTTTTATTAAATTCCAAAATTATTATTGATGCAAACAGATACGCCGCAGCAATCCTTTGAAGCACTCCAAGTATTCTGAAAGTTGAAGGATCAACAAAACCAAACGGATTAACCTGGAAAAAAGGAAAGACATTCAAAAATACGCCGAGCAGAAAAATTATAATGCTTCTTTCAATAACCTTCTTATAGATTAAACTCTTTTTAGGTATGCTCGCTTTCAATTTGGAAAATGAAAAAGTCATAGCTATGCCGACGATAAACAAGAAGAATGGAAAAATCAGATCGGTGGGAGTCCAGCCGTTCCATTCCGAGTGAAGCAGGGGAGGGTAAACATAATTCCAGTTGCCTGCGTTATTAACAAGTATCATTGCAATAATTGTAAGGCCGCGAAATACGTCAAGTGAAACCAGCCTGTCGGATATTTTTACCGTCATTGGGAATTCCCCGGAATTGTTTAAAAATTTTAAGCAAGATTAAATAAAAAATTTTTGTTATGCAAAAAAGTATTTAAGATTTTTCCTATTAAATTTGGCATATTATCTTTTTTTTAATTGTTTATTTTTGAAATTAAAAGCACGGATTTATTTATGATAGTTTATTTCAACGGAAAATATTTAGAACTGAACGATGTTAAAGTTTCGCCTTTCGACCGCGGCTTTCAATATGCCGACGGTGTTTACGAAGTGATGAGGACCTACAAGGGTAAGTTTTTCAGGTACGAAGATCATATGCAGCGGCTTGCCTACAGCCTTAACGAGATTAAAATAAAATTTGATAAATTAAATGATCTTACCGTAATACTTGCCAGGCTTGTAGATGCAAACAATCAAAATAATGAAGAAATAACTGCGTACATACAGGTTACAAGAGGCGCTGCTTTCCCTCGGAAGCATTCGTTCCCCCCTGAAGGTGTTCCGCCTACGGTCTTTGTTTCTACCTCAGCCTTACCCCAAAATACTTTTTCAATTGATGAAGGAATTAAAGTTATACTTGAACAAGATATAAGATGGAAGAGGTGCGATATCAAATCCATCTCTTTGCTGCCGAGCATACTGGCAAACCAGCACGCATTAGAACAGTCGGCAGGTGAGGCCGTCTGGGTGAACGACGGAAGCCTAACCGAAGGCTCGCACACAAACTTCTTCGGAGTAAGAGAAGGGGTGCTTTACACTGCCCCTCTATCGAATCTTATTTTATCCGGCGTTACCCGCAAAGTTATACTGGAAATCTGCGATTCGCTTGGCATCCAGGTAAAGGAAAGCGCAATCAAGGAAAACGAACTTGAAAGCTTTGATGAGTTTTTTATTACCGGGACGACAACCGAGGTTAAGCCTGTTGTGCAAATAAATAATTTAATAATTAGCAGCGGCAGGCCCGGCGTATTAACCGGCAAGCTTTATGAAGCTTTTATTAAAATTGCCTATTCTCATTCTTTGTAGTTTGTTCCCAATTCATTTATTTTCACCTCTAAAAAGAATAAACTATTCTGTTATACCGAGGGAAAAAATTGGATTCAGTCAGGGTCTTTCTTTTAACCGGCGAGTGGCATGATATTAAAGGGAGGAACGTGCTTTTCTTTTACGGCACATCGCTAGAGTACGGCCCCGTTGAAATAATTTTTGATAAGATAAAGCCGGTATTTTTTATTAATCACGATTCGGAGGGCCTTGAACTAAATATTCCGTACCTTCGCAAAGAAAGCAAGCTGAAATCCTTCGACGATAAGCCTGTAGACGTGTTATACTTTAATTCGCAGAAAGATCTGCTTACAGCCTCCGAACAATTGCGATCAAAAAACATCGTTACCTATGAGTCCGACATCGATCCTGTAAGGCGGTTCTTAATGGAAAGATTTATAAACGTCCAGATGAACATTGAGGGCAACTCGTTAAGAAAGGATAGTCTGGTTACTTTTCTTAATCCCAAAGTAGCCCCGGCTGATGCAGCTCCCGATTTTAAGATTGCATCAATTGATATTGAGACCGGCATGAAGAACGGCATGGTATATTCTATCGCTGTTCATCTTACGGGCACTGCTGCGGAGGAGAGTAAAGTATTCATGCTTGGCGAACCGGTAAGGAAAAAGCATCCGTCTTATATAAGCTTTTTCCCTACTGAGGAATTGCTGCTAAGCGGATTTATAGATTGGTTTAAGTCTGCCGATCCAGATATTATAATAGGCTGGCATGTTATCGGCTTCGATTTAATGTTCATCGAAAAACGGTGCAGCGACTTAAATATTAGTTTCAATATCGGCAGGGGGAACGGCAGGGTTACTTTAAAGAACAGAAAGTCGGGGAACTATTATGCCTTTATGCCAGGCAGGATAGTAATAGACGGCCCGCCTTCTCTTCGTGCGGGCTTTTATTCATTTGAAGATTATAAGCTGGAAACCGTGGCGCGCGAGGTGCTTGGAACGGGGAAAACAATTACGCCGGAACAAGACAAGGTTAAGGAGATTGAGAGATTATTCAGGGAAGATAAAATAAAATTAGCAGAGTATAACCTGAATGACGCCGTTCTGGTCAGCAGCATATTTAAGAAGACCGGGCTTATTGAGCTGTCGGTTAAGAGGGCTCAAATATCCGGATTGATGATGGACCAACTCGGAATGATGACCGCAGCGTTCGATCATTTTTATCTTCCCAAAATTCACCGCTTTGGATACGTTGCGCCAGACGTAAAGGATATTTCCTCTATGGAACACTCCGCCGGCGGTTACGTAATTGATCCTACTCCCGGGATTTTCAAAGACATTATCGTTCTGGATTTTAAGAGTCTGTATCCATCTATTATTCAGACTTTTAAAATCGATCCTATATCAAGGCTAAAGTGCGATATAGACACTATAAAAACTCCCGGCGGATATAAATTCTCTTATACTCAAAATTTCTTGCCGGAGTTTATCAGCGTGCTGATGCAGCAAAGATCAGACGCAAAAAAGAAAAATGATAAACAGCTTTCCCAGGCAGTTAAGATTTTGATGAACAGCTTTTACGGAGTAATGGGCGCATACGGCTGCAGGTTTTATCACCCGGACCTTCCCTCCGCAATTACCGGAACAGGGCAGTGGCTGCTGCTGAACAGCAGGGATTACCTTGTCAATCAAGGCTATGAAGTTGTTTACGGGGATACTGATTCCTTATTCGTAAAATTAAAGCCGGGCCAGGGCAATGAAGCAGTGAACGTGGGTGAAAGCCTTGCCGGGAGTTTGAATGATTTCTGGCGTGAAAAACTGTTAAAGGATTTCTCAATAAAATCGTTCCTGGAACTTGAGTACGAAAAGTATTATTCAAAATTTATTATCACTCCTGCAAGAGGCAGCGAAAGCGGAGCCAAAAAAAGGTATGCAGGGCTGCTTGTAAAAAATAATGTTGAAAAACTGGAATTCGTAGGTATGGAGTTCGTCCGTTCCGACTGGACGAGGCTGGCAAAAGAATTTCAAGTTGAACTGTATGAAAGGATTTTTCATAATAAGGAGATAAACGACTGGATAAGGGCGATTGTTTCTAAGATTAATAAAGGCGAGTTTGATGATAAGCTTGTTTACAGGAAAAGGCTGAGAAAGAACATTGAACAGTATACGAAGAATGTTCCTCCGCAGGTTAAAGCAGCAAGGATGATTGACAGCAGTGCGAATACGGTATACTATGTAATTACCAAACGGGGGCCCATCCCGGTTGAGCTTGAACATAACGATATAGACTACAAGCATTATATCGAAAAGCAGCTTAAACCCATCGCGGATTCGGCCTTAACACTGTTGGGCGAGTCGTTCGATGCAATTGTCAATTCCACACAGCTGAGTTTTTTTGACGATATGAACTGAATTATATCGGCGTATTATTCAAGATAAAATTATTTACACTACCTTTTTTTTAGTTTATGGTTAATTTATTAAATTAGAATTAAGCAATACTTTTTTAATAACAGCGGATGCATTTTATAAATGGGTTATGAATGTTAAACAATGCTAGCATATTAATTGCCGAAGACGAAAATATAATTGCGAAGGATATTTCCAAGACTCTGGAGAGACTAGGTTACGATGTGCTTGGCTCGGTAAGGACAGGCGAAGATATTATTGCTGAAGCGGAAAGACTACAACCTAACCTAGTATTGATGGATATAATGCTTGAGGGGGAGATGTCAGGCATCGAAGCGGCGGAAAAGATAATGAGCTCGTTTGATATCCCGGTAATATATCTTACCGCGCTGGCAGATAACGGTACTCTACAGAAAGCAAAAATTACGGAGCCTTTCGGTTATGTGCTAAAGCCGTTTGATGAGAGGATGCTTCACTCGTCTATTGAGATGGGTTTGTACAAGCACCAGATGAACAAGAAATTAAAGGAAAGAACCAGGGAGCTGGAAGAAGAAAAAATTAAGTCGAACCAGCTAATCCACAACATTCTGCCGGCGGCAATTGTTAGAGAATTACGGGATACCGGTTTTATCAAGCCGCGCGAATATTCGATGATAACAATAATGTTTACCGACTTCCAGGGCTTTACCGAGATTTCATCGCGGCTTCATCCTAATGAATTGGTGAATGAATTAAACGATATCTTTAAGAGGTTCGATTCGATAATAGACAGCCACGGGCTTGAAAAACTTAAGACGATGGGCGACTCTTACATTGTTGCAGGCGGGCTTCCTAAGGAAACCGGAGACCATGCGGTTAAAGTTGTTTCCGCTGCTCTGGAAATGCACAAGTTCCTTGATGAAAGGAACATCTCTTCTCCGAATAAATGGCAGATGAGGTCCGGTGTACATTCTGGCCATGTGGTTGCAGGCGTTGTAGGTAAAAATAAATTTACTTACGACGTTTGGGGAAATACAGTGAATATTGCCAGTACTTTGGAAAAAACCGGCAGACCCGGTATGGTAAATATTTCGTCGGTAACCCATGAACTTATTAAAGAACATTTTGAATGCGAGCCTTACGGTAATTTAACTGTGGTTGGCAACGGAAATTTAAATATGTATTTTGTCCGCAGAAAATTTAATAAACAGCCGTAAACTCATCCGGGCTTCAGATTAAAGATGAAATAAAAATAATAGGATTAAATGGGATCAAATAAAATAAAAATACTTATTGCCGAAGATGAATTCATCATTGCGATGGATATTAAGAAGATACTTGAAAAGCTAGGCTATGAAGTTACATCCTACGTTAGTAAGGGAGTCGATGTTATATCGAAAGCGGATATTGAAAAGCCTGATTTAATATTAATGGATATAATGCTGAGCGGTTCTATTAGCGGCATAGAAGCTGCGGAGATAATTAAGAGCCGGCTGAATATTCCGATTGTTTATTTAACTGCTCTTACCGACGAAGAGACACTTCAGAAAGCGAAGGTAACTGAGCCCGGCGCTTATTTGTTAAAACCTTTCGACGAAAGGGCGCTGCACAGCGCAATCGAGATTGCACTGTATAAGTCACAAATGGAAACTCAGTTAAGGTTAAAGACAAAAGAGCTTGAAGAAGAAAAAGAAAAGACCGATGAGCTGCTTCACCACATTCTGCCCGAGGATATTGTAAACGAGTATAAGCATATCGGCTTTATTAAGCCGCGTCACTACGAAACGGTAACAATTCTGTTTACTGATTTCGAAGGCTTTAGAGATATCACAAATTCGCTTCCTCCGGGTGAACTTATAAAAGAACTGAATGAGATATTTAGCTGCTTCGATTCAATTATAGATAATTACGGACTTGAAAAACTAAAGACATTGGGTGATACCTATATGATCGGTGGAGGGCTGCCCAAAGAGTCGAACGACCATGCACTTAGAGTTATTTGCGCAGCAATAGAGATGCTGGAATATCTGGAGAACAGGAATAAGTCGTCTAAGATTAAATGGATGATGAGAGCCGGGGTAAATACCGGATCGGTGGTTGCCGGCGTGGTAGGTACAAACAAATTCACTTACGATATTTGGGGAGACTCCGTGAACATAGCCAGCAGGATGGAGAACAGCTCTGTGCCGAATAAAATAAATATTTCCGGTACAACGTATAAATTAATCCGCGACTATTTTGAATGTGAATACAGAGGCAAGCTGAATGTGAAAGGCAAAGGGCAAGAGGATATGTACTTTATAAAAGAAATGAAACCGGCAGCCGTCGGTTTTGTAAACGAAATAAGATCGCAAAAGACAACTAAAGAGACAGATCAACCTGCAATATAAAATTGTTATCCAAATTGCCGTTTATTGTTGAATAACCGCTGCCTAAAGTTTTTTCTTCCGGCTTGTACGTTTCTGCATATTTAAATGAAATAATTAAAATGTGAACAGGCTTTACTTTTACTACCGCGTACCAACGCAGCCCCTCGCCGTATAACGCCGGGTTATAAAGAATTCCGTTTAACCCGCTTTCATATTCATAAACTGCCGAGTTGAATGAATCGGTTTTAAATAATATCATCCTGCCTGTAAGGCTAAGCCATCTTGCCGCATTGAACTTTATTTCCTGGTAGACAAGAATACCTTCTTCGCTTTGTCCCGCATCTCTTATATTGAACTTGTTATACTCAAATCTTCCTTTTAACGTAATATATTTTTTAATCCGGTAAGACATTTCGGCTCTAATACTTTGTCTCAGTCTGTCGATTACGGATGTTAAATTATTTATAGCTTCGCTTATATTTTTCTTCTCATATTTGTACCTTATGCGTGTATCTAGAGATGAAAACGGCGTGGATGAAATTCCGAGGAGCAATTCCTCGCCCTGAGTAGGCAGCGGATTATAATATGTGGCGTAGGGAAATTTAAATTGATCGTAATAGAAATTTATTGTACCGATAGAAGTGTTCCATTTAATACCGGTATAGAACCCGAATTCATTTTGAGTAGCCGGGCTTTCCCCGAATCCGAAGCCATGGAGGTTAAAATAATTTGCCGGATAATTTCTAAGCGAGACGGCGAAAGAAAAATTCTTTTCCGGTGAAAATATTATTCCGGCAGTTGAAGCGACGGATGTACCGTTATAGGCTGCCTCGCCGAAAAGGTTTATGCTCGGAAAAATCAAATCGAAATAAACCGAGTAATACCTGAAGTCTTTGCCGCTTAATTCGAATGCCGAAGATGGGAGAAACGGATTGCTGAATATAGAATAGTAAAACAGTAACCCGGTTTTTATCGATTCGTTCCATTCCTTATCGATGTTTAATCCATAAAATGATTCGACGGCAGATTTTCTTTTTTCAAGTTCGCTATCAGTCCGGTGCAGCCCGTCTATAGGCATAGACAAGATTGACCGTGAGGCTGAATCTAAGCCGGCATCAAAATAATTTCTTGAATAGAAAACCGAAGCATTCATGAAATTCAAATTTATTTGGGAAGCCGCTCCTCTAAAAAACCTGTTTTCATCAGTGCTCTTAAAAGGCGAGATGCCGCGCCCGTTTTTTTTAACCGGGAATACTGCATCCGTTCCTTTTGAAAAGCTGAAAGGACTCCACAGGGCCAGCCCCTGTCCGAATTCGAGCGAGTAGTCGCCTATAATTAATTTTTTTACCGCGCCCATATTTTTTGCTTCCAGGTACAACGATGTAAATTCGTTTAGCGGCTTTTCACCAGCGTCCTTTTCGGTTAATAAACCGAACCGCAGGTTTTCATTAACTTTTCCGAGCAGTCTGTTATAAACCTTATATGCCGAGCCTTCAAATTTGTTATTAACAAACCCGTCCTTCGGCTGCAGGTCTTTTGCCGTCCTGCTTCTCACCTCTAAGCCGGGATTGAAATAAAAAGCGCCTAAAACATTTTTTGCCGGACCGGAAATCCCGCTCTTATTTTGCGGAATAATTTTGACAAAAGGCAAAATCTTTCTGATTGTTCCGGCTTGAATACCTTGAACGGAATATAGTTCGCTTGTTGAAAAGAATCTTCCGTACTTTTCTCTGTGACTAATAATTTTGTTAATGTCCGAGAAATTTAAAAGCGGAATTCTTTGAAAGTCTGAAACCCCCGCAGAATTAATATCAACCGGATTTCTGTGAAGGTCCTCAAATACTTCATACAAATCTGAGTTATCGATCTCCTCGGAAGGCTCTTCGAGCAAATCGTCTATAACCTCTTCGGTTGCAGTCTCAGTCGAATCGAATTGAGCGAAGACCGCCGCCGATGAAAATAAAGCGTAAAGGATAAGCTCTTTTAAGAAATATTTCATACTCGATTTATCAATCTGATTATTCTAAATGCTTTCTTATTTTATCGTACCTGCTGCCTGCGGTACCAAAGCTGATGATAATGCCTGCCTGATGAGTTAAACCGAGATCCGGATGCGAGAAGACTGCATAGTCTAAACTGAAGATGGAATAATTTATTCCTAATCCCGCAGTAAACATTGACGGCTCATTCTGAAAGCCTGACCTGACTGAAATGTATTTAACTATCTCGTAATCAATCCCGAAGCGGATTGAAGCATTGAAAAGCAGTTCTTTTTCTATTGCGGCATTTAAGGACAAGTTATCTGTAAGATTGTAGCTGAATCCCGAATTAAATATTAACGGTATCTGGTCTTTGTCATTGCCGAGAGTTGCCCGGTTCAAATTATAAATTGAAAATCCCCAGCGCAATTCTTTAGTAATATATGCTAATCCTCCGAGGTTTATATAAAATGCATTTGCATTACCGTAATTCTTAATTGAAACCATGTGGAAGTTGAAAGCAATTCCTGCAAAGAATTTGTTTAAATAGTTATAAGAGAACCCGGCAATTAATCTTGATTCTTTATAAAGGTTAAAGCCGTAAGTCATGGCGCCTAAGGATACTGAGCCGATTGACAGCGGCTCGTTGTATGCAAGGTATCCGTTAGCCAGCTCGGTAAGCCCGAACGGAGCCGGTGAATAATAAACTCCCGCCTCGCGCCAGTTTATCTGGGCCAGCCCGGCCGGGTTATTAAAAATTGAAAAGACATCGTTGCTTAAAGCGACATCTGAATGAGACAGAGAAATTTGCTTTGCCCCGGGATTTATCTGAGGAAAATTTGTCCTGAAAAATATAATCGTCAAAACTATAAATATTAGGTAACGCATATCCTAGATATTTTTTAGTTTGTTGTTAGATTATATCGAAATTCATATATTAAATCAACTGTTAAATGATTTTTTTAGGAAATATATGAAATCCTTAATTGTAGCGCTTTTGGTTTTTACGTCGGTTGCATTGCCGCAGGAATTGAATTGCACCGTTAACGTTAATATGGACAACATACCGAATTCAACCAAGCACCTGCTGGACGATTTCAAACAGTCAGTTTCCAACTATATGAATAAAACCAGATTTTCAAATAGCGACTGGCAGAACGATAAGATAAACTGCGGACTGAATATTTTTATACTTACCGCTACAAACGACGGGAAGTTTTCTGCACAGGTTGTTATAACAAGCCAGAGGCCTGTCTATCAGACTAATAAAAATTCTTTAATGCTTAGCATTAACGATGTTCAATGGTCCTTCGGCTATCAGAACGGTCAGGGCCTATTCCCCGATCAATCTACATTCGATCCCTTAACCGGCTTCCTGGATTATTACGCCTACATTATCATCGGGTTCAACGAGGACTCGTGGAATGAATTCGGCGGAACGCCGTATTTTAACAAAGCCATTTCAGTATGCAATATGGCTATTACCAGCAGCTACTCAAAAAACTGGGCGAGAAACCCCGGCCAGTACAGCAAGGAAGCTTTGGTAGAAGATTTATTGAACGATAAGTACCGTCCGTTCAGAGAAGCCTTTTACCAGTATTACTACGGTATAGATTATTATGAAGTGAACCAACAAAAGGGAGAGGAAAAAATAGCCCAGACAATTAAGACTATAGCTTCTCTAAAAGACAAAATAGATTTTGCAAGCGTGCTTCTTAAAACTTTTTTCGATGCACACAGCGGCGAGATAATCGAATACTTGAAAAACTACTCGGATAAATCAATATTCTATTCTCTTGTTCAAATAGACCCTTCCCATATTGCAAAATATAACGCTGCTATGGGACAAAATTAATTCCTAATATTCTGTCTCCCTGATCGATCCGGTCAACTGTACTTAAACCGGATACCGTTTTCGCAAAAATGGTATATCTTCCGTTCAAATGCGGGAAGGCGCCTTGCGTAACGAACCATTGAGAGCCTTCGGTATCCTTGCCTGCGCTTGCCATACCTACCATTCCGGCAAAATAATTTACCGGAGAAAATTCGGATACGATATCGTAGCCAGGCCCGCCCCAGCCTGTTTGCTGCGGGTCGCCGCCCTGTATTACAAAGCCGGGCACCACTCTGTGAAATATATTGTTTTTAAAAAATTTCTGCCCGGCCAGGCTGCAAAAATTTCCAACCGAAACAGGCGCATATTGCGGAAGAAATTCTATTTTAAATTTCCCTTTGGGTGTTTCCACTACCGCATACTTGTATTTAAATGCGTATTTCCAAAAGTCCGGAAAATGACCTTCATCTTTTTTAATTCTTAAAGCGGGCAAACCTAATTGCGCAAGTGCAAATTTTTTAATTGAATATGAACCGGAGTCCTTTAAGTTATTCAGCAATTCCTCTGAGAATTTTTTATCCATTTTTTGGGAGAGACCTACCAGAGACATAACGCTTTCCAAAAAATTTGGATCGCTCTTGTATTTTTTTATCTGTGAGGAAATAATTCCGGTTAACTTGGTCTTCAACAATGAAACGTAAGCCGAGTCTACCCCGTCTGCAGCAATTGAAATTAAAGCCGGCGAATTTGAATTGATTGAATTTAAGATTGTCCGGCTTATGTTTTCGTTATTTGAAAATTGACTTTGGAAATTAAGAATTGATTGAAGTATGATGTTTTTATTTTTTTCACTTTCGTTGTTGAATTTATTGAATAGATAATCCAAGGCCTTTGCAGATGAGGTAAGCTCGCCGCATGCTTGGTAGAAATATTCCTTCGGGATTAAAGCCTTGTAATCTCCGGCAGCTTTGCTAAAGTCAACCGGGAATAATTTTATATAGCTCAGAAATAATTCCCCGGCAGTATTCGATGAATATTTGTTCTTGGCAATTTCATTTTGCAGATACTGCTTTAGAAATGCGCTGAGCGGAGGAACCAGCTTTAAATTTTTAATAGAAGACGCTGCCGCCCTGGCAATGTTGGCATTATTATTATCCAAAAGGCCGAGATATAATTTTAAATCATCTTCATTCTTGAAAGGGAAATAACAAAGCGTCTGTGCGGCTTCTACCTTAACTCCGAAGTCTTTTGAATTAAGCAGTGAGCTTAAGAGCTTCTCATTATCAGGGAAGTATTTATTTCTTCTTAAACAACCGAGTATATAGGGGATGGTCATCCGTAAATATTTATTCCCTGATTCTTTATTTGCTTCATTCTTAAAATAATCAATTAGTTCTTCCACCATCAGCCTGTTTGAATTTTTGTCCGGCCCGATGCGGTACAAAGCGAAAGTGGCGTAGAAATTTCTTTCTCCCGGGAACGGAGATTTTTCAATTTCATTATTTAAAATGTGTAGGCTCGAATCTTTCCACCCGATATTTCTTATAAAGTAATTATATAAGGCAAGTGAAATGCCGTTGGATTTTTCCCGGCTGTTAAAGTAAGAACTAATCAGAAATTTATAAGAATGCAGGCTTCCTGTTTTTCCCAATGCCTCGTATTCATATGGAATTAATTCCTTGGGATTATCATTTCTCTTCATCAAGGATAACAAATATTCTTCAGATTGGCGGCAGCTGCCTAATTCTCCCAGAGCGAAGCAAATGTACTTTCCGTGTTTAATGAAATCAATTTTTTTTATATCGCTTATCCATAAAGTGTCTTCGCTTTGCGCAATAGAAAGCAGAGCAGCATTAACCATTTGGCTGTTGCCTGAGAAAAGGTAGCTGTCTATAATTCCCTTATTAAATTCTTTTGTGTAGGTAGTGCGTACAAGGCTCAAATCTTTATTCGAATATTGAGGAAAGGAAAGACCGGATGATAAGAACAAAAACAAAATTAGGGTAGAAAGTAATTTCATAAAATTCACCGCATTTTATTTTAAAAAGGGGGATAGGGCAAAAAAATATAAAGCCCGGTTAGGGGCTTTATATTTAATAAAAGTATTAAATGTTCTTCTGGTAGATTCTGTATTTCTTATAAAGAGTTCCCTTCATTGCTTCAGCTCCGCGTGTCATCATCGCATTGTCTTCAAGTATCCAGCTGGCTTCTCCCAAGTCTATTCCCAGCTTATGTGCGCGGTTAACTATCTCCCAATAAAATACTGCATCAAGTCCGCGCTTCTGGTATTCCGGAATAAGGCCTAGGGTAATAATACGGCACCATTTAATTTTTTTCTTTTCGGTAAAAAGCTTAATTATCCCGAACGGGAAAAGCTTGCCGTTAATCTGCTTAAAGATGTAGTTATAATCCAGCAGTACAAGTGCAAAGCCTGCAAGCTTGCCTTCAATTTCTCCGAACAGAACTAGCGACGGTTCGGCAAGCGGCTTAAGGTCTTTGGCCATTGCATCAAGCTCTTCGTCGGTCATCGGTACAAAGCCCCAGTTGGGCGCCCAGGCTTTGTTGTACACGTATTTTACTTTTTCCACATCGGCAGTAAAGTTTTTCATATCTAGCTGCGTAATCTTAAGACCGGAACGCTTTTGTGCCAGCTCGGCTACGCGTCTAATTTTATCTGTGCCGACTACTTTATTGTTTTCGAGCTTGTATGCGTATAGATCCTTTGCCTTCTTAAATCCGTAGTGGTCGCAAAGATCAAGATAATACCTGGGATTATAAGTCATAAGTATTCTCGGCTCATCATCAAAGCCTTCCAGAAGCATTGCATACTCGTCGTTGCTTGATGGATTGGCCGGACCCCGCATAGCATCGAGGCCCTTGCTCTTAAGCCAGGTAGCAGCTGCATCGAAAAGAGCGTTTGCAACTTCCTGGTCGTTAATGCATTCAAAGAAGCCGAAGAAGCCTACTTTGTCGTTATGATATTTATTGTGAAGATCATTTTTAATTGCCGCAATTCTGCCTACAAGCTCGCTGTTCTTTTCGGCAAGAAAATATTCGGTTTCGGCATGCTTAAAGAAGGGATTCTTCGTCTTGCTTAGTATTTTCTTCCTGTCCATTATTAACGGCGGAACCCAGTATTTATCGCCTTGATAAATTTTCCACTGGAATTTAATGAAGCGCATTAAATCCTTTGGAGATTGAACGGTTGAAATTTTTATAGAACTCATTTACCACCTCTGCAAATAAAAGCCTGCCAACCGGCAGGCGGGCATATCATTTATGCAACGATACGTCTTACTGGTTAATAAATTTGTGATACAATTAAATTAGTCCTAATTTTTTCCCCGTTTCAGTAAAGATGTCTATGATTGCATTTAAGTGTTCTTCTTTATGAGTAGCCATGTAACTGGTCCTCATCATTTGACGCCCGGGCGGAACACCTGGAGAAATGAATACGTTGACAAAAACTCCGGCATCGTAAAGCATACGCCACATCTTAAAGGCTAAATCATCATTACCTACTATTACTGGAACGATTCCCGTTCTTCCGTCCAGAACCGTAAAGCCCGCTTTCTTTAACCCCTGTCTTACTTTGTTTGCATTATTTATAAGCATGGTTACTCTTTCAGGTTCAGCTTCCAAAATAGTTAATGCAGCCAGTGCCGCAGCAACCGAAGCCGGAGTAGGAGAGGCGCTAAATATAAGCGCTGGAGAGTGATGCTTAAGATAGTTAATAATCTTTGCTTCCGCAGCTACAAAGCCGCCTAACGAAGCAAATGTTTTGCTGAAGGTTCCCATTGTAAGGTCTATCTCGTCCTCAAGACCGAATTCGCTTGCCGTGCCTCTTCCTCCTTTTCCTATTACGCCTACGGCATGTGCATCGTCTATCAGAATCCTTGCATTATAAGCTTTGGCAATTTTATTTAATTTATCCAGTTCAACAATTTCCCCGCCGGTGCTGAATACTCCGTCGCTTACTATTAATTTCCCTGCATCGGCAGGCAGCTTTTGAATTACTCTTTCCAGGTCTTCGGTATCGTTGTGTTTATAGCGGACGAATTCAGCGGTAGCGCCCTTCGCCATCAGGTTGCCTGCAATTATACAAGCATGGTTATCTTTATCGGAAATTACATATTCGCCCCTTTGTACAAGTGTAGGAATTATTCCTTGGGCAGTTTGATAACCGGTAGAAAACAGCAGTACGGATTCTTTGTTAAAGAATTTGGCTAGTCTTTCTTCCAGTTCGATATGAAGATCGAGTGTACCGGTAAGATACCTGGAGCCAGAACAGCCGGTGCCGTATTTTTCAACTGCCTTAATTGCCGCTTCTTTAACAAGGGGATGAGCCGTGAGGCCTAAATAATTATTTGATCCCGCCATTATAACTTTTCTCCCCTCAATTTGTACAACCGGGCCTTCGTTCTCTTCTATTGGTCTAAAATAAGGGTAGAGACCCAAGGCTTTAACTTCGTCTGCTCTTGTAAAATCATAGCATTTTCTGAATAAATCCAACATACCTCCTTAATTAAGTTGATGGGAAATGAATGAGCCTTATCTAAAATTCATCATTATTAAAACATTCAATAATTGAATAGAAATAATTAGCCATAAATCCGGCAGTAATTTATAAACACCCGCCTGCCGTTCCTGCCATTAGGAAGGCTCTCAGATAGACCGGCTCATGAATTAATCTTTTAAAAATGTAATAGAAATTTCTTAAATTTCGCCGTAAAATGTATAATTAAATCGTCTTAAAATCAAATAAAACCGTTGTATGGAAATCAAACAAACAGCCGTTGTTACCGGCGCAAACGGCTTCGTAGGAAGCCATCTGGCAGATTATCTTTTAAGTAAGAATTTTAACGTTAGGTGCGTTGTTAGAAAGTCTAGCGACCTAAGGTGGCTGAAGGATAAAAATGTCGAAATACATAACTGCGGATTGTTCGACAAGTCCGGCTTAAGCAAGGCTATTACCGGGGCCGATTATGTATTTCATGTGGCGGGCGTTGTTAAATCCAAAACGCCCGAAGGATATTTTACCGGCAATGTTGAAACCACAAGAAATATTCTTGACGCATCTCTGGCGTCTAAGGATACTATAAAAAAGATTGTTATCGTAAGCAGCCAGACCGCAACAGGCCCCTCGTTAAACGGTAAGCCTGTAGACGAGACTTCCGAGTGCAGGCCGATTACAACATACGGCAGAAGCAAGCTGGCGGAAGAAGAGCTCGCAAGATCGTATATGGACAAACTGCCGGTAACAATCTGCAGGGCGCCGGCCGTATTCGGAGAAAGAGACACTGAGATATTTATCTTCTTCAAAACATTTAACAGCGGACTAATGACGACAATCGGGTTTAACCGCAAGCTGCTCAGCTTAATACATGTTGCAGATCTAGCCAACGGATTTTTTTTGGCTGCCGTCTCAAAGAACTCAGCCGGGCAGACTTATTTTATTAGTTCCGAAAGATATTATTCGTGGGAAGAAATTGGGGACATCACTTCTAGAATGCTTGGCAAAAAGCCAATTAAAATAAAAGTACCTCACAGCGTTGTTTATTCTTTGGCCGCTGTTGCGCAGTTCTTCGCTATGTTCAGCAGCAAGCCCGCAACTTTAAATATCGAAAAGGCGCGGGACATAACTCAAACCGAATGGACTTGCGATACCGGCAAAGCCGTAAGGGAACTGGAATATAGACAAAACATTTCGATTGAGGAAGGAATAAAGCGCACGTGCGATTGGTATAAGCAAATGAAATGGATTTGAAATTAAAGCGCAAACGTTATTGCCGGTTCGTTTCAGAATTATTATCAACCCAACATTCGTGAAAACGTACTGGATTATTAGGTGTTAATATTAATTATGCGCGGGTTAGTTATTCTTTGCGCCCTCTTTAATCCATGTTATTACACCGTTCACCTGGTTGGTAGTTAACGGTTTATAAGGCGAATCGAGGGGTGGCATAGCAGAAACATTCGGCTTGCCCTGTATAGCCCAAACAAGGCTGCTGTTGTTAGGATAGCCTGGAAAGACTACGTTTGGATCGGCAGTGGTGCCTGCCCATGTAGTTAGGTTTATACCCCCGTCCACCTGCCCGGCGCCGTGGCAGCTGATGCATTTCAAATTAAGCACCGGCTGAATATATTGTGAATAGCTTACATTTGAAGAAGGTATTACAACGCTGTCAATTTGGTCGGCTGTAACTGAATCTTTGCACCCCAAATTGAGCAGCGATAAACTTATGCTTATAAAAAATAATGCGCCGATAAATTTCTTCATTAAAAACTCTTTTTTTGTACGATTCAAAATATCATAAGTTCCTAAATCAATCAATACACCATTTTGTGTACGATAGGGCAGCTTAAATAAAATATTAAAACTTTATCTTCATGTCGTCGGATAAATAATAATTTCAAATTCTATAATTGATCTTTCTCAAATGGAATCTAGACGATTAACATTATTATAGCGTTTACAAATCTTAATTTTAGTTTAATCCATTTCGGAGATTTTTATGGCAGAAATATCGGACGAATTTATGAAGCAGATGCTTAGAAAGGCCAAGGTCTATTCAATCGTCATCCTTAAAGCCGGGCCTAAACGGGATATTCCGGGTGCGGATAAAATTACCTGGGAACACGGCAGAAGAAACTTCTCCCTCCGTGCAGACGGCCTGCTGTCTATTGTATGCCCCGTTACTGATAAAAGCGATATTGCGGGAATAGGAATTTTTAATGCAGGCGAGGAAGAAGTAAAGAAGATTATGGATGGAGATCCCGGTGTAAAGGAAGGGATTTTTGTGTATGAAATTCATCCATGCCGGAGCTTTCCGGGCGACAGCTTGCCGGAGTAATTTAAGGGCGAATTTCTTCGCCCATAATATTAATCTTTTTTAAGCTTCTCTATAAAAGGCGCTAGCATGTCTATAGGTACAGGAAAGATGATGGTCGAATTTTTATCCGATGAAATTTCCGTAAGGGTCTGCAAAAACCTTAACTGAATTGCAACGGGGAACTTCTGGATTACCTCCGCGGCTTCGGAGAGCTTCTGGCTGGCCTGGAACTCGCCTTCCGCATGAATAATTTTTGCGCGTCTCTCTCTTTCGGCCTGGGCTTGTATTGCAATTGCGCGCTGCATCTCAATCGGCAGATCAACCTGCTTAACCTCAACAGCAGTTACTTTAACTCCCCACGGCTCGGTCTGTTCATCTATAATTTGCTGCAGCTCCCGGTTTATCTTATCTCGCTCAGCCAGTATTTCATCCAGCTGCGATTGCCCCAAAATACTGCGCAGCGTGGTTTGAGAGATCTGAGAAGTAGCAAAAAGATAATCTGCAACCTCAACCACGGCTTTCTCGGCCTGCACTACTCTAAAGTAAACAACCGCATTTACTTTTAGCGAAACATTATCTTTTGTAATTATATCCTGCGGAGGCACATCCATTACAACAGTCCGGAGGCTTATCTTCACCATCCGGTCAACTATCGGGATTAAAAAGATGATTCCCGGTCCCTTGGAATTTATTAGTCTTCCAAGCCTAAAAATAACTCCGCGTTCGTATTCGCGGAGAATCTTAATCGAATTGGACAGGATAAATATTACGAAGAGAATTAGAATGATCAAATAGATAGAAAGTTCCTGCATATTTCCTCCTTAAACCCGAAATGGCTTCAGGTTCTTTTTACTTTTAATTTTAGGTTAGAAATTCCTGTAACTATTATTTTATTTCCTGCCGGTATAGTCCCTTCGGAGCTTTCGGCTTTCCATATCTCGCCGTGTACTTTAACGCTTCCTTCAGGACGCAGTTCGGTTATTGTCACTCCGGTTTCGTTTATTAATCCTTCAAGTCCGGTAGTCGGCTTTCTTCTTTGAGCCTTTATACCGAAGCCGATTGCGAATGAGAAAAAAAGAACCGTAAGAATTACTACCAAAGCAATCACTTCCCACGATATCTGAAGAACATCAAAGGAAGAGACAGGATTAAGCAGCATAAGTGAACCGAGGATTAAACAAATAACCCCGCCGATTGTTAACAAGCCGTGACTCACGATTTTTATCTCCAGGATAAAAAGTATAAGACTGAAAACTATTAAAATTATACCGGCATAATTTACCGGCAGTGTGTGGAAGGAATAAAAAGCTAGAACCAAACTAATTACTCCCACAACGCCGGGAAAAATAGAGCCCGGATTATAAAGCTCGAAAAGCAAGCCGTAGAAACCAAGCATCATCAAAATGTAAGCTATATTAGGGTCGCTAAGTATGCTTAGCAATTTCTGCTGAAAGCTCATATCCAGATAAACTAATTGGGCATTCTTTGTATGTAGAGTAGAAATACCGCTTTCCGTTTTTATTATCCTGCCGTCTATTTTTTCAAGCAGGTCGTGTAGATTAGTAGCTATCAGGTCAATTACATTCAGGTTGAGCGCTTCGGTTTCAGTAATCGAGACGCTTTTTCTTACCGCCTCTTCCGCCCATTTCACATTCCTGTCTCTCTTTTCACTTATGGTTCTTATAAAGGCAGCAGCATCGTTCGTAACCTTTTCGGCCATAGTGGAATCCATCTGGCCCTGTAATGTAACCGGATGAGCGGCGCCAATGTTGGTGCCCGGAGCCATTGCTGCTATGTTAGCAGCAAGAGTAACAAAAACTCCTGCCGATGCAGCCCTAGCACCGGGAGGAGCCACATAAACTATAACTGGCACCGGCGACCTGAGGATGTCTGAGACTATTGTCCTTGTAGATTCCAGAAGTCCGCCCGGAGTATTGAGCATCAAGACCAGACACTCCGCGTTATCTTTTACTGCTTGTTTAATTCCGTATTGTATATAATCTGAAGCGGCGGGATTTATCGCTCCGTCTAGGGTAATAATAATTACCTTGGGTGTTTGACTATTAACCTTTAAGGTTAAAACCGATAACAACAATAAGAGAAAAGCTAATCTTCGCATGCTAATCCCCGCATAAGTTCTTTTATAAAAATTATACAAAAAATAAAATGAAAGCAAGAGCTGGACATATTAGGACATTTTAGATAATTAGATAAAATATTTGGACTTTTCTGAAAAAATTATATGTTTGACGTCTAAAAAATTAAAAGTAATGGAATTAAAGATTAAAGATATAGTCGATCTGCTTCAAGTTTCGGAAAAGACAGTCTACCGGTGGATAAGGGACAAGAAAATTCCATGCTATAAGATAAACCACCAGTACCGTTTTAACCGGGCAGAAATAAATGAATGGATAATAAGCAACAAGATTGAGCTTTCATCGTCTCTTATAAATTTGGCCGTAATGCAAAACTCGGAAAGCTTTTCCAGGCTGCTGGAAAGAGGCGGCACAGTAATGCTTGAAGGAACCGATAACATAAAAGATTTATTAAGAGATGCGGTTGATAAAATTAATACTCCCGGAAGCTTAACCAAGGAAGAAATTTTAACTGCGCTTATAAGGCGCGAGGAGCTGATGCCGACGGCAATCGGGAACGGTATAGCAATCCCTCACCCGCGCAATCCTATAGTAATTGATGTTAACAAAGCCAATGTTTCCGTATGCTATTTGTCCAGCCCGGCTAATTTTGGTGCGCTGGATAAACAGCCTGTCCATACGCTGTTTATTCTTTTAACTGCCAGTCCGCGTATGCACCTGGATGTTCTCTCCAAAATTTCCTATTTAAGCCGCGATAAAAAATTCTTAGAGATGTTGAAAAAGCATTCGGCAAAAGAAGAGATTTTGAATTATGTAGTTGCCATAGAAGCTGTCTGGCAGAATGTGAGAAGAGCGAACTGATGAATTACATTTTAACCGGGACGCTTTTGTTCTTTACTGGAGGAATTGCCGCAGTCTTCTTTAATGAAAAAACAAAAGGCGCTATATTTTTAATTTTTTCCTCAGTCGCTCAATTTTTAATTATTCCTGAAGCGTTCAAAGTTCTATTAAACGGCGGACAATTGGAATGCAGACTCAGCCTGTCCGAGCCCGTAGGAGTTTCATTCCTCCGAATGGATCCTTTGGCTTCGGTATTTATTTTAATTAGTTCTGCAGGCACTCTGCTAGCTGCCGTCTACTCAATCGGCTACATGAGGATATATTCCGGGAAAAAATCGGAGCTATCCGGGTATTATTTTTTCCTCGGACTTCTCACTGCCGCAATGCTGCTAATAGTTATAGCTCAGAATGCAATTCTTTTTATGGTACTGTGGGAAGTAATGTCGGCTGCATCTTTTTTTCTCGTAAGTTTCGAGAATGAAAAAAAGGAAGTTAAAAAGGCTGCCATCTATTATTTTACAGCTATGCAGGTAGGCGCGGCGTTTTTAATTGCCGCATTTGCCTGGACCTCATCGGCTTCCGGTTCATTGGATTTTTCTTCTTTCGGAAGTGTGCTAAACAGTTCAACAAATATATCTGCTGTTCTCTTTCTTTTATTCTTTATCGGTTTCGGCACAAAGGCGGGCTTTGTACCAATGCATACCTGGCTGCCTAAAGCACACCCTGCGGCTCCTACGGGGGTTTCTGCACTTATGTCCGGCGTAATGATTAAAACCGGTATTTACGGTATTCTGCGTATAATATTGTTAAGCGGACCGGTGAACCCAAAATTAGCATATATTATTTTTACAGTATCATTGGCAACCGGCATTATCGGAATTGCCAATGCAGTCTCTCAAAAAGATATGAAGAAGCTGTTGGCATATTCCAGTATCGAGAACATCGGCATTATCGGTATGGGCATCGGCCTTGGAATGATCGGCCTGGCGTATGGCAATGCAATGATTGCACTGCTTGGCTTTTTAGGCGCGCTGCTGCATGTGGTAAACCATTTTACATTCAAGAGTGTTTTGTTCTACGGTACGGGCGTGGTTTATTCAAAAACTCATACAAGGGATATTGACAAGCTGGGGGGATTGATTAAATTTCTGCCGGGCACTTCGTTTTTATTTTTAATTGCCGCCGTTGCAATAAGCGGCCTGCCGTTATTCAGTGGCTTTGTAAGCGAGTTTTTAATTTATCTGGGAATAGTAAACGGCTTTTCAGTTGAAAGCCTCTCTCTAAATATTTTTGCCGTCTTAGGAATTTCCGGATTGGCGTTTACCGGTGCCATGGCTCTTTTAAGCTTTACCAAGCTGTTCGGTATTGCTTTTCTAGGCCAGCCAAGAACCGAACTGCATATTACCCGCGAAGATAAAGATTCATTCCTCCTGCTGCCGATGGTGTTTCTATCCATTATTATAATACTGATAGGTTTATTCCCGTATGCAACTGTTTATCTTCTTGAGAATGCCGTTAAACAATTCCTGCCTTCCAATGCTTCATTTATGTTTGATCAGGTAAAAATGAATCTCCAGATTTTATCCGGCTCAATTATAATTTTCGGCTCGTTAATACTTTTCTTTTATCTCATCAGGTCTCTTCTTTTAAGGAAGAAGGAAGTAACAGTATTTAAAACGTGGGACTGCGGGTACCAGGAAGCCAGCAGCAGGCTTCAATATACCGGAAGCTCGTACGCCCAGCCGTTTATGCACCTGGTTGCGGAATTGGTTCCGCAGAAAATAAACCTGTTAAAAGAGCCTGTTCTTTTCCCGAAGGAAGCTTCTTTGGAAAGCCATGCGCAGGATTTTTCGGAAAGATTTTTAATTCAGCCTGTAATAAAATTTGTTAATAGGTTCTTTGAATTGTTCTCGTGGATTCAAAGCGGCAGGCTTCAGCAGTATATTATTTACGGACTGATATTTTTAGTCTTCCTTCTTATATGGATATTGGGGGTGAATTAAAAAATGAAGCTGCTGTTGGTTATAGTAATTTTAGTCTCGCCGTTTTTCTTTCTCGGCATTATAAACAAAGTAAAGGCCGTCTGGGCGGGAAGAAAAGGCTCGCCTATTTTGCAGCCATATTACGATTTTATGAAATTAATCCGCAAAGGCGAAGTTATAAGCAGGACAACCTCATTTATATTTCAGGCATTCCCGTCCATAAGCATTGCATCGGCGGTTTTTGCTTTATTGTTAATCCCGTTCCCATTTTACGGTTCCGTAATCAGCTTCCCAGGGGATTTTGTACTCTTCGCATATGCTTTTGGATTCTCGAAATTTATTATGGTGCTGGCGGCGCTGGATACCGGAAGCAGCTTCGAAGGAATGGGCGCCAGCAGAGAAGCTACATATTCCACTATTGTAGAGACTGCCTTTTTTATTGTAGTCGGCTCTCTGGCCTTATTAACAAGCCAAACATCGTTCAGTGTTATCTTTTCTTCATTAAGCGTAAGCGCGGGCTACAGTGTGCTGGTAAAAATCCTGTTGGTTATTTCTCTTTTCATTATGCTTCTGGTTGAAGGCAGCAGGATACCGGTTGACGACCCGAATACCCATCTCGAATTGACCATGATCCACGAAGTTATGATACTGGATTATTCAGGACCGGACCTGGCTTTTATTCTTTATTCTTCAGGCTTAAAGATGACCGTACTTTCTATACTGATATCCGATTTGGTTGTGCCGGCTTTTCCTAATTTACTTTTAGTCATGGCATCCTTCTTCTTAATCTTATTAATGATTTTTACAGCGATAGGTTTGATTGAATCGTTCATAGCACGTTCAAGGATGTCCCACGTGCCTCAGTTCATTTTCGTAATGACGGCGCTCTCGCTGACGGCCTTTGCTGTAATTGCTTTCTTTTTGAGAGGAGTTAAATGACAAATATTCTGATTATTCTTTTGGGCACAAGCGTGCTGTATGTTTTTGCCGTAAGCAGAATCGAATCTTACGTTAAAACACTGGCCTTGCAGGGTGTTTTTCTTTTCCTTCTGGTAATAACCGATATACATAAAATAAATTGGTTGAATCTAGGATTCCTGATGTTTGAGACTTTATTGATAAAGGCGGTTTTCATACCGGTTTTCTTACTAAGGGTGATAAGGAAAAACGAAATTGGAAGAGAGGTTGAGCCGTATATTTCCCAGTTCTATTCCATTCTTATAGCAAGCGGAATTTTCATGTTCGGATTCGTTGCGGCATTTTGGGCTGCCAGAACAAATGCCGGCATTAAGCCTTTGTACTTCGGAATGTCGCTCGTATTAATTGTTGCAAGCTTGTTCCTAATAGTCAATCGAAAAAGAATAATCACACATATCCTTTGCTACATGATACTGGAGAACGGGATCTTCCTGCTGTCGCTTTCGGTTGCTAATGAAATGCCGATGCTGGTTAATATCGGCGTGCTGCTGGATCTATTCGTGGGAATTTATTTGTTCGTTATCTTCTTTAACAAGATACAGGAAATGTACGACGGCAGCCATGTAGATATATTAACCGAACTGAGGGATTGAGGATGATTAGTCTGATTTTTTTTGCGCCCGTAATATTAGCCGTAATTGCTTTAGCTCTTCCTAAAAGGATAATCAGTCGCATTGCATTATTAGCCCCGCCGTTAATTTACATCATGGCGGCTTTCGCCGAATACTTGAAAATAGAATGGTACATACTTCCCGATTGGTTAATGCCGTACTTTCAGTTTGACTCAGTCGGGCTGTTCTTCTTTACCGTAATGACGCTTGTTTTTGCATCGGTATCTGTGTACAGCTTGTTTTATTTTAAGTCGCATAGCTTTACTCTGAAACAAGAATCGATATACATAGCCGAGATTCAGTTTTTTGTTGTTGCAATGGCAGGAGTAATATTAGCGGCGCATCTGGCTTTAATGTGGGTTTTTGTAGAGGCAACAACTTTAACCAGTGCCCTGCTTATCTATTTTGAAAAGAAAAAATCCTCGCTTGAGGCATCGTGGAAATATATTTACATATGTTCGGTGGGTATTGCGCTGGCCTTTGTCGGAATCATTCTTCTTACAATAGGCAGCCGGAGTATTGATTCGCTGTTCTTTACCGACCTATACAATAAGGCCTCGCAGATAAATCCTTTTTGGTTAAAAGTTTCCTTTGCTTTTATCTTTGTAGGATTAGGTACGAAGATAGGCATAGCGCCAATACATGCATGGCTTCCGGATGCGCATTCCGAGGCGCCTTCGCCGGTATCGGCACTTTTGTCCGGTACGCTTTTAAACTCCGCTTTGCTGGGATTATTGCGCGTACAGAAAATTTTTATCAGCGCACACCTGGAAGGCTTTTCCGATTTCCTCTTCCTGTTAACAGGATTTTTATCGTTAATGATAAGCGCCGTGTATATGCTTCGGATAAAGAATTACAAACGGATGCTGGCATATTCTTCAATCGAAAACATGGGAATATTATTTATAGGTATTGCCCTTGGTAAGTATGGTGTATTTGCATTAATGCTTCACGTGCTGGCACACTCTCTATCAAAGACTTCGCTGTTTCTTACATCGGGAAATATTCTTTATCTGCACAAGAGTAAAAAAATTGAGCCTGTCTCCGGTTTATTAATGAGCGATTCCCGTACCGGCTGGCTCTGGATTGTTTCTATGCTTGCAATAATAGGAATGCCGCCGTTCCCTATATTCTTAAGTAAATTTCTTATAGTAAAGGCGCTTTGGATGGAAGGCCTTAGCTGGCTTGCTGTACCATTCTTTCTGTTTCTGGTAATTGTGGCATTTGGTATGGCCAACGCCGTATTTAAAATGGCTTTCGGTGAAGCTCCGGCAGATAAAAACTTAATAAATAAAAATGGATTTGCAGCTTATGCGCCGCAGATGGTTTTGCTTTTTATCCTATTTATTGTGGGAATAAATATTTCGCCGCAAATATATTCATTCCTTAACAGCGCAGCTAATTTTCTCCGGTAATGAGGTCTATAATATGAACTGGCTTGAAATAAAAAACCTTCAATCCGTATCTCTTAAAGATATTCCGCGCGTGCATGTTGACGATTTAACCGGGGAGATTGCCGGCGGGTTAAGAAGCGGTAAACGGCTGGTTCAATTTTTCGGGAACGAGGAAAAGGATATAGTTACCCTCTATGTAATTTTAGCAGATGACAATTCATCGAAGCTCTTTGTGTCATCTTCAAATTTCGACGGCAATAAATCTTACCGTTCTATTACTCCGCTAGTTTCCTCCGCTCATCTTTTTGAAAGAGAATTATACGAGCAGTTTGGAATAAAGCCTGAAGGCCATCCATGGCTTAAGCCTGTAAGAAAGGGAATTCCCGGTATCAACAGCCGGGAGGAAAAATACGAGTTCTTCGGCATGAGCGGCCAAGACGTGCACGAAGTCGGTGTCGGTCCCATCCATGCGGGCGTAATCGAACCCGGTCATTTTAGATTCTCCTGCCACGGCGAAAAAATCTATCAGCTGGAAATCAAACTGGGATTCCAGCACCGCGGAATAGAAGAACTGTTCGTTAGAAATAACGCACGGCAGACTTATCTTTTAAAACTTGCTGAGTCTGTAGCGGGCGATTCTGTAATTGGGCATAGCGGTGCATTCGCCTCTGCGGTCGAGTCTCTTTCAAATCTGGATATAACAAGAAGAGCAAAGCAGATAAGAACATCTGCACTTGAGCTTGAGAGGATCGCAGTCCACCTCGGCGACCTTTCGGCGCTTTCGACCGATGTAGGATATTTAACAGGCAGCTCTGTATTCGGAGCGCTGCGGACAAAAATAATAAACACTACCATGGCGCTCTGCGGCAACAGGTTCGGAAGAGGATTGATTACGGCTGGCGGAATTAATTTCGATATTTCTACCGCGCTTGCAGGTAAAATTATTTCGACTATGGACCGCTTAAATGACGAAACAACTCTTGCCGCAGAAGTCTTATTCTCTTCTGCATCGGTTCTGGAAAGATTTGAAAAGACCGGTATTGTTAGTAAAGAAACCGCAAGGGAAATCGGCATGGTTGGACCGGCTGCACGGGCAAGCGGGCTTGCAGTTGATGTAAGATCGGACCATCCGTCCGGAGGATATGAGTTTTTCCCCGTCCATAAATTAACCTTAAACTCCGGCGATGTGTTTGCCCGCGCCTATATACGCTTTATAGAAGTTCAGCAGTCGATAAAAATTATTAAAGAACAGCTCGAAAATTTTACTGCCGGGGAAATTAAAAAAGATGTTAAACAGCTCGACGCAGAAAAATTTGCCGTTTCGCTCTGCGAAGGCTGGCGCGGCGAAATAGCTTATGTCTTAATTACCGGCAAAGACGGCAAGCTAAGCCGGGTAAAAATAAAAGACCCTTCATTCCATAATTGGTTTGCTCTTTCCCTAGCGGTTAGGAATGAAGGTATCTCGGATTTCCCGCTTTGTAATAAAAGCTTCAACCTATCCTACAGCGGTTTTGATTTATAAATTTTATGCAGGCATCAAATGTTGGATTTAATTAAACTAAGAAAACAGCACGGTTACCAGGCAATCCCCGATGTTAGAGGCACGGAACTATTATCAACTCACAGAGGGTTTCCGGTAATTGACGAATCTAAATGCGAAGGGGGCTACGTAAATTGTAAAGACATTTGTCCTACCGGGGCAATTGAAATAAATCCTCTTTCAGTTGATCTTGGCAGATGCATATTTTGCGGAGAGTGCGAAAAAGCCTGTACAACCGGCGCAATAAAATTTACGAGCGAGCATAAGACAGCCAGCTCTAAAAGACAATTGTTGAATATAACATCCGGAAAAAGTTTTAAGGAGTATGAGCAGGCTGCAATTGATTCTGCAAAAGAAATTAAGAAGATGTTCGGGCATTCTCTAAAGTTAAGACAGGTCTCAGCCGGCGGCTGCAACGGCTGCGAGATGGAGCTGGGCGCTTGCAGCAATGTAAATTTTGATATGGGAAGATTCGGAATTGATTTTGTAGCATCGCCCCGGCATGCCGACGGGATAGTAATAACAGGTCCCATTTCTAAAAATATGGCGCCGGCTTTAAAAGATGCGTACAGAAGCATCGGCACTCCGAAGCTTGTAATTGCTTTCGGTGCCTGTTCGATCAGCGGTGGAATCTTTGCAGGGTCGCTTGAGCTTAACCGCGAGTTTCTGGACGAAGTTAAAGTTGATTTGTTCATCCCGGGCTGTCCGCCCCATCCTCTTACCTTTATTAACGCGGTTCTTAAGTTCATAAAAAAATAACCGGCCAGCCTTAACGTAATAAAATTCTTTGCCTTTTATTCCTATCTCCTCTATTTTGAAATTAAATTTTAATAAATAAGTTACCTTACTCAGAATTTATCTGTTTGAATATAAACTCAACCTCCCAGTCCCCCTTCTCTTGCCAAGAGAAGGGGGTGAGGGGGATGAGTTCTGAATTTTTGCGTAAAGTGAACTCCAAATAATTTCCAACAAATATTACTTTAGGCCTCTTATGAATACTTCATTCGTCAGCCGGGTGTTCATCGCTAAAAATGAATTTATGAATATAAAAAAGTTGCCGCTCCGGATTATTCTAATCCTTCTTTTCTTTCCGGCCTTTGTAAATGCGCAGAAGGAGTTGCCCTACCTTAATCCGAAATTACCAGTCGAGAAAAGAGCCGAAGATATTGTATCCAGATTGACGCTAAAAGAAAAAGTATCCCAGATGGTTTATGATGCGCCTGCAATCAAGAGGCTGGGAATACCTGCTTATAATTGGTGGGATGAAGGCCTTCACGGTGTTGCGCGTAACGGTATTGCTACTGTCTTCCCGCAGTCTATTGGGCTTGCGGCCGCCTGGGATAGGGCTTTAATGTACAAGGTAGCATCCGCTATTTCGGATGAAGCGCGCGCCAAATATAACGACGCAATTGAAAAAGGGCAGAGAGGAATTTATCAGGGACTTACATTCTGGTCGCCGAATATTAATATCTTCCGGGACCCGCGCTGGGGAAGAGGTATGGAGACGTATGGTGAAGATCCGTATTTAACCGGGCAAATGGCCGTTCAGTTTATTAAAGGCATGCAGGGGAATAATGCGCGCTATTTTAAAACCATAGCTACTGCCAAACATTATGCCGTGCATAGCGGACCAGAACCGACGAGACACACGATAGACATAAATGTAAGCGACTACGATTTGCATGAGACTTACCTTCCGGCATTTAAAGCAAGCGTTGTTAACGCCGGAGTTTTTTCGATTATGTGTGCATATAACAGCTTTAGAGGGAACGCATGCTGCAGCAACGATCCCCTGCTGAATGAAATTTTAAGAGACAGGTGGGGATTCAAGGGTTATGTTGTATCCGACTGCGGTGCAATACAGGATATTTATGAGTACCACAAGCAGGCTAAAAATGCCAGCGATGCCGCTGCAAAGGCATTGCTGGCCGGAACGGATTTGAATTGCGGTGATACATACGATCATTTAACGGATGCAATCAAAAAAGGCTTGGTTTCGGAAGCGGCAATAGACACTTCGGTGAAGAGATTATTTACCGCGAGGATTAAACTCGGAATGTTCGATCCGCCTTCTATGGTGCCTTACTCAAAAATAAATATGAGCGTTGTAGACTCCAAGCTGCACCAGGAACTGGCCCTTAAAGCTGCCGAGGAATCTATTGTGCTGCTAAGAAATGACAAGACAATCTTACCGTTGAAGAGGGATATTAAAAGCATTGCGGTAATTGGGCCAAACGCCGATGACCCGGAAATACTGTTAGCCAATTACCACGGCTTTACTTCCCATCCGGTTACTCCGCTGGACGGCATTAAAAAGAAAGCAGGCAGGAATATTAAAATATATTATGCCCGCGGCTGCAACGTAGCCGATAACATGCCGTCTCTAAAGCTTGTTGCATCTGAATATCTTTTTACAAGCAAGGATAAAAATGAAAACGGATTAACCGGCGAATACTTTAACAACCACCAGCTAAAAGGGCGGCCGGTCTTTTCAAGAGTAGATAAGGAAATTAACTTTGATTGGTGGAACGGGAAACCTCGAAAAGATTTCCCTAATAACGATTTCGGAGTAAGATGGACCGGATACCTCGTTCCGCCTAAAACCGGAGAGTATTACCTAGGCGGATTCGGATTTAATGGTTATAAAATATTTGTGAATGATTCTCTCTCCCTAGACTATTTTAACGAGCACGAGCCGCACGATAATTATAAAAAAATATTTCTTGCAGCCGGAAAGGCATATAAAATTAAAGTAGAATTTTCCGAGGTATTGCGCTTTGCAGTGATGCACCTTATATGGTCTATCCCGCAGAACGATCTTCTAGAGAAAGCAGTTGACGCTGCGAAAAAATCGGATGCGGTAATTATGTGCATGGGTTTATCTCCAAGGCTTGAAGGCGAAGAGATGAAAGTAAATATTCCGGGATTCAAAGGAGGGGACAGGATGACTTTGAATCTTCCCGGCGTACAGGAAGACTTGATTAAGAAAATTTCTGCGCTCGGTAAGCCAGTTATATTAGTCCTGCTGAACGGCAGCGCCGTGTCTATAGATTGGGAGAATGTAAGCATCCCTGGAATTATTGAATCGTGGTATGGCGGAGAAGCAGCGGGGGATGCTATTGCCGATGTTATTTTCGGCAATTACAATCCCGGCGGTAAGCTGCCTGTTACTTTTTACAAATCTGTAAATCAACTGCCTCCGTTCGACGATTACAATATGCAGAACAGGACTTACCGTTATTTCAAAGGCGAGGCGCTTTACCCGTTTGGGTACGGACTAAGCTATACTACTTTTAAATTCAGTAACCTGGCTGTCGCAAAAAATACCGTGGCTGCCGGCGATTCGACTGTCCTTACCGTCGATGTTTCCAACACGGGAAAAATGAGAGGTGATGAAGTTGTGCAGCTTTATATTAAGGCTGAAAAGGATACAATTGCAATAAAGACTTTGAAAGGATTCGAAAGGGTTTCATTGAATCCGGGAGAAACAAGAAAGGTTAAGTTCGAAATTACGCCCGCATATCTAAAGCGCTGGATAAGCGGAAAGGGATTCGTTGTTGAGCCGGATACTTATCATCTACTGGTCGGCTCGTCATCCGCGGATAAGGATTTGCAAAAGATTGACATGGATGTTAAATAATTTTGCAGCAATGAGCGCTCTAATTTTTTTAAAGAGGAAATGGTTCCGTTTCTTGTAAAAGACGGAAAAAATTAGAATCTTTGCATCCGCTTTCTAAAAGATATTGGGCACTGGTTAACATGATAGTACCCAACCCCGTCAGGTCCGGAAGGAAGCAGCGGTAAGTACGATTCTTGTGTAACCTAGTGCCCTTTTTATTTGAATGATCCTGCGGGTATTAGATACTCCAGGGTGCCTTTTGCTAGATGTGCCTTGTTCCTGAAAGAAATTTTTGCAACAGCTCCCTTTTTAAATTCGATGCCGGCGCTTCCGTTGGAAACAAGATTTGATGCATGCAAAGATAAGTCCGGCTGATGGCCGACTATTATTATTTCTTCGCCTTCAATAGAATTGGCTATCTCGATAATGTTGTCGGTTTTGCTGCCGGGCGAAATTTTCTTATCGACTATAATCTCGTTTTTGAATTCGTATACCTCGGCTATAATCTTTGCAGTGTTTAATGCGCGCACATAAGGGGAGGAAATAATGGCGCTTATTTCCGGAAGAAAATTCTTCCAGTTTATTACAGTCGATTTAATTTTAGTTTTACCTTCCGGCGTCAAATCCCTGTCGAAGTCTTTTTTACCGATGGCTGTTTTCTCGGCGTCGCCGTGACGCACTAAATAAATATTCATATTTCTTTTCCCGGGTTAATTACCGTAGTTAACAAATGTTTATCGTTTGTCTTGTTTAAAAATAATAACAGTTTATACATCAGCAGTCAATTGTAAATGAATTGATAATTGTTTGGTAGTCGTTCTTATATTTTTCGTAAGTGAATTTTGAAGCTCTTAAGATCAGAATATACTTTTTTATCCCGCATGAGAACTCAAAGAATTGCACGAACTCTTTTCTGGTGGTTATCTTATCGGAGTAGCGGACTCTATATTTGCCTTCGGTAGTTTTGTTTAGGTCGTAATTAATGTACATCTCAGCCGAATCCTGAGCCGGAATCATTATTATCGATATGCTTGCGCCCAGAACTTCGTTTATATACCTGGTACCTTTTAATTCCTTATTCAAGTAATCGGTTATTGCTATGTTCTTAAGCGTCTTCCAATTATCGGTTAGAGTAAGAGTGTATCCACGGGTATCTTTAGTGTTGCCGGTAGTCTTAAGCGTATCAAGGTTCAGGTCTATTCCCACGGAAGCATACATACTCTTTTTATCGGTTATCTCCGGCTTCTCTACTTTTTGGTTGAAATTTTTTATTCTGTCTATTACAAAACCTGTGAACAGGTTGTTGAGACTATTGTATTTCCCGGTTGAATAATCATAAGCGAAAACATCGCCCTTATCGTTTATCTCCGAACTTTTTGTGCTTGTTATTTCAGTCTTTATTCTGTCGGTAGATATTTCCGTAATCTTCTGATCAAATTCTATTTTAGGCTCTGCCAGCTTGGTAAAGGTTCTGAATATCATTTGTGCCGAGCCCGCATCGATCCTGTATAAAGACAATCTGTTTACGGTTAATACGTCTTTGGAAATAAAATCTTCCAGTATCTTAACTATGGTTTGTCCGTTCAAGTCAATAACCGATTCGTAAATATTTCCGTTTAAAGATTTATCAAGAAGATATAATCTTAAAGTTGAATCATACACGGCGAAGCGGTTGTAGACGGGGTTCGGATAGTTTAACAGTACCAAATAATATTTTTTCCCGGATTTGATTTTTAGACTGTCGATAGTGAAGGAATTATAGCTTGCTTTTACCGGCAGATTTAAATCCGCCAGATAACTTAGCTTCTTATTTGCTGCTGTGTCGCCATTAATAGCCTTTTCAACTATCGCTCTAAGGGAGAAGGAGTTATATTCCGGCTCGCTTTTCCTGCCTTTATTCAAAATACTGCAGCCGGAAAATATCATCAGAGCAAGCGATATAATGAAGAGTCGTTTCATAATTAATTTTAACATAAGGCTAAATAAAAATAACTAATTATTTCCGATTTTTTACATCAAGCGGTAAAAATTATTCACTTGCCCGGGTTAAGCGAAGTTAATTGTGCAGGGTTCTTAACTGCCTCTGCATATTTATAATTAGGAATAACCGAGCTTACAAAAAGGTAAGCCGATTTTATAATTTGCCGCTTAAGAATTTTCCTGGAATCGCCTATAGGCAGCCCGGGGTGCTCAACATTAAATTTATCAATAATAATTACCGGCGCTTTATTTAAAAAATGCCGGCCTGAATAAAGCTGCCGGTACATGGTTTTCATCAGTCTGATTACTTCATGGTAGCTGTACTGCTTGTAATTGATAGATGAGTCTGCGAAGCCCACGCTAACCGCGCTGCTGCCGCTGTGCACTAGTACCGGGGTACCTGTATCGATGATTGAATACAACAGTTTGGCGATAGGCCTGGAGATGCGGACGCAGCCGTGAGAGCTTTTCTTTTTTCCCAGATAATTATAGTAGCCGCTTGTTGCAAGGGCGTGAAAGCCGATGCCGAAATTAAATCCCAACCAGTTAAGCATCAGAGTGCTGTCGAACTGCCGGCTGTACCATCTCGGAAGCTTTGCCTGAATTACGTACAATCCCTCGTTCGTATTAACTCCGTCCTTTAATTTGTTTGTGCCGGATGAAATCCCGAATACTTTTACTTCGCCGTTCCTGGAATGGAGATAACCTTCCTGCTTGGCAAGGTCTATTTCTATGAAATACGGTTTTACAGTAAAGACCGTGTCGCGCAGATAAGAAAAATCCATTGCAGCGGAAGTATCCGATATTGTCTGCATGTAATTTTTTTTATTCTGTGCTTCAACGCCTTCGGCGGTAAAGAGGATGAGTAAAAGGTATATAAAAAGTAGTTTCATCGGGATTAATTTTTATTTTCCAAAAAATATTTAGTTAGAATTTCTGCCTTTTGCTTACCGACTATTTGAGACAGCTTGTTCATATCCGCACTCTTTATCTCCGATAGGCTCCCTATCTCCTTTAAAAGTTTTTGCGCAGTGCTGTTCCCTATGCCTTTTATATCCGTCAATTCCGTTTTGATTGTTCTTTTGCTTCGCCGGTTTCTATGGAATGTTATTGCGAACCGGTGCGCTTCGTCTCTTACTTGCTGTAAAAGCTTTAATCCGGAAGAGGTTTTGGAAATTGATTCGGGCTCCGAATGGTTTGGAAAAAATACTTCCTCAAGCCTTTTTGCCAGTCCTATTATAGTGTACTTCTGGATTCCAAGCTCATTTAAAATTTCTACTGCGCTGGAAAGCTGGCCTTTGCCGCCGTCAACCATAATCAGGTCCGGAAAAATCCCGCTTTCTTCCAGCAGCTTCGAATAGCGGCGTTTAATAACTTCCCTCATGCTGGAGAAATCATCGGGGCCCTGTACTTCTTTAATAATGAATTTCCTGTAAAGACTTTTTTTCGGCTTGCCGTCTTCAAATACAACCATGCTGGCAACGCTGTCGGTGCCTTGAAGGTTTGATATATCGAAGCACTCTATTTTCCTGGGCAGAACACTTAGACGTAAGTCTCTCTGCAGTGCGGCAAGAGCATACGGTACGTGCCCTTCTTTCTTCATTTTCTGTAACTGAATTTCTTTAAGCTGCAGTATTGCGTTCTCCTTGCACATCTTTACCAACGAGCTTAGGCTTCCGCGCTTCGGGATAATAAATTTTATCTTTTTATTCTCCCTCTGAGAAAGCCACTGGCTTAATGTTTCAGCATCCGACGGCTCAACCTCCATTACAATCTCATTCGGAATTTCTACAAACTCGCCGTAATAAAATTTTATAGCCGCAGAATAGATATCCTCCGCTACCTCGCCGTCTTCTATGCCCAGCCTTAGCTGTTTCTTTGCAACAAGCTTCCCGCTCCTAATATTAAAGACCGAGCATGCCGAGTCTTTGCCTTCGTAGGCAATTGAAAAAATGTCCCGGTCATCTAAGTCTTCGCTTACAACTTTTTGTCTGGAAGAAATAACCTGCAGCTGGTTTATTCTATCCCTTAATTCAGCAGCCTTTTCGAACTCGAGGCTTTCTACGGCAAACTGCATCTTCCGGTTCAAGTCCTTAATTAAATCGTCCGTCTTGCCTTTTAATACTCTAATAACTTCGTTCACCATTTCGTTGTAAGCTATCTCGGAGATTAATCCTTCGCATGGCCCGTCGCATTTTTTTATATGATAGTCGAGGCAGACTTTAAATTTCCCGGCATCTATCCCGGGCTGATCAATATTTAACTTGCAGCTTCTTATTTTAAAAATCTGGTTTATCATTCTGAGCGATGACTTCATATTCTTTACATCGGTGTAAGGTCCGAAATATTTTGAGCCGTCCTTTATTATTCTTCTCGTCGGGTAGATTCTCGGATAGGGCTCTTTTGTAACTTTGATGAAAGGATATGATTTATCGTCTTTAAGGTTTACGTTGTACCTGGGCTTCAGATCTTTAATAAGATTATTTTCCAGTACAAGCGCTTCAATTTCGTTGTCCGTTACTATTAGCTCCAGGTCGGCTATTTTACCTACAAGTGCCAGCGTTTTAGGAGAAGTAACACCGTTGTGGAAGTAGCTTCTTACGCGGTTCTTTAGATTAACCGCCTTGCCTACATATATTACTTTTCCTTTATCGTTTTTAAATTGATAAATACCCGGTTTATCCGGCAGATTTTTCAGCTTCGATTCAACACTGGGATTCATCCTGGTACGCTCATTCTTTTCTTCTAAAATATTTTTCCCTAAACAGGCAGTACATGGTTTTTACCGATAACAACAATACCGCTTTCGGTAACTGTAAATTTTTTCTTGTCGCCATCCAGGTCGAATCCTATCTCATATCCTTCGGGAACCTTTACATTCTTATCTATTATTGCTCTCCTTATTCTGGCATGCCTGCCTATGTTGCAGTTGTTCATTATTATAGAATCTGTAACGTAAGAAAAGCTGTTTACTCTTACGTTGGGGCCCAGAAGCGATCTTTCCACAAGTCCTCCGGAAACTATAGAGCCGTCGCAAATCAATGAATTTAATGTACGTCCTACTCTTTCGCCCTCATGCGAAACGGTTTTTGCCGGCGGCGCCTGGAACTGGTAAGTGCGCATAGGCCAGCTGGAATCGTAAAAATTAAATTCCGGCGTAACGGAAATTAAATCCATGCTGGCTTCGTAATAGCTGTCTATTGTTCCGATATCCTTCCAGTACGGCTTTTGCTTTTTGTTCTCGTCAAAAAAATGGTAGGCGCAAACATTTCGCTTGGATTTTATGAGGTAAGGAATAATGTCGTTGCCGAAATCGTGCGCCTTAATTTTTTGTTCCTCCATCTCCCTGAAAACATCGTAAAGTACCGAGGCATTGAAAACGTAAATTCCCATATTCACAAAGCATTTGCCCGGGCGGCCTGGTATTTCCGGCGGGTTGGCCGGCTTTTCAATAAAGGATGTAACCTGGTATTTTTCGTTAATGCCTACAATACCAAAGCGGCTGGCCTCATCCTTCGAAATATCGTTGCAAGAAATCGAAAGATCGGCTTTCATATCAACATGCTATTGAAGCATCTTCAGGTAGTCCATTTTATAAATATGGTCGCCGCTTAAGACCAGCACCCAATTAACGTTTTTTTCTGAGGAAAACAAATTTGAGTTTTGGTAAATTGCATTTGCCGTGCCTAGGTACCAGTCGTTGTTGAATTTTCTCTGCGGGGGAATATTATAAATAAATTCGCCCAGCTCCGGATTAAAAATACTCCAGGCTTCTAGCAGGTGCTGGTTAAGCGAATCGGATTTATACTGGGTTAAAACAAAGATTCTTCGAAGACCTGAATTGAGGCAATTTGAAAGTGCAAAGTCAATAATCCTGTATTTCCCGCCGAAAGGTACGGCAGGCTTGCTTCTTAAAGCCGTAAGGGGGTACAACCGCTCACCCTGGCCGCCGGCCAGCAGCATGGTAATTGTCTCTCTTAAAATTGAAGATCCCGGAAAAGTCATAAACCCTCCTAAAATTTACATAAATATATTGAAATATGATTTGTTTGGCAACCGGAGAAATTGTTAATTTTATGTTATAGTTATAAGCCGATTTTTAAATTAGTATTTGCAGAAAATTATATTTGCACAAAGTTAAAACCGAATTCTTAATAAACCGTTACCTGCGTATTTATAAACGATTAAATAAAACAATGAGCGTGTCTTCCAGGCTGATTTTGCCCTTATTAATTTTACCGTTAATTTCTTTTAACTGGAAATACGGTGCAAATACTAATTACGGAAAATCAACCATAAAATTACATCAAATTTTTAAAGATCAAAATTCAGCTTTGGGTGATGATGAGACTCCCAAAAATTATATTCTGGAAGACCAGCACAAGATAAATATACTTCACTATTATTTAAGTGTAGATTTACATACCGGAAAGAAATTACTAAAGGGAGACGCAACTATTTGCGGAGTAATCCTGGATAAAAACTTAAATCAGATCGATCTCAATTTTTATGATAATATGAAAATCTCCTCGCTTAAGTTAAACGGCGAGCGTGCGGATTTTAAAACCGATCAATATCATTTATTCATTCCGCTTTCAAGCGTTCGGAAAGATACTTTTAATTTGAATATCAAGTACAGCGGCACTCCAAAGCGCGAAGGATTCTCCTCGTTCGTCTTCGGTGAAATTAACGGACAGTCCTGCGTTTATAATCTTAACGAGCCGAGCTACGCCTCTACCTGGTTCCCGTGCAACGATATGCCTTCGGACAAAGCACTTCTAGATATGAAAATTACAAACGATTCCTCGGAGGTTTCCGTATCAAACGGTAAGTTAATTAGCGTTACCACTAACGGCTTACGCAGAACTTACTATTGGAAAACCGTATATCCTCTTTCCACTTATTTGATCTGCCTATATTCTTCGGACTACGTTAACTTTTCCAATAAGTACATCTCACGGGATAAAAAGGATACGATGTCAATCGACTACTATGCGTTTCCTAATCAGGTAGATGAAGCAAAGATCGATTTTAAAGAGCATCCCGAAATGATTAAATTTTTTGCCGGTAAATTCGGAGAATATCCGTTTATAAAAGAGAAGTATGGAGTTGCGGAGTTCCTTTGGCAGCTAGGCGCAATGGAAACTCAAACCATAACCGGAGTGGGATTTAATTTCGTGGGGGGCAAGCAATTCTTTAACGATGTTTATGCCCATGAGCTTGCTCACCAGTGGTTCGGTGATGCAATCGGCCCGGAGACCTGGAAAGACATATGGCTGAACGAAGGATTTGCAACTTACTGCGAAGCGCTGTATGCCGAACACAAGGGCGGTCCCGGCGCTCTAAGGTCCAGCATGATGAGCAAGTTCCGCGATAATTTTGGCGGGACGGTCTATAATCCGGTTAGCATGTTCGGAGGTACGGTTTACGATAAAGGCGCGTGGGTTCTCCACATGCTTAGGAAACAGGTTGGTGATTCTATCTTCTTTAATATATTAAGAACTTATTTTAACGATTATAAATATATGAGCGCCTCTACAAAAGATTTTGAGGAAGTGTGCGAAAAGGTCTCCCACACGAGCTTGGAAAAGTTTTTCGATGAATGGATTTTTAAAGGTACCGGAATAATTAATCTAAATTATGACTGGAAAGCTGAAGATAAAAACAGTTATTTTCTGGTTTCGATCAACATAGACCAGATTCAAAGC